>SCRO01000056.1 GCA_004298505.1 Rhodanobacter sp.
AGTGTGGCAATGCGCATCACCGCGTCCGAGCGCACCCGTGGCGGCAGGTAGCCGATCACCTCGGCGGCCTGGTCCGGCTCCAGGTGCGCCAGCACCAGCGCGATGATCTGCGGGTGCTCCTGGTTGATCATCTCGGCGATGGCACGGCTTTCCATCCACTTCAGCGATTCCAGGCCCTTGCTGCTGCGGCCCAGCAAGATCCGGTCGATCAAGCCGTCGGCCTTGTTCTCGCCCAGTGCGTTGACCAGGATTTTGCGGATGTAGTCCTCGGTGCCCACGCCCAACGCAGTCTGCCGACCCACGTCGTCGTTGAGTTTGTCCAGCGCCAGCTCGACGTGCTCGCGGCTCACGCTGGATAGCACGGCCATGGCGGTGCCGATCGTTTGCACGTCACGCGCACTGAGATGCTTGAGCACTTCGGCCGCCTGCTGCTCCCCCAGGGTGAGCAGCAGGATCGCCGCGCGCTGGGCACCGGTGATCGGCGCACCGTGTGGATTAGTTGCCATCTTCGCCCACCCAGTTCTTCACGACCTGTGCCACCTGTTTGGAGTTTTCGCCCACCAGGCGACGGGCCTGGCCGATGCGTTGCTCGTACGCCAGCGCAGGCGCGGCAGCGGCCAGCCGGGCCGGTTCGTTGGCCTCCGGCGCGTCGTTCACCTGCACCGAAAGCGGCGGCTTGGGCGAGGGCAACGCCCGCGTGGCGGCGGCGCCACGGGTCACGCCCTTGAGCAGCGGGCGCAGCAGGCCGAAGGCCACCAGCAAGGCAATCAGCACGCCGATGCCCTGCTTGATCAGATCCATCGCGCCGGGCCGTTCCCACAACGGGGTCTCGGGCAGCGCCGCGAGCGCAAGCGGATGACGGAATGGCTGGTTCACCACCGTGACGCTGTCGCCGCGCGCGGCGTCGAAGCCTACCGCGTTCTTGATCAGCTCGGTCAGTCGTTGCAATTCCTGCGCGCTGAACGGCACGCCGTCAGCGCGGGTGGCCGCGCTCGAGCTGCTGGCTGGAACGGAGTCCTTCGCGGCCAGCTTGTTGTCCAGCACCACCGCCACGGTCAGGCGGGCCAGTCGCCCGGCCGGATCGCTGACATGACTGATGGTGCGATCCAGCTCGTAGTTGCGGGTGGCACTGCTGGAGGTGTCGCCACCGGCGCTCGCGGTGGCCGCGGTGGTGGCCGCCGGGTTCGCCTTGCCGGCGCCGGGCTTGGCCGCGGTCGGCTGCGCGACCAGGGTGGGTGGCTGGTTGCTCAAGGCGCCGGGGATGCCGCCCGCCGCGGCGCCGGCACTGCGCCGCTCGCTGCTGGTCTGCTCGCTGCGCAGTGCCGGATGGTCGTGGCCGAAGGTTTCGCTGGCCTTCTCGGACTTGCTGAAGTCGAGATCCGCATACACCTGCGCGCGTACCCGTCCCGGGCCAACCAGCGGGGTCAGCAATTCCTCGATGCGCTGCGCGTAGGTGTTTTCGATACGCGTGGCCATGCGCAGGCGATCGTTACCCACGGCCGCGGGGCTGTTCGGATCGGTGGTCAGCAACTGGCCTTGCTGATCCACCACGGAAACCTGCCCGGCGTCGAGCCCCGGCACACTGGAGGCCACCAGATGCACGATCGCGGCCACCTGGCCGGCGTCCAGTTGGCGCCCCGGGTACAGCGTCACCAGCACCGAGGCGCTGGCTGCATGATTGTCGCGAATGAACGCCGACGGCTTGGGCAGGGCCAGATGCACGCGCGCCGCGCGCACCGACTGCAGACCGCCGATGGTGGAACTGAGGTCGGACTCCAGCAGTTGCTGGTAGCGCGTGCGTTCGGCCAGGTCGCTCATACCGAACGGAGAATCGCTCGCCGCCGTCACGCTGCTGGACGCACTACCTTGCGGCAGGCCCTTGGCGGCCAGCTTGAGACGCAAGGCCGCCAGGTCGGCCGCCGGCGCCATGATCGAAGCACCGTCGCTGCTCAACTGGAACGGTGTGTTGCTTGCCTGCAGCTCCTGCGCCACCGCGGCGGCGTCCTTCTGGTCCAGCCCCGCGTACAGCAAGCCGTAGTTCGGCCCACGCGACCACAGCACCACCGCCACGCCGAACGCCACGGCGGCGGCAATCGCCACCAGCAGCAGGATCTGGCGCGCGGCCGGGCTGCGGGCGAGCTGCTTGAAGGGGTCCGCTCGCATGCCATGGTTGTCGCTGGCCGCGATGGGGTTGTCTGCCATGGGGTTGCTCGTTGGGTGAAGACGCAAGGGGCGCTACGCGAGAAGCGTCAGACCGGCATGTTCATGATTTCCTTGTACGCATCGACCAGCTTGCTTTGTACTGCCACCACCGTGCGCAGCGAAAGGTCGGCCTTCTGCACCGCGATCATCGTGCGCCCGAGATTCGCCCCCGGATCACCACGCTCGAAACTGGCGGCCAGCCGGCCGGCCTCCAACTGGTTGCGCCCCACCGCGGAAATCGACTGCCTGAGCACGGCGGAAAAATCGGCTGGCGCGCCAGCCAGCGGCGCGCCGATCGGCGCCAGCCCGGAGGTTGCCTCCGGGGCACGTACCTGCGCCGTCATCTGGCGCATCTGGGAAAGCAGGTTATTGACGTCGATGGTGCTCATGGCGGTGCTTCCTGGTGACGGATTCCCGACGCGCGACGGGTTTGCATGGATGGATGCACGAGGCGTGCCATGGCTGGAAGAGTGGGGAATGGGAAACGCATGGTTTGAGGTGAGTTGGCCTTACTCGCAAGAACAAGCGTCATCGAGAGCGTCCGCACTCAACTCGACCCTCCATGTTCCCCATTCCCCATTCCCCGCTACTCAAGCAGCCATGCTGTTCTGCAGCCCGTACTTGCGCAGCTTCTCTACCAGGGTGGTGCGCTGCATGTGCAACAACCGGGCGGCATGCGCCACCACGCCGCCCGTGGCATCGAGCGCCTGGCGGATCAGACTCACCTCGATGTCGGCCAGGTGGTCCTTGAGATCCAGACCCTGCTCCGGCAGCAGGTGCGCTGACTCGAACACGGGCGGCGCCGCGGCTTCCACTAGCGCGACTTCGTCATCCATCATCGCCAGCAGCGCCGCACCATGCACCTCGTCCGGTACCACCTTGCCGCGGTATTTTTGCGGCAGGTCGCTGCTGCGCACTTCGCCGTGTGGGAACAGAATCGCCATGCGCTCGACCAGGTTGGAAAGCTCACGCACGTTGCCAGGCCAGGGATGCGCGCGCAGCGACTGCAGCGCCCCGGCGCTGAAGCGCACCGCACCCAGCCCACGGCGCGCCAGGCGCAGGTTGAACTCGGCGATCAGGGTGGGCAGGTCTTCCAGGCGCTCGCGCAACGAGGGCAGCTCCAGCGGGAACACGCTCAGGCGGTAGAACAGGTCTTCGCGGAAGCGATCCTCGGCAATCGACTGCTCCAGGTTGCGATGGGTCGCCGCGATGATGCGCACGTCGCAGCGCTGCGTCTTGTTGCCACCGACGCGCTCGTACGCGCGCTCCTGCAACACGCGCAACAACTTCACCTGCATCGGCAGGCTCATGTCGCCGATCTCGTCCAGGAACAGGGTGCCACCCTCGGCCATCTCGAAGCGCCCCTTGCGCGCGCTGATGGCGCCGGTGAAGGCGCCCTTCTCGTGGCCGAACAGCTCGCTTTCCAGCAACTCGGCCGGAATCGCGCCGCAGTTGATCGCCACGAAGGGCTTGTCGCGACGCGGTGAGTGTTCGTGAATGGCGCGCGCGACCATCTCCTTGCCGGTGCCGGATTCACCCAGCACCAGCACGGTCGAATCGAACGGCGCCACTTGGTGGATCAGTGCATTGACGCGAACCATCGGCG
The DNA here is from genome assembly GCA_004298505.1 of Rhodanobacter sp. Classification (GTDB taxonomy): domain Bacteria; phylum Pseudomonadota; class Gammaproteobacteria; order Xanthomonadales; family Rhodanobacteraceae; genus Rhodanobacter. The sequence goes on from SCRO01000056.1 coordinate 3,809, forward strand.
CGGAGTTGCCGACGAAACGCAGCCCGCCGGCCTGGCCGCCAAGCAGACGCGCATAGACATGGCGCACGGCCTCGGTCAGTTTTTCGTAGCTGAGCGGGAAGCTCAGCGTGGCCAGGCGCCCGGCGAATGGCGATTTGGGCGTGCCCAGCCGCTCGAGCCAGGGCGAGTCCTCGGCCAGCAACAGCGGGATGTGCGCTGCGCTGGTACCCAGCAGGGCAAGCTGGCGCTCCGCCTCGGCGCCGTCGTCGACATTCCCCACGTAGACCGCGCGCCAGGCGTGGGTTGACTCGCTGGTGCTGATGCAACTTGCGCCGTGCTGCGGGTGGTAGCCGAGGAAGTGGAGCGCCGCCATCACCGCATTGATACGTACTTCGTCCGATTCAATCACCAGAAAGTCAAACTTCTGCATCTTGTCCTCCGTACTGCATCTAAGGCCCGGTCCCTGCATCCGGCAAGGCCGCTTTTTTCATCCGTGCCAACGATCCGTCGCTGGGCTGGTGCCCCACATGCAATAAGAAGGCCAAATCTTGGCACCCTGGTGACGGCAAAATGTCACATGCCAAAAGTTTTACGTCGTGAAAATTCCTCAACACGTTCGCGCCGTGATTCGTAAACAGCTGATGCAAAAGACCGCGGAAACTTCATGCGCGCCCATCTGACGGGAATGTGCGCGCGGTTGCGCGAGTGGCAGGGGTGCGCAAAGTAAGGAAATATCCTGCGTGTCAATCCCCCATTGTGCGAACTGCGTCACACGTACACTTGATCCGCGTCAGACCGGAACGTACCGATGTGGGCAGATTCACCCGGGCAACTGACGCACCCCTGCCACTTTACGTCGGTGATGGCGAAAAACGAGCCGCTCAATTGCGTCACCTTGCGCGTCACTCAGCGTGCTGAAGGCAACGAATGTACGACCATCGTCCAGTTGACGTTCGCGCTGCGCGGGAAGCTCCAGCGGCAGGCTCCGACAATGATCGAAACGCAGGCTCAGAAGCATCGTATCGCCAGCAGGCACGAGCTCTGTCGGAATCACCGCGCCGCGCGCGTTGAAGCGCACCGGGCGCTGCCCGGGCAAGGTGTCATTGGGGGTCAGGAGTCGGTTGACGATATCCACCAGGGCGGTGAGCTTGGCATCCATCCGGCGCATCTCCTGCACCAGCGGATTGTCGTCGTCACTCGCATCCACCCGCCGCTCTTCCAACGCGGCAATCGCCGCCAGCGTGTCGCTGTTGCGCTCGGCCAGCGACAACGCCCACCCTTCCGGCACCGGCCATACGAGCGGCTCGGCGGCGACGTGGAGTAGTTCCTCCACGCTCACGCGCTGCTCGAATTCATGCCACCTGGAGTTATCCATCGCGCAGCTCCCGACGTGTCGGCTGAAATGACCCATCCCCCTATAGGCTGTCTCTTGAACATATTCTGCATTGAGGCAGAAGAGCCGGCGGGCGGTGCCCGCCCTACCGTCGGCGCGCCGTAGGGGGGGCGCTGCCCGCCGGCTGTTTGCCTGGAACGCCGCCACCGCACGGCCTCGGCGTGCTCAGCGCTGCGCGTAGGCGGCAATGGCCTGGGAGCGGCTACGCTCATCCTGCCACAGCTGGGCGACCGCATCACGGGCGTTGCCCACCAGGGCCTGCAGCTGGCGATCGTACGCCAGAATCTGCTCGATCTGGGCACGGCTGATCAGGTCGGTCGGATGCTGGCGACGTACCAGTGGCTCGCGCTCCTGCTCCAACTGCAGCAGTTGTGCCCAATCGGCCTGCTTCGCCACCGCCAGCATCGCGCGCGTGATGTCCAACGCATGCGTCAACGGTGAGGCGGCAGTACCGGTTGATGGCGGCATGTCTATGTTCCTACCGCGCGGACCGCCGGTGCCGGGGCGATCTGTACCCAACTGTCGCGCACCTGGTGCAGCAGCTTGCTGACCTCGTCGATGATGGTGGTGTCGTCGCGCAGGTTGGCCTGCAGCAGGCGCCGACTCATGTATTCATAGAGCGAGTCCAGCCGCTCCACCATGGTGGGCTCCACTTTCGGGTCGAGGCTGTCGCGCAGGCCGCCGATAATCTCGATGCAGCGCGAGATGGTTTCACCCTTGGCCGCCACCTCGCCCCGCAGCATGTGCGCGCGGGCTTTCACCAGACGTTCGAGTGCGCCGTCCATCAGCAGTGTGATCAGACCATGCGGATCAGCCGACTCGGTTCCGCCGCGCGAACGAACTTGCTGGTAGGCATTTGCGCCGTAGCCGAATCCCATGACCGTCTCCCTTATTTCTTGGCGCTGTTGTTCAACGCATCAAACTGCTGCTGCAGATAGGTGCTGGTGCTGTTGAGCTTGCTCATCAGCGTATCGAGGGCGCTGAACTGCGCCTGATAGCGCGCAGTAAGGCTATCCATGCGGCTGTTCAGCGTAGTTTGCTGGTTCGCCAGGTCACTCAGCTGCTGGTTGATGCTGGTGCTGCGTGTAGCCAGGATGCCGCTGGTGCCGCCCCAACTGGCGAGCGGCGTGTTCAACTGGGCGGCGAATCCATTGGTGCCGCCAAACAGCGCGCCAGCTTGCTTGCCACCATCGCTCAACGCGGTCTGCAGCTTGCTGCTGTCCACCAGCAAAGTACCGTCCAGCTGCAGAGAAATGCCGATAGTGGACAGCGTAGCGCCGTTGGCGGTGCCACCGACAATCCGTGACAAAGTGCTGTTGATGCTGTTGAGGGTGGCGTCGCCAAGCAGTGCGCCAGCGGTGCCGGTGGTGGCGTCGTACTTGCTCAGGTTCTGGTAGATCCCGACAAAACTATTGTAGGTGCTGACCAGGTTGGTCAGCGCGCTGGTGGCCTTGGTGGTGTCGCTGGACACACTCACTGTGCTGCTGCCGAGCTTGACCAGATTCAGGGTGAGACCGTCAATCGCGGTACTGACGGTGTTGCCAGCGTTGCTGCCAGCCAGACCATCAATGCTGTACTGCGCATCCTTGGCCGCGTTGATCACGGTCAGGCCGTTGCCGCTGGATGCTGCCGGATCGTATTTGAGCGCCGCCAGTTTGCCGTCGCCACCGCTGCTGCTCACCGAGAAACCGTTGGCTGCGCCGGTGCGGGTACCGCTGAGCACCAAGTGGGCGCCGTCGGTGCCGGTGACGATGGTGGCGGAGACGCCAGGATTGGTGCTGGCATTGTTGATGGCATCGCGAATCGATGCCAGCGAACCGTTGGTACTGTCGATGGTCAGACTCATCGATTGACTGCCCACCGCGACGGTGAGCGTACCGGTGCCGACCTGTGTGCTGCTGCTGGCAAAAGCGCCGGAGGAAGCCTTCAACGCGCTCGCCATCTGGGTAACGACAATGTTGTAGCTGCCGTTGACTGCGGTGCCGGTGTTGCTGGCACTGAGCACGGTGCTGTCGCTGCTGTTCACCTGGCGCGCAGTGAAGGCGCTGCCGTCAGTGAGTGACGCCATCGCCGACTGCAACGCGGAAAGTGCGGCGCTGACTTGTCCCAGCGCGGAAAGCTGGGTGTTGGCGGTGGTCTGCTGCTTGGTGATCTGGTTTTGCTGCGGTGCCTTCTTGGCGGCTACCAGCTTGCTGACCAGAGTAGCTACGTCCAAACCCGAACCGACACCCATCGAGGTCAGCAGCCCGGTAGTAGGTGTGCTGGTAGAACCGATGTTGATCGCCATGAGCGGGTTTCCTCAAAATGGATGGAGCGGCCGCGATGTTCCGTGGCCGCTCCGATGACAAGTTACTGCAGTAGCTTGAGCACGCTCTGCTTGCTGGCGTTGGCCTGTGCCAGCACCGACACACCAGCCTGTTGCAAGATGTTCGCACTGGACATGTTCGCCGTTTCGGCCGCGAAGTCGGCATCCTGGATCTGGCTGCGCGACGCGCTGAGATTCTGCGAGATGGTCTGCAGGTTGGCGATGGTGGAATCGAAACGGTTCTGCACCGCGCCGAGGTCGCTGCGCATGGAGCTGATGGTACCCAAGGCGGCATCGATGCGACTGATGGTATCGTTCGCGCCGATCACCGTTTTCACGTCGCTGGTGGACAGATTGCCACCGACGGCGATGGCGGTGGCGCCCGAATTGGCAAAAGCCAGATTACCGGCACCGACACCAGCCTTGGCGCCATTCACGGTCAACGCGGACTGCGAGTTCAAATGCACTGAATGGCCGGTGCTGTCGTAGTAGGCCGAGACACCAGCGACACCCTTGGCGTTGATTGCATCGACCAGACTCTGTGCACTCGCGTAAGTACCACTCATGTCGGCGGCAGTACCGCCAGTCGCCGACTGGATCGTCAGGTCGCCGGTGGCCAGTGTCAGGGTGCCGGAGGAGGCTGGCGTCTGTGCGGCAACGCTCGTGGCGGCAAAATAGGTTGCCCGGGCGGTACCGGCAATCGCCACTGGCGCCGCAGTGGTATTGGTGATCGTGATCGTGTTGGCGACGCCATCAAAGGCAGCCGTTACACCGGCGCCCCCCGCAGTCTGGATTGCGGCGGCAAACTGGGTACCGGTATAGGTACCGGCAGCTACGGCGGTACCACCGATCGTCAAGTCGCCTGCAGCCAAGGTGGTTGAAGCGGCAATGGTCAGACTGGTTGTCGTACCTGGCGTGGCTGCGCTGGCAGTGAACATCGCGCTCAGATCGGCGCTCTGCGTATTGGCCATCTGGCCAACCTGCTTGGCACCGGCCCCCTGGCTCAGGTTCACCGAAATCGTCTCGCCCACGTTGGCACCGATCTGGAACGCAGCGTTACCGAAGCTGCCATCCAGCACGTGGCGACCGTTGAACGTGGTCTGCTGTGAGATACGGGTGATCTCGGACAGACGCTGCTGCACTTCGGCATCCAGCGCAGCGCGATCGCTGTCGGAGTTGGTAGCGTTGGCGGACTGCACGGCCAGCGTACGGATACGCTGCATGTTGTTGGTCACCTCGTTTAGCGCCGACTCGGTGGTCTGCGCCAGCGAAATGCCATCGTTGGCATTGCTGACTGCCTGATTGAGGCCGTTGATCTGGGTGGTAAAGCGGGTGGAAATGGCGAGGCCGGCGGCGTCGTCTTTGGCACTGTTGATACGCAGGCCCGAGGACAGGCGCTCGATCGCAGTGGCAAGTTTGCTCTGCGTGGCGGCCAGGTTTTTCTGGGCATTCAGTGAGCTGATGTTGGTATTGACGCTCATGACCATGGGAATTCTCCGAATCGAGGTGGTGTGCCGACAGTGGTCGGCTCAGACAATCCGGCGGGGATTCACCATTGAATGCATCCGCCTTGTGTACCGTTTCGACCCGTGACACCAAAACTTGAGCCTTGTCAACGCAAATAATCGAACAATTTTGAACCCTGGATTTTCGTGAAAGTCTGCTGCGCCGCTTGCAGTGCCGTGGTCTGCGCACCGAGCTGGCTGATTGCGTCGTAATAGTTCACGTCCTGCACGTTCGACAGTGCCGTCTTGTATTGCAGGGTCAGGTCGTCGTTGAGCCCGCCTTGCTGATCGAGCGCATTCATGCGCGCACCCACCTTGCCACGCGTACGGGTGATGGTGTCGATCGCCTGATCGAGATTCGCGAACTGCGTATTGATGTCGTTCTGCATCTGCGCACCACCACCGTTGGGCGTGCGCAACGTCGTGATGATGTTGTCCAGCGTGGTGAACACGTCCTGCTTGGCCGAAGCGCCGAGCGCAAACGTGTCGCTGGCGTTGGGCGCGCCGTCGAAGGCGACCTGGGCACCACGGAAGGTGATGCTGCCGCCCTTGCCCGGGTCGTAGCTGCCGCTGTCCAGCACCGCACCGCCGCCATCGCGCACTTGGTACGCGTCGGCCGCGGTGAACACGATGCTGTAGCTGCCACCGTCCCACGCCGAAGGACTGGCCGAGGGATCGGTCACGCTGCTGGCGCCGGCCACGGCGTTGCCGGTATTGGTCGCACTCGCGCTTACCGCAAAAGTGCCGTTGCCGGTGGGAATATCCTTGAACACGGCGCTGCCCGGATCACCGGTGGCGACCTGCAGCCCCGGACCGGCGGCCACCATGCGCTGGCCGTCGTCGCCGAGGTAGCTGACGCTGCCTTGCGATGCAAACGGCTGGGTACCGGTGCGATTGCCGGCAAAAATGTATCCGCCCTGGCCATCGGTGCTGTTGGCCTGGCCGAGCAACTGCTGACGCAATTGCGCCATCTCCGCGGCGATGTCACCACGGGTCTGGTCGGTCTGGCTGCCATTGGCCGCTTGCAGCAGCAGCGTGCGCACACGCCCGAGTACGTTGCTGGTGTTGGACAGGGTCTGGTCTTCCAGACCCAGCCTGGCGTTGGCCGAGGTGATGTTGCGCTGATATTGCGCGGCGTCGGCAATCAGGTGCGACGTATCCAGCGCGCGCGCCGCGCCGACCGGATCGTCGGAGGGCTGGTTGATCCGCTTGCCCGTGCTCAACTGCGTGTTGAGGTCGGACAGGTCGCCCTGCCGATTCATCATGTTGCCGATGGATTGCTGCTGCATCCAGCTGGTGGAAACGCGCATGATTTATCCCCGTACCGCGCCGAGCAGCGCGCTGAATAGGCTGTTGGCCGTGCTGATGACCTGGGCCGAGGCCTGGTAGGCCTGCTGGTAACGCACCAGGTTGGCCGCCTCCTCGTCCAGGTTCACACCCGAAACGCTTTGCTGCGAACTCATCGCCTGGCTGTACACCGCCGTTTGCGTGGTCAGGTCGTCCTTGGCCAGCGCGCCGGCGCTGCCGACCTGGCTGACCAATTGGCTGTAGGCGCGGCCGGTGCTGGTGACGCCACCGTCGAGCACGCCGAGGTTGGCGACCTTGCCCAGCATCAGCGCATTGGAGTTGTCGCCCTGCGCATTGCGGTTGGCCCGCAGGCTGAAACTGTCGCCGGCCTGGGGCGCGCCGCCCAGCTGCATGCTCCAGCCGTTGTGCACGATCGGCTGGCCGGGCGTGAAGGTCTGCGCTGCGCCGCCGTCGATGCTGTAGCTGCTGGGCGAGCTGAACACGATCGAGCTGGCATTAAGCAGGTTGGGATCGCTGCCGTCGCTGATGCGGACGCTGGGCGGCGCCGTAGCGGTATTGCCGCTGCCCGCGTTGACCACGAACGCAGCCGCGGCGGCAACCTTGTCGGGGTCGTCGATGGCGACCGAAAAGCTGTCCGCGGCGGCGCGGCTGGGCTGCACGCGAAAGCTGTCGCCGGCGCTGGCACTGCCGCCGAGCACCAGGCTCAGCCCGGCCGCCGTGAACGGATCGGCGCTGGTGCCGCTGCCGCCCAGTGCCACGGCGCTGCCGTGGCTGTCGTGCATGCTCCAGTTGCTGCCGTCGTAGCTCAGCACATAGTCCTTGCCGGTCAGTGTGCCGATGTCGCCGATGCTGGCATCCAGCGTACCGCTGCCGGTGTTGCTGGAAGCGCCCTGTACCACCGGCCCGGCGACACTGAAGAACGCACCGCCCACCTCGCCGTGCAGGTCCACGCCCTGCGCATGCTGGGCATTGAATGCACTGGCCAGCGCCTGCGCCGAACGACCCAGCTGGGTCTGCGCCGGGTCGAGCACGTTGCTGCGAAAGTCCAGCAGCGCGCCCAGCGCACCACCGCCGATGCGCCCACTGATCACGCTGCCGGAGCCGCCGCCCACCACTTCGACGCGGGTGGCATCGTAGACATTCGCTGCGGTGCCCAGCGGGTGCGACTCGGTGCCGGTGACCAGTGCCTGTCCATTGCCGACGAACACACTGATGGTGTGGTCGTTCTGCGGCACCACGCTCACGCCCACCTCGCCAGCCAGCTTTTTGACCAGCGCATCGCGCTGGTCGAGCAGGTCTGCCGGCGGCGTACCGTCGGTGGCCGAGGATGAACGGATAAGCCCGTTCAACTTGGCAATCGACGCGCTGTCGCTGTTGATCGAACCCACGGTATCGGTGATCTGCTGCTGCACCTGACCCGACAACTGGCTGAACTGGCCCGACAGCGCATGAAACGTGCTGACCAACCCACCCGCCCGGGCCAGCAACACCTGACGCGAGGCGGTGTCGGACGGCGCATTGGCCATGTCCTGCACCGCGCCATAGAAACTGTCCAGCGAGGTCTGCAGGTTGGTGCTACCCGACAGCTGGTTGTTGAGCTGTCCGGTGAGGCTGGCCAGGGTGCTGGCCCGGCCCTGCCCCGAACTGGCCGACCACAGCGAGCTGTTCAGAAACTCGCTGTACGCGCGCTGCACCGCCACCGTGTCGACCCCGGTGCCGATGTAAAACCCGGCCTGCCCCTCGGGCAGCCGCGCGCCGAACGACACGACCTGGCGGCTGTAGCCGTCCGTATTGACGTTGGCCACGTTGTGGCTGACCGTACTGAGCCCGATCTGCGCGGCAAGCAGCCCGGACACGCCGGTCGAAAGCATGTCAGCCATGAAACACCCTCAACAACTGGTGCACCGCCGGGTTGGCGCGGTACGTGGTGACGATATCGGCCGGGTGGGCCTCTCCTTGAATCAGCGCTATGTGAGAAGTGAGTAGAGAGGAGGGAGAGGTGAGAGCAGAGCCCGATGCCAACGGTCCACTGCTCGTTGCCTTGCGTTCGCGCAGCGAGCGCCAGGAGTGCGGTCCACGATGGCCCGCTGCTCTACCCGGGGCCCCTGTGCGGCGGTGAGTCGGGGTCGACAGGCCGCGCAGCGGGAGTCGACAGGATGTCGACTCCTTTTCGCCAGCACAGGGATGTGCTGTCGAAAAGCCCGACCCCGGCTCACGGACTTGCCGGGCATGGCGAGGGCATGGATGCCCGAGTTGAGGCAACGCAGGAGCGGTTGCCCGAAGCCCGGCAAGCGCCAAGCGGGGTGGCCTTCTCTTTGGGTTACTTTTCTCTTGGCCACGCAAGAGAAAAGTAACTCGTCCGCCACGGGCGGACGAAAGCTTTATGCCGCAACCCTGCACGCATAGCGTGGCCAAGAATCTTGATCTGGCGTCCGCCAGAACGACGGACCGCCCCTTGGCAAACGGCAAAGCGCCGATGCCTCGACGATCACCACGCGATAAAGCCACGCCACTCACTCCGCACCCCCGTCCACATGCAAACCAGCCAACGCCTCGCGCATCTGCGCGCTGTTGGCGATCGCGGTGATCTTGGCCACATAAGCGGGATCGGTCGCGTAGCCACCATGCACCAGCCCATGCGCGAAGGCGGCGATATTCTCGCCCTGCCCCAGCGCCTGCGCGTAGCGCGGGCTGTCGGCAATCAGGCGCGCGTAATCGGCGAACGAAGCGGATGGTGAATCGTAGGCGCGGAACGCATCGCGCTTGCGCACGGCCACGCCGTTTTCATATTCCAGCGTAGGTACGCTGACCTTGTCGCCGTGCCAACTGCCGTCGGCCTTGATCCCAAACAGGTTGTTGCTGCTGCTCCCATCGTAGTGGCTGGGCAGATGCTTGCCCCAGCCGGTTTCAAGCGCGGCCTGCGCCAGCAGCGCACGCACCGACACCCCCAATTCCTTCGCCGCCACCGCCGCGTGGGGCGCCAGCGCGCGCACGAAGCTCACCGGATCGCCGCCGGGCAACGCCGTGGCCGCGGTACCCGCCACGTCCATCGCGCCTTCTGCCAAGCGGTCGAGCGTGTGTTGCCATACCGAACCGGCAGCGGCCGTGGAAGGCATACCCAGGCTGGCGCCCGCGGCGCCGTCACCCGCTGGGCGATCCGACCCTAACTGCAGCAGGGCGCGCACATTGGCGTTCAGCACGCTGGCGGTGGGCACGGGCAGCTCCCGCCCCGTAGCTGCGGCGGCGGCTTCGGTCGACTCCGTCTTGCCACCCAACTGGCGTACCAACATCTTCGCGATGCCCAGGCCGTTGTGGCCGTTGGCCAGGCTCAGCGACAACTGCTGATCGAACAGGTCACGATAGGCATTCACCTGCTCACTGCCGGCGATGTCGCTGCCCATGCTGGCGTTGGCCTCGCGCATCGACTTCAGCATCATCTGGGTAAAGATCGCCTCGAACTGCCTGGCCACCGCCGGCAGCGCACTCTTGCCGCCGTCGCTGCGCGCCTGCGCGCGCAGTTGTTGAAACCCGGACAGTTCGGTCCAGGTATCCAGCGCGGCTGAGGTGCTGTTGAGAGGCGTCATGAACAGATCTCCTAGATCACAACCAGGTCTGCATGAAGCGCGCCAGCCTGCTTCAGCGCCTGCAGGATCGAGATCAGGTCGCTCGGGGTCGCGCCCACCTGGTTCACCGCACGCACGATGGTGTCCAGGCTCACGCCGGGGCCGAACTTGAACATGTGCGCGCCCTCCTCGCTGACCTGGACGCTGCTGTTGGGCACGATCGCGGTCTGGCCCTGGCTGAACGGTGCCGGCTGGCTGACCTGCGGCTGCTCGGCGATCGTCACCTGGATCGCGCCATGCGCCACCGCCGCGGCGGTGACCCGGACATCCGAACCAATCACGACGGTACCGGTACGTGAATTGACCACGATCCGTGCCGGGGCATCGCCTGGCTGCACGTCGAGATTCTGGATGGCACCCAGCCACGCCACCTTCTGCGCCGGGTCCTGCGGACCGCGCACAGACACCGTGCCACCGTCCACCGGCTGGGCGGTGCCCGTGCCGTAGGCCTTGTTGATCGCCGCGGCGATGCGCGTGGCGGTGGTGAAGTCCGCCGTGTTGAGGTTCAGCATCAGGTCGCCACCGGCGGCGAACGACGAGGCCACCACGCGCTCGACCGAAGCGCCATTGGGAATGCGCCCGCTGGCCGAGATGTTCACCTGCACGCTGGAGCCGCTCTTGCCCTGCGCGCTGATGCCGCCCACCACCACGCTGCCCTGCGCCACCGCATAGACATTGCCATCGGCACCGCGCAGCGGCGCCATCAGCAGCTGTCCGCCGCGGATGCTTTTGGCATTGCCGATCGAGGCCACCGTGACATCGATGGTCTGGCCGGGCTTGGCGAACGGCGGGAGATCCGCGGTCACCATGACGGCCGCGGCATTTTTCAGCTGCGGCCGCGCGCTGGCCGGCACGGTGATGCCGAATTGCTGCAGCATGTTCTCCAGGCTCTGCGTGGTGAACGGCGCTTGCGTGGTCTGGTCACCCGAGCCATCCAGGCCCACCACCAGGCCGTAGCCGATCAGCTGGTTGCTGCGCACGCCCTGGACTTGCACCAGGTCGCGAATCTTGTCCGCGTGCGCAGGCGCCACCGCCAACAAAGCCAACCCCACCGCAAGCGCCATTTTGCGTAGGAGCCCGCTCGCGGGCGATGCTCCTGTTGTGAATGTCCAAGCGAAGAGCATCGCCCGCAAGCGGGCTCCTACGACAGCGGCGTACGCGGGCGTGCTCATCAGAACGGCATCCACTTGGAATTGAAGAAGCGCGACAGCCAGCCGCGCGTGTTCGCGTCAGCCAGGGTGCCGCGACCGGTGTAGCTGATGCGTGCATCGGCCACGCGGGTTGACGGCACCACGTTATCCTGGCCGATGTCCTGCGGCCGCACGATGCCGGAAATACGCACCAGCTCCTGGCCCTGGTTGATGGTCAGCCATTTTTCGCCGCGCACCATCAGGTTGCCGTTGCTCAGGCGTTGCGCCACGGTCACCGTGATCTGTCCGGTGAGCTGATTGCTCTGACTGCTGGAACCGGCGCCGTCGAAACTGCGCTTGCCGTCCAGTCCGAAGGTCGCGCTGCGACCGCCGGCGGTAATCGCCTTGCCCAGCAGGGTCGGCGCGCCGATATCGGCCTGGTCGGTCTTGCTGGTGCTGGTGGTGGCCTTCTTGCTGGCCTGGGTGCTCTCGACCAGCACCACGGTGAGGATGTCGCCCACGCGATGGGCGCGCGGGTCCGCAAACAGCTCCATGTTCTGTGCATCATGGTAGATCGAGCCGTCGGCCGCCACGGCGGCCTCTTGCGATGGCGGCAGCGACGCTGCCCACTGGGCATCGTCGCGCACGCGCGGCATGTCGGCGCAACCGGCCAGCAGGGCCAGTGCGCACGGCAGCCATGAAAAGCGCAAACGATTCTTCATCACGGCGTGCCTCAGGTCTTGTTGGTGAGGAACTGCAGCATCGAGTCGGCGGCGGACACGGCCTTGGAGTTCATCTCGTAGGTACGCTGGGTCTCGATCATGTCAACCATCTGCTCGACTACGTTGACGTTGGAGCTTTCCAGCGCACCTTGCGCCAGCGTGCCCAGGCCGTTCAGGCCGGGCTGGCCGATCTGCGGCGAGCCGCTGGAGGCGGTCTCCAGGTACAAGTTGTCGCCGTTGGGCTGCAGCCCGGCGGGGTTGATGAAATCCGCCAGCTGTACGGTGCCGACCTGCTGCGTGGCGGCCTGCCCCGGCAAGCTCACGCTGACCGTGCCGTCGCTGCCGATGGTGATGCTCTGCGCATTGGCCGGCACACTCAGCGCCGGGTCCAGCGCGTAGCCGTTGGCGGTGACGATCTGGCCGTTCTGGTCCATGTGCAAGGAACCGTCGCGGGTATAGGCGATGGTGCCGTCGGGCATAGTCACCTGCAGGAAGCCGCGCCCCTGCACGGCCACGTCCAGCGAGTTGCCGGTCTGCTCGATATTGCCCTGCGTGAACAACTTTTCGCTGCCCACCACGCGCACGCCGGTGCCCAGCATCAGCCCCGAGGGCGACTGCGTCTGCTCGGTGGTCTGCCCGCCGGGCTGGCGCAGGTTCTGGTAGACCAGGTCCTGGAACTCGGCGCGCGCGCTCTTGAAACCGGTAGTGTTCGCGTTGGCCAGATTGTTCGAGATGACGTCCATGCGTGTCTGCTGCGCATCGAGGCCGGTCTTGGCTACCCACAAGGATGAAAACATGGCGATGGACTCCGTTTGGACGTCTGGTATGTCGTTGTGAAGCGCGTGCGAATGCGCTGGATCAGGTCATCTGCAGCAAGCGCGAGGCCGACTGCGCGTTCTCGTCCGCACTGCGGATCGCGCGGATCTGCAGCTCGTACTGGCGTGACAGCTGGATCATCTGCACCAAGGTCTGCGAGGGATTGACGTTGCTTGACTCCAGCACGCCTGATTTCAGGGAGACCGCCGGATCCGCGTCCGCGCTGCCGCCGTCACTGAGATGCATCAGCCCGTCGCTGCCCAGCGAGAGCCGGTCGGCTGGTGGATTCACCAGCTTGATGCGGCCCACCGCGGCAATGGTTTCCGGCGACTGCCCCATCGGCACCACCGACACCGTGCCATCCGCACCGATATTCAGCTGGCTGCTCTGCGGCACACTGATCGGGCCACCCTCGCCCAGCACCAGGTTGCCGCGCGCGTCGGTGAGCAGGCCATCCGGAGTCAAGCGCAGCTCGCCGGCACGGGTATAGCCCTCGCGGCCGTCGGCACCCTGCACCGCGATCCAGCCCGCGCCCTGCACGGCCACATCCAACTGACGGCCGGTTTCGATCTGGCCGCCTTCGCGCATATCCACGCCCAGGCCATGCGCCACGCCGTTGATCCGCGTGGGCAGACCTGGCCCCTGCACGGTCAGCGGCTGAAACGCCGACAGCTGCGCCTTGAAGCCGACGGTGTCGGCGTTAGCCAGGTTGTGCGCCACTTCGGACTGCTCGCGCATCATCTGCGTGGCGCCGGTCATGGCTACATAGAGCGATCTGTCCATGGAGAAGCTCCTCAAGGAGTGAGAAGTGAGAAGTGAGGAGCGAGAGTCGGCCGGTGAAGCACTTCTCTCACTCCTCATTCCCGATCACTCGCTCCTCAATTGTGGATATTGATGATGGTCTGGGTCAGCTGGTTGTCGGTGGAGATCACCTGCGCATTCGCCTGGTAGTTGCGCTGCGCCTTGATCATGTTGACCAGCTGAACGGTGAGATCGGCCGTGTTGGAAGCCTCCAGCGCACCGGCCTGCACGCTGCCGTAAGTGCCGTTGCCGGCGGCGCCCATGATTGGCGTGCCGGAGTCGTAGGACGCCGCCCAGTTGGTGTTGTCCAGCTGGCGCAGACCCTGCTCGTTGGCGAAGCGCGCCATCGCCAGCTGACCCAGCGCGCTGCTCTGGCCGTTGGAGTACTTCGCCTGCACCACGCCTTCACGTGACACGTCGATGCTCGCCAGCACGCCGGTCGGGTAACCGTCCTGGTTGATCGAGCTGGCCGCGTAGGCGTTGCCGAACTGGGTGGCCTTGCTCATGTCCACGGTCAGCTGCAGCGGATCGGCACCCGGGCTGACCGAAACGGCGCCAAAGGCCAGCTTGCCGTTTGCCGGTGCCACCAGCGCACCACTGCTGTTGAACGTGACCGGCTGCGAGGCGCCGGTCGACACGCCATCGACATACAGGTTCGCGTTCCACACGTTGGCCGCCGCATCCTTGACGAAATACACGGTGCCGTTGTGGGTGGCACCGAGCGAGTCGTAGGCCGTGAACGGCGTGGCCTGGTTGTAGCTGGAGGGGTCGTTGAGCGGGTCGAACGGCGTGGCCGGTGCCAGCGCGTCGGACGGCAAGTTCAGCGACATCTGCACGCTGGTGGTGGCCCTGGCCGCATTCTGCGAGGTGACCAGTTGCAGGTCGGACAGCGTGCTGTTGTCGAAGCTGCCGTTGGACAGCGCCGGAAACACTTGCAGGCGCTGGCCTTCGGCGTTGGTGACGAAGCCGTTCTGATCCTTCTGGAAGGCGCCGGCACGGGTGTAGGAATAGCCCTTGCCGTCGTGCAAGGTGAAGAATCCCTCCCCGCTGATGGCGAAATCCAGGCTGTTGTTGGTCGTTTCCACGCTGCCGGCGGTGAACTGTTGGGCCACGTTGGTGAGCCGCACGCCGCTGCCCGTCTGGGTGGCACTGAGGTTGGGACCGGCAGCATTGAACAGCTCGGCAAACTGTGCGCGCGAACCCTTGAAGCCGGTGGTACCGGTGTTGGCGATGTTGTTGGCGGTGACCTCGAGATCCGAGGAGGCTGCGTTAAGACCGCTCAAGGCAATGTTGAAAGGCATATCGGTAATTCCTCTGTATTGAGACCCGAAGGGGGATCAGTTGATCTGTGCGACCTGACTCAGCAGGGCCCCGCCAAAACCATCCACGTCGAGATAGGCGCCATCGCTGCCGGTCATGCTTACGCCATTGACCCTGCCGCTGACATAGGTCGCCACCGCGGTGTTGCCGGCCTGCGCCTTGAGGCCATAGGTTCCCGCCGGCAGGGCCGTGCCACCCTCGTCCTTGCCGTCCCAGTGGAACGCCGCCAGGCCTGACGCGGGCTGGCCCAGGTTCAACGTGCGCAACACGTTGCCGCTGGCATCGGTGACCTGCACCAGCACGGTGCCGCCGCCAGCGGGCACGTTGACCGCGCCATCCAGGCCACCGGCCTGCAACTGACCGGCTTGCGACGGCACCGTGACGCGGTGTCCGACCAGGCTGCTCGCCTGCAGCAACTGATTGCCTTGCAGCGACTGGCTGAGACTGTCGAACGAGGTCTGCAGCGCCTGCGTGGCTGACACTTGGCTGATCTGCGCCAGCTGGCTGACCATCTGCGAGGAGTCGACCGGCTTGGTCGGGTCCTGGTTGCGCATCTGCTGCACCAGCAAACTGAGGAAATCCGCCTGGTTCAGCGTCTTCTCCTTGCCCAGGCTGGCGGCCTGGGCGGTACTGGAAGTGGCTGGGCCACCAATGGCCATGCTGCTCATGCCACGCTCCTCATCGATGCGTATTGCTGGTGGTTCATCGGGATGTGCCTCATTTGCCCAAGTCCAGCGTCTTTTGCATCAGCTGGCGCGCCGAGTTCATCACCTCGACGTTGTTCTGGTACGAGCGCGAGGCCGAGATCATGTTGACCAGCTCGTCGACCGGATTGACGTTGCTGGTGTAGACGTAGCCGTTGGCATCCGCTAGCGGATTGCCCGGTTCGTAGCGACGGGGGATGGCGGCCTGGCTCTCGGTGACACCGAGTACCTGCACGCCCTCGCCCACCGCATTGCCGCCACCGTCGAGCCGGTCCTTCACCGCGGCGAACAGCGGCTCGCGCGAGCGATAGGCCCCTTCGGGCGTGCTCGCCACGCTGTCGGCATTGGCCAGATTGCTGGCGACCGTGTTGAGTCGAAGAGATTGCGCAGCCATGCCGGAACCGGCCACGTTGAAAATCGAGAAGGCGGACATCCGCGTCAAGCTCCCGTGATGGCAGTGCGCAGCATGCGGATCTGCGCGGTGATGAAGGACAGGGTGGCCTGGTAATGCACGCCGTTGGCGGCAAAGGCGGCCTGCTCGACCTGGCCATCGACAGTATTGCCGTCCATGCTCGGCTGGGTCGGTACGCGATAGGCCAGCGTGTCGGCGGCCTGGCTGGCCGTGCTGATCTGGCCGGGGGCATCGGTTTCCAGTTTCAGTCCGTCGGCATGACCGCTGGCCGCGGCCAGCACCTTGCGAAAGTCGACATCGCGCGCCAGATAGCCGGGGGTATCGACATTGGCCAGGTTGTTGGCCAGCACCTTGGCACGGCGCTGCCACAAGTCGAGCGCCCGGGTGTGGATGCCAAAGAGATTGGTGGTGCCTGGAATCATCGGTTCGCTCCGCGTGCTGTGGCTGCACGGAGCGAAAGGCAATTTGCATGCCACCGGCTGGAAACCCATGCCATTGTTGGGTTTGCGTGCCGGCACGGTGTCGCCGCCAGCAGCCGATGGACGGCGAAAGACGGTTTGTTGACGCCTCGTCGGCGATTGGCCCGGGCGTCAGCCTGTCGACGCCGCCGGCGCTGCCGGGCCGGCTTCCGGCAACAATTCCAGCACCGTCTGCGCCAGCACGTCCGGCTGGAACTTGGCCACGAAGCGATCGGCCTTGACCTCCTTGATCATCGCCTCATTGAACATGCCGCTGAGCGAACTGTGCAGCACCACCTTCAGCCGACGCAGGCTCGGCGCCTCACGAATGGCGCGGGTCAACGCATAACCGTCCAACCGCGGCATTTCGATATCCGACACCACCAGCTCGATGGCACCGGCCGGATCGCCGTCGGCCAGTTCAAGCAGCCGATCCAGCGCCTCGCGCCCATCCTTGGCCACCACACAATCGATATCCATCTGCTTGAACAGGTTGACCAGGCGCCGCCGGGCGATGCCCGAATCATCCACCACCAGCACCCGCCGCTGCGCCAGCGAGCGGGTGGCAGCCTCGCGCTGCACCTGCGCGGAGAGTTCGGCCGGCGCCGTGTCGATACTCGCCAGCACGTGCTCCACGTCGACCACGGCCAACAGCGCGCCATCGACGCGCGTGACCGCATTGACCCGCGAACCATACCCGAGCACGCTGGCCGGCGCCGCCATGGCCGCGCCTTCACAGTGCACCATCCGCTGCAGGTCGGCGACCAGGAAGCCCTGCACCGAGCGGTTGAACTCGGTCACCATCAAGTGCGCCGAGGCGACCTCGCGCAGCGGGGCATAACCCAACGCGGCGGCGAGGTCGATCACCGCAATGGTCTGGCCACGATAGTCGCAACTGCCGGCAATCAATTCGTGCACGCCCTGCATGCGTTCCATCGGCGGCCGCCGCAGCACTTCGCGCACCTTGAATACATTGATGCCGAACAACTGCTCGTCGCCCAGCCGGAACAGCAACATCGCGACCCGGTTGTGTCCGGCCAGTCGGGTCTGTCGCTCCACCTTTTCCAGCAACGTGCCGCCCATGCGGCCTCCTCGAATGCCTCGTCGCCATCGCGACGCCGTGCATGGCTATCGACCACCGCGCCGCGCACTTGAGTCCAGCCACTGGCACGTGACTTGCTTACTCAAGTTTCGAACGTTTTTGACGATGCAGCAACCGTACCCACCCTCGACTGAAGATGATGCCCGCCTCATGAGTCTGATCTGGAACCAGCATATCTCTGCACTGGTGGAGGCCGCCGCCCAGGACAATGCTGCGCAAGTGGCCGTCTTGCGACGCCGGTATCCGCGCGCCGCCCAGGCGCTGGCGCCCTTGCTGGCCCGCGTCGCTCGCCGGCCACCCGCCGCGGTGGCGTTGCAGACGCTGGAACAGCAAAGCCTGGTGCTCGGCGCGGTGCAGCACCTTGCGCGCGAACAGGTCGCACTGGACCAGGCAGCCACCGACAGCCGTACCAGCGTCGATCGCTTGACGGATGGCAGCGCCGGGATCTCGACGGCACTGCAGCAGGTCGGCGCCGACCTGGACCAGGCCAGCCAGGCCGGAGCGGCCGGGGCCGATGGCGTGCGCGAACTGGATAGCCAGCTGCGACTGCTGCGCACCGCGCTGACCGCCATGAATCGCAACCAGAGCAAGCTGGCCGAACAGGTCGCCCAGATCCGCAAGCTGACCGGCACGGTGCAGGAAATTGCCCACCAGACCAACCTGGTGGCCTTGAACGCCGCGATCGAGGCCGCCCGCGCCGGCGATGCCGGACGTGGCTTTGCGGTGGTGGCCGACGAGGTCAAGCAACTGGCCGAGAAAACCACCCTGACCACCACCGAGATCGAGACGGTCACCGGCTCGATCAGCGACTTCTCGCTGCAACTGAACGGCGACGTCAGCCACGGCCTGCAACAACTCGAGCGCGCACAGGCCGGCGCAGGCCAATCCGGCAGCCTGCTGGACGAGGGCAGCGCCACTCTGTGTACCGCCAGCGAGCGGATCCGCAAGCTGCAACAAGGCCACGACACGCAACACGCGCGCGCCACCGCGACGCAGGCGGCGCTCGGTGCGCAGCAGCGTCGCAGCAGCGAAGCGCGGCGACAATCCGAAGCGCTGCACCGCGCCGCCCTGCTCGCACACCATCTGGGCCTGGACTGGCTGGAAGGCGAAAGCGGCAATGACCCGGCCAGCCTCAGCCTGACCGTGCGCGAGGCGGCCTTGAACCTGCGCCAGGCGATGGCACTGGCCCTGCTGGAACCGGCCGCGCTGGACGGGCGCTGGTTCGATACGCGCGCACTCATGCGCAGTATCGAGCGGCTGGCCCTGTTGGGCCGGGAACCGAGCGACACCGCGGCACTCAGCGATGCCGGCGCGCACTTGAACGAACAGGGCAAGCGGTTCGTTGCATTGCTCAACGAAGGCCAACTGGAGCAGGCCGGCGAGCTCGCACAGAAACTCGAAGCAGGCCGGGACACCTTGCTGGCCCAGCTCGGCACGCAGCTGGCCGACGCGTGAATCTGCGCCCTTGCATCGCGGCCATCGGCACGGCCTTCATGCTGTGGCTGGGCATGCCTGCCCCCGCGCAGGCGACGAGCGCCGCCGCTGCTACGCAGTCACTGGCCAGCTTGCGCGCGGCCGCCGAACAGGCGGTGCGCAACCACTACGCGCAGCCGGGCAGCCGCATCAAAGTGGCCGCCGCGCCGCTGGACCTGCGCTTGCACCTGGCGGCCTGCGGACAGCCACTGCACGCCATCATTTCCAACCAGGCCCCGGTCAGATCACGCCTGACCGTCCCGGTGCAGTGCCCGCGCGCTGGCGGCTGGACCGTGCGCGTGCCGGTCCGGCTGCAGTTGTTCCGCACCGTACTGGTGACCAGCCGTGCCCTGCTGCGTGGCGACGGTATCGGTGCCGCGGACGTGCATGCCGAGCAACGCGACGTCACCCGGCTCGGCTATGGCTACATCGAGAATTTCCAGCAGATCGCAGGCCGCTCGCTGGCACGCGCGGTAGCACGCGGCACGGTACTCAACCCCGGTACGCTGGGCGGGCGACGCATGGTGCGTGCCGGCGACCATGTACAGCTGATGGCGCGTCTGGATGGTATCGAGGTCCGCGCCGCAGGCATCGCGCTGGGCAGCGGTGACAACGGTGCACGCCTGCGGGTCCGCAACGCCAGCTCCGGCCGGGTCGTCGACGCCATGGTCAGCGCACCCGGCGTGGTGGTGGCCCTGCCATGACGCAAGCCGCCCCCGGCACCCGCCGCTGGTTTTTTCGAACTGGCTCTAAAGTTTTGGCGAAACCGGCCGATTATCCGGCTACAGGGCACACTCCAGCGGGAATGGATCCATGAACACGACAACGATCAACAACCACGGTTTGCCGAAGCTTCCACAAGCCAACAGCAAGACCGGCGGCAACTCATCCGCGACCACGGCCGCGTCAGCTGACGCCTCGACCGCGGCACCCCGCAACGGCGATCAACTGAAGTTGACCGATTCGGCGCGGGCACTACAGGAGGTGGCACGCCAGCACGAGGCCGCGCCGATCGACGCCCAGCGCGTGGAGCAGGTGCGTCGCGCCCTGGCCAATGGCAGCTATAAGATCGATGCCGGCCGGGTCGCCGAGCGCATGCTCGCGCTAGACCAGCAACTCGGCGGCCCGAGCAAGGCATGAAGACTCCGCTGCAACATGAACTGAACGATGCACTCGCGTCCGTGCTGGACGACATGCAGCACAGCGCCAACCAATTGCTCACCGTGCTGGAGGCCGAGCGCAGCGCACTGGATAGCGTCAGCACCGATGCGCTGGACCAGGCCGGCACCCGCAAGCAGGCGCTCATGCAGCAACTGGAACAGCTCGATGCCGAACGCCAATTGCTGTGCCGCGAACAGCCCGCCAGGCAGGCCGCGCTGGAACCCGAATGGGCACGCGTGGTGCAGTTGCTGCGACATTGCCACACGCTCAACCAGCGCAACGGCAGTATCGTCAACCAGCGCCTGATCCGGGTACGCCAGGCGCTCGCGATCCTTACCGGACACCCCGGGGAACGCGAACTCTACGACCGCTCCGGCGAATTGCATGGCAGCCTGCGTTCGCAGGTACTGGCGGCAGCATGACTTCGACATGAAGCATCACGTCCACGCGACCCGTCCCCGCAGGCGACTCCGCCAGCAATAGCGAAGTACTCCAGGCTCCCCTACGCACCGACCGCGATGATCCATCATGAGTAACCTGCACGCCTCCGCCACCGCCGCTTCGACCGGTGCCGCCGTCACGAAGCCGCCGCAAACCTCGGCCAGCGTGCCAATTTCGACACCGCTGCCGGTACTGCGCACCCCGCTACTCGACCGCGAACGTCAGCTGTTCGCCTATGAAATCGTGTTCCACCGGGGGGAACCAGGTGACGAGGAGAACCTGCTGCGCAGCGTGCTGTCGACGATCACCGATGGCTCGTTGACCCGACTGGTCCGCGGCAATCGTGCGTTCCTCAACCTGCCGCCCGAACTACTGCCCGAGGACTGCGATGTGTTGTTGCATCAACCCCGCCTCGGCATGGTGCTGCAACCTTCGGTAGCCGACGACCAGTCATTGATGAAGCACCTGCAGCAGATCGCCGAGCGCGGTTGCCAGTTGCTGCTTGATGCGGGCGCTATCTATCCGGAAGGGAGCCGCGCGCTGCAGGCGCTGCTGCAGATGGTGCAACTGGTACGACTGGATGCCAGCCGGCTCAGCCCGGAAATACTGCAAGAGCGCACCGAGTCTCTCCATGCGCGCGGCGTGAGCGTGATCGCCGGCCAGGTCAACGATCACGCGACCTACGCACGTTGCCTCGAATTACCCGTCCAGGCGATCCAGGGCCGCTACCTGCTGCTGCCGCAACCGGTCGCCATGCCGGTGCTGACGGGCAACCGCATGAGCATGCTGCGGCTGATGGGAGCGCTGCAGCAGAACAATCCGGGTCCGGTGGAACTGGGCAACATCATCCGTGACGATGCGGTGCTCAGCTACAAGCTGCTCAGTTGCGTGAACTCCGTCTATTTCGCCCTGCCGCGCCAACTGAAGTCGGTACAGCAGGCCGCGATCTTTTTCGGCGTGAGGCGCATGCGCAACTGGATCGAAACCATGTCCCTGTGCAGCATGAGTGACCAGCCACCCGAACTCCTGCGTGCCGCGCTGATTCGCGCCCACATGTGCGAGAAGCTGGCCGCCGGCATGTCCAATGACGCTCCGGAAACGGCATTCACCGTCGGTCTGTTTTCACTACTGGACACCTTGATGTGCGCACCGATGGACTTCCTGCTGAGCCACCTGCGGCTGGTACCGGAAGTCAGCGATGCCCTGACCGACCGCAGCGGTCCGTACGGGGCGTTGCTCCAGGAGATCCTGACCTGGGAGGCCGGCGAGATGACCAGTGACCACGCCACACCGAAGCGTATCCGGCACATGGCGACGGTCTACCTGGGGGCGACGCAATGGGCCGACCAGGTTTATGCGTCCGCCAACGTGAAACGGGCGGCCGCGTAGCCACGCGGCAAGCCTGCAGGCCCCCGCGAGACGTATACTGGCAGCCTGAAAATCCGCGCTGACGCAGTCCTGTCCGCCCAGGAACAAAACCATGAGTCGCACCATCCATTGCAGCAAGCTCGACATCGACGCCGAAGGCCTCGACTTCGCTCCCTGGCCCGGCCCGCTCGGCCAGCGCATCTACGCTGAGATATCCAAACAGGCGTGGCAGCAATGGCTGGCCCACCAGACCACCTTGATCAACGAATATCGACTCAACCCGCTCGACCCGAAATCGCGCAAATACCTCGCCGAACAAATGGAGAATTTCCTGTTCGGCGGCGACGTCGCCCAGGCCGCCGGCTTCACTCCGCCCGCCTCCGAGTCTTGACGAAAGCCCGCGCATTCGGTCTAATGCGCGGCTCCACGCAACGTTGGCGACACGCACGCTTGTCCGTGGTTACCAGTTTCCGGCCGGGTAGCTCAGTTGGTAGAGCAGGGGACTGAAAATCCCCGTGTCGGCGGTTCGATTCCGTCCCCGGCCACCAATATTCCAAAAACCAACCCTTATCGGTTGGTTTTTTTTCGCCTATACCCGCCAGTGCTGGCGCGGATTCCGGGCATAGCCTCGCGAGCGCCCCCCCTCCGAACCCCGCATTTCCAACCCCGCCCACGCCTCTCTGTTCTCCGTTCTATCTAGTGGTCTCGCGAGCGTGCGCGAGGGTATGTCCCGTATTGGCGCGGGTTTGTTTCCATCGGGCTGCCACTTGTTGCTCAGTCATCACGGGATAGTGCATTTTCGACTCCACGGCAAATCACCATGACAACGCTGTTCGTCGTAGAAGCCAAGCGCGGGCGCTCATGGCTTGCCGGTATTCAATCTCAGCATCAGCGTCATCGGATGCAACGACGACGACTGAAAACCATAGTGTTCGTAGAAGTCCTTGGCACGGTCGTGAAGCGTATGCACCAGCAACGCTCGGACACCAGCGTTCTGAGAAACCACCACTGCCCGGTTGACGGCGTCTTGCAGGAGGGATGCGCCAAGCTTGATACCCTGCGCTCGATGATCAACCGCCAGCCGAGCCAGCACCATCACCGGAACTGGATCGGGCATGTTCCGACGCACCGAGCTGGTTGCCATCTGGTGTGAGACAGCGCCTGCAGCCATGGCGTAGTAGCCGTAAACACGGCTGTGCTGATCCGTCACTACAAACGTGCGGCTGGCACCGCTCATTTGGTTGGTCATTGCGCGGCGCTTGAGCCACGCGTCGAGAACGGCCTCGCCGCACTCAAATTCATCCAGAAGGTGGGTGGACGCGAGCGGCTGAGGTGCGTTGAATTGCAAGCTCATGCCTTGACTGTGGTCCAAGGAGCCGCCACGGCCATGAGGCGCTCAAGCCCCGGATTGTGGCTTGGTGGGGCGTCGAGCATTGCCGTGAATTGCTGGAATTTGTCGGTATTCAGGCTGAAGAAAACCTGGTCGAGTACTACCGCCTGCGCTTTGTCGCAGGCAGCCTCGAGCATGAAGTCCGAACGGTTCTTGCCCAGCAGAGTTGCAGCGTGATCAATCAAGTCTCGCTGCTCGGGCAGTGCCCGTAGGTTAATGGCGGCGTCACGCATGGTTTTCTCCTTTAGGCGCATATACAACAGCTACACGCAAAATAGCCGAGCGTGTAGCTGTTGTCAATACGCACCGTGCATTGTTCAGCAAGTTGGGTTGTCGGCTGGCTACCAGTCGGCTGCCGGCCACGCATCGCGCGCCAGCCATCAACGCATCCAGTTCTCGCACTGCAGCCCCGGCACCCGCCGGAACTCGCGCAGGTTGTCTGTGACCAACACCAGGTCGCTCGCAATGGCCTGCGCGGCAATCAGCATGTCCATGGGGCCGATTGGTGAGCCCTTGCGCTCCAGGGCGGCGCGAATGCGGCCGTAGACCATGGCGCAGTCGCCAGCGAAGGGTAGCGGCTCGAGTCCGCGGGCCAGCACTTCCAGGCTGGCAAGCGCTGGCGCGCGGTGTAGCGACGTTTCGGCGCCGTACAGCAGTTCGGCATGCACCAGCGACGACAAAAACAGCCGCGACGGCGCCAAGGTCACCAGTCGGTTCAACAGGCTGCGCGGCTCACTTTTCAGCGCCGCGATGACCGTGCACGTGCCCAGCAGGTAGGCATGCGCCACAGCTCAGGCGTCCAGCGAGGGAACAGGACGCGCCTCGCCTTGCTCGGGACGCGTAAAGTCCTTAAAGCAGTCGCCAGCGATGGCGCGCGCCCTTGCAAACAGATCGGCGGCGTTTGCCGGTTTCGGCCGCAGCACCAGCTCGCCACCGCGCTGAAATACTTCGACTTCGTCGCTATCGAACTGGTACCGGACGGGAATCCGTACCGCCTGTGCCTTGCCTAATTTGAACACCTTCACCGTCTGCATGGTCCTGTCTTCCATCGTTTCATGGTGTCAAATGATATCCCATTCAGGATATCTATATCGTCTCTGGTGGGGCTCGCCAACGTTACCTGCATTGGCATCGGCGAGGACAGGCTCTACCTAGCAGCCTGTCGGACTTTACTCGGTCGGTCTGCAAATCCATCTGTGCGGTCCATATTTCCGCCGCTTTTTGACCCATAGAACCACTATGGGCCTGCAAAGCGTCGAAAATCTGTCCTCGCACAGCTGAATTTTCGCCTCAACCGGCAAAGTCCGACAGGCTCCTAGCCTTGGTGCTGGAATCCGTACTCGCGCAAAGTGGTCGGCTGGTCGATGCCCGATCGCATGAAC
Organism: Rhodanobacter sp.; assembly: GCA_004298505.1. Lineage (GTDB taxonomy): Bacteria > Pseudomonadota > Gammaproteobacteria > Xanthomonadales > Rhodanobacteraceae > Rhodanobacter. Next base: position 28,602 of record SCRO01000056.1, read on the forward strand.
GCGATGCTGGTGTGCGATGCGTTGCGCATGGCGCTGTTCCGTCGGCACAAGCCACATGGCGTGCTCATCCACACCGACCGCAGCAGCCAGGCGCGAGCGGATGGACGCCGGGTTGTGTCACTGGCCGGTTCGGCGGCATGAATCATGCTTGGATGACGACCAGGCGCCAGATTGTTGACGTTGCCGCCTGGATGACGTGGCAAGGATGTGCCGCGTCGCCGCGCGGTTGCAGCCCGACCCTGAATCTGCCCATCGTCGTTGGATCGGCGGGTGGCGCAGCGTTCCGGTTCCCCTCAACCGTTGTCTTTGCGCCGCCAGCGGGCGGCATCGGTTTCGCCTCTTATGCCCATGCGTGATGACCCCCCTGGCGCGGCCACGGTTGCGCCCGTCCTGTCCGAAAGCGAGGTACCGCTATCACCCCCTCCATTGCTGGGGCTATCGGCACTATTGCGTGCAGCTTTCCACGAAGAGGATCTGACCGTCTTTGTGCCCGAACTGATCAAGCGCGCCGAGTGTGAGCGTGATGCCTACGCGATGCTCGACCTGGCCCTGATCCAGCAGCTGCGTTTCCAGAAGGAAAACGGGCTGGCCGTGCTGGGCGAAGCGCTGAAACTGCAGCAGCTGTTCCGCATCGCCGGCGCGGATGACGCGGAGGTCCGGCTGCTGGTCTTCAAGACACCCGGCGATCTGATGGCAAACACCCCGATCGAATGCATACTTGATGATGCCGGGTTTGCCCTTGACGTGCTTTATGTGGGGCCAGGCCTGCCGTGGCCACCGCGGTTGCCGCCGCACGACCTGGTTTTCGTGGCAATCAGTGAGGCCGATGCGCATTGCTCGACGCTGGCCCGGCTGGCCGGCTATCTGGAAGGCTGGCCCCGCCCGGTTCTCAATGCACCGCAACGCATTCCACGGCTCTCGCGCAGCGAGGCCTTCGAGGTCCTGCGTGGCGTGCCCGGGCTGCGCATGGCCGCCACCCGCCGCATCGAGCGTGCGGCACTGCACGCGATAGCCGCTACTACGCGGCCGGATGGCCCACTGCTGCCCGAGATCAGGTTTCCGATCATCCTACGGCCTCTCGGCTCGCATGCCGGGACCGACTTGTGCCGGATCGACACGCCCGCCGAGATAGCGCGCTATCTTGAACAAGTCGCCGCGCAGCAGTTCTTCGTCGCCAATTTCATCGACTACGCCTCGGCCGATGGCCTGTACCGCAAGTATCGGGTGGTGCTGATCGATGGGCACCCCTACGTCTGTCACATGGGGATTTCGCGGCACTGGATGGTGCATTACCCCTATGAGGAAATGAAGGCCGATCCGGCCCGACGCGCCGAAGAGGCGCTGCTGATGGAGCACTTCGACGACGATTTCGTGCTCAGGCACGGCGATGCCCTGCACGCGATGCAGCAGCGATTCGGCCTGGACTACGTCGGCTTCGACTGCGCGGAAACCGCAGCCGGCGAACTGCTTGTTTTCGAAATGGCCAATGCGCTGGTGGTCCATGCCATGGATGATCCCGCGCTGTATCCCTACAAAGCGGCACAGATGCACAAAGTTTTCAGCGCGTTCCACGCCATGCTGCGTCGTCATACTGAACTCGACGCCTAATCACACGGACCAATCTTCCCTCATGTTGTCAAACCTGCTCAATTTCTCCGGTGGCCCAGGCGCCCTGCCACCCTCGGTGCTGGATCAGACCCAGCGCGCGATCATCGCTTTGCCGGACACCGGCATTTCCATTCTTGGCATGAGCCATCGTTCGGACTGGTTCCGGCGCTTGCTGCAGGAAGCGCAGGACAACATTCGCAGCTTCCTCGACATACCCGAACGTTTTCATATACTGTTTCTGCAGGGTGGCAGCAGCCTGCAGTTCTCGATGATTCCGATGAACTTCGCGGCCGGCACCAAGGCAGCGGCTGAATTCGTGGCCTCCGGTTACTGGAGCCGCAAGGCGATCCGCGAAGCCGAGGCCGTCGTCCGCTCCCGTATCGTGTGGGATGGCGTCGCCGAAGGTTACCGACGTCTGCCGGCCTGGTCGTCGCTGGATCGCTCGGCACAGGCGCCGTTCCTCCACTTCGTCAGCAACGAAACCGTGGAAGGCCTGCAGTTCCGTGATGTGCCCCGGTCCAACGGGGTGCCGCTGATCGCGGATATGTCCTCAGACTTCCTGTCGCGCCGCTTCGACATCGGCGACTATGCGATGGTGTATGCCCACGCGCAGAAAAATCTCGGTCCTGCCGGGGTTACCGTGGCGCTGATCGACGACGCGATGCTGTCGCGCATACCGGCCGGACTACCGCCGATGCTAGACTACCGAACCCATGTCGAACATGGCTCAAACTACAACACGCCACCGGTGTTTTCGATCTACGTGCTCAATCTGGTAAGCCGATGGTTGCGCGACGAGATTGGTGGCGTAGATGCGATGGAGAAGATCAACCTGAGCAAGGCAGCCATGTTGTACCAGGCGCTGGAACGGCACCCGGAAATGATCGAGATTCACGCCGAACCGGCAGCACGTTCGGCGATGAATGTCGCCTTTCGCTTCCGCGACCCGGCACATCACGACATATTCCTGGCCGAGGCCAACGCCGCGGGCTTTTCCGGCCTGGAGGGTCACCGTTCGATCGGTGGCCTGCGTGCCTCGCTCTACAACGCGGTCAGTGCGCAGGCGGTGCAGCAGCTGGCTGGATTGCTCGATGACTTTTGCGCAGCGGCGTGCTTGAAACACGCCGGCAAGGCCCGTAGGTTAGGCATTAAGCCAAAGCGGCCCCAGCAAGAGCCAGCTTCATCGTAGGGCGCTTTCAGACCGGCCACTGAGACCGGTCTGAAAGCATTCCGAGCAGCCGGTTTACATCGTAACTCTTTGATAAATAAAGATTACTAATTCAAATACTCGACCCCGCATCGCTGCTGTCTGAGTTCGCCTCACGCCTTTACGACCCTTCGCTCATCGAGCCCTTCCGGCTGCGTCCAGGGGCATTCACCCGGCAACGCAAACTCACCGTGCCGCGCGTGTTCGCGATGATGTTGTCTGGCATGTGTACCTCGGTGCAAGCCGCACTCGACGACCTGCTGGTGCTCGATAGCGGCTTGGTCGGCCACACCATGGTGTGGCCACACTCGTGCAGGCGCAACACGCCTTCTGCATGCGTGTGGATGCCTGCAGCTGGGCCTGCGTCAAAGCGTTCGGGCGTAGCGGTGAGGCGCAACGCAGCGTCACCCTGACCGCGCCCACGGTCGCTGATGCGGCTACCTACGAACTGCGCCGCGAACCCACGCCCGTGCGTCTGATTCGTGATGTGACGCCGAGCGGCGCCTGGTTGTGGAACATCGCCAGCGAGTGATTCCCCCACGCCATCCAGATCCTCGACAAGTTCCACGGCAAGGAACATGTGCACGAGGTCGCCAACATTGGACCGAACCCGGCGCCAACGCCGCCCTGCGTTGCTGTCGCCTCAGCCGGCGCTACGAGGACTTCTGGGCATGGCGCGCAGCACAAGCCCTCCCCAACGCAGCCGCATGACTCCGATTCAACCGCCCTTTATCACTTTTGGGGCGTGCCTCCGTGACAACACGATGCCCCGCAGGCTATTGACATTTACCTGGGCTGAATAGTGTACCAGCCGGTATTGAAATCCTTCAGGATGAAACCTATCTAATGCCACGGCGCCACCCGTCTCGGGTAATCGCCGAGGCCACGGTCCACCTCTCCCCAAGGCCCCGTGGTCGTCCCCAAAAGAAAAAGGAGTACCCCATGAAAACCACAATTCTTGCCGTTGCCCTCGCTACCGCCGGCGTACTGGCCGCCCCTTCCGTCCTTGCCCAGGATTCCGCGCCTGCCCAGCAGGGCTGGTATGTCGGAGCCAACGCCGGCTATGCCCACGTCAGCAAGGGTGTGTATGACGGTGGCGATATTGCCGGTGGCGTGAAGGGCGGCTACCGCTTCAGGCTGAACCCGAAGACTTCGCTTGGTGTCGAGGTGGGTTATCAGTATCTGGGCCAGGTCGACGCCTCTGGCTACAACGGCCGATCCAGCTCCAAGCTGCGTGGCACCACGCTCGGCCTCGATCTGCGCTACAACTTGAACCCGAGCTGGTACGGCGAAGTGCGTGGTGGTGCCTTCTACGCCCAGGGTCAGGGCTTTACCCGGGGCGCAAGCCCGCAGTTCCGCGATTTCGAAAGCGTCAATTACTACGTCGGCGCGGGCGTGGGCTACAACATTAACCCGCAGTGGAGCGTGGGCCTCAACTACGACCGCTACCAAGGCAGGGGCGGGGATGTTCATCTGGACACGGATGCCTACACGGCCTCGGCGGAATATCGCTTCTGAACCCTCCGGTCATTCGGAACATGCTGCGAGACGGGCGCCCATGGCGCCCGTTTCTTTAATGGACATTTTACTCCACCGCAATTTTCTTTCTTGCTTTCTTGCGACCGCTTGGCCTACCAGGGTAAAAAGGAATCACGACCACTGGTAACGACGCCTTCTTCAGGGTGTCATACACATGCTGCCTCCAGAACGGCCAGACGTTGTGGACGCAATTGAAGTTGCAAAAGTTGTCAAACTGCTTTTGACTGAACTTTTTCGTGGTCCGCGTGCGTGCAGCTCAGTGGCGCATGAAACGGTGGCGCGCCACGGACAACATCAGTCGTTGCAGCAGGTTGTTGTTGCCGCCCGGCCGCCACGTGTGTACGAGCTTGTTGCGATAAGCATCGAAGTGCAGGCCGTGCGGTGCCGCGAGCACCTTGCCCCTGCCAAGCAGGATCTTCAACGCCTGGGTAGCGGCTATCCCGGCGCATATTTCACACGCCATCGGCGTCGACGGACCCCGGTGGTTGACCAGGTCCACCGCAGACGGCTCGACCAGATAGCCCTGATGCAGTACGGCCGGTGCCAATCCCACCATGAAGCGCAGCAACTGCTCGTTGGTCGTTTTCCCTTCCAGCCGGAAATACTGTTCGAATGTCATCCGCCCCGGCAGGAACGCCAGCACCGCGGCACCCATGCCCAACGGCGCTGCGGTAAGCGCCGGAATGCCGCGCTCGGCACACAAGGCGAACAGCTTGGCACGGATATCGAGTACGAAGAAATCCAGCCCGTCGACATACAGATCCACCCCGGACAGGAACTGCTCCATGTTGTCGACGGTGACACCGTTGGAAAACTTGTTGATGTCCAGATCCGGATTGATATCCCGCGCCATCCGGGACACGACCTCGACTTTGGGCTGGCCCATCGTCGACTGGAACGCGCCGGCCTGTCGGTTGAGATTTTCCGTGCCGAAACGGTCCAGATCCGCCAGGTTGAACGACTCGATACCGAGTCGGGTCAGGGTCAACAGATGGCTACCGCCCACACCGCCTAGTCCGGCAATCGCCACGCGCCTGGAACGAAGCCGCGCCTGGTCGGCCGCGGTAATCCAGCCGATCGTGCGGCTGAAGGCCGTGGCGTAGTCGAACGGCGCGGTGGTGACCGGTGCATCAGACATCATGCGACACCTATCTCGGCATTATTGCGTAAAACCGTAGCCAATCAGGTACGGTAACACCGGCTTGCGGCGGGACACAATCGCGCCATTTAGCCCCAGGGGTCGCGATTGATGGGGCATGCACAGCCACAATGGCCCTGCAAATCGTCCATCGACGAGAGACGGATCGCGCAAGATGGTCCGGCATTATTCACGGCACTGGCGCCTTGGCCCGGCTCGGGCCTCTGCTGCACCGGTACTTTCGCCGTGTCGTCGCCTACTTGTCCCGGACCACGCCTCGCTACAGCACTAGCTCGAGCAGGGGCCGGATGGAGTCGTGGCGCGTGGCGCGGCCGTGTTGCCGCGACCGTCCAGCAAACCGGTTCAATAAAAGCAGCGCACAGAAAAATGGCGCCGCTTGGGAAAGCGGCGCCATCAATTGTCAAACAGCATCCACCAGCTGCCTGCCTTATGAGAGCTTCTCAGCCTCTTTGCGGCGCCACCAGGTGAAGAGGCCCAGGAAAGCCAAGCCAAGGCCCAGCAGACCAGCGGTACCCGGCTCCGGTACTGGCACTGCCGTGGTGCCGGTCAACGAACCGTTACCCTCAATCGGATAATGGCAGAGATTGGTCGGGTCGGACGATACTGACGTACACGATTTAGCCGGCTTGGTCAGGAACGACGAAACAAGGTTGAAATCCGCCCATCCGCCGATACCGTCGGAAATGGTGTTGGAGTTGAGCCAGGGCGCCGCATCGCCTCCCATGACATCCACCAACCCGAATCCGCCCGAACCAACCGTGGGGTCGCTGGTGGTGCCATCGATCGTGGCATAAAGCTGCCCCAACTGACCCGGCTGCGAAAAGCCGGCACCTGGGGCTGTATGGCCGGCCAAGGTGACCCATGGCGTACCGCCGCTGGCCGAGGTGGGATTGCCAAAGCTGAAGCTTCCAGCAGGGGCAACGTAGAACTCGTAGCTTCCGTTGTTAAACACGACCTGGTTACCGTTGATGTTCGACACCGTGTACTGGAACGTGAAGGTGAGATCGCAACTTGCACAAAAACTTTTGTTCCCGTTGATCGAGCCGATCTGACCGTAGCCCATCAGTGTGTTGCCGACGCTCGAAACGGACGATTCGCGCAGGTCAATCGACTGAATAGTCAGGTCGAAATCACTACTGCTATTCCACGTGATGCCGTCCACATTGATGGGCGTCGCAAGCGTCGATCCACTCCACGCACCCAGCGCCAGCGCGCACGCAAGTGCGGTTCCGATGTATTTCTTCTTCAACATGACTTTCTCCTCGACTGAGAACCAATCCAGACAACCGTAGCGGTGGCGCCCGATTGACGCTGACCTCAATGTATCCAAAAGCAAAGGACGTGCCATGACTGTAAGATATTGTTTTAAATGAAATTGATTATTCGAGGCTCCCGGCTTCACTCGTTATTTGTAAGGTATCCCGACATCATGTCGTGGTGGAGTGCCGGTGATCGAATCGAGCACGACGTACCAGGCACGCGAACCGAGGATGCAACGTATCGTTGTAACATGTTGATTAGTGACCTTTTTCAGTAAAAAGCCGTCGATCGGCCGCCGACAATCGGACCAGTATTCGTTACCTGCGCCGGCACGCCTCACATCTCTGGTTCGGATGTAACCATTTGTTTTCGTTACAATTTATCCGGCAAAATCGACTTCAAGCCGTATGTGTAAAGTATCCCGACATCGGATGGAAACCACAGGTACTTCACACCGCAGCGCGAACCGCGAGGGCAACCAAAGGAAGGCCGACACGTTTCTGTTTCGGCGTTACGTCGCCGGGCGCCTACGCCATGCCGCGACTGATGACCGAAGAACCTGTCGCGCCGTGTCTGGAGCGATAGCACTCGAACGAATGTCGCTCACCTGCCCAGCTGTCATGAAGCGTCGAAACTTGCGAGCGCTCGTCGTCCACTACGATCACGTGGTGCGGAGCGCGCATAGCCAATCCGTAAAAACACCAGCCCGTACCCCGGCGCACACAGCTGGCCCAGAGCCGCACCCATACGCGAGAGCCACCGTTGAAAGGCCGGCTCGATGGGTACGAACCCCAGGCTGAGTACCCCCGCCGCCGCATACGGCTGGACCGACAGCCCGTCCAGCGTGGCCTGAAGCCACACACGCTGCAACGCGCGGCCCCCGGCGAGCACATCGGATCGCGCCGTGGACGGAATGACGAGCAGGCACAGGCCGGGCGACAGCCGGATGGGCAGCCAGGCCGAGCGCCAGCCCAGCACCGACGCCGCACCCAGCCGGTTGAACAGGGCCATCAGCGCGGGACGACGCAGCGCCTGAAAGAACGGGCGCATCGGTGGCTCCACGGCCAGTGTCGCCGGAGCCAGGCCCTCCTCGCAGGCGCCGTGCCAGCCAGTGGCAAAGCGGATGCTCGAAAACAATTCCGCGTGCAGCGTCGGGCTCCTGAAACGCAGCGTCTCGGCCTGCCGGATGACGCCCAGTGCGGCTTTTCTCTCACGCGCTGTCGGTGGCCACCAAAGCCGCTGCCCGGGAATCAGCCGGGCCTGGTCATTCAGGCGCGCCTGCGTCTCGGTAGTGATCGGGCCGCGCCAGGGGAAGCGACGATCCGTGTGACGCTGCTCGATGGCTCCAGCCAGCGGCTCGATGGGGTCGCCCTCGGGATCGCGGCGCCAACGGACGCGGGCGACCCACAGCTCGTCGTCGTGCTGCGGGAAAGGCTGCAGGTCTGCCGCATAACCCAGCGAGCGGGCGTGGATGAGCATGTTTTCCAGGCACGCGCCGGCGGCCAGGTCGCTGAGCACATAGCGGGTATCGGATACGCGGCCACTGCGGCCTGCATCGATGTGCAGGTCCAGCGCGTCGCCGCGCCACGCAAACCGCCACGGCTGCGAATTATCCGCCGACGGCGCGGCGATGCCTGCGCACAGAATGGCTGCTTTCGTCTGTCGATCCACGGTCCGCGCCCGTCCCTGCATGACAACTGATTCCGGCCGATGACGGTTACCTCGTGTACCCGGCAATCAGCTGGCCCGCACAGGTACTATACGCGAGGGCAAAGACGTGGCACCGAAATACGCCCCTCCAGGAACTGAAGGTCGGGGCGCCACGCCTGCTGGTGGAAGCTGCTACCCCTGCTGCCTGCTGCCTGCCATGACCCGAACGCGTGCGGCCCAACGTACCGATATCCGGTTGCCGGCATGCGATGCCTATCGGGACAAGATCCGGGCGTTCCTGAACGTTTCCCCAGATAGCGACGCGGTTCACACAATCGCTGCGTCCAAAGTTATACAATCGGGCATGCCCGGGCGGTTGCGCTGCGTTCCGGGACTCATGGCGATGACGCATCCGTTGCAGCACCGACCAGCCCATTTGGGGCGACGTCGGCAATACGGGGGCCCAGCTCCAGGTGATCAGGAGGGCAGCGTTCCGTGAAACAACCTGTCCCCAGATCGGCGTATTGAAGCATGAATCCAATCAGTTCGGTAGAAATGCCTGAGACAGTCGTCGATATCAGGCCGCGTCTCAATCGTTCAGCGGTGCGCGGCAGCGAGCCTTGGTGTTTTTGCGCGACCAGCCTTGAACAGGTGGAATCGGCTTGGCGGTTGGTCTATGAGCGCTACTCACACATGGGGTTGATTGACGAAAACCCGTTTGGCATTCATGCGGCTCCCACTTCCGTGGGACAGCATGCCTGCGTGATATGGGGCCCGGAAGGGCCGGAAGTCGGCTATACGATGACGCTATTTCGCGACAATCCCACGGGGCTCGCGCTGGATAGCGTATATGCACGAGAGCTGGATGAACTGCGACAGCAGGGGCGCCGCCTGCTTGAGGTGGGAATGCTGGCGGATCGTCGCCGGAGCGCTGCACGCAGCGTCGGGGCATTGTTCAGCATGATGCGCTGGGCCATATACTATGGGTTGCATACTGATTTGACCGATATTGTTATCGGTGTGCATCCGCGGCACGCCCAGTTCTACGTACGTTGTTACGGCTTCGAGCAATTCGCGCCACCGACAAGCTACCCCTTGGTGCGAAACAATCCGGTGGTGCCCTTGCGCCTGCGCCTGCTCGAGGAACTGGCGAAAGACGAGTTGCCACGAGGGCTCGTCAATGCGCGCGACAACCCATTACCCGCCCGCAAGTTCTTGCATCGCTTCGCGTTTGAGCCCCAGCAACTGCGCGGCTCCCTGATTGCGGGTTATTTGAAAGCCTGCCATGGTGTTGACCCGTGCCGGATGGCCGACCCCGGCCTCGCTCGGTCAGCCTAGCAGCCTGTCGGACTTAGACCAGACACGGGCCTCGTACGTCGATTTTCGGCGACATGAAGGTCCCGAACTCAATTTGAGGCGACCTACGCCGACAGTTTTGATCACTTTTTGATCAAAATTTTGTGATTTTTCGTAAGTCCGACAGGCTGCTAGGAGCTTGGGCCGTAGAAATTTTTGGGCTGCGATGATGCTCTCATCCATAGGCTGCGCCTCTCGTCGGGCTTGCATAGAATGACTATGCGTACCCTCCTCCGATAGACGCACCCTATGGCGATAGCATCATCGCTTCCCAAAGTTTCTACGGCCCAAGCTCCTAAGGTCACTCCTGATCCAACAACCCCGGCGACGGGAGTTGTCTCTTGGTGCGTCAGGATCGACGAACGATCGAGCCGTCTCAAGCGCCACAACCACAGCAGCGGCGCCCGGCGGTCCCCGAAGCGTCGAAATTACTTCCACTTTGGCAGAATGCGCTCCGACGACCCGTTCGGAGCGGGCTGGAACCGCCGGACGCGACCACTGGTAACGGATGTGAGGCGGCGGCCCCCGTGTGCATCAGGCTTTTGAGGCGCCCGAGTAGTCGGGGATCTTTACATCTTTGGATCTATGCTGGAGCTGCAATAATCTTAACTTGTTGAAAAATAAAGCTTTATTTTTATGGCATGGGAATTGCTCCTCCTTGGGGTACAGGGGCGGCACTCAACTCAGAGGGTATCTCATGAACATGCTGAAGAAACAAATCGGTGCCGCGGTGGCACTGGTCGCGGGGATGCTGTTCTGCGGCATCGCCAGCGCCACCACAGCAACAACGGTGTGGGGCAACAGTGCCCTTAGCGGCCTGTACGAATACGACCTGACAACCGGAAATCTGTTACATAGCTTTGACCCCAGTTCTACCTTCGGCGGGGATTGGAATGGTCGAGGGGTCGTGCAGGTTGGCAACACCCTGTACCTGACCCAGGCGAACAGCAACAATGTTTACAAGATGGATGCAACTACCGGCGCCGGCCAAGGAACCGCATTCACAATCGCCGGTACTTCCGGGCTCTCCGCCATTGCCTATGATGGAACAAATTTCTGGGTTGCGGATTATTCAGGATCGAATCAGTCGTACCTTTATTCGCCGACCGGCACGCTACTCAAAACGATCTCGCTGACGAATTGCACTGGGCATTGCGATGGCTTCGAGTTTTTCAACGGCAAGCTGATCGAGAATCGTGGTGATACAGTTGCTCCGTATGATATCTACGATACGAACGGTAACCTCCTGACGCCCGGTTTCATTACCACGACCACATCCTCGACCGGCATTGCCTTCGATGGGACGGATTTCTGGACGTCCAACATTTTCGACGGTAGCCTGAGTCAATGGAACGGGACTACCGGCGCCTTTATCGGGAACCTTACTTTGCAGCATCCAACTTCTGGCAGTTTTGTAATCGAGGACCTTTCCGTCAACTACTCCCAGGTTATCCCCCCGACAGGTGTTCCTGAGCCCTCCGAACTCGGCATGTTCGGCTTGGGTGCACTGCTGATCGGCCTGTTCGCGGGCCTGCGCCGACGCTTCGACTGAAACCCGCAACGCGCAATCGAGCTCGGATTCCAACAACCCCCCAGCGACGGGGGTTGTTTTTGGGGTACACCCGGAATGATGGATGGAAATGTACTTCTGGTCAGTGGCAATCCACTCGGGGCCTGAGATGCGGCCCATTGATTCGGCAACGGTCGCGGCTGGAATCACACACCGAATCCCGGACTTCGACCCGGTCGACGGTGACCCGAACCACGGTGGGGGCACAGAGCTCGAAGTCGCGGAAGTCAGTGTGTCAGCCCGTAACTGCGATCACCGCGAACTGACCTTGCCCCTGAATGAAGAAATAAAGACCTACAGTTTTTATTCCTTGAGAGGAGAAAACATTCACTCGGTGAGCTAGATAATGTCCGGACCGTGCCATCCTGGTGTTTGCGGCGCGCTATCCTGGTAATAGCGCGCCGTGTCTGCCCATGCTTTCCAACGTTCAATCAAGTCCGGGTCGGCCGTCTGGCCACTGAGCGGCGCGGGCGTGCCTTGTTCGATATGCGCATGGCCAAGGAACAGGCCTTCGCGCGAATCCACCACGGGCGCCTTCACTGCAGTGATCTCCTCTGCGCGCAAGGCGGCCAAGCCGATATAGGCCTTTGCCGCGACTTCAACGGCCTTGTCCTTGCAGCCATCGTTGCCCAGATGGCGCTTGCGCATCACGCTCACGTCGTCCCGCTCAGCTTGCGGGCGAAACGCAGACGGCTTCAACGGCTTCTTTTTTTCGTCGTAGTGATACGACGTCTTGATAGCCCTGACGATGACTTCGCCTGGTGCTATTTCAATCGGCAAATACCCGTCCAATGGGCGAGCCTCTTTCAGTACAGGGAACGCTGGATGAGCGAACCGAGATTGTCGATGTCGACAGCATTGCGCAACGGTCCCATATCGGTCGTGCGTTTGCCCGACTTCGTCCTCATCAGAAAGCTGTATATCGCGCGGAAGGCTTGGCGGGTCAGTCCGGTTCGTGCTTTGGGAACATCCCAGGAGGTTGGCGATTCAAAGTGCGGCGTAGAAATGCCAGCTTGGCTAGCAATGCTCTTAAGCAATTTCCTGGTGTACGGGGCGTTGTGCTCATCCAAAGTCACCTTTAGAAGGTGCCCCTCACTCTCTTTAACCCATTGCGTATGGGATGTCGCTTTCTGTGGCCTCTCGGTGAAGCCCAGGTTTTTCAGAATCCGGACCGCGTCCTTGTGAGTTACCGGGGGTACTCTTCCCATCTAGCAGGGCCGAGAAGCCGGTTGCATAGGAAGGACCTCAGAAAAGAGGGTCACGGCATCGCGATGAAATTGGATCAGGCTGGACAAGGATGCGTACAGATAGTACTTCGCGCGGATACCTAACGGTGACTTCCGCGCCAGTAGCTGGCTCCCATAAATCTTATCCTCACCCACTAGTGCGTCGTAAACGTACTCTTGGATTTGTGCGTGGAGCTTGGCCCGCGCTGCTTCGAAGGTTTCCGCCTGAGCGGCCAATGACAAATCAACACAAACAGTTACCCAGAGATCGCCATCGCGCTCGCCGTAGCAGCGTAAAATCATGTCGCGTGTGCGCATCACCTTCTCCATCTCACGTCGTGAGCGGTTGCTTCTTTCCTTACCTCGTCGTGGGAGGCTGCTGTGCGAGCCAGCTTGCGACGAGCACCGGTATCAACCGCGTGTGTAGAACCAAGTCTACCCTAGGCAACCTTGACAAAGACAACTTTTGGGTAAACGAATGCAATCTCAGCGGCAGTGCGACCAAATTCCTCGGCAGGCGACGCGCGTGGGTGTAGTTAGGCTTGAGCCCGTTGGGGTGCCAGACCTTGATCACGGTGGTATCGGACACACCCAGCTTGGCGGCCAATGTTCGCGTGCTCCAAATGGGTGGCACATTCGGGCAGCGTCTGGGGTATCGCCTGCACGATCTGGCCGCGTCGATACGCGGCTTGCGTCCGCTGCGCGGCAGATCACTCGAAATTGCATCGATGCCGCCCTGCGCAAAGCGTTTGCACCACTCAATGGTCTGATTGCGGCTGATCTCCAGACGTCGCGCGATCCCGTAATTGCCAGCATGCCAGGATTACTCCTGATCCAACAACTCCGGCGACGGGGGTTGTTTTTTGGGTGCGCCCGGAGTGATGGATGGAAATGTACTTCTGATCAGTGGCAATCCACTCGGAGCTTGGGATGCGTCCCACTGATTCGGTAACGGTCGCGGCGAGAATCACACCGAATCCCGGGCCTCGACCCGGACCACGATGACCCGGACCACGACGGGTCATGCCGGGGTCACAGAGCTCGAAGCCGCGGAACCCAGTGTGTCAGCGCGGAAGACCTGCACTCACTGCGGACTGGACCAGGGAGTGCTACAAGCATCAAGCCGGCAGCTTTTTCTCCCACGCGAGCGCTGTGTGTGCGATGAAATCGAGGTCATCGTGCCGGGGTTGCCAACCCAGCGTAGCGCGGATCCTGTCCGACACCGCAATCAGCGAAGGCGGATCGCCGGCGCGGCGCGGCTCCTCGACGAACGGTACCGGTGCGCCGTGCGCGCGCGCCACCGCAGCCAGTACCTCGCGCACCGAGTAGCCGTGTCCGTAGCCGCAGTTCAGCGTGGCCGAAGCACCACCCTCGCGCAGATACCGCAACGCATCGAGGTGCGCACGCGCCAGGTCGACGACATGGATATAGTCGCGTATGCCGGTGCCGTCAGGCGTCGGGTAATCGGTGCCGAAAATCGACAGCCGCGGACGCTTGCCCAGCGCCGCTTCACAGGCGACCTTGATCAGCAGCGTGGCGTTTTTCGTGGACTGACCGATGCGGCCTTCGGGGTCACAGCCGGCGACATTGAAGTAACGTAGCACGACATAGCGTGGGCCACCGGCGGCGGCAAGATCGCGCAGCATCCATTCGCTCATCAGCTTGGAACTGCCATAGGGGTTGATCGGCGCGGTAGGCGTGTCCTCGCCGGCCACGCCACCCGTGGGAGTCCCGTACACCGCGGCAGTCGAGGAAAAGACGATCCGAGCGACACCGGCATCCCGGCAACAGGCCAGCAGGTTGCGGGTGGCGCAGGTGTTGTTGCCGTAGTAACGCAGTGGATCGGCCACCGACTCCGGCACGATGGTGCGCGCGGCGAAATGCATCACGGTATCGACGTCATGTTCGCGCAAGACATTCGCAACCAGCGCCGGGTCACCCACATTGCCGACGACCAAGGTAGCGCCGCCGACCGCATCACGAAAGCCGGTACTGAGATCGTCCAGCACTACCACGCGCTCGCCCGCCTCGATCAGCTGCAAGACCACGTGGCTGCCGATGTATCCCGCGCCCCCCGTAACCAGAATGGCGCGTGTTTGTGGTTGATTCACTTCCTCTCCTTAGCTCATCGAGCAGCTTCAAAAGACATCAGGCGACACATGCGGCGCCAATGCCATGGCAACCAAAGACCGCATGTTACCCTGCGAACGGGCCACGCACGCCTTTGAAGCCCTGCGCAGGCGTGACCTGCTGGTTCCCGTTACCCCTGCATGATCAACGCCACCACCTCACACCGCCACAGCGACCTCGCCGCGTGATGAGATGCTTCCCAAGTGGCGTGACTGTGGTGAGCTTTTTGCGCGATGAAGCAGGACGGGCAATGCCTGCCAGATGCCATTCGTGCCCAGCCGTAATGATGGCAATGCCCACTTTACGGCTGTGACCGGCCCCCGGTTCGAGCAAAGCTGACGAGGGTACCAGCGACCCGCTGCCGCCCTGCAGTTGCATCAGGCGCACAAAAGCAACCCCCGTTGCCGAAGATTGCTTCAGGTGCTGACTCAAGCTACCGCGACGGTCGAACATTCACTCCGGCGGTTTCCGGTTTCCGGACGCATATCGGATGCCAACAGCTAATTCATTGTTTTTATTGAAACTCAAAAAGCGTTGCCTATCGAATTTGTAAACTTCTTCGACACCAGATTTACACCTCACGATCAGGCGAACCACTCAACCGAGTATTTTTGCACACGTTTCCCACGCTTTGGGAGTTGAGGCGCTTGAGTTCGCTGAAAAATGCCGCTGCCTTCAAGCAACCATCCCCGCGTACTGGAATTCCGTGATAGGCGTCACAGAGTGTACCGCTGCGACAGTACACGCAAACCGGCATCGCGCACGTAGTGCTGGTGAATAATGCGGCATTGACTGACCCGCGAGCTTGCGGATTGCATCCTACGCGCATGGCAGGAGCGGCGGCGTTGGTGTGGTGGCGCACAGACAACCAGCGTCGCTCGAACCGGATCATTGCGACTATTCCGTTCGACTCGCGCGAAGGTCGCTGACCAGCCCCCGGAGGCCAGACACCCGTACTCACGAATCAACGTCAGTAGGATTGTTCGCGCCTGGCCAGGGGCGCCCGATTCATGGCCCTTCCCCGCATCCCTCATACTGAGCGTACATCTGGCGGTCGCGGCCCGCGGTCTCCCATGATGCAGCCACCCGCTGAAGACTCGGCCCCACCAGGCAATGGTTTGAAATGACGATGCTCCGCGTCTGGCATGCACTGACCTACATCGGCGATGGTGCCGTACTGGTGCCGTGCGCGGCGCTGCTTTTTGCGTGGTTGATCGCGGCCCCGGCCACCCGGCGCAGCGGCTGGTGGTGGCTGGTCGCCATGTTACTGGTGGCCGGCGGCGTGGCGCTGAGCAAGCTGCTGTACATGGTTTCGGGGTGGCACCCTGCCGGATGGAACTTCACCGGCCTGAGCGGGCATGCGGCGCTGTCGTTTCTGTTCTGGCCCTGCGCCGGCGCGCTCGTCACCGCTCGCAACCGGACCTGGCTGCGCGTCGCCACGGTCGGTCTGGGCGCGAGTCTTGCGCTCGCCATCTCGGTCTCCAGCTGGGTGTTGCGCGATCATTCTCTGTCGGAAGTCGTGGTGGGAGCCCTGTGGGGCGCGGCGGTCGCCACGGTTTTTCTGCTACTCGCGTGGCGATCGGTGGCGCAAGCGCCGTTGGCGCACAAGTGGATGATCGCGAGCATGTTGCTGTTGGTGCTCGTTGCGTTAGGACATGAGTTTCCATCGAAGCGCGTGCTCAGTTGGATCGCATCGCGGGTGGGCGGTCACTCTGCCCTCCACACGCGTACGAATCTGCGTCAGCAGGCACAGTTGCCGGAAGAAAAGCCGGACGGTGGGCGCACGGATTCGCCGCCAGCACGCACGCACACCCCGCTTCACGAGATTCGGTGACTGGCGCGCAGAAGGTGGAGGTGTTTGTTGCTTCTGGAACGTCTGGCCCGTGTTTTGGGGGGTTGAGAAGCTGATTAGCCTCGAGCCTCAGCTGACATGGCCCTTCTCCCCCGCAAGGGGATGCCGTTGGCGCCCATGATCCGGCAAGACGCCCGCCGACACGCTGGAACACAGGTAGAGTCTTGCTACACTCAACGCACCTATGGAACCGGGGGTGCCCTGTGATGCAGCGACTCAGGATTGATTTGATTGCGGCCGCGCGGCCGAACTTCATGAAGGTCGCACCGCTGTTTCACGCGTTGCACGCACAACCGTGGTGCCGCGTGCGGCTGGTGCACACCGGCCAGCACTACGACAAGAACATGTCGGAGGCTTTTTTCAGCGACCTGGGGTTGCCGGCGCCGGACCTGCATCTGGGCGTGGGCAGCGGCAGCCATGCCGAGCAAACGGCCAACGTGATGATGGCCTATGAAGGCGCCTGCCTCGCGGATCGGCCGGACCTGGTCGTGGTGGTCGGCGACGTCAATTCGACGCTTGCCTGCGCGCTGGTCGGCTCGAAGCTGCGCATTCCGGTGGCTCATCTGGAGGCCGGGTTACGCAGCCGCGACCGCAACATGCCCGAGGAGATCAACCGGCTGGTGACCGATACGCTGGCCGACATCCTGTGGACGCCATCACCGGACGCGGACGAGAACCTCGCCGCCGAAGGGGTGACGCCGGACAAGGTCACGCGCGTGGGCAACATCATGATCGATTCCTACGAGCTCATGCGCGAGCGCATCGATGCCAGCGGCGAGCGGCGTCGGCTCGGGCTGCAGACGCACGCGTACGCGGTGGTGACCTTGCACCGTCCTTCCAACGTGGACGCAGCGACACCGCTCACCTCGCTGGTCAGCCAACTGAAGAGCGTCGCGGCCAGGTTACCGCTGGTGTTTCCCGTGCATCCGCGCACGCGCAAGAATCTGCAAGCCTTTGGCCTGTGGAGCGAGCTGACGGAAGCGCCCGGCGTGCATGTCACCGAGCCACTCGGCTACGTGGATTTCATGAACCTGGTCTGTGGGGCACGCCTGGCCATCACCGATTCGGGCGGCATCCAGGAGGAGACCACGTATCTCGGCATCCCGTGCCTGACCTTGCGCACCACCACCGAACGGCCGATTACCATCACCGAAGGCAGCAATCGGCTGGTGAATGCCGCCGAGCTGGTGCCGGCAGTGGAAAAGATTCTCGCGGGTCACTGGCCGCATGGACGCAAGCCTGAGCTCTGGGACGGCCATACCGCCGCGCGCGTGGCGGCCGACATCCGCCGTCGCCTGCTGGTCGCTTCACCCGGCATCGCCCAAGAGAAGTCTGGTCTCGAAACCTCCGGCGAGCAGGCGCTGGGAAATGCCTGAATTCCGCGGAGCGCGCGTGTCCGGTTGAGCGCACATAACCGGGCCGCGCACGGGGGAACCTCCGACTATGCACATCATCGTCATTGCTAGCTATCTGATCGCCGCCGCCGCGTTCCTCGCGGGCACGGCGTTGCTGGCGGTCAGTTGGCGCGGCCAGCGCACCGGCGCCGTGCTGATGCTGGCCACGGCGACGACGGTCGCATGGGGCGTGTTTCTGGCGTACGCCGAGTGGCAGCGCACACTGGCGGTCAACTGGGTGCTGCTGGCCGAGGTGCTGCGCTACGCTGCCTGGCTGGTTTTTGTGAGCGCCTTGTTCGGCGCCTTGCCGATAACCGGGCTTCTGCGCGGTTTGCGCATCGTCGCCCACGCGCTCTGGATCGTGCTCGCATTTTACTGCCTGTGGCCAGCGACGCATTTGGCGCAAACGATGGCGCTGCCGTTCAGTACCAACGTGCCGCTGGTGGGCGTGCTGGTGCTGGCCCTCACCGGCGTGGTGCTTCTCGAACAGATCTACCGCAACGTTGAACCGGAGCAGCGTTGGGCGCTCAAATTTCTGGTGATCGCGCTCGGCGTGATGTTCGCCTACGACATCTTCCTGTATTCGTACGCGGTGCTGTACCGGCAGTTCAACCTGAGCGCGTGGGCCGCGCGCGGCTTCATCGATGCGTTGCTGGTACCGCTGTTGCTGGTGGCGGCGGCACGCAACCCGGAGTGGTCACTGCGCGTAGGCGTGTCGCGACGCGCGGTGTTCTATTCCACCAGTCTGATGGTGGTCGCGTTCTACATCCTTGCCACCGCGATCGGCGGTTATTACGTACGCCTGTACGGCGGCGACTGGGGCCGGGTCGCGGAAATCACGTTCGTCTGCCTCGCGCTGCTGGGCGCGGTGTTGATCGGGTTCTCCGGCCAGGCACGCTCGCATCTGCGGGTATTCCTGCACAAGAATTTCTTTAGTTTTCGTCACGATTACCGCGAGGAATGGCTGCGCCTGACCGCCACCTTGTCCACCGGCGACACCGAGCTGCCGCTGCGCGCGCTGCACGCGATGGCGCAGACCATGGACAGCCCGGCGGGCGCCTTGTTCATGCGCGGCGATACCGATGATTTCGTGCCGGAGGCGCACTTGAACATGCCGACGCCGGCCGGCCTCAAGCTGGCGGCACGCTCGCCTGCGTTGGAGTTCATGCGCGAGCGCCGCTGGATTTATGATCTTGGCCAACCGCCGCCGCTGGACGATGAACGGCTACGCGCGCCGGCCGCATTGACCGGCCTGCCGCGCGCCTGGCTGGTGGTGCCGCTGGTGCTGGAAGACCGGCTCATCGCGTTCGTGGTGCTGGCGCAGGCGCGCGCGCGCCGCGCGTTCGACTGGGAGGATATCGATTTGCTGCGGGCCGCCGGCAGTCAGGTGGCCAGCACCCTGGCGCAGGCGGCCGATGCGCAGCGTCTGGCCGAGGCGCGCCAGTTCGAGGGCTTCAACCAGCTCACCGCTTTCCTGATGCACGACCTCAAGAATGTCGCGGCCCAGCAGTCGCTACTGCTGCAGAATGCCGAGCGCCACAAGCACAATCCGGCGTTTGTCGACGACATGCTCGCGACCGTGGCGAATTCGGTGCAGCGCATCTCGCGGCTGCTCGAACAATTGCGTGGTGACGCGGCGCCCGGCGTGCGCGGCCGCGTACAGCTCACGGCGGTCATCGACAAGACACTCGGCGAGTGCGGTGCGCAGGCCCCGCGACCGGAGTACCAGCCGGCCGCGGAGGACCTGTGGGTGCACGCGGACACCGACCGGCTTGCCACGGTGCTGGGCCACGTGATCCACAACGCCCAGGACGCAGCGCAAGCCCACGGCCATGTTACGCTCAGGATGATGCGCGCCGGGAGCGACGCCGCGATCGAAATCGAGGACGATGGTGCAGGAATGGACGAGGACTTTATCCGCAACCGGCTGTTCAAGCCGTTTTTCACCACCAAGGCAAGCAAGGGTATGGGCATCGGCGCCTACCAGGCGCGTGAGTACGTGCACTCACTGGGTGGGGCGATGAGTGTGTGCAGCACGCCGGGCCAAGGCAGCGTGTTCACCATCCGGTTGCCGCTGGCCGAGCCTGCCGGGGATGCAACGGCAGACAGCAAACTGAGGGCTGCATCATGAGTGAACCACGGCGCCGCCTTTTGATCGTCGAGGACGATGTCGGCTTGCAGCGCCAACTGCGCTGGAGCTTCGAGGATTACGCCGTGGCCATGGCCGGCGATCGGCCGACGGCACTCGACCTGCTGCGCAGCCACGAGCCCGCCGTGGTGCTGCAGGATCTCGGCCTGCCGCCGGATGCGGCGGGCACCACCGAGGGCTTCGCCACCATCACCGATACCCTGCAGCAGGCGCCCAACACCAAGATTATCGTGGTCACCGGCAACGGCGACCGCGACAACGCGGTCAAGTCGATCGGCTGCGGCGCCTACGATTTCTGCTCCAAGCCGCTGGATCTCGATGTCCTGCGCCTGATCGTGGAGCGCGCCTTCCGGGTTCACGAACTCGAAGCGGAAAACCACAAGCTCAAGAGCCAGTCGGTGGCGACGCTCGAAGGCATCATCGGCAGCAGTGAGGTCATGCGCGACGCCTGCCGGCTGGTGGAAAAGGTCAGCCCTTCGAACGCCACCGTCTTGCTGCTCGGCGAGACCGGCACCGGCAAGGAGCTGTTCGCGCGCGCGGTGCACCGCCTGAGCACGCGGCGCGACGGTCCGTTCGTGGCGATCAACTGCGCGGCCATTCCCGAACCCCTGCTCGAAGCGGAGTTGTTTGGCTACGAAAAAGGGGCCTACACGGGTGCCCACAAGCAAACCAAGGGCAAGATCGAACTGGCCACTGGCGGCAGCCTGCTGCTTGACGAGATCGGCGACATGCCGCTTGCGCTGCAGGCCAAGCTGCTGCGTTTCTTTCAGGAACGCGTGGTCGAGCGCATCGGCGGGCGCGAGCTGATCCCGGTGGATGTGCGCGTCATCTGCGCCACCCATCAGGACCTGCAGGCGATGATCCGTGCCGGGCGTTTCCGCGAGGATCTGTTCTACCGCGTCAGCGAAGTGAGCATCCTGTTGCCGCCACTGCGCGACCGGATCGGCGATGCGGTGCTGCTCGCACGGTATTTTCTCGAGCAGGCCGCCAGTCGTCACGGACGCAAGATCCACGGCTTCACCGTCAAGGCACTCAAGGCGATCGAGGCGTACCCTTGGCACGGCAACGTGCGCGAGCTGGAGAACGCGGTCAATAGCGCGGTCATCATGGCCGATCGCAAGCAGATCGGGGTCGAGGAGTTGCACCTTGGTGCGATCAGCGGCGGCGATGCCCTGGATCTGCACGCAGTGCGGGCCGCGGCGGAAAAGCGGGCTATCGAGAGGGCGATGAGCCAGGCTGGCAGCAATCTCACGCGGGTAGCGGGCTTGCTCGGTATCAGTCGGCCGACACTCTACGATCTTTTGGACAAGTATGGTTTGAAGAAGACTGCCGACGCCGACTGACTCCGCGCACGGCGCGGGAGCGAACCCAAGGGGTAATGACATGCGCTTGACCAAGCTGAACACTGGAGCCATCCGTCACTTTTGGGTGCTGCTTTGCGCCATCTTGCTGCTGAGCGCCTGCGGCCTGGCGAAAGGCAAGGGCGACCTGGATGCCGGCGCCAAATACCAGGCCAGCGGCCAGTATCGCGCCGCCTACATCGAGGCCAAGAAGGTCCTGCAACGCGACAGCAAGAACGGCAACGCCTGGCTGCTGCTCGGGCGGGCCTCGCTGATGCTCGGAGACCCGAAAGACGCACTGAACAGCCTGCAAAAAGCCCAGGCAAACGGCGTACCGGAAGCGCGCTGGGCAGTACCGATGGGGCGCACGCTACTGCTGACACGGCAATACGACACGCTGCTCAAGACCGTGACTTCCGAGCAGTCTCTCGAACCCCAGGTCAAAGCGCGCGTGCAAGCCCTGCGGGGCGACGCCTATCGCGAACTCAGGCAATTTGACCAGGCACAACAATCGTACAAGGCCGCACTGGCGCTGGACTCCAGGAGTCCGCACGCACTGGTGGGGCTCGCCAGGCTAGCGGTTATCGCCAAGGATCCGGTTTCGGCCGGCAAGTACTTGCAACAAGCACTGGCCGCCGCGCCGGAAAACCCCCAGGCGTGGATTGCCAAGGGCGACCTGGCGTTCAACAGCCATGATTTTTCCGGCGCCGAATCAGCTTACCAGAAGGTGCTGGACTTCAAGCACCCCGACTGGGTGCCGCAGGAGCATTTCTACGCGCTGACCCGGCTGGCCAGCGCGCAGCTGCAACAGAACCAGTCCGACAAGGCCCTGGCCAGCATCCAGACGCTGGAGAAAATGTCGCCGCAGCAGCCCTACCCCCACTATCTGCACGCCGTGCTGCTGTACAAGCAGGGGCATTTCGACGACGCGACTGCCCAGCTCCAGCAGGTGCTCAAGGCGTCGCCCAACAATCCGCAGGCGCAGATGCTCTTGGGCGCGGTCAACTACGCGCAGGGCAACTACGGCCAGGCGGAAATGTACCTCAGCAACGTCATGGGTACGGACCCGAATGTCGAGGCGCGCAAGTTGCTAGCGCTGACGTTCTACCGCGAAGGACGCTCGCGCCAGGCGCTGGACATGCTGCGTCCAGCCGTGCCGGGCACGCCGTCCGATACCGAGCTGTTGGCACAGATGCAGCGAGCCGCGGCCGAGGGCAGCGGTACGCCGGGGGCGGTAGCTTCCGCAGCGAGTGCCGGCAAAGCACGGCCGGGGGCTCCCGCAACCGGCAAAGGCAATCCAGCCGACGCCCAGTTCGCGCCGGCGGCCAAGGCCCTCGTCAGCGGGAATACTGCCGAAGCCATTCGCCTGCTGCAGGCGATTCCCGCGGGCGATGCGGCCACTGAGGCGCGACGTGCGCCCTTGCTGGCGATGGCCTATGTCCGTGGGAAACGCCCGGACGAAGCGGTAAAGATAGCAGCCGAGTACGCCAGAAAAAATCCGCAAAACAGCGCCGCGCATTTGCTGTATGGAACCACGCTGGTCGCCGCCGGCAAGCGCGCCGAAGCACGCGCGCAGTATTCCGAGGCGTACAAGCTGGATCCGAAGAATATCGGGGCGCTGCTGAGCCTCGGCAGCCTGGACTCGCTTGAGGACCACTACAGGAACGCTGCCGGCCGCTATGCAACGGTATTGAAACAGGAGCCGCAAAACGCCGTGGCCATGACCGCGCTCGGTCGGCTCGCCATGCTGCAAAACGACAAGGCGCAAGCCGTCAAATGGCTCAAGCAGGCCATCAGCGCGGCGCCGAAATCTGCCCCTGCGTATGTCGGACTGGTGTTGCTGTACAGCGAAAGCGGTCAATTCGAGGAAGCCGCGAACACCGCCAGGCAGTTTGCCGAGGCCGCCCCCAACAATCCGGCGGCACTCAACGCCTTGGGTGCGGCGGACCTCAACGCCGGCCATCACCACGAAGCATTGAAACCGCTGCAGCAAGCGGTGAAGCTCGCGCCGCAGGTAGCCCTGTTTCGCACCAATCTGGCGCGTGCGCAGATCCTCAACAAGGACACCAAGGCCGCCGAAGACAATCTCGACCAGGTGATCAAGGCAGATCCGGCTCAACTGACCGCCGTGACGTTGCGGGCATTCATGAAGTTGCAGAACCACGATCTGCCCGGCGCGATTTCCCTGGCACAAACACTGCAAAAGCAGCCGATGACCAAGGCGGCTGGCTTCAGCCTGGAAGGCGATCTGTACATGACGAACAAATCCTGGGGCAAGGCCGCCCAGGCCTACCAGCAAGCATTGAAGATCAACAGCGTGCGGCCGCTGGTGGTCAAGAGCTTCATGGCGCTGAGCGAGAGCGGCGCCAAGCAACCAGACGGCGTCCTGCGCGACTGGCTGGCCAAGCACCCCGACGATGCGTCCACGCGCCTGCTGCTGGCCCAGTACTACACGGAGCACGTGCAAAATGCATCCGCTGCCACGCAGTACGAACAGGTGTTGAAGGCTTTTCCATCCAACGTTGGCGCGCTCAACAACCTCGCCTGGATTTACGCCGAACAGCACAATCCCAAGGCATTGTCGCTCGCCCAGCGCGCCCACAAACTGGCGCCTGATTCGCCCGGCGTAGCCGACACCTATGCCTGGGCACTGATCGCCGACAACCAGCCCAAGACCGCATTGTCCATCCTACTGAAGGCGGCCAAGGCGGCGCCGAAAATGCCGACCATCCAATACCACCTGGCCGTGGCGCAGGCGCGCACCGGCGACAAGGCCGGCGCTCGAACCACGCTCGAGGCGCTACAAAAATCAGGCGTCGACTTCAAGGACAAGCAAGCGGCGGAAAAGCTGGGCCAGGAGTTGGGCGGGGCCGGAAAATAAACTCCTTGCACATGGCACTTGCTTGAGCACCGTCATCCTCGCCCAAGCGGGGATCCAGCGTCTCGCAGCCCATACCGGTCATGGTCCGCTGCCACGGTTCGTAACTCTTGGCAAAGAAAGACCTGATTGGCGTCAACAGCCGGCGGGCAGTGCCCGCCCTACAGCTCAACAATCGTAGGGCGGGCACCGCCCGCCGGCTTCTGCATCAATGCAAGATGAGATCAAGAGACAGTGCGGGTGAGAGGGGTTGCTGAGAGGGTTCGGGCAGAACGTACGGCTGCAGCATTCACGGTTGCAACTCCGCGCTTCGCGCCTACCCACATCCGGCGCCTTGTTACCAATTACCGCAATAAAACCCCAGCAAAATCAGCCCGACCCCGATGACCCAGCCGATCGACATCGCAACCGCAAGCCGGCCAATCCTGACGCTTTTCAATCGCCACACCAGATCAGACAGCAGGCACCACAGGCCGGTGAATACGACAAGCGCAAAGATGCCCCACCCGATATGACCGGATATCCAGAAGAAATCGTTCATGAGACAACCAAGCCCTCCGCAACAGCTGTTTGCCCCGCCCAGACGCGGCCGCCCGTGCGCACCAACAGCTTGGCGCTGGCAGGCAGCTCCAGCACCACCGTGCTACCCAGCAATATCCTGCCGATCCTCTGGCCCCGCTTGATCTCCTCGCCCTCGGCTACCCATGTCTCGATGCGCCGCGCCGCGAGGCTGGTAATCAGGCGCACTGCGACTTGTTCACCGTCACTCGCAATCACGACGCGTTTTTGCACCGGGCAGGATTTCTCGCGCAGAAAGGAAAATTCGCGTCCCTCACCGTCCATGAAGTCATCACCATGCGATTCCACGCGAAGTACCCTCCCGGCGACCGGGCTGCGCTGCACATGCATGTCCCAGAAACTGAGCGCGATCACCAGGTAGCGCACCTCTCCGCGCACGTCTGCACTGGTCACCAACCCATCCGCGGGCGCCAGCATGCTGGTGCCCGGCGGTGCTACACGCTCCGGGTCATTGTAAAAATGGCGCAGAAACGCACGCTGGAATTCTCCCCGCTGCAGCCACGCGCGAATCTGCATTTCCGGCCAGCGCTTGCGCGGCGCAAGCCAGCGCCGTATCAGCGGCGAAGGATACGGAAAGTAAAGCGCCCACAACACGATAGCCGCAGCCAGCAGACACAAGATCACGATTTGCAGAACAAGTACCGTCATGTCACTTTGAATCCCAATGAGTGTCGGTTCTTTATCGTACGAGCACAGCCTGCGCGCGAACCCTGCGACGCCGATGTCTGCGACCACCCGCAGCACGGGCTCCAGGCCGTTCGGCAATTCAGGCCGCACTAGGAGCCTGTCGGACTTTGCCGGTTGAGGCGAAAATTCAGCTGTGCGAGGACAGATTTTCGACGATTTGCAGACCCATAGTGGTTCTATGGGTCAAAAAGCGGCGGAAATATGGACCGCACAGATGGATTTGCAGACCGACCGAGTAAAGTCCGACAGGCTCCTAGGGTATACGGCGGCGAAGTCGAAAGGTATCTCCATCAAACTGGCTCGACTCTCCAGCCCCTCAAAACCTCAGCCCTCCATGGCGGTTCCCCGCGTAAGCTTGCCAATTGCTTGCAACAAACTACAACGCCAAGGTGGCGTTCAACATCAGTGGCGCGAACTACACGGCAGCTGCCCGCACGCTGTTGCAGGCAGCCAACAACACGAATGCGTGCAAGCCGTGGGGTAGCCAATGCAACCGGTGGCTTTCCGGCCCCGTGGCCAGCGAGTGGCTCACCAATGGCCCGGTCACGGCTGCGGGTTGTGAAGAAGCTGAAAAGCTGTAAGAGTGTCCGCCAGGATTCGGTGCGCACGCGAACTGGACGAGGCGGCCACAAGCCGCTTGCCATTGATGACGCGCGGCAATAGCCGAGATGGCGTGACCCGTCACTCTGCCTCGGTAGTACCGGATTAATTCACCAGATTTGAGAGCGCGATAGCATGAGTACGGTAGCTGGAAAGCTGGTATTTATTTGCGTGGGCTGCATATGGCTGCTCGGTGCGCCGCGTACGCATGCCACGGCGGTGGTGACGGACGCGGTGGTGACGGACCAGGTGATCAGCCAGACCGCACAAACGCAGAACAACGTAGCGGTCACCTTCGGCCAGGTATTCAAGCGTGGCGACGTGCCGCGCGGTGCGACCCTAGCCGCCACTTTCCATGGCCAGCCGGTAACCCTGCAAGTGGATGCCAAGGCCACGCACCCGGACGGAAGTTTGCGGCACGCAGTGCTGACGGTGATGCTTCCATCGCTGCCAGGCAAAGCAACGCTGCCTTTGGTGCTTTCCACGCAACTTCCCGCGCAGCCAGCACGAACAGCGACTGTGCAGGCTGGTTCGGCCAGCCTGGCGCAATTGCTTGCAACGAGTTACGACGCCAAAGTGTCGTTCGACGTCGACGGCAAGACCTACCGAGCGGATGCTCGTGCGCTGCTGCAGGCGGCAAGCACGGCACATGCCTGCAAGCCGTGGGACCGCCAATGCAGCAGGTGGCTCTCGGGGTCGTTGGCCAGCGAGTGGGTAGTAAACGGTCTCGTGACCGCAGCGGACGGAACGCCCAATCCGAACCTGCGGATCTACTTCGCAGTACGTGTCTACACCGGCGTCAGACCGGGAACGGTGGGGGATGTTCGCACGGACATCATGGTCGAAAACACGTCGGCCTTCGCGCCGCAAGCGCAGCCGCAATATACCGCGACCCTGACGTCGGGTAGCGCAAACTACACCAGCCCGGCGCTCACACAGTATGCGTACACGCGCTGGCACAAGCTGTTATGGTGGAACAACGTCCAGCCGCAGGTCTACCTGCGACAGAACACGCAATACATCCAGGCCAGCAAGGCGGTCTCGCGTTACATGGCATTGATCCCCGACGAAAAGTTTCTCGCCGTGCTGCGTCAGTCTTGCGCACCCCTGGATCATTGTGACCAGACGAAAAAGATGGGCAACACGGGCGCGCAAGCCGCCATTGGCCCACTGCCGCGTTGGGCCAGCGTTTACATCCTCGACCCCGATGTGCGTGCTTACCGGTGGATGCTCGCCAACACCGATGCTCTCGGTGCCTACAGCATCCATTACCGGGATCAGCAGACGGGATGGCCGGTCAGCCTCGAAAAACATCCAAACGTGACGATCGTCAACTGGGTGGGGGCGACCCAGGCGGCCCGACAACATGGCGCGAAGAGCGCTCGCTACAAGGCGGACTTGTTGTCGGGCTGCACGAACAATGCAGTGGTCTTGCATTGCACAAAGAAATGGTACGGCACAGGTAACCCATATACGTGGGACAACGCGCACCAGCCCTCAGAATCATATGTGCCCTACATGGTAACTGGCGATTATTATTATATGTCGGAACTCGCTTTTGGCGCCTCGCACAACAATCTCTGGTCAAATGAAACTTACCGAGACTTTTCCCATGGTCTGATTGATCGCTCGCACACGCAAGTACGAGGCAAGGCTTGGGTGCTGCGAGAAATGGCCGATGCGGCATTTCTGCTTCCCGACGATTACCCACTAAAGAACGAATTCAACACTCAGGTCGAAAACGCACTCAAGGACTGGAATGCCCGATACACCAACAACCCCAAAGCCAACGCACTTGGCATCATGGACGACGGCACGATTTACAGCCTGAGCGGAGGTCAGCGCAATGGCATGGCTCCTTGGCAGCACAACTTCCTTACCTGGTCGGCAGGCCATGCTGCCGAGCTGGGCTTCACTGGCGCAGCAGAGTTTCGCAACTGGTTGGCAAAGTTCGAGATTGGCTTGATGACCGACTCGCTGAATAATCCGGCCGAAGGTTATTGCTGGCTGCAAGCTTCGGCATACAGCATCCGCGTCAAAGATGCATCAGGGCATTGGTTGCCCACGTACAGCGCCGTTTATGCCGCCACTTTTCCGAGGCTCACTGGCCTCGCGTGCAACTCCCCAGCCATGCTCGCGGCAGTTGGAAGGTTGAGCAAGAAGCCGCGGCGAGCAGGCGAGATGTCCGGGTACCCGCATTCACCGACAGGCTTCACGGCCAATTTCCAGATCGGCGTAGCGGCTGCAGCCGACAGTAGCTTGCCGAAGGCGAAAGCGGCTTGGGACATCTTCCAGTCACGTAGCGTAAAACCAGCCACGCGGCACGGTTACAACAATTATCCAAACTTCGCGATCCTGCCGCGTTCTGCGCAACCCTGACCCATCTGTCTTTACTGCACAGTGTTTCTGCTTTTGATCGCCCCATAGAGAGTTGCCATTGATGCCATGCCTGCCACTCTCCGCTTGACCCAGCGTAAGATCGGCTTCGATCGTCTTATCAGGATTTCAACGACGGCAATGCAGCGGATCTGCATTCGGGCAGCGTCATCAATTGTCGAAATAAAACGCTAACAGAATCAAACCGGCCCCGATGATCCAGCCGACAACCATTGCACCCGCAAACTGCTTGATCCCGACGCGCATCAAGCGCCACACCAGATCAGCCAGCAGCCACCACCACCCGGTCAAACATTAAAAGCGCGACAATGCCCCACCCCAGACAGCAAATCAATGGCTTACGCGATTAGCTGCGGAGCTTGCGAGCCCAGTCCACAGCGACTGGATCAGCTCGGTGTGCCGGAATGAGACGCGGAAACACCTCAGACTCTGGCCGTTGTGCTTTCGAAAAAAAAGCACCGCTGTACCGACGGTACAGTGATGTAGATTCAGGACGACATGGCCGCAGTTGATCTTGCCACGGCGCTGCGCAGCTCTTTAGTTCGCGCTAGAAGAAATTCGCGGCCGGCGGCGTGCGACAAGGCCCAGGCCCAGCAAGCCCAAGCCAAAACCGAGCAACAAGATCGACGAGGAGGGTGCCGGCACTGAGACCAATTGGGCTGAGGTGGCGTTGAAGTTGTCAAACGCCAAGCCAATTCCCGAGCTCTTAGTGCCAATAAACTTGAATTCGATTCTGTCGAATCCAATGGCAGAGCCCAAGCTAAAGGTCCAGGGCAGAGCGTTCAATGAGCCCAGACCGCTGCTATCACCCACCGGACTCGTGTCCATACCGACCAGATTCGTGCCGTTAAACGCAAGCACTTGCCACTGCTCCGTCGCGTTCTTGCCGATGCCATCGATATCCCAAATTTGGCCGGATGCGCCGGTGACGAGGTTGTCATAAAGGATCTTCGTGAAGATGCCATTACCAAACTGACCGTTGGGCCCCCGATTAGCGAGCTGGCCGCTGGTACGCAGGAACCAATTGCCAAGTCCCGGTGTGCCGGAGGGTAAACTTGAGCTTTGAGTATCGCCGGGCTGGCCTTGGCCGGTGGAAAAGCCTTGGGGATTTCTGTCGGCTGCGCCGGTGTGCTCCAGATAGGCGCCCGCAAACGTGACGCCGCCAACACTCTGATACTGGGTGGTGACTTGATCGTTGTCGTTGAGTCCATACGCCGAGTTTGCGTTCTCGAAGTTGATCAGCGTCGCCGACGCCTGCGCCGACACGAACAGCGCTGCGACGCCCGCAAGCGCCAGTAGACATTTTGTCACGGGTACTTTGTATGGTGAGCATCTCATCGCTTCGTCCTCAGAAACTGATTTCGTGATTCCGCAATTAATCAAGCATATTCCACGCCAAATAATAAATAGTGCAACATCAACCATTTGTATTGTTCGAGATCGAAATCATCGCTCGTTTTGTAAAGTATTCCGACGGCTTGGGCAGGAACCTACAAAACCAACGATGCAACTGCTCAACATCGCAGCGGCATCACCCCAGGTGGCGCACCTTCTGGAAGACGCGCGCTATTGCGCGGTTTGCCCGCCACTCGAGGCTGCTCAGAAGTTCGCGCCGCTTGAGGCTCCTTGGTTTGCGCGTACGCGCTGCAAACTTGGTTACTGCGGCGTAGCCGAATTCGCGCATCAAGTCGCCTGCGAGGTATTCGATACTTTGCAAATTCCGTGCCGACAAGTCATCGACCCACGAGTCGACTGCCCCCTTTCTGTAAAAACCGGGCGGGTCGGAATCGACGACCCCACGGGACTCAAGGTCTTCACTTTTGTTGCGCAAGCGGTCGATCGCGCAGTTCGCCTGTGCCTGCTGGCAGAAATTACGGTTCGCTTCGAGATCCATCCACTTGAATAAATGCTGCAGAACCTGCCAACCCTCCGACTCCAGCAGGTCCTCATATTTCACGGTGACCACATGTTCGGTCTGGGCGGCGATTCCGCGACCGGCCGACACATCGCGAAGCCAGGTGCGCGCATTCTCGACCGGGTCCCTGGACGCCCACGCGTGTCCCCACGAGCGCCCAGCGGCACTGAGGGAAGCTACTGTCGCGCGCGGATCCCTCACAAGGTGAATGAAACGCGCATCGGGAAACAGTTTGAGTATGAGGGCGACGTGACGCACATGCGCGGGTGTCTTCTCCAGCACGAGCTTACTGCCAGGACTGGAGCTCGCGATTTTCTTCATAACCGCGCGCGCAAAATTCGCGCACAGGTCATTGAATTCTTCTTCTGTGAGGGCAGCTTGCAGGCCGATACCGCGCGTTGAGTCCCGATCCCTGTCCCACGCCGCCTGTAAACCGGCGAGATAGCCGTTGAACAGATGCGTTTCCTGGGCCGTGGCAACCGCCGGGTGTTGCGCCAGCAGCATTTGAAGCCAGGTCGTACCGCTGCGAGGGCAACCCACGACGAAAAGAAACTTCATTGTCTCTTCCTCATTGCGCTCTGCTCGCGAGCTTCGCGAATCCGCCCGAGGTTGGTCCAGACATCCAGCTGCTTGTCGAAAATTTCAGCCGCGTCGAGACTCGTAAATGACCACACGGCACGAGGGAGATCTCTCGTGATGAGGGATCGCCAGAGCCAGGGCGGCGCACCGAACACTTTCTGGCCAGCGTCCTGCCCAACCTCCAGCAACCTGGTGCGATAAAGCGTGCGGCCGTGATCAAAGTGATGGCGGCGCCAATATCGCTTTGTTTTCCGCGCGGGCGAAAAGTAATGATATTGAACGAGGCTTGGATGGTACGCAACCCGTTTACCGGCCGCGTGCAGACGTGCCTGCAGCTCAAATTCCTCTCCGGCCAACAACGTCCCGCTTTTTCGACCGAGGCTCACGTCGAATTTACCAATATCGATCAACTCCCGGCGCACATACGACATATTCCCGCCCAGCAGCTTCTCGTCGGCCGGACCTAGAATTTTTACGTTCTCACCATAGTCACACTGACCTATCCTTTGCAGGAACGGTGACAGCCACCGAGGTAACTCACCTATGTTGTAGTAAAGAATCCGCCCTCCCACGCAGACCGCGCCAGTCGATCGGAACGCGGGCACCAGACACGAAAGATAGTCCTCATCAAGGAGTTGGTCGTCATCCATGAACGCGATGTAAGTGCCGGTGGACTCATCCGCACCGCGGTTGCGCGCGTACGACAAGCCCTGGTTCGATTCCAGCACGTAGCGAAGCGCAAACGGAAACCCGTCAGACTGGACCTTCGCAACTGTTCCTGGAGTGTCGTCCGTACTGTTGTTGTCGACGACGATGACTTCCACGGCACCTCCGTCCTCGATCCGCGATGCCGCGACGCTTTGGAGCGCATCCGCCAGCAGCGCCGCGCGGTTGTAAGTCGTGATCACGACAGATATCGATACCCGTTGCATCCTGCCCTGCTCCTGATTCGACATTTCCTGACTGACCCCAGGTTCGCTGGCGACTGCGTCGGCCGCCATCGTTGTGAGATGCTGGTCTACCAACGTAATCTCGTTGCCTACGAGTTTAGCTCCCCAGGATCAAAACTGATGAACCCGACATCGCCCCTGCCCACCGTTACCGCTCTGATGGCGACTTTCAACCGCGCGCATTTGATCAGGGAATCCATCGAGAGCCTGCTAGGCCAGACGCGTCCCCCGGACGAATTGATCATAGTCAACGACGGGTCAACCGACAACACTGCGGATGTCGTGCGAAGCTACGGGTCGCGGGTCAGGTACATTGAACAAGTGAACGGCGGCAAGGCCGCCGCCCTGAATCGGGTGCTGCCACAGGTCGAATCGACCTACATCTGGATATTCGACGACGATGACGTCGCGCTGCCGGATGCGCTTGAGACACACCTGAAGTTTCTGTCGGAACACCCGCGGTGTGATTTCACCTTCAGTACCAACTATGTGTTCTCGGGTGATTTTTCCGAGGACGCACTGAAACGGGGCAAGCTGAAGACCTTTCCCGCGGATAGCGACCAGCGCTATCTCCTTTGGATCATAGAGTCGCAGTTTCTTCCCACACTGATGCAAGGCATGCTGGTTCCAACCGACTGCTACCGCGCCGTCGGGGCTTTCGACGAATCATTGCTTCGCGGTCAGGATTGCGACATGGTACTGAGGATTGCGCGACGCTTTCGTGCGGGACTCGTGGATCAGCCTACCTTCGCCGAACGCGTGCACGACGGCGTGAGAGGACCCGCGTCTGAACGCCACGCGGAAAAGGACCGCTACCGTGTATGGCGCCGATACAAACGCGAGATATTCGGGAAGCTGCGCTCGTCGCTGTTGCTCTGGGAGTACCTTCCGAAAAGCGCCACATCAACAGCGGGGATTCGTCCATTGAGTGCCATCGAAACGCGAGACGCGCTTTTGCAGCGCGGGTTGGTGATGTCAGTTCATGGTCTTTTCCCGGAGATGCTCGATGATCTCGCCGCGTATGTCGGCCAGCTCGATTCAAGCTCGTCGGAATCAACAAACAAAGAGCGGCAGAGGATTTCAACCATGACCTGCGTGCGCGACCCGGACACGATGCCGTCGGCCGGATTTTACCGCCGCCTGGGTGGCCTTTGCCGAGGGCGGCCAGAACTGTTCAAAGCAACGCTCCGAGGGCTATACTGGAGTGTCACGCGTGAAGTTCGGCGGCGCCGCGTCGTGCCGGTGACGCAACTACTAGGCTTCGCCGCGATCCTTGGAGCCGCATATCTTGTGCCCAAGGCGGAACGGAGGCGTGGTCGTGGGGCCTAATGACATCACGGTTTCGGTGATCGTACCGACCTACAATCGCAGCGAATATCTGGCGATGGCGATCGACAGTCTGCTCGCGCAGCAGCGCCCACCTGAAGAGATCATCGTGGCAGACGACCACTCCACTGATCAAACCGGACAGATTCTGGCCCAGTACGGAGATCGTATCCGCGTGCTCAGGAGCGAAAAAAACGAAGGCAAGCCGGCCGCGCTCAATCGGGTGATTCCGCTGGCGCGTGGTTCACACATCTGGATATTCGATGACGACGATGTCGCGTTGCCGAACGCCTTGCAAGTGCATACGGATTTTCTACGTTCGCACCCGGACATCGATTTTACCTACAGCGACAAGTTTATTTACCAAGGCGATGGGGACATCTGGGAGCGCAAGGCGTGGCATGTCGATCACCTGCCGGTCTTCCCGCCGGAGGAGTTCCTTATCCGTACCATGGAGAGCATGCATACCTTGATGCAGGGCATGTTGATCCCGGCACGCTGCTACCTTGCGGTTGGGCCCTTCGACGCGGCTATCCAGCGTTGCGAAGATCACGACATGTTGCTGCGTCTGGGCGCCCAATTTCGCGCAGGCAATGTGGGGCGGCCAACCTTTGTCTACCGTGACCATGATGGCGCACGCGGCTCCGTCTCCGACCGTCACGCCGGTAAGCAGAGATTTGCTGTTCTATTCCGCTACCGACAGGAGATCTTCCGGCGAGTCTGGGCTGAGTACCCATTGCGCTGCTACCTGCCTGGCTATCGACATTCGGAAGAGCCTGCCGGCGCGCTGCTGGCCCGAGCGCTGCTGCAGCGCAGTAGCATCATGTTCCGGCAGGGGCTAGCCGATGAGGGTTTCGCTGATCTGCAGCAGGCCATACAACATCTGCCGGAGCCGGCACCGGAGGAAAGCTGGCTGCCCCTGCTTCTGTCCCGATCGATCGATCTGGACTCGTGGGAGCTGCATGATCGTTGGCGGCTGTTGCAGTATTTCAATCGAGCCCTACAAGGCCGTCGTGTCCGCCGGCTTTCGCGTTACGTTGCGCGGGGACTCTACTGGAGCTTCAGTCGCGCGGTAAGAAAAAGAGAGTGGGCTCAGGCACTGTGGTCGTTGCAGATGCTGGCCGCCTATGGCCTCTTGCTTGGCAGCCGCATTTTGCCGCGATTCGATCATTCACCCACCTGAGAGACAAAGCCCGTTTCCCGCAGAACGTCTGCCTCCGCACGGCGTTGGGTTTCGACCGCTGGGCCGCTACCGTCGTCGGGTCGGGATCAACAATTTTCTGGAGAACAGCAAGTACTTGAACGTGAAAGGTGGACGCATGCTTCGCAGGTGGTAGTGCCAGGCTTTGCGGCATCCTCCTCGACGCCAGTATCTGGAAGCCAGGGTATGCAGGACATTCCTGTACTTGCGCTCCATGATCGCCAGTGTTTCGTTGTCTACACGAGGGTCGGCTTTCATGGTGTCCAACAGGTCCAACGCAGCCTCTTCGTATTCAAAGCTCTTTGACGCCGATTTTTGAGTGTTGTAGTACGTGACCGTTGCCACATCCAGAAAGCTGATGCGTTTACCCTCAACGGCCAGCAGGAACGCGATATAGGTCCATTCGTGATAATCGCGTTTGACGTCGAGAAATTGAGTGGAAATCGACTCGGTCCTGAAGATGCTTGCGCCTGGGCACAACCAGGATTCTTCGAGCAGACTGCGCAACGGATGAACCCCATGCGCCGCGAGGTTCAGATACATGGGGCGCAATTGGGCATTCGATGAAAAGTATCCGTTGGTGATGAGCACGTCCCAGTCGGGATTGTCCGCAAGGTGGCGCGCGAGCCGTTGCAATCCGTGTTCCACCAATTCGTCATCATCGTCGAGGAACATAAAATGAGGCGCCGCCACCAGGGTTCGACCGACCGCAAGCGCGTGCCCAGCCGAAGCTTCTCGCTCGTAATGGAACAGTACGCCCGATCGCTGCCGCAATGCTTCGACCAGTGGCGGGTGGAAGCGTTCGCCGTTGACGACGACGATGGGCCGTGCGGCCAGCCAGGATTGGCTCTGAATGCCGTTCAGCGCGCGCAACAATTCGCGCTCACGCGCCTCGAGCGCAAGGGTTCGGATAATGACATCAACCCGGGGCCGGCCATTCTCTGGATGCGGCACTTCCCCCTCGGGAACGCGGGTGTGAGTTTCAGCTTCGATCATTTCGTATGCTCCGGCGCCACTGGGTAACCCGACCCATCACGTTCGACATCTCGGCCCAGAGCGGATGCCGAAAAACCCGAACGCCGATCAGCCAGCCGACTGCCGCACCAAGACTCGCAAGCACAAACGGCGCCCATAGATGACCTGCACTTGGCGGCATTAATGCGTAAAATGTCAAGGGCAGCACGATGGCGGCACCGGTGACGCCAAGGCTCGACACAAGGGCGCACACTATATCGCGCGCAGTGATGGCGGTGTATTTCCGCAACGCGGCGTATTTAAGCGCTATGGAGAACCCAGCGACCAGGATCTGGCTAGCGGCGGCGGCTTCGAGGCCGTACATGGTTGCCGGGACAAGAACGGCAATGCGCACGATCTGAGTGATCGTCGAGACGCCCGTCGTTACCTTGACCTTGCCGATGGCGGTGAAGAACTGCCCAAACTGGGGTATCAGCATCCCGGTACCCGCGGCGATGGCCAGCAGGCGCAGGATCGGCACAGCCATATCCCATTGGGTGCCAAACATGATGCGAATAATCGGAAAGGCCATCAATGCGGAAAACACCGCAAACGGCAAAGAAATACCGGTGATGAAGGTCAGGGATTTCAGATACAGCTTATCGACACCTTTCGCGTTGTGATGACGGTGCGCAAAAGCTGGAAAAGCTACGGCACCGATGGCGCCCATGACATTATTCTGGAACATGTTGAGCAAACCATAGCCGCGACTGTAAAGCCCCACGTCCGCAAACGTGAGAATCCGTCCGATGACGAAATCTGGCGCATAAAATCCCACGCGATTCATGATGTCGCCGATCGTTTGTTGCAAACCGAACCGGGTCACTGCCCTCCAGTGCGCCAGACTCAGCCCTCTGATCCTGTAGGCCCGCCCCCAAACCCAGCAACCGAGCACGTTGGCTCCCACCCCCGCGACGGAACCCCAAGCCGGGCTCATGTAGCCGAAGCCGAAAACGGCGAGCGCCATCGTAGTGCCAGTTCGCAGGCATAGTTCTCCCAGATTTATCCGGTAAAGGATGCCAAACTGCATCGATCTTGTCAGCAGCGCGTTGACCGTGGAACCGAACGGCAAAAGCAAAAAGTTGATGCTCAACACCCGCAGCACGAGGGTCAGACCCGGCTGGTCGTAGAAATCGCCGATCCACGGGCTCACAACGAACATGACTATTGCCAGAGTCCAGGCGATGCACAGGTTGACCGTGAAAGCGGAACGAACCACAACATCGTCGAGGTCATGTGCCTGGACGAGATATTGGGAGACCCCAAAGTCTCTCAACATCTGCGCCAGTGTGATGGTTGCGGCGCCTACCGAATAGACGCCGACCTGCGCAGGAGTAAGTAGCCGGCTCAGGATGATCACGGTGGGAACCGCGAACAACAGATTGGTGTACTGCTTGGCGAACGACAGCCCGAGTGAGCGTCGGATGGATGGCGAACGCGAGTGCGGGTCAGGAGATTTTTGCATTGCCGTCAACGCAGTTGATGGGGGTTTTGGCTGGCCTTGATAACAAGCCTTGAAATTTGCCGGAACGGATTAAAAGTGAGCTACACCCGTATCCCAACCTGCGCGCAAACCGTTCCGTCTCGACAAGCATCCCGGCCCCAGCGGGGGCGCTACCAGATTGCCGTGCTGCATAGCGGCTGACTTTGCGTGCAGATACATTGCTGCAGCGGTCATCCCGATGGATGTTACATGCGCGGTGTTTGTCAGGAATCCAATTCACGATTATCTACCTATGGGAATTGCATCGATTCACGGGCGCCGGCATCTCCGCTGGCAGTCGAGTGAGCCCGCGAGACGGTTGGAATCTCACGTGGATCAAAGCGCGATCAATCGCGTACCAGGCGCGCGAGCCGCGGTACGTGGAAACGTGTCAAGCGTCCAAAATGCA
Organism: Rhodanobacter sp.; assembly: GCA_004298505.1. Taxonomy (GTDB): domain Bacteria; phylum Pseudomonadota; class Gammaproteobacteria; order Xanthomonadales; family Rhodanobacteraceae; genus Rhodanobacter. The sequence continues at coordinate 66,060 of SCRO01000056.1, forward strand.
GCAGAACGCCGCAAATCTGTTGGTCGCAGCCGCACCGTGTAGAGAACGGCGCCTTACGGCGTGGCGTCTTGCAGTCACTTGGGGTTCGTCAAACTACCACCTCATCAAGCAAGTGCGCCAGTTTGACCGCGCCGTGGCGACGTGACCATTTTTCGATGCTGGATCGATGCGCCTGTAGATCAGGGCCTTCGGCCAGGAAATCCAGAAACCGCAACAAGCCCTGCTCGATCCTCGATTCGTTGTCGAGCGGCACCAGTTCCGCATTGCCCGCTTCGCGCAGCACGCCCGCCGTGTCGCCGTGTTCGCCGACCAGAGCGAAGATTGGCTTGCCGACCCGCAAGTACTCATAGACCTTGGCCGGAATTTGCCGGTCGAATCGACTGCCCTGGAACAGCAGCAGGCCATCAGCAGCGGCCTGTTCAAGCAGCGCCTCGCGGCTGCTAACCGGTGACGCGAGAGTCACGATATCGGCGATGTCACAACGATCAATCTGCTGCTGATACTGGGCCTCGGAGCCGCTTGCGCGCAGCACTACGCGAAACATTTCAGGGCCCGCTTTCCCTGACCGCTTGAGTTTTCCAAGCACCGCAAAAAAAGCGCTCGGATCGCGACCGTCCGGATACAGCAGCCCGCTGTGCACCAAGACGAACGGCGCGGTACGTCCGCCCGACACGGTCGGCATGGCACTGAAATCGGCCTCGTCGTAACCATTCGGGATAACAATCAGGCGGTTATCCCGGGATACCTGCGGATAGCGTTCGGCATACCCACGCATAGCCCCCGGAGTGGTGAACACGGTGCGGGCCGCGTGCGCCAGCACCCGCTGTTCCCAGCGCCGTTGTGAGGCGACAGCAAACCGATTCCCCGCATCTACGGAACTCGCGACCGGGTCTCTGAAGTCTGCCACCCATGGCAGTCCGGTCCTGCGACTCAACGTATGCGCGACGCAGTGCGCCGTCATGATCGGATACGTGGACCAGATCGCATCGATCTGGTGACGGCGGATCAATCGCAACCCCTGCAAGACTGCTGCCGGCCACCAAGATGCCCAGCCATCCGGCTGCGCCATGAATCCAGCATACTTCCCGCGGATGGACAAATGTCGTCTTACGTCCAGCGCGAATGTCCGGTGCACGCGGCAGTTTTCCGGGATCAGTTTGAGGTTGTCGGCATCGACACGCGGGAACGCCGCGGCTATGGCCGACAGCACGATGGGCTCCCAGCCTAGCGACGGCAAATGCCGGGCGAAGCCCAAAGTGCGCAGGTGCCCGCTGCCCATGGCGACAGGTGGAAAGTGGAACGCAATCATCAGCACGCGCTTCACGTGGTCACTCCGGCAACACTTTGCGCGTTGCCGGAGACGGCAAAAGCGCCTGGGCTGCTGCCGTAATGAAGTTCTCGCGCGGGTTGGCTTGCACGCTGCCGCATATGAAGTTCCAGAATTGCGCACAGTGCCATCACCTGATAGGCCAGGTCGAAATAGCTCATTGGCAGGAAGGCTCCCGCCGCCATGAACGCCACTAGACTCACCTGCAGCATCGAGGCCAGATCGAAAGCCCACTTCATGTCCGGAATATCACGTGTTCTTTTTCGCACGCGACTGCAGTTTCTCCAGCTCACGAACAGCAGCATCAGGAACAAAACCAGCCCGGGAAAACCCTGTTCACCCATAACCCGGAAATAAATGCTGTGTATGGCACGCGGGATCGCGTCTTCTGGACCGTAGCTCCGCCACAGGGAAGCGCTTTGATATACGTTGAACCCACCACCCAGCAACGGACGGTGCGCGGCGACACTGGCCGCAAACTCGTAGGACTGGATCCGCGTTTCTCCTGAATCCGTCTGCCCAGCATGGTGCAACGTATCCATCCTGTCCGTCCATTGAGCAGGCATGAAATGGTAGGCGGTAAACCCCACCGCCACGATCACCAAAACAACCGCCAGCCGACCTCGGCTCTTCAGGAACAAGGCGCCAGCGACGATAACCAAGGCAATCAGGCCGCCTCGTGAATACGTGCCCAGCACGGCGATACCGGTCAACAGCATGCCGAAGCCCAAGCCAGTGCGCACGAGTTTCCGCGAGGAATGCAGCTGCAAATAGCGCATGAACGGCAGCGTCATGCATAGGGCAAGCGCCAATGCATTGTTGTCCGCAATGAAACTGGCGGGAGGTCCGAACACATGGTTGCCACCGCCATGGAGTATCGTGAACAGGCCGCCCTTGACACCATAAAAGCCCAGCGAGACCACGATCATCCATACCAGCCAATGCATACGCTCGCGGTTGTTGATCAGGACCAGCGTTACGAACACCATGACCAGGATTTTGGCGAATTCCAGCCACTTCTCCCATGCCGAATTCGGTACAACTGCAAAGAAGGTGGTCAGCCCGGTCCAGAGCAGGAACATTACCAGCAGCACACTGGTCGTCGACCAGGGGATCTTTTTGGATTCCTTGCTGAACAGCAAGCTCAAGAGCGTGACGATGGCAACCAGTTCCACCCACGGAAAGCTGATTGCAAACCCGTAACAGAGGCGATTTGGATTCATGTAGCCGAGCCAAGACCAAACCAGCAGGCCCACATACGGGCGCATCAGAGTGTAGGGGATCATTCCGAAGATGAACAAGGCAAGGGCGATGTCACGCATGTCGCTGGCCCCTTTCCAGTTGCAGCATGAGCGCATCCATGAAGAATTTCGCTGCCCAGTTTGGATAGCGGTTTTTCATGTAGCCGCCTGATCGCGGGTGCGAGCCGGGCACGCCACCACGTACCGTCCCGTCGGCCGCCGTCACATTCTGGATGGACAGATTAAAGTGATTGGCGCGTTCCGCTGCCGCCTTCCCGGATTGCTCGCCGGTTTCCGCCACCAGGCGCTGCCAGATGATGGCCATTTGCGCATTGCCCGTCATGCAGCTCCAGCGGCTCGCCGCACGCCAATCGGAATCGAGACGTCCGGGCAAGGCACCGTCGCCACGCTGACTTTGCGCTACCGCTTGCGCGATGCGTGCAGCCGCATCCACGAAGGCGCTGTCGCCAGCGATCAAACCGACTTCCAGGATGCCGCGCGTGGCATATGCGATGGTATGCGTGAGCGGCCGCTCGTTGTCTTCCAGGTCGTTGTTTTCAAGCCAACCATTGGGATGCATCTGGGTCAGTGCCCACTGCACGTTGCGCACGGCTGCATCCAGATAGCTAGGCTCCCCAAGCGTACGGCCTGCTTGGGCCAGCGCGAAGGCCACGCGCGTGTTGTAGGTATTCATGGTATGCGCGGCAAAGGGCGAAGCGTAGCGCCGCCACGCGCCGTCCGGATCCTGGGCGGCTACCAGCCAATCGGCCGCGCGTGCAGCCGAGTCACGAAAGCGGGCATCCTGCGTTTGCTGCCAAGCCGACAGCCAGCCGAACAGCACCTGCCCGGTGTTGAAGATGGTCGGCACGATCTGGGTTGCGTCCATCGTGCCGGCACGCACGCCACCCTCGGCAAACTGGATGTCGGATTCCCACGCGGCCATGCGCACGGCCCGTTCCCGATATTCGTTGTTGCCGGAAAATTCCGCATAGCGAAAGAAGGTTGGAATGATGTAGCCGGTGGTTTCCGGATAGGCACCGGCCCATTGGCGTTTCGCCACGTCGTAATGGGAGCTGACACCGTCGCAACCGGTGGCGTCCTGCGCGCGCGCCAGCCATTCGGCCGCCGCTTGCAGTCCGCGGCGCGCGTCCACCGCCGAGTGCGTCCATCGTCTGGGCAGGAGTTTGGCGACCACACTCATGACTTGCTCCCGGCCGCTGGCGACCTACCCATCATCTTCGAAGTTCGGCTGTGCAGCGCATGTCGGACGTATCGCCAGTTTTGCACCAGGCACGGCATCGGGTCGCGCCACCGCCACAAGGCATCGGCCACGTGACTACCGCGCGGATAACCTTGCTTGAATGGTTGGCCTTGTGCCACCGCGGATTGCATATCCTCGGATCGCACACGCCACACCGCGGGTCGCTCGTGCACGACAGGGGCCAGGATCGGGAGATCCAGCTCGGAACACCAGGCCGCATAGGGCAGGTTGACGCCGTTCAAGGTGGCCACTTCCTCCTGGTAATCCGTGCGGCCGACCGTGGGTTCCACCATGCGGAATTCACCACTGCGCGAGTCGCGCTTGTACTCCATGCTGGCCATACCGATCACGCCCGCAGCTCGAAAAAATTGCGCGGTCATGGCGGACAGTTCCTCATGTGCTTCGGGAGCTGCGACGCAGCTTGCGGTACCGCCCACCTGCGGTGGCCAGGAACGGATTTTGCGGCCCGTGAATGATGCGGCAACGTGTCCTTGCCTGCCGAGATACTGCAGACAAAAGTAAATATTAGAGTCCGGCCCCTCGATCCATTCCTGCACCACAATGTCTCCCATCACCGGCAGAATGCGGCGGAGCAACGCTGCTCCGTCTTCAGCACTCTCCACGCGGTACGCCTTCTTGAATCGCCGCCCATAATCGTCATTCCGTTTGCCGGGTTTGATCACTACCGGATAACGCAGGTTCTCGATCGCGGACAGGTCCGCCAGCGTGCGAACGTGCACCAGCGGCGGAATGGGACTACCGAGTTGTTCGGCGAGGCGCTGGAAACCCTGTTTGTGCTGCAAGGTAGCCACCACGTCCATGCTCGGCAGGCTGAAGCGGTAAAGAGAAGACAATCGATCGCGATAGTGCGAAACCGTCTTGACGCTCTCCTCCTGAGTCAGCAATAACACCGGACGCAAGCCGGAGAACTGTGCGGTAACCAGGCGCACCAGCTCTTCAACCAATGTTTCACCACGCACGGAACGCACCGTCACGAGGGTCGCGGTACGGGTGTGCATTTCCGGACGGCGCGGATCGGAATCCAGCAACCAGACCGGTACGCGCTCATGCGCCAGACTACGCGCCACGCCCAGGCCATTGATTCCGGCACCGACTACCACTGCGGGAGTATCAGCCGCCATCAGCCTCTACCCTCGCTTTGTTGAGTACGGTCGAGCACGGCGGCATAAACAACACGATAGCGCTCCACGCTTGCCTTCCAGGTGCGCTCGCTTGCCACATACTCGCGCCCATTAGCTATCACCTCATTCCATGTCTCGGGAGTCTTCAGCAGTTCGATCAAGCATTGCGCAAGTGCCTCATCCGACCCAGCGGGAAAAAGATGGCCATTGTAGCCATCGCGGATCAACTCCCTGTGGCCTCCTACATCCGATGCCACCACCAGTTTGCCCATGGCCATCGCCTCAAGCGGCTTCAGTGGTGTCACCAATTCCGTCAGCCGTCGTGGAACCCGCGGATAGACCATGACATCCATGGCGCTGTAATAGCGGGTCATTTCGCCGTGCGGAACGCGGCCCACGAAATGCACGGCGCGCTCGAGATCAAGGTGGGCCGCCAGTGCCCGCAGATCGGCTTCCTGTGGCCCACCACCCAACAACAACAAGCGCGCCTGCGGTACCACGCGTAACACCAGCGACATGGCTCGAAGCAGCGCATCGAGCCCTTCGTAGGCGTAAAACGAGCCGGCAAAGCCCAGCGTATATCCGTGCGTGAGCCCGTATTTTTCCAGCAAGCCGGTGTCCACGCTGGTCGTCAGGTGGAATTGTGATATGTCCACGGCGTTGGGAATTACGGTGATCTTGGCGGCGGGGATGCCACGCTGCAACATGTCATCGCGCAAGCCGTCACAGATCGTGGTCACGGCGTCCGCTCGTTGCAGCGCGCGCGTTTCCATGGCACGCGTCAACCGATAACGCGGCCCCCATTCGCGCGCTGTTCCCTGGTCGGCGGCTGCGTCTTCCCAGAAGGCACGCACTTCATACACCACAGGAATGCCCACGGCCCGACCGACCGCGAGCGTGGGGAATGCATTCAACACCGGTGAATGCGCATGGAGGATATCAGGACGCACACGGTCTACCACTTCGGCCAACCGGGTCTGCAAGGCGCGCATCAAGTAGCGATACTGCACCAGCGGCAGCGTCGCCAGGAAACCGGACGCCGGCGGAGTGCGATAAAACAGCCAGTCGCCGATGTGTTCCACGCGCTCCTGCGCACTACCTTGCTTGGGACCGGTCAGTTGCATCGTTTCCCATCCCAAGGCCCGCTGCTGACTGAGGATGGCGAGCGTCCGGAATGTATAACCGCTATGCAGAGGCAACGAGTGATCGAGCACATGCAAGATACGCAACGACCGGTCGGCGGACATGCTGCGCGGACCTTGGCGTTGCGCGCCGCTCGGCGTGTCGCTCATGACGCTGACTCCGTCGTGGCGCCAGCCGCACGCGCTGCAAGCACGCGTGCATACAATGCGCATTGCGCCTCGACCACCGATTGCCACCCCAGTTGCTCCGCGAACCTGCGCGTTGCAACGCGGTCCGGTTGGCGTGACCGCAAAGCGGTCCATGCCCGTACCAGGGCCGGCGCACTCCGTTCCTGCATCAGTTCTCCGGCCTCGGGCGCGGTGATCAGTTCCGGGGTGCCACCGACCGGTGTGGCCACCACTGACGTCCCGCAAGCCAGGGCCTCCAGCACGACGTTGGGCATGCCTTCACGACTGGATGCGAGCACCAACACATCGGCTGCGTTGTAGTACTTGCACAACTCATCATGCGCGATGGCACCCAGGAAACGAACGCGCGCGCCGAGGCCGAACCGTTCCACCAGCCCGCGCAACCGGTACTCTTCGGGGCCTGCACCAGCAATCAACAGCGTGGTACCTGACACTGCTGCCAGGGCCTCGACGACAAGATGCACACCCTTCAATTCGACCAGATGACTCACCGTCAACCACACTGGACCATGCAGACCCAACTGGCCACGAATCGCGATGCGGTCCCGCGGCCCGAAACGATCCAGATCAACGCCATTGCGCAAAACCGTAATCTTCTCAGGATGCACGCCCAAGGCCATGATGCGGTCCTTCAGTGACTGCGACACGGTCGCGATGGCAGCGGCATGTGCTGCAGCCCATTGGATCTGCACTCTTGGTCGTCGATAGCGCGGTATCCAAGTCACATCGGTGCCGCGTGCAGTGATCACCACCGGCTTGCCCAGGGCCGCACCAAGCCGCGCCGCAGCCACACCGTCCGGATAAAAATAGTGTGCATCAAGCAAATCAAAATCGATCCCGCTGGCTTGCAATTTCCGCACGAAGGGCAGCAACGCGCGCACCATCAGAAATGGTGCGATGTTCATGCCGATCTTCGGTATCACTGGGTAGCGTGGGTGCAAAATCCTGATGCCGTAACGCTCTCCTTCCTTTGGTACGGCGGCAAACCTGGAATAGGCGCCGAACATGGCACTACGGAACGGAAACCATGGCACCGGCGCTACGACTGTCGCGGTAATCCGACCGGAGCCGATGAGATGGCGTATCCGCTCTTCGACAAATACGCCGTGGCGCGGCTGTGCGGCATTCGGATACAGGCTGGTGAAGACCAGCAGGCGAATCCTGCGTTTATCATCCGCTCCGGACAGCCGCCCAGCATCGGCGTCGGCATAACCCCGCGCTGTGCTGAATTTCGGTTTCGACAACAACGCGCCACTGCTTTCGGTAGCGTGGTCAACCAGTGCAGTCTTCATGGCGCCGCCTCCAGCACTGCCGCCGCCCCATGCCGATCGTCGGGGTAGAAGTAAGACAGATGGCTGCTGTGGAAAATTCGCAGGATGCGTTCAATGACTTGCGGCGCCAGCTCCGTGCGCCAGCGCTCCGCCGATGCCTGCGGACGTTTGAACACGCTGTAGTACCCGGTGTTCTGCGCCGGGTCGATCGTCTGCGTGCTCGCATGGACAAACTCCGCCGTCTGCGACTGCCAATCGAGATCGGCAAACGCGAACATTTGCCGGGTCATGTTGAGGGGCTCGGCACAGATATCCTCATATCGTAACGTGAGCACGCGCTCGCAACGCGCGACATCGGCAAGGATTTTTTCCTGGGTCAGCACCCAGTACCACGCCATCTGCTCCTCGTACGTGAGCTGGCGGAGATCGTCCAGAACCAGCCTGTGTGTTTCCCCAGTTTGCGTAGCCAGCAGTAGCTTTAGCTGCCAGACGCTGTCCGCAGGCGGTGGTTGATTGCCGAACCGCCCGGTTGCGTGGCCCTTCAATACCGATGCCACATAACCGCAAGGATGACGCATCAAATGAATGGCACGGGTATCCGGCAGTGCCTCGAGACAAACACCCAGCCGTCCCGACGACTCGATCGACTTCCACACGAGACGTACCCGCTCGCCACTGCCCGCGGCCGTGGGTCGGTAGAGACACGGAAAGTCTCGCCGGACGAGGCTGGTGGCCTTGGCAAGGGTCACGCTTACCCGGTATGCACACAACGCCGCGGTGGACTGGTAGCTCTTGGGAAACAACGGTTGCTTGCCGACCACCTTGGGATGACGCAGCTGCGGCAGCGAGGCGACAAACCGTTCCAGGTCCGCGCGATACTGAGGTGCCGATTGTACTTCGGGATACAGTGGCAGGCTCAGCCGCTGCACACTGTCCGGTTCATGGCGATACAGGGTGTCCGGATGACTGTCAAACAGTTTGCCGACCCAGGTGGTCCCGGAGCGGGGCATCCCGAACACCAGGATGCAGCGATTCATGACCCTGCCCCGGCTGCTGCGACCCTTTGCACGGGCTCGGCAGGGGCTGCAGCAGCGGACTGCTGCATGCGGCGCAGAAAGGCATCCAGCATCAAGAGCTTCCACAAGGTGGCACTGTGGTCGCGTCGGCCCGACGCATGTTGCCGCAGCAAGCGCTCGAGCACCGCGGGTTCGAAATACCCGCATTCGGCCACCGCGCCGGTCAGCAAAGCCTTGCGGGCGCGCCGCGCAAGTGGGCCGCGCAACCATGCCGCCAGCGGCACGCTGAAACCCATTTTGGTCCGGTACAACACGTCGTGCGGCAAATTGGGTTCGAGCGCTTTCTTGAAGATGTACTTGCCAATGCTTCCCTTGAGCTTTAGCCCAGGTGGCAACGAGGATGCCCACTCGACCAACCGATGATCAAGCAGTGGCACGCGCACTTCCAGGCTGTGCGCCATGCTGGCGCGGTCCACCTTGGTCAGAATGTCGCCGGGTAGCCAAGTCTTGAGATCCAGGTACTGCGCCAGCAGCAGCGGATGGTCGGTGGGCGCGCGGCTGGCGTGCTCGCGAAACACCGTGAGTGCGCTGTAACCCTGAAGCTCGCGCTTGAAGCTCGCGCTGTAAAGCTGCTGGCGCATTGCCATGGACGTCGTGCAAACGCTGTGGAAATAGGCTTCCACATCGTCGCAGGCCAGTGCCTGCAGCGTGGTCTTGGCGCGCAGCGGACGTGGCGCCCAATCGGCCTTGGGATAAATCCTCCCCAACCAACCGAACAGCGGCTTGCGCAATGCCAGCGGCAAGCGCGCGCGCAGGCCACTTTCCCACGCATGCAGGCGGTAACGCCGATAGCCGGCGAAATTCTCGTCGCCACCATCGCCAGAGAGTGCCACCGTCACCTGGGTGCGTGCCAATTCGCACACGCGATAAGTCGGCAGGGCCGAGCTGTCGGAAAACGGTTCGTCGTAAATCGCCGCCAGCGTGTCGAGCAGTGCGTAATCGTCGGCGCTGACCTGTTGCTCGAAATGCTGCGTATGCAGATGCTGAGCCACGCGCCGCGCATAGACGGTTTCATCGAATTCGCCATTGTCGAAACCAATCGAACAGGTGCGCACCGGTTGCGGCGACGCCCGGCTCATGCTGGCCACCACGGCACTGGAATCCACGCCGCCGGAAAGGAACGCTCCAAGCGGCACGTCCGCGATCATCTGGCTTGCCACAGCGACATCCAGCACGCCGCGAAGCTGGACCACGGCGTCGTCGGCAGTCATGTCGGGCGCACGATGGAAAGGCACATCCCAGTATTGGCGGATGACCGGCTGGGGTTCGCCCGCGCGCCAGCTCAGCCAATGACCCGGGGACAGCTTGAAAATTCCACGGTAGATACTTTTCGGATCCGGCACGTAGCCCAGCGCCAGATAGTCCTCCAAGGCGCGCGGATCGAGCGTGCGTTCCATGCCAGGATGCGCCAACAGCCCCTTGAGTTCGGAAGCAAACGCCAGGTCGCCGGCGCACGTGAAGCCGTAATACAGCGGTTTGATGCCCATCTGATCGCGAGCCAGATAGATGCGCCGCGCACGCATGTCCCACACTGCAAACGCAAACATGCCCACCAGGCGCGTCAGGCTCGCTTCACCCCATTGTTGCCACGCACGCAGCAGTACCTCTGTGTCGGAGCGGCTATGAAACACCACGCCCTGCACCTCCAGTTCAGCCCTCAGGGACTGGAAGTTGTAAAGCTCGCCGTTGTAGATCAACGCCAGGCCGGCCGCTTCATCCACCATGGGCTGCTGCCCATGGCTCAGGTCGATGATGGACAGTCGACGATGTCCCAGACCCACGCCCTCGCCGAGATACAGCCCAGCTTCGTCAGGTCCGCGGTGCAGCTGCGCATCCCGCATGGCCAACAGAACGCTTTCATCAACGCGCGATGGGTGCGACAACACGATTCCCGCCAGACCGCACACGTCAATTCTCCCTGCGCCGAGTCACGCCGGGCCTCATACGTGATTGCACAGCGTAGCCAGGCCGACCCAATAGTTCGTCGTACAGTGCCACATACGCAGCCACCATGGTGCTCAAATCGAATTGCGCAGCGACACGGGTGCGCCCGGCCTCGCCATGCTGGCGCCGCAGTTGCTCATCGGCAACGTAAGCACCCAAGGCCCCCGCGAGGGCGTGCGGATCACCGGCCGACACCAGTGTGCCAGTCACGCCATCCTCGACTACCGAGGCTATGCCCCCGACGTTGGTTGCAACCACCGGCAACCCGGCCGCCATGGCTTCCAGCAAGGTGACCGGCATGCCTTCTGCAATGGAAGACAGGACAAACACATCACATTCGGCCAGCCATTGCGCCACATCATCACGGTTGCCGAGCAATCGCACGGTTTCCGTCAGGCCAAGCTGGGCAATCTGTCGCTCCAATTCCTCGCGTTGCGGGCCGCCCCCCGCGATGATCAAGCGGCAGCGACCACTGTTGCCGTCGACTTCATCGCGCAAGAGCATGAATGCGGCGATCAATCCGGCGTGATCCTTGACCTTGTCAAGGCGTGCGACGTTGCCGATAAGCACAGTGCCCGGAGGCGCGAAATCACTGAACATCCTGCGCGGCCTGCGCCTGCCACGCGATGCATCGAACCGCCCCGTGTCAATTCCGTTCGGGATATATGTCACCTTGGATGGTCGAATGCGCACGCAATCGACGAGCCAGTGTTGCAAGTCAGCTGACACGGCAACATAGCGCCCGATCAGCGGCGCCATCCAGCGCCGCAGTCGATGGTATTTGCGATTGTCTCCCCACGGATCGGTCACGTCGCGCCCATGTTCGGCGTGGACCAGCCGGTGCACGCCGGCCAATTTCACGACGGGCGCAAGATCCAGCGTCCCGATGTTGTACGTCTGCACCAGGTCCGGCTTTAGTGCCCGCAGTGCACGCCAGAACCGGAAGTAGCATGGCCAGTCCTTGCCCGGCTGCTTTTCAAGCGACAGACATGTTGTAACGACATCTTCGATTTCGCTGCGCAAAGTTCCGAAGCCAGTCAGCGCAATTACCGCGTGTCGGTAGCGATCACAGGTCGCGTTTATCAGCGACACGATGATGTGCTCCATACCACCTGTATCCAGCCGGTAGAGCACGTGCACGATCAGCGGTTTGTCGTTCACGGCTCGTTCCCCGCGATGTCGGCTGGCCGCTGCGCTTGCAAATTCGACGCCTCTGCCGCGTGCAAAGCCTGCGCAAAGGCGTGCAGCTTCGTTCGAGCCTGATCCAGGCCGCTGCTGGCAACCGGCGACGACAATGCCCATACCGAAGATCGCGGCATGTGCCCGCGCAGTACGTCCCATGCCTGCAGCAACTTGGTCAGCACTGGCGAAGACGTACAGCGATTATCCACGCAGTACCAGTACCACACCAACCGCGGACCCGTAGCACCGGCCAGCCACAGTTCGCCGGCGGTCGTGCCGCGCCCACCGGCGAGATCAACCTGCCGGCTGGTGTGGCTCAGAACTTGCAAGTCCGCTGAATCGTAGAGGTCGTTGCCGTGGGTAATCAGGTTATGTCCGCGACGCGGCTTGCCAGTGTAGACGGCATGAAACAGCTCGACGACATCATTGCCGGATACGGATCGATAAGCCGCGCGCAGCTGTCCGGCCGCGCCGTTGAATACCGGCTGCCAGCCGTCGGCGGAAGCTTGTGGCCCGATCCAGCCAGCAATCGTCGGCGCGGTCAAGTGCAGTACCTCCACTGCGGCTGGCCCCGCGAGTCTGGCGGCCAATGCCGGGCCCACCACCAGCAGCGCGAGCGCCACCGGCCAAACAACGCGGCGCGCGCCGACAGACCTGCCGCCATGCACCGGAAGAACTTGCCGCACCACCGGGTTGTCGCGGAAAAACCAACCCACCAGCAACAGCAACAACAGCACGGTACCGAAGAACTGCCAGCCGAAAATCATGTGATCCGTGCCGGTAGCGTATTTCATCCCCCAGGTCTCGCCAATCAATATCGTGAAATAGACGCGCAGTCCATTCGCGATGACCGGCGCCACCGCCGCCAACACCACGAAAACCGCGCGCTTCCACCAGCGCTGGTACATCAGGTAGGCATACAGGGAGCCGAGTGCGGTGCAGGCGATGAAAAACTTCACGCCGCTGCACGCGTCCGCCACCATCCACACCGCCGAGGGCGTCATGATCTCGCGGCCGTTGAGCAGTACCGGGGTGCCGGTCAACTCCAGCGCGCGTACGGCAAAATGCGCCGTGATGTCTTGCAGCGGACCCACCAGCGCATCGCCCCAAGGCACCGCGAACACCACCAGATAGCCGAGCGGGAACAGCAACACCCACAGCGCGCGCCAGCCCCAGCAAGCGAGTACCAGCGCCGGGAAGAAGGCCACCAGCGCAAAATGCTGCGGCAGATTGACATCGAGCAGATGCCCGGCATACCAGACAAATACCAACACGGCCACTGCTGCCAGGCCCCAAATGCTTGGCGCGGGCGCGTTCGCCCGCAGCTGGTGGCGCAGGCTGAATGCTACCCACAGGCTCAACGGAAAGATCAGAAACGCGTACTGATAGGTTCCATCGTGACCCCAGGCCCACACCAGCGATTGCACGGTTTGCCAGTAGCCGACCAGCAGCGCGATGACGGCGATGGCGAAGGCAGTCGCCGCCGCTATCCAGCCGGGTGCCCGCAGGGAAATGTCAGCCGTGGGCGTGAGTAGCGGCTTCACGGGCATGCCTCCAACCCGGCTTCGCTCGCCGCATCCATGCCGGCCGCATCCGGCTGCGCATTGCGCAGCACGTTTTCATACAGGTCGAGACTGCGCTTCCAGTCATAACGAGCCAGCACCATCGCGCGGGCTGCGGGAACCCGCGCTACATGCGCCGCATCCAACCAACGCAAGGCTTCCGTGGCCAGGACCTGGGGCGATGCATCGATGCGGCCTTGGCGACCCTCGAAATCCGCGACGCCCTCCCAGGCTTCAGGCGTTGCCAGCAGCACCTTCTCCATGGCCAGCGCCTCCAGCACCTTGTTCTGAATGCCGCGGGCAATGCGCAGCGGTGCCACCACGACATGCGCGTGAGCCAGGTATGGCCGCACATCTTCCACTCGCCCGGTAACCGTAATGCCGGCAACCCCGGTCAGCGCGCGGACCGCTGCGGTCGGCTTGCTTCCCACGATGTAAAAGCGGGCATCCTGGCGTCGGGCCGATACCAGCGGCCAGACTTCGCGCGCAAACCATTGCACCGCATCCACGTTGGCGCGGTAATCCATGGCGCCGGCGAACACCACCACCCGTTGCCCTGACCTATAGGGATTGACATAGGTGCGCTGTGGATCCCAGTACTCGGCATCCACCCCATTCGGGATACCGTGCACCTTGCCGGCCGATGCCGGCAGCTGCTGGCGAAAGAACGCCGCTTCAGCTTCCGAGACAAATATACTGGCGTCGAATTGCGCGGCAATGGCGTGCTCGAATCGCGCAAGCCCCCGAGCTTCGCGTCCGTAAACCATGCGTGCCACACCACGACGGGCCTGCGCATATTGGCGCCATTTGTCGGAATCCACATCCACGAAATCCATGATGCGGCGCAGTTGCGGGTGTGCCATGACGAACGGCGCCACGCCAGACGAGTAGCACAAGACCAGGCCCAGTTTGCGCTCGGTCAGCAGCCCTTCGATCCAGCGCCGCATCACGCGGTCGCGGTACACCCCGACGGTCAGCGCTTCGCCGCGCAGCAACGAGGCCAGCGCGCGCCGGCGCGTCTGCCAAGCTGTCAGAGGCCGCACGCATACCTCGGCACATAACGCTTGCACGGGGGCGAGATACTGCCAGTCGGCCGGATCGTCCACAAACGCGCCCAGATATACGCGGTAGTGTTCGGCGAGCCGGCGCAACACGTGGTATGAGCGGATCTTGTCGCCCTTGCTGGGCGGCCACGGCAGCCGGTGGCAGAGGAACAATACTGAGCGCATGCGCTAACCCAGATCCCGCGCAAGCCACGGACCCAGCGCGCAACTCAGCGGCAGCGGCAGCCGCCGCCAGGCCTTGATGAGCAAGCTGTACTTGGTGTTCGTGGGGCTGAGATTGGGCACCACCTTGGCGCGCACCAGGTAATAGGCGTAGGGCAGCGGCTGTGGTTCGAAGCCCCAGTGTTTCTTGAAGTGATAGGAGCCGGTGCCCTGTTTGCTGCGACCGTAGTCGAACAGCCGTGCGCCGCGCTCCACCGCACGCTGCATCACGGCCCAGTACATGAAATCGTTGGCCGCTAGATCACGGCCATGTGCCACGCTGCCGCCGTAATAGGGATGCACTTCATCGCGAAAGTAAAAACTCATGACGGCGGCGACCGGCTTACCCTGGTGGGTGACCACGGTCACCTCGCAATCCTCGCCAAACGCCTGCTGCACTCGCAGGTAATAGTTTCGCGACAACACCGGCGTGCCCAGATTGCGCACGCTCTCGGCGTACACCCGGTAAAAGTCGGCAAGGCTGCCGTCATGCCGCGCCTCCAGCCCGGCGGCGGCGCCCTTGCGCACCATGGCGCGTTGCTTGCGCGGAATCGCCTTGAGATTCTTGTCATGGTCCGGATCGATCGCCTTGCGGAAGCTGACGTACAGGTCCTTGATTGGCCAGTCAGGCTGGCGCAGCTCGCGCTCGCGCAGTTCGAGATAATCCACGCGCAGTTCGTCGGCGAGCGCGGTCGCCGCCTGGACAAGCTGTGTCTCACTGTCCGGGTCGCGCGCCACCACCCCGCCATACACACAGAACGGCGTCGAAATCAGCGCGTGGCCGAACAACCGGCTGCGTATCTCGGCAAGCGGCAGGATGCCGGTGATGACCCCATGCCGTTCCGCATACAAATAATGGCAGCGGTGGCCGAGCCCCTGCTCGAGGATGCCGCGCCAGGCGGCGCGATGGAAAAACGTGGCCTGCGGCGCTTCCTCGACAAAAGCATCCCAGCGTCCCTCGTCACCGCTTTCCAGGCACTTGATCACGCACGGGCCGGCGGCAGGACTGTCGTCCACACGATCGAGCATGTTGCTTCCTCTTCAATGCGCACCGAGTTCGGCGGCCTGCAGCGCCACCACCGGATAGTCGGCATGCCCGGGGGCAAGAAACACCCGGTCCATACGGTCGAAATGGAAATCGCGCACGAGCCGTTCCAGCCGTGGCGCGGTACGCGTCAGGTTCAAGTAGTGACGCACGCGATTCTTGAGCGTCACGCCCGGCACCCGCGGTTGCTGCGGATCCACTTCCCAGGGATGGAAATAGAACACCCCGGAGCTTTGCTCGTGACAGTTGACGCGGTGCAAGCCGCGCTTGAACAGCGCGTAGGGCAACAAGCGGAAATAGCCACCGCCGCCACATGGCCAGTTGTGCCCCCATCGCCGCACCGTCGTCACCGGGATTTCAAGCAAGCCGGAGTCCTCGACATAAAACGCAAACCGCGGTGCGGCCGGCATGCCATACAGATCATGATGGATCGGCACGATGCTGGAACTGTAGCGGTAGCCAGCCTCGCGCAGTTCCTCGTGTGCCCACAGCGTCGTCGGTCCAATCGAATAGCTGGGGGCGCGATAGCCGTACACGGGGGTGCCGGCAAGGTCCTCCAGCAGCAGCTTCGTGCGCGTAATACTGTCGCGGAATTCGCTGCGACTGATGTTGGTCAGGCGCTCATGGCCGAAGCCATGGCTGGCGATCTCATGGCCGGCTGAGCCGATATCACGTACTAGTGCGGGGTAGCGTTCTGCCACCCAGCCAAGTACAAAAAAGGTTGCGTGCACACCGTGACGCTCGAAAAGCTCCAGCACGGTCCGCGTGTTGCGTTCGACGCGGACGGGCCAATGCGGCCAGTCCTCACGTCGAATACATTTTTCGAAGGCCGCAACCTGGAAATAATCCTCGACGTCGACCGTCATTGCGTTGGTGATGAATTCGAGTTGTTGCGGCGCCACGTTCATTTGCCTTGCCGTTCGGAACGCGAGCCTCGCACGTCGGTGCTCGTGGCTTTGTCCACCGCAGACGGCCGCATCGGCACGCCTCGCAGCATCTTCCTGAACTGGATCCTTTCACGCATCAACTGAAACATGAGGTCGTCGTCCTTGAGCTCCAGCAAGTCGAGCTCGGGTTCGGACTTCGAGGTTGACATGGCACGCGCCAGATCCGGACTTTGCGGCACGGCGGGCTCCTCCAGCGACGGCGGCAAACCGGCCATCTCATCGGCCATCTCGTCGAGCACCACGGCGAGCGCCGCCCGGCCCAGATCATGTAGTTCTTCAAGGTAACCGTGCAGCAGCAACCGGTCCATGATGAGATTGATCTTGCGCGGGATACCGTGACTGGCCTGGAAAATACCCACAAACATATCGGGTGTCAGATGCGGATCGTCGTTCCAGCCGACGGCACGCAGGCGGTGCAGGATGTACGCGCGGCTCTCCTCCTCGCCCATGGGCTCAAGCCGGTGCGAGGCAATGATACGCTGGCGCAGCTGTTCCATATGGTTGCTGATGATGGTGCGCCGCAGTTCGGCCTGGCCGACAAGAAATATCTGCAAGAGCGCGTGACCCTTGAGTTCGAAATTCGACAGAATGCGCAGCATCTCCAGCGCTGTCGGGGTAAGCGTTTGCGCTTCATCCACTACCAGCAGGGCATGCGTCTGACGGGCCTGCAGCGAGATCAGGTACTGTTTCACGTCCTGCAGCAGGGCCTCTTTGCTGCGCCCCTCATAAGGTAGTTCAAAGGCCGAGGCCACGGCCGGCAAGATGTCTTCGCCATCGAGATTGGCCGAGGCGACGCTCGCGATGGCGATGTTGCGATGCGTGAGTTCTTCGAGCAGCTTCTGCAGCAGCAGCGTCTTGCCGGTGCCAACGGCGCCGGTGATCATGACGAAGCCTTCGCCCTTCTCGAAGCCGTAGAGCAGGTACGCCATCGCGCGCTTGTGACCCTTGCTGGGAAACAGCATGCCCGGATCAGGAGTCAACTGGAACGGTTTGCCGTGCAACTTGTAAAACGCCTGATACATGGGGTTCTCAGAAAAGATGGGTCCACTGCAGGAAAATCACGTTCGCGTCATAGCCATGCGCACCCGGCACCGCAGAGTGCACCGTGCCGGAGTCACGGCGCAACTGCAAACTGACGGAATCCTTGGCGTTCAGCTGACGCGCGAGTGCAAGTTGGGCGTAACGCCGGTAGCTGATCTGCGCGCTCCGGAACCGGTAACGTTCCCAGTCCAGGCTTGGCGTGAGAGTGGTGAACGCTCCCAGATTGAACAGCCACGAAACGTCCGCATTTGCCACCCGCTCCTGCCCGCTGCCCTTCGTGAAATAAGTGCGCGACTCCTCGTATAGCATCACACGCAGCGTGCTCTTGGGCATCGTATATGCCGCCACTGCCGCCCAGCGCTTGCTCAGATACGGTTGCCGCTCGGTCAGTGAGGGGATCGAGGCGCCAATCCCGGTCGGGCGCGTCAGCACCGAGCCGGAATTGAAGCCGAGCAGTTGCTGATTGTAGGTGGTCGGCTGCTCGACGTAGCCCAGGGTGGTCGTCAGCAATGCGGCGTGGTGAGTCCAGGAAAGCTGGTAACTGCGCCCGAAGAACCGGTGTCCCGTCATCAGCTTGAAATCGTCTCGCGTGTTCGACCAGGTAAACCCGACGTCCCAGAACGGCGCCCCCAGCCGCTGCACCGTGCCGTCCGGCTGGAACTTGCTTTCCTTGCCGCCATCGGCCAACAAGTGCAGCGAGTTGCTGACTTGATACGAAACCCCCGCTGTTGCCTTGGCAAACTGCACGCCCGGCCCGAAATCCGGATCCAGCCGCTGATCCGAATAGCCGAGGTTCCAACCCCAGGTTTGGCCCTCGGGGCTCACCAGCTGGAATTGCACGGCGTTGCTGGTAACGTCAGGAATGCCGTTGAGTTGCGCGTGGCTCTGCGCGGGAATGCCGCGGTCGTTGTACAGCACTCTTCCACGCGTGTAGCGCAGTGTCATGCTGCCGACACGGCCGAGATCCTGCAGCCAGTACGGACTGAGTGTGCCGATGGCGACGTTGGCCTGATTATTGTTCAGGAAAAATGCACCCGACCCAGCTGACAATTCATTGTTGATGAGTTCGCGTCGATACATCGCGCCACCGTCGATAAAGAAATGCTGCGGCAAGATGGTGAACGTGCCGTTGGCGCTAAGGTTTTGAGCCAACTGTTTATGGCTCGCTTGCCCCTCATACAAATAGCCGGTGAGCGTGTAGTCGAGCACCCCGGAAAACCGCGGGCCGCTGACGGCTGACTTGATGAACGGCTGGACCTCAGTGATCCAGCTGGTTTGTTTCGGCGTGCCGCTGGCCGCCAGCTTCAGGTTGTCGGTATACAATTCGCCGAGGGTGACGCCCACGACCACACCTGGGGAGTCGATACTTGGCTGCGGAATAACGCCAGGCGGCAGGTTTTCGGAGTCCGACGTTGTACCACCGGGCGATGCGTTCAGCGCAGGCAACGTATCGAGGCCTAGGTTCTGGGCTTCCGCCCGGGTCAGCAAACTGCCCAGGATAATCGACGACAAGACCACCGACGCCGACAATGCACGCATCTAGGCTTCTCCTTGACTGAGGCGGGCATACTGGCCGTAGTAGTTGTCGTAGTGGTTCTCGCTTGCGGGCAGGCGGCTCATGTTGAGAATCAGGCCGACGTATTGCGCGTTATCCAGTCGTTCCAGGGCTGCATTGACCAGATGCTGGCCGGTACGACCGGCGGCCACCACGACAACAACCTGACCCATGTGAGACGCCAGCACCTGCGCCTCCGAGGTCGCCAGCAACGGCGAGGAGTCAAACACCACCAGCCGGCGCCGGTTCCGACCGCCAAGTTCTTCAAGCGCGTAGTCCATGCGCAGGCTGCCGAACAACTCGGCGGTAAGCCGATGACGATCACCCACGGGAACCACCAGCAGATTCGATATGTCGGTCCGTACGACGACCTCGTCGGGATGGCGCCGCTCGTCCACCAGCACGTCCATCAGACCGGGATGCTTTTCGAGCCCCAAAACGCGGGTGACATGGGCTTTCGGTATATCGCCGTCCACCAGCAACACCTCGAAATCCGGCTCGCGTGCCAGGCTCAGCGCGAGATTCACCGCGGTAAAGGTCTTGCCTTCGCCCGGCACTGCACTGGTGACCATGATGCGCGCCGCGTTGACTGGCGCTTCAACACCTTTTCCCATCGCATTGCGCATCAACGGCCGCTTGATGCGGCGCACTTCATCCGCGAGCCGATCATTCGCCTTCTCATCCACGGCGAGCAGGCCCGCACGCTTGAGCGCCATATGATCGATGTGCCAGGGCGGCGACTCGGTTTCGCCACCTTGATCGCCGCTCCGCACCCTCTCCTGCAAACGCTCAATCGCAGGTGTGGGATGCGGCGACTCACTCTCGACGGGAGGCGATGCCTGCAAGCCAAGCTGCTGCAGTGCCTTGAGCTTTTCGGCGGCCTTCTCAACGATACTCATGCGGCCCCCACCGTAAAGAAGTGCTGCACCAACCTGGTAAGCTGCCCGTCAAAGGCAAACCCGAGCACCAGCGCTACTGCCAACAGACCAGCCCCGGTACAGAACCCGACCACTTCACGGCGCTGGTCGTGGCGTCGTGATCGCGACACGATCAAGCTGACGGCACCGAGCACCGGATAATCCCCAGACTCGCGCAAGCTCCTGAGGCTTACAAAGACTGGTCTTATCAAGTGCATGAAATACGCAAACCCGCCACCGAGTGCCACGGCCAGCGCGAACACCATCAACAGCAACAGCCCGCGTTTCGGGCTCACCGGCAGCAATGGTACCACCGGCGGATTGATGACCCGGAATTTCAAGTTATTGCCGCTCTGCGTCGCATCCTGGGACAGCTCGGCCGTGTTCAAATGCTCTACCAACTGGTCATACTGCTTCTTGGTCACGTCGTAATTTCGCGTCAGCCCCTGCAAGGTGGCCTGCACGTCGGTGATCTTGTCCACGTTGCTCTTGAGGTCGGCGATCTGGCGTTTCTGCAGAGCGATTTGTGAGGCCAGCGTCCGGAGGCTGACTTGCGTGGAATACATAGATTTCTGCATCTCCTGGTAGACCGGGTTGTCCGAAACCACACTCATCATCGACGTGCTACCTGCGTTCTTCTGCAGCGCTTCACGCCGTGCCTGGAGTTGGGCGATCATGCGCCGGGCAGAAATCACGTCAGGATATTTATCGGTGTAACTGAGCAACAGCTTGTTGAGCTGCTGCTTGTAGGATGCAATTTGCTGGTCGATCTGCTGGGCGCGCGGATCGATCCCCGAGGAACCCGGGTTACTCGCCATCTCACGCATCTGCTGCTGGATCGTCGCTCGCCTGGCGACCGCCGTATCGTACTGCCCTTGCAAATTCTGCAATTGGGTCTGGGCCGCCTGCAGGCGCGTGAAATAGCTACTGCCACCCTGGCTGGGAATGAAGCCGACGTTGGCTTTCTGGAAATCTGCGAGTTTTTTCTCCGCCTCATTCAGTCGGTCGCCATAACTCCTGACCTGTTGCTGCAGGAAATTTTGTGCGGTCTCGGCGGATGCGCTATTCGCGCCCAGGGTGTTGTTCATCAGGATCTGCAAAAATGCCTGTACCACTTTTCGCGCCATCTGCCGATCGGGATCGGCGTAGGTGATGTTGTAAAGGTCCCTGGTGCCCGCACTCCTGACCGTAACTGCAGCGCCGAGGCGCTCCAGCAATGCATCCTTGTCGGCCGGCGTCGTGGCGCGCAAGGACAGCCCGGTATTGTCCGCCAC
Source organism: Rhodanobacter sp. (assembly GCA_004298505.1). Taxonomy (GTDB): domain Bacteria; phylum Pseudomonadota; class Gammaproteobacteria; order Xanthomonadales; family Rhodanobacteraceae; genus Rhodanobacter. The sequence goes on from SCRO01000056.1 coordinate 87,441, forward strand.
CGTTTCCAGATTCGGGCGCGAGAGCAAGGTGTGGGTGATGATCAGCAGGCGCCCCCGCACATCCGGCTGCACCGCAACCCCGCGAAGCAGGGGATTCGTCAACGCCTCGGTATCGGCGTAAACCTGCGCACTGGCGGCATACTTGTTCGGCAGGCTGAACACCAGTAACGCGCCTACGATCGTCACGCACCACGCCACGATCAAGGCGTGCCACCGGTAACGCCAGGCAGCGCGCGCCTCCAGTAGTGCATGCTGAAACAATTCATGCAAGTCGATCGATCGCTTCTGCATCATCTTCTCTTCCTTGACGCCCCTGACCGCTGCCGTGTGCCCATGCGCGGGGCTCAAAGCAACGACTGCGGAATGATCAAAATATCGCCGGGCTGCATGACCATGTTGTATTTGATCGCGCCGTTCATCAGGTCGCCGAGCCGCACCGGGATCGTCTGCTCGTTGCCGTCATGCAATCGACGGATAACCTTGGCCGAGTTACCTGAGGCAAACTTGGTGAGACCGCCGACATCGATCATCACGTCGAGCAAGCTCATGCCGCTACGGTACGGTACGGCCTTGGGCACCGCCGCCTGCCCGACCACGCGTACCTGCTGGCTGTAGGCACCGACAAAACTCTTGACAATGACCGTCACCAGCGGCGCGCGGATGTAGCTGCCCAGTGCCTTCTCCAGGTTGCCTGCCAGCTCTTCCGGAGTTTCCCCGGCCGCCATGATGGACTGCACCAGGGGGATTGAGATACGCCCGTCAGGACGCACCGGCACCGTGGTGGACAGCGTGGGATTGTCACGCACGAAGATTTCCAGCGAATCCCCCGGGCCGATGATGTAGTGCTCCACCGGTGGGGCCACCGCAGCCAAGTGAGTGACGGCTGGTGCAGTGCTGCAACCGCCAAGCAGCAGCAAGCCAAGCACCATCATCAACCAGAGGACGTAATTTTGTGGTAGTGGTCTCACTTGCTCTTCTCCTTAGATTTCAGCGGGCACCGCGCCCAAACAGCACCACTTCTACAGTCTGAACCAAAATGGTCAGATCAAACACGAAATTGTGGTTTTTCACGTAGAACAGATCGAACTTCAGCTTCTCCTCGGTGTCCCGCGTGGACGAACCGTAGGAGTAGCGCAGTTGGGCCCAACCGGTCAGCCCTGGCTTCACACAATGTCGCAACCAGTAATAGCGAATGCTGGTGTTGAATTCGTCCACGAACTGTGGCCGCTCCGGGCGCGGGCCAATGATGCTCATGTCGCCGCGCAACACGTTCCACAGCTGCGGCAGCTCGTCAAGCCGGACCTTGCGGATGAAACGCCCGACCCGGGTCACCCGCTTGTCGTTCTTGCCAGCCCAGCGTGCCACACCGTCGCATTCCGCGTCGGTGCCCATGCTGCGGAACTTGACCATCTGAAATGGCTTGCCGTTCTCGCCAACCCGTTCCTGGCGATACAGGATCGGCGCTCCACGGCCTGACTCCAGTCGCACCGCGAGGGCAGTGAGCAACATGAATGGCCATGCCACGAACAGTACCAGAAACGCGAGGCATAGATCGAAGGCGCGCTTGATCGTGCGCCGCGTCGGTGACACGTTGAAGCCATCCGAGAATACCAACCACGATGGGCTGGTGAGATCCATCTTGATTTTGCCGGCCTCACGCTCGAAAAACTCGGTGAGCTCGGTCACGGCCATGCCGCGTTGCTTGCACTCCAGCAGCCTGGCCACCGGCAAGGCGTCGCGGCGGTCGTCTGGCCCCACCACGATTTCGTCGACATGGAGCCGAGTCGCCCATTCGCACAACATGCCGTCGGGATGCAGCAGCAAGGGCGCCGGGATGGACACCGGATCGGCGCCGATCGGCACGTAGCCCAGGACTTTGAACCCACGTTGATCGGTCTTGCGGCGCATCTCGCGGGTCACTTCGGCGGCACGCTTGCCAGCACCGAGCACCACCACACGGCGCTTGAACAGGTCGGCATCCACGAAACCCAGAAACGTCATCCGCCACAACGACACCAAGACATATCCGCATATCAACGCGATGCCCAGGACGCCGCGCCCCAGGTACGCCGGCGGAATCACGTAATACAGCACGCTGAGCACGATGCCGCCCAGCAGAAAGGCGACGCCTAGACGGCTGAGGCGCCCTAGCCAGCCCGCCCGCAGGTGAATATCGTACAAACCAAGCGCTGCAATGGAGAGAATCAGCACCGTCGCAATCAGTGGCGTACGCCACTGCAGCGTATGGTTGAACATGGCTTGGGTGTCAGCATCACCCCAATAACGCAATACCACGGCGGCATAGACACTCGCCATCAGCAGTACGAACTCGACCAGCGCGAGCAGAAGCTGCCAGCGCAGCGCCCTTTGTCGGAACAATCGGTACATGTTTGCGTCCCCGGAGACAACTCCCTGCTGCCAACCAGTCGCTCAGTGGGCGGAGTGTTCTTATACCACAATTGCACGCTGTCAACGCTTTATTCCGGTCCTCGACGCTCCCTTCACGAAGTGCTCACAAATCAAACGGTTGGATCGGACTTCGCCGCGCGCCAGGCCAGCGTCGATTCCCGCTGGTCGGCACAGAAGACCGCTGAGGCAAACGCGGGCGGGTGCGTGACGAATCATGCGAAAATAGCGGGATCAGGACCCACCCAAGCGATACAGATGACCTCCCCGAAATACGATTTCCGTCAGTTCCAGGATGAACTGACCCGACTCGAGCGCAAGGCAGAAGAACAGCGCCCAATCAAACCACTGGGCAAGAAGGCGGTCGCCGCGCAGCGCATCGCGATGGCGCGCGAGGAATTCCTGACGCTGCGCAAGCGACATGAGCTGACTGTTGCCGACGTGGTCGCCTTCTTCCCGGAAGAAGAAGGCATCACTTACCTGCAGGAGTTGATCGCGGCGGCGCAGGTGAAACCGCGGCGCAAGCGGAAGGTCTGATCCAACTGAAGAATCGGCTGCAAATCCGCCTCCTGCTGTGGGTGAACTGGGCGATCAAGCCGTTTTCGATGGCCTTGCTCGGTTGGCTGTTCATTCGCCACGTGTTTGCCGCCTGGCTACCTGCCAACCAGCACGATGCGTATAGCGCCGGCCCCGGACTGTCGCTGCAACTGCGGCAAGGGAGATCTCGCGCGCTGCCCCGTCATGGTCGAAAGGCCGGCTCGATCAGTCGCAAGCTCACCGGATCCACCCGTAAAGCAGCGCGCCAAACACCGCGCCCACGGGTAGCGTGACCACCCACGACCCGACGATGCCCTTCATCACCTTGCGATCGACTCCACCCTGCCCGCCGCTGGCACCGGCACCGGCCAGTGCGCCGACTGCAACGTGCGTGGTCGATACCGGCAAGCCATTGAAGCTGGCGGTACCCACCAGCAAGGCGGTGGTCAGGCTGGCGGCCAATCCGCCGCCCATGTCCAGCCGGGTGATCTTGTCGCTCAGGGTGCGCGCCACCTTCCGCGCACCCACCAGGCCTCCCAGCAGCATCGCCGCAGCAACCGCGGCGACGGCGGCGTGGCCGTCGAGCGCGGCAACCGGCAGCAACAGGGCGGCTATCTTCGGCGTGTCGTTGAGTCCGCGCGCGAACCCCACGGCGCCAGCGAGCAAGAAGTGCAGCGTGTCGACCATGCCGAATCCGCGAACCCGTGCCACGGTCTGCGCATCCCGTTCGGCACACTCGGCCAGCGAGCCGGTGCGCAGTGCGAGGCTTTCTCGCGATAGCACCCCTTCCGGCGTGACCAGCGCGTCACGCTCGATGCACAGGCACGCGGTGCGCCGCTGTTGATGGCCGGCCACCCAGCGACGCAGCAGCGGCGCGACCAGGAACGCCGGTACGATCGCAATGATCGGGCTGGCCAGCAGGGGTAACAGAAACACTCGCCCCAATGAAGCGAATTGCAAGCCCGTGCCCACGGCAACCAGTCCGGCGCCGGCCATCGCACCGAGCAGCGCATGTGTCGTTGACACCGGCAGCCCGCGCCAGGTGGCGAGGGCGATGGTCAGTGCCGCGCCAAGCGCCACCGCCAACGCAAAACTTGTTTGTGCGGCAATATCCGCAGTCACCAGACCGGCACCGGTGAAAGTCGTGAGCAAGGCCTGGGCGAGCCACGCCGACGCCAGCGAGCCGGCCAATGTGGTCACGCTGGCCCAGCCAAGCGCCACCCGGTAGCTTACTGTACGACTGCCGTACAGGGCCGCCACACCCTTGAAGTTATCGTTGGCGCCGTTGCTTGCAGCCAGCAACAACACCGTGATCAACAACGCGATGCTCATGCTTCACACTCCACGCAACGCTCAGGTATTGCGACGGTATCGAGCCATTGCCGCAGGGCTTGCTGCGCCGGCAATGGCGCACTGAGGGCGCCAAGGGCATCACGCAGCACTGGCAGATCCTCGACCTTGTCGACATCGGTCAGGCGCCCCACGCTGCCGACGGCACCGTGGGGCGCCAGTTGCTGCCGCAGCTCCGATGCGGTCTGCACCTGCGAATAACGCACGCGCGTCCAGACCTCGCGAGGAACCGCGGTGCGACCACCAAACAGCCAGAATCCACCATCGCTGGCATCGCCGATCACGAACGGAGTGCGTGCGTCGTCCAGCAAGATGAGCGCGCGCTGCAGCGAGGCGACGGTCAATTGCGGGGCATCGGCGCCGAGCAGCAACACGCGGCCATGTCGGGCCTGGAGTCGGGCGTACACCGTGTGCAGGCGCTCACCGAGATCGCCCTGCCCTTGATGCAATGAGGCGAAGCCCGGCCACGCGGCAACGGCGGCCGGATCGGCTTCGGCAATGGCCCAGTACGGCGTCAACCACGGCTCGCAAATACGCGCGACTTCGGCGGTGGCCGCCGCGGCCAGTTGATAAAAGTGCAGCGCCGCAGCCGCACCGATGCCGGCGGCAAGCCGCGTTTTCACCGGCGACAAGCCGGGCGTCTTGACGAAGATGGCCAGCGCCGCCGTCATGCCCTGCTCCCGCGCATGACGCGCCAGGCCGGCCAAGCCTGCGCGGCAGTCAGTCGCCAATGCCGCAGCGTCGTGCGCAGCCAGCCGTGCCGCGCATATTTGCGTGCACTGGTTTCAAGTACCGCGGAAATATGCCGCAACGGCAGCCCGGCCTGTCGCGCGGCCCACACCAGCAGGTGATCTTCGCCATAGGTGGCCTGTTCGTCGAATCCATGCAGCGCTTCGAAGCACGCGCGTGGCAGCAGCAGGCCCTGGTCGCCGAACGGCAGCCCCAGCCAGCGCGCGCGCCAGTTGGCGCCGACGGCGTTCAAGGCAGTGCAGCGCGGCCCGTCGCGGCGGAACGCCAGCGTGAACCAGCCCAAGCCCGCGTTGCCTTGCGCGATGAAGTCCTGCAATGAAGGCAGGGTTTCCGCGCGCAGGCGTGAGTCGGCATGCACAAACCACAGCCAGTCGCCGCTGGCCATGCGCGCGCCAAGGTTCTGCTGACGCGCACGGCCGGGCTGGCTGTGGCACGCGCGATAACGCAACTGCGCCGGCCATACCGGGGGCGGCGGACGCGAGACGTTGTCGGCACACACCACGATCACTTCGCTGCCGGACGGCAACGCGGCGAGTTGCTCAAGCAGCGGCTGCCATTCGCCCTCGCCGGGCGCCAGCGGCACGATCACCGACAGCGATGCGCACAGGGGATGAACCATGTTGGACATCGGCCGGCTCAGCAGCAACTGGGTGCGGCGCTGCCGGTCGCGCTGGCAGGCGCGCAATCGAACAACCCGTGATGCCGGTGTTTGTCGCCATCGATGTGAAAGTGCGCGGCATAGCGACTGGCCGAGAGCATGTCCGCGGTGTTGCCGCAGACCAGCACCGGCCGATCGCGCTCGAAGCGGTGATGGTCATCCAGTTCGAACTGGTGCGGATGCCCTGGCAGACTGCCGCGATAGGTGGCGACCTGACCGTAGTCCTCGCAGCGATCCTCCAGCGGCAGCTTGAACGCGCGCCAGGTAATCGACTCGAATGTAGCGAAACCGATGCGTTGCTCGATCGCCGCGTCGGTCAGCGCGATCGGGCTGCGCGCACATACGCGAGCATCGGCCACGCCAAGGTCGACAAGCAGACGGCGGAAATCCTCCACGTACAGCGCGCCGGCCAGGCATTCGCCCAGCAGCACCGGATCGGCCAGCAACTCGTGCGGCAACCGGCGGTCGCTGAATACATCGGAGAAATACAGTTCGCCGCCGGGCTTGAGCACGCGGAAGGTTTCGGCAAACGCGCGACGCTTGTCCGGCACCAGGTTCAGCACGCAGTTGGACACCACCACGTCGACCGAGTTGTCGGCGATGCCCAGCGCGGCCAGATCAGCCAGATCACCCAGGTGGAATTCGACATTGGAATGCGCGTGACCGAACGCCTGGGCATGGAATGCGCGGTGACGTTCGGCCACCTCCAGTTGCTGCGCGGTCATGTCGACGCCGATCACGCGACCAGGCTCACCGACCAGGCTCGACAGCAGGTACGCATCGCGCCCGCTGCCGCAGCCAAGATCGAGCACGGTTCTGCCATCGAGCGCCGGCGGCAAGGGTGAGCCGCAGCCGTAGAAGCGTTCGCGCACTTCCGGATGCAATTGCGACAGGATCGTGCGCAATGGCTCGGGCATGGTGCCGATGCTGCAGCAGGCGGTGGTACGCAGGTCGCTGCTCGATCGCAGGGTCTCGCCGTAGTAGCTGCGCACGGCGGACTGTTGCGCCTCGGCGCTGATGTCGTTGTCGGTGTCGATGTCGTGTTCCATGTTCATGCCAGTGCGCCTCCACAAGAGCTGCCCGCACCTGCGGTGCAGCCATAACAATGGTCGCCAAACACGATCGGATCGCGTTCGACGTCGGTGAGTGATTCGATATCCCAGATGCTGCGCTGCCGGCCACCCTGGGGCAGCTCCAGCGCCTGGTTGAAGTCGCAGTCGTACAGCTGCCCACGCCAGTCCACCGACAACTGGTTGCGGCACATCACGCCCAGCGCCGCGCGCGGATTGAACGCATCGAGCAGGGTATGCATGTAGCTGTCGTAACGGCCTTCGCGTTCGAGCAGGTGCAAGAAGCGTTTGATCGGCATGTTGGTGATGGTGAACAGGCGGTTGAACACGATGCCGAAATGCTCGGCCAGTTCGTGCCTGTAGGTCGCCTCCAGCGACGCCTGCGATGGCGGCAGGCTGGCGCCGACCGGGTTGTAGACCAGGTCCAGCTCCAGTCCACTGTCCGGCCGCCCATAGCCGAGCCCATTGAGTTGATGCAGCGCACGCAGGCTGGGGTCGAACACGTGCTGGCCACGCTGTTTCTCGACGTTGGCCTTGCTGTAGCACGGCAACGAGGCGACGACCTTGACGCCCTGTTCGGCGAGGAACTCGGCGGTGTCCTCCTGCCCCGGCCGGAACAGCACGGTGAGGTTGCAGCGGTCGATCACGGTCTTGCCCAACGCACGCGACTCGCGCACCAGGGTGTGGAAATGCGGATTCAGCTCCGGTGCGCCGCCGGTGAGGTCGACGGTATGGATGGCCCGCGCATCAGCCAGCAGTTCGAGCAGACGCTCGACCGTGGCCGAGCGCATGATCTCGGTGCGCTTGGGCCCGGCCTCCACATGGCAGTGCTGGCAAGCCAGGTCGCACAGCTTGCCCACATTGATCTGCAGAATCTCCAGCAGCGTGCGCGGAAGGGTCAACCCATGCTCGCGCAGGGTGCGAGCAAACGATGGTAGTGACAAGGAGAGCGCGGCGTTCACGAAAAATCCAGGTGGAGCCTGCGATCACAAATCACGGATCACCGGCACCATGCAAGTAGGGTCATCAAGGTGGACTCGGCAAAACCGAAGCGAAGCTGAGGTCCGGACTGTCATGGCGTCACCATCGCGTTCACAAGCCGGTCGCAAGGCAGAAACTCGATAACAACGCGTCGATAAGAGGCAGTGAATCGAGGAAAAGATTCATGTTGTCGCGACAGGCGTCTCTGAGGGCAGATTGCCCCGCGAGTCTAGCAGCCTGTTCCGCAACTGCCGGTAGGTGCCGGCAGCGCCGCAGTCCTCGATGAAACTGGATCTCGAACGCTACCGCGCCGGGGGGGGACAGCGATTGCCGGCGCTGCCTCACCAGCCACTGAATGCGTCTTGACCATGCGCCCGGGTTAAAATGGCCGGCCATACCCGGCAAGGACACTTCATGCTCGACACGCATGCGCGACGACTGGTTGAACCGGTTATCGGTGCCGTGGCCCGCACGCTGCATCGGGCGGGGCTGACCGCCAACGCGGTGACCGCGCTGGCCATGCTGATCGGCGTGCTTGCCGCACTGTGCGTGATGGAAGGCTGGCAATGGACGGGGGTCGCCATGCTGTGGCTCTCCGGCCTGCTCGATGCGGCGGATGGCGCGCTGGCACGGATGACGCGCAGCAGCCCGTTCGGCGCGATCCTCGACATCACCTTCGATCGCGTGGTGGAAATCGCCATCATCATCGCGCTGGCGTGGCGCTACCCGGAGGCACGCTTCACCCTGGTGATCCTGGCCGGTACCATCGCCGTGGCGATGTCGCTGTTCCTGTCGATCGCCGCCGCCGTGCGCAATCATTCGGCGAAGTCGTTCCATTACGCGCCGGGCCTGGGTGAGCGCAGCGAGGCGTTCATCTGCCTGAGTCTGATGATCGTCGGGGCCGGCCACCTGGTGGCCTGGACGGGCCTGTTCATCGGTGTTATCGCCTTCACCATGGGGCAACGCCTGCGTCATGCCGCGCGGGCCCTGGCCACCGACGCAGTCGACTGAGTATCATCCAGCGCGCCACACGCCGACCACGTGTAAACCATGCGATCCAAACATGCTAAAGTCGGGCCTCATTGCAGGTGCTCAGGTGACATCTCATGCCGTGGGAAAAGTCGTTCAACGAAGACGAGGCCGTCGGCAAGGCGATGAGGGTGTTCTGGGAAAAGGGCTATGAGCCCGCTTCCATGGCCGACCTCATTGCCGGTATCGGCATCAGCCGGGGCAGCCTGTACAACGCGTTTGGCGGCAAAGAGCAATTGTTCGTCAAGGCGCTGCAGAAATACGACACGGACAACCGTCGCGCGATCCTGGCCGAAATGGAAGCGATGGACGATCCCAAGCGCGCCATTGCAGCGCTATTCGATGGCATCGTCGCCGAAACCGTGGGCGACACCCGTAAAAAAGGCTGCTTTCTAGTCAACACCGCTGCCGAGCTTGTGACGCATGGCGAAGAGGTGAACCGCATCGTGCGCACCGGGTTGCGCGAATTGGAGGCCTTCTTCCAGCGCAGCATCGAGGTGGCGCAGGCGCGCAAGCAAATGCCGGGTTCACTGGATCCGGCGACCACGGCCAAAGGCCTGGTGGCGATGATCGTCGCCATCCGCCTGCTTGGCCGCGGCATGTTTGACGAGGCATCACTCAAGGCGATCGCCGGCCAGGCCCAACGCCTGCTGGGCTGATACGGCCCGTTTTCCCGTTCCTTGATTCCCCCGGACCCGGCGCCTTTGTCTCGACCGATTGATCTGATTGGGCTATATTTAAACCATATGGTCTACATCGTCGATAAATCGACCTCAAGCCTCGTTTGAGCCCCAACCGACATCTGCAATGAACCGTTTGAACCACAAAATGGCCGTCATCACCGGCATACGGAGTTACCCATGATTGAGTTCCAGATTCACGACGAAACCACCGCGCCCGAAGCCAGCAAGCCGCTGCTCGAGAAGTCGAGAAAAGCCAACGGCAGGGTCCCCGGCCTGCATGGCGTCATGGCCGAAGCCCCCGGACTGCTGGAGGGCTACGGCGTGCTCCACCGGTTGTTGCTGAATTCAAGCTTCGACAAGGACGAGCTGACCGTGGTCTGGCAGACGGTCAATGTCGAGCACAACTGCCACTACTGCGTGCCGGCCCATACCGCCATCGCCAAGGCCATGCACGTGGACGACGCGATCACCGACGCGCTGCGCAATGAAACGCCGCTGCCCAATGCGCACCTCGAAGCGCTGCGCAGCTTTACGCTGAGCATGGTGCGTGGCCGCGGCAACGTGGATGACAGCGAAGTGCAGGCGTTCCTGGATGCCGGCTTCACCAAGCGCCAGGTACTGGAAGTTGTTCTCGGCATCGCCCAGAAGGTGATGTCCAATTACACCAACCACCTCGCGCACACACCGGTTGATGAGGTGGTCGGGAAATACGAGTGGCACAAAGTGGCGTGATCGCGCGGGCTGCCCCGGCTCGCCGGCTGGGTCAGCCCGCCTGGCGGCTGACACGCGCACCCTGCTCGACGAAAGCGCCCGAACATCAGATCGCGAGCATGGGTTGCTCGATCAAATCGCCGCTGTTGCGCCTGACCTGGCAAATCACAGCAGCTTTCCTCACCCCCAACGGGCCTATGCTCTGCTGACGGAACCACGATGAACCCAGCAAAGAAACGTGATCGCGTGATTGTCTTTGATGTGAATGAAACGCTGCTTGACATCGATAGTCTCAAGCCCTTTTTCAAGCAGACTTTCGGCGACGAAGATGCACTGCGGCAGTGGTTTGGTGAATTGATCCTGTACTCCCAGGCATTGACCTTGAGCGGCACCTACATGCCGTTCGGGCAACTCGCCGTGGCTGTACTCGGGATGGTCGCCGAGATTCGTGGCCTGCCCCTTGCGGCTGGCAACGTCGATGAGTTCAAGGAGCGGATGGCAAACCTGCCTGCACACGACGACGCGGCGCCTGCCCTGGGCACGCTTCGCGAGGCAGGCTTCCGCCTGGTGACCCTGACCAACTCGGCGCCTGGCACTGGCACCAGCACCCTGGACAAGGCCGGCCTTGCCCTGTATTTCGAACAGCAGTTTTCGGTGCACGCGGTGCAGCGATTCAAGCCGGCCCTCGAGACCTACCGCAGCGTTTCAACGGCACTGGGTACCGAGGCAAGCTCGCTGCGACTGGTCGCCGCCCATAGCTGGGACACGCTGGGTGCGATGGCGGCGGGTTGGAAGGCTGCGCTGGTGGCCCGCGCGGGAAATGCCGCGTTGTCCGTCGGTGCGCAGCCGGACATCATCGAAAAAGACCTGCGCGCCATTGCCACGCGAATCATTGGCGCGGACGCCTAGGAGTCTGTCGGACTTTGGCTGGCCGGTCTGCGCAGCCTGGCTTCCGCTGCGGCGGACGGACCTCCTCATGAATCAGCCGTCCGCGCATCACACCCGGAAACCTGCGCATCACCCGAGGTAAACGCTTGCCAGAAAGCCGCCTCGCGCTCCACCCCGCTGGCCGGATCGGCGCAGAACGCCTTGCGATCGGCATAGGCGTGCACGCGCCCGCCCCGCATCATCGCAAAACTGTCGCCCATGCGCATCGACTCCTTCAGGTCATGGGTGACCAGCAGCGCCGTGATGCCGCGCCGGCGCGCCAGCTGCTTGAACAGGTCCTGCATGCTGGTGCGCGTGTCCGGATCGAGATTGCTGAACGGCTCGTCCAGCAACAGCAGCGCCGGCTCCACCACCAGCGCCCGCCCGAAGGCGGCACGCTGGCGCTGCCCGCCCGACAGGGCATGCGCATGACGCCGTTCCATGCCGTCCAGCTCCAGTTGGACCAGCATTTCGGCCACACGCTCCCGGACCTGCCGCTCGGGCAGCCGGCGCAGGCGCAGGCCAAAGGCGATGTTCTCGAACAGATCCAGGTGCGGAAACAGCAGCGGCTCCTGATTCAGGTAGACGATGCCGCGCCGGTTCGGTGCCAGCAGATCGACCCGCCGCGCGCCCAGCTTCACCTCGCCGTGCGCGGGAGTGAGCAGCCCGGCAATCGCGCGCAGCAAGGTGGTCTTGCCGCAGCCAGAGGCGCCGATCACGGCCATCGTGGTGTGGACATCGACGACGAAAGACACGTCGTGCAGGATAACCTGACCACCCAATTGCACGCCCAGGCGATCCACGCGCAGCGTCGGGCTGGAAGCATCAGTCGTCATCGTGCGCCTCGAGATGCGTGACGATCGTGGCCGAAAGAAGTTGCTGATTCAGCCCCAGTGCCAGCAGCGGCGGCGCCAGCAGCAGCAGCGCACAGGTCGCGGCAAGGCGGATGTCGCCGGAGCTGAAATACTGGTACAGGGTAATGGTCAGGGTCGCGACCTGACCACTGCCGATCAGCAGCACCAGCGCGTAGTCGAACCAGGAAATCAGGAACGTCTGGAACAGGCATACGCCGAGTAGCGGCCGTGCCAGCGGCATCAGTACGTGCAGCCATACCTGCCGGCGCCCCGCTCCCAGCGAACTGGCCAGCTCTTCCAGCGAGCGCGCCCGCGGGTTCCAGAAGCCGCTGAGCAGGATCACGGCGTAAGCATAGGCAAACACCAGTTGCGCCAGCATCACACCAAGCAGGTGCCCGGCCAGATGCAGCCGCAGGAACGCATACAGCAGGCTCACGCCCAACACCACCGGGGACACCGCGAACGGCAGATGCAGCAACGCCAGCAGGCGCCCCTGCCGCGCATGCCGCGCCAGGCTGCGGCTGCTGGCGAAACCCAGCGCGGTGGCGGCGACGGCCACGCCGATGCCCATCCCCAGCGAGCGCAGCACCACCGTGCCCAGCCCGTTCGCATCGGCGAACAGATCCCGCCACTGGCGTAGCTGCAGGTCGGCCGGCAGCAGCGCCGGCCAGGTCCAGTGCCGCGCCAGCGACAGCAGCACGAGCAGTACCAGCGGCAGGACCAGCATGCCTGACAATATCCACGCCAGTGCGCGCCGCATCACGCGGCCCGCTCGCCGGCTTCACGGCGGCCGCGCCAGGCGAACAACGCCAGCAGCAGGCCCATCGCCAGGCAGGCATACAGGCTGGCCAACACATACGCCTCGGGCCGGGTGCTGATGTCGAATTGCGAAAAGCGCCGCTGGATCAGCACCGACACCATCGCGGGGTATTGCGCGCCGACCAGCAACGGCACCTCGAACGCCCCCATCAGCGCGATGAAATACACGCTCAATACCGGCATGCCGGCGCGCATCAGCACCGGCAGGCAGACCTGTCGCCAGGCCTGCCAGCGCGACGCGCCGAGGGTACGTGCCACCTGCATCAGGTCGGCGACCCGCGCGTTGCGCCCGAGACGATCGAGCAGCAGCAGCAGAAACGGCGTCACCAGCGTCATGTGGGCCAGCACGATGCCGACGCCCGATGGCGTGAACAGCAAGCTGGGAAAGTCGCCGGGCTGATCGATCCAGCCCAGGGCATGTGCCAGCCGCGCCAGCAGTCCGGCATTTCCGAGCACTTCCACGCTGAGCAGCGCCGCCACCAGTGGTGGCACCGCCAGCGGCACGAACAGCAGGCCGCGCAGTGCACCGCGCCGCAGGCGCGCACCCAACGCGGCCTGCAACGCCAGCGCCAGCAGCAGTGACGCACCCAGGCTGGCAAGCCCCATGGCCAGGCTGTAGGCGAGCGTGATCCAGGTCTGGCGGTCGTCCAGCACAACGCGCCAGTAATGCAGCGTGAAACCGTGCGCGAGCAGCCCGATCTGGCCCGTGCTGTAGAGCAGCATGAACACCAGTCCGGCCAGCACCGGACCGGCGCTCATGGTTGCCAGCAGAATGATCCACGGATCGGGTCGGCGCGACCTACTCATGCAGTATCCGCTCACGGAAATCGCGGGTGAGTTCGATCATGACCTCCGGCGCCGGCTCCCGCCGCGCATAGGGCTGGATCGCACGGCGCAGCGGCGCGTGCGTGCGCGTCCCGGCGACGGCAAAACGCTGCCGCCACGGCGCCGGCAGCCGTGCCACGTCGAGCACGGTACCATCGCCCCAGACCGCCGGATCGAGCTTTTTCAGCTGGGCCGCGGGCGAGATCAGGAAATTGGCCACCACCATGGCGGCCGCCTTGTGCACCGAACGGTCGACGATGCCCACGTAATGGCTGTTCTGCAGCGTGCCGGTATGCAACACGAAGGCCCTGGCGGTGGCGGGGAACAACCCGCTGTCGACCCGGTTGTCGACCTCGCCATCGTTGAAACTCATGGTGAAGTCCACTTCGCCATTGGCGAACAGCTGATGCAGTTGCGCCGTGCTGGCCGGAAAGGTCTCGCCGTGATGCCACAGGTCGGTGCGCACCGAATCGATCCAGGCGAACACCTTGTCGCGCAGGCGCCGGTAGGTCTTTGCATCGAACGGCCCGCGCAGATCGCCGGGCCGATCGGCGAATGCGTACATCAACGACTTCAGAAAGCTCATGCCGGTGAAACCGGTATCGAACGTGAAGCGCCCCGGATGCGCATGGATCCACGCCGCCAGCGCCGCAGGATCGGTCGGCGGGCTGGGTACCCGCGCGGTATCCGTGATCAGCAGCAGCTGCACATTGCCCCACGGCATTTCGTAGCCGTCTACCGGCTGCTGGAAGTCGTAGGCAATGAACGGATTGTTCCAGTCGATGTAGTGCTGGTTGGGCAGCTTGGCAGTGAACGGGCCGTACAGCGCATGGATCTGGTGCAGTTGGTAGAACGTTTCGCCGTTGATCCACACCAGATCCAGCGCGCTGTGCTGACGACCGGCTTCGACCTCGGTCATGAGCATGTTGACGATCATGCTGCCCTGCGCCGGCACCAGGCGCAGCGTGATGCCGTCCGCACGCTTCACCTGCGGCGCCACGTAGTCGCGCATGTAGGCATTGATGGCCGGATCGCCGCCCCACATCGCCATGGTGACGGTCTGGCCGCGTGCGGCGGACTGGATCTGCGACCAGTCCTGCGCGCGTGGATCGGCCGGCGTCGACGATGGTGTGCGGCCGCAGGCGGCGATCACGATCGCCACCAACGCACCCAGCGACAGCCAGAGACGGCGCATCGTGCTCAGAAGCTCTGGCGCACGCTGAACATCAGGTTGAACGGCAGCTCGGGGAAGACATCGGTGGACCCGAAATAACCGCCATCGAACACTGGCGCCCAGTTTTTCTGGTTGGTCAGGTTGTTCATCGCCAGGCGAACCTCCGTACCGGTCGTTTTCCAGCGGAAATACACCGACGCATCGAGCGTGTATTGCGCGCGGATCCACACCGTCGCCAGGTAATCCAGCGGAAATGCGTTGGTGTAGTTGCCCGACAGTGTGCCACCAAGACCGTTGTCGAAGTTGTAACCCACCAGCGCCGAGGCGGTCACCGTCGGCAGCCCTTGCACTCGCCGCGTGCTGGGCGGGAACGCGGCGAAGTTGGGGGCACCCACGCCGGTGCCGGCCACGATGTCAGGCCGCGAATTATCGAAGGCATCCAGCACCTGGACGCTGTCCTGGAAGCTGGCCGAATGATCGTAGCGGGCATCGAGGTAGCTGATGCCGGCGCTGGCGAACAGATGCCGGGCCTGATAGAACCACTGCGCGTCGAGCCCCTTGGTGTGGATGCCGGAGTTGCTGCCGTCGCGGTTGCGCAGGCTGCGGGTCTGGTCGAACAGCGATACATCGGCGTACCAGCGGCCCTGCGGCGGGGCCAGCTTGAGCCCGATTTCATACAGCGTGCTGTCGGTGGCGAAGCTGGCCGGGTCGATCCGGTTGCCGGCGCCCAGCGGCGTACCGCCGCCGATCGAGTTGGAGGTCGACTGGCTGTAGCTGCCGGCGGCATACAGTGCAATCGCGTCAACCGGCTTCCAGGTCACGCTGCCGTTGGCGGCCTTCAGAAAGTGGTGCGCGCCGTCGTGTGCCGCCAGCTGGCCCGGTGGCGGGATCGGGTCCTTGGCGGTGACGTAGTATTCGTCGCCGCGCACGCCGGCCATGACGCTCCACTGCGGCGTGAAGCGGATCTCGTGCTGCACGAACACGCCGCTCTGGTAGCTGTTCGAGTCGGTGGTATCGGACAGCAGGTAACCGGCGGCCTGGCCGTTGCGCGGATACTGGGCACCGGGCGAGACGTACAGCCCGGGGCGCAGCAATACCAGTTGCGCCTGCTGAGCGGACGTCAACGGAATGCGGCGGTTGCTGATCGGCCCGGTCAGGTCGACCGGAAGATCGGCCTCGGTGTCGAACTGGCTGTAACCCAGCACATGGTTCCAGCGCACATCGATGCCCAGGTCGGTCTGCTGGTGCGTGGTGTGTCCGAACAGATCCGCATCGCGATCGAGCACCAGTTCGCTACGGTGTTCGGCTGTGTCGGCGCCCTTGATGATCTCCACGAAACTGTCGTTGGCGACCTCGTTGCGCTCCAGATGCTGGTAGTACGTGCGGCTGATGTATCGGGTCTCGTCGCTGAGCGAACGCTCATAGCGGAGGTGGGCAATCCAGGTGCGCACACTGTCGCGATCGGCCGGATCGGTCAGTACGCGATGGCGCGGTATCCGCACCTCGCCGGTGGGACTGATCACGGCGAACGCCCCCGGCACGGTGGAGCCGTCCGGCTGTACCCCCTGCCCGGTGACGTAGAGCCCGTGGTCGATCAGATTCTGGGTCGGCCGATTGATGCCGGCGATGTCCGTGAAGTTGACGTGGTAGTACTCGACGCTGGCGTTGAGTTCGCTGACCGCATCGGGTTTCAGCCGGTAGGCGAGAAACACATCCTGACTGTGGTGGTGGGCGTAATCGTAGTAGCTGCCTTCATTGTGATCCTCGACACTCAGGCGCAGCGCCGATTTGCCCGGCGTGATCGGCGTGGAGTAATCCAGCTGCCCCCAGTTACGGTTCCAGCTGCCGCTGCCCAGTTCGACAAAGCCGCCAGACGTATCCAGATCGGGGCGCTTGAGCTGCAGGTCGACGAAGCCGCCGACGCGTTGCGTGGTGCCGAGCACGACCGGGGGCGGCCCCTTGACCACATTGATGCTGTCCACCGCATTGAACGAGAGCGGCAGGCCGAACCCGTTGTTGCCGCCCTGCTGGCGCATGCCGTCTTCGAACACCTCGCCCAGCTGGCCACGGATGTCCGGCAGGCTCGGCGCACCGAAGTCCGTGGGTGAGTAGGTATCCGGCGCCAGCTTCATGATGTCGCGCAGGTTGTTCACACCGGTCGCACGCATGAGGTCAGCGCTGATCGGCGTCACCGAGCGCGGCGTATCGAGCATGCTGCGACCCGGACCGAACGGACCGTCGATGGTCGCTGCAGTGGGCAGGATGGCCTGCCGACTGGTGCCTTTGACCTCGACCGTACCCAGGTTGGTGGCACTGGACTTGTCCTGCGTCGTGGCCTTGGGTTTGTCCTGGGTGGCATCGGCGGCAGCGGCATGGGCTGACACCAGCGCGAGCGCAAACGCCATGGATGAAGCAAGCCGGCGTGCCGTGTTTCCCGACCGCGGGGCAAGTGGTGATGGTGTCATCGGAGTGAAGGATCTCTCAGTGGTGGTTTGAAGGCGCAACGCCATGGCGACGCCAGTCCCGGGAGCCTGTTCGCGCAGTCACCGCTGGATCGTCGGGGCGGCGTTCGCACCACGGGCACTTCCTTCGGTCGCAGTAGGTGGGTGGTTTTTTCACAGCCTCTCAGCCAAGGTGCAGAAGCGCTCCCGCCAGGGGCTGGAAAGAAAACTCCCCGGATTCTTACTCGAGTGCAGCTCGGGCCAGCGTGTCAACACCTTCTCGATGGTGAATACGTTGCAGGCAAGCTAGGAGCCTGTCGGGCTTTGGTGGTCGAGGCGAGAATGCGGCTGTGCGAGGACAGATTTTCGACGGTTCGCTGGCCCATGGTGGTTCCATGGGTCAAGAATCGGCGCAAATATGGACCGCACAGGCGGATTCGCAGGCCGGCCAACCAAAGTCCGACAGACTCCTAGGCCGGCTTGTGGAAACAACGGCGTTCAAGGGTAATCGCTCCTGTTCGGGCCTGTGACGGGATCCGGCACGGGCGTGGTATTCATCGGCCAGCCGCTGCCGTGGCAGACGGGGTCGGATCCGACGCAAGCGTCAGATCACCGAACCACGCCTCGACGTGACCGCCGGTATTGTCGGTATCGGCGGCCAGGGCAACACCGGTCACACGCGGCGCGGGGCGACCGAAGGCGGCGCGGAAATCCACCGCCAGATCGCGCTGTTGGGGCTGCCAGGTGTCAGCGTTCGCATTGCCGCTTTGCAGCACGATGACCCGCACCAGGCTGGAAAAGGCGTTGGGTACGATGGTGCCCACCGGATGACGATTGTCCCACACGTAGCACAAGGCGGCGGTGGGTATCTCATGGCCGAGACTGCGACCGGCCACGCTCAGTTTCACGCGCTGCAGCCACGATAGCTGCGAGCGCGGCACATCGAAGAAGACATAGACGCGCGCAGCAAAGTCGTCGCCCGATTTTTTCGACAGATCGGCCTTCGCGACACTGCGGTCCACCTTCCAGCGCCAGCTCAGCGTGGTGGCCGCGGGGATATCCAGCACATGGGCGATGGCGCCGGCGGCATGGTTGGCATCGATGTTGAACACCTCGTCGCTGCCGTCACGCACAATCGCCATGCGCGCTGCGGGATGGTGCCGCGACATGGCATAAGCTTTCCAGCCGGACGGCAAGGCGCTGCCCGGCACCGTATCTGAAAAGCGTAACGTGATGGGTGCCGGCACCGCTGCGGTCCATCCGACAGGCGCCAAGAGGATCAACAGAACCATGATTTTCATCGATACACTCATCCGCGTCGCCAGGTGTGATAACGCGCCAGCCAGCCCAGTACGCGCTCGGGTGCATGCGCCTTCTTCCAGTTGCCTGCCGCGTACTTGTTCGCCTCGGCCCAGGTCGGATAGGCATGGATGGTGCCGAGAATCTTGTTCAGGCCCAGCCCATGGCGCATCGCCAGCACGAACTCAGCGAGCATTTCGCCGGCGTGCTGGCCGACGATGGTGGCGCCGAGAATGCGATCCTTGCCGGGCACGGTCAGCACCTTGACGAAGCCGTGCGCATGATCCTCGGTGATCGCGCGATCGAGATCGTCCAGCTCGTAGCGGGTGACCTCGTACGCGACGTCCTGCTGCTTCGCCTCGCGCTCGTTCAGGCCGACGCGTGCGACTTCTGGATCGACAAAGGTCACTGCCGGAATCACCGAGTAGTCGGCGCGAAAGCGCTTGAACTGGCCGAACAGCGCATTGACCGCCGCGTACCACGCCTGATGTGCGGCCACGTGGGTGAACTGGTAGGGCCCGGCCACGTCGCCGCAGGCATAGATGTTGGGATACAGCGTGGCGAGCCAGGCATCGGTCTCGACCGTCTTCGCGGCCGGGATGCCCAGCTCCTCCAGACCAAACCCGGTGGTGCGGGGCTGCCGGCCCACCGCGACCAGCAAGAGGTCGAACGGCACGCGCATGCGCTCGCCGGCGTCCTCGCACACCAGCACCTTTTCCTCGCCATCGCGTTCGATCGCGATCGCCCGGCAGCCGGTACGCACGGTCACGCCGTCGGCGCTCAGGCGGGCCTGGACGAAGGCCGAGACCTCGTCGTCCTCGCGCTCGAGCAGCCGCTGGTGACTCTGCACCTGGGTCACGCGCGAGCCGAGCCGGGCGAACGCTTGCGCCAGCTCGCAGCCGATCGGCCCGCCGCCGAGCACCAGCAGCCGGGCTGGCTGTTCGCGCAGTTGCCACAGCGTGTCAGAAGTGAGGTAACCCGAGCCTTCCAGGCCCGGGAGCGTCGGGAGGCGCGGCTCGGCGCCACTGGCGATGACGATGGCGCGGGTGGTGATGGGTTTGCCATTGAGCTCAACCACCCAGGGCGAGACGATCCGCGCGTGACCGCGCTGCACGTCCACGCCCAACTCGCGATAGCGCTCGACCGAGTCATGCGGGGCGACCGCCTCCACCGCCCGCTGCACGCTCTCCATCACCGCGCGGAAATCCACGCGTACCGCGCCGACATGCACGCCGGCTGGTGCAGCGGCGCGCGCCTGCGCGGCCAAACGCGCCGCGTGGATGAGCGACTTGGAGGGGACGCAGCCGGTATTGAGGCAGTCGCCGCCCATCTGGTGGCTTTCGATCAGGGTGACCTTGGCGCGCACTGTGGCGGCGATATAGGCGCTGACCAGGCCGGCCGAGCCGGCGCCGATCACTACCAGGTTGCGATCGAATTGCCTGGGCTTGGGCCAGCGCGCATACACGCGGCGCGCCTTGCCCCGCGCCACGATCCAGCGCGCCAGCAGCGGAAACACGCCGAGCAGCGCGAACGAACCGATGATCCGCGGCGACAGGATGCCCGACAGTGAGTGCAGGCCGGCGAGTTGGGTGCCTGCATTCACGAATACCACGGTGGCGGCGAGCATGCCGAGCTGGCTGACCCAGTAGAACGTACGCGCGGGTAGCGTGGTCAAACCCATCACGAGGTTGACCACGAAGAACGGAATCACCGGCACCAGTCGCAGCGTGAACAGGTAAAACGCACCCTCGCGCTGCATGCCCTCGTTGATGGTCGACAGACGCTTGCCGAAACGCTCCTGCACCGTGTCGCGCAGCACGAAGCGGCTGGCCAGCATGGCCAGCGTGGCACCGATGGCGGAGGCAAACGAGACCAACACGGTGCCTTCGAGCAAACCGAAAACAGCGCCGCCAGCCAGCGTCAACAAGGTGGCCGCCGGCAACGACAGCGCGGTAACCGCCACGTAGACCAGAAAGAACCCGCCAGCGAGAACTAGGGGGTGGGCCTGACGCCAGGCATCCAGAGCATGTTGACGTGCCTTCAAGGCTTCGAGGCTGAGCTGGTGCTGCAGGCCCAGCGCAAAGAACGCCACCACTGCCCCGAGCAGCCCGATAACGACCAGCCAGCGAATGAGCGTGGCGTTTTTCTTCATGCGTAAAGGGCCTTGGGGTGACACGATTGAGGCTGCAAAAAATAGCGGCGCCGCCAACCTCGCGACGCCGCCATGGATCGACGCGGTGGCTTCAAGCCGTAGCGGCGGAACGACTGAGGCCAGCAAAGGTGGCGCCGAGCACGGCACCCCAGATCAGGTGCAGCACCAGCGTCATCACCGGCGCCATCATACCCAGGTGCATGCCGAACAGGCCGGCCCCGGCCATCGGCATCGGGATCAACATCATCGCCAGCCAGGCCAGCACGCCGAACACGATGCCCTTGACTACCGGACCGCCGCCAGGGAGCGCCTTGTAGAGCAGCGCAAAACCAATGCCCCACACCACAGTACCGATCAGGAAGTGGAGCATCCAGCCAACAGCTGGACTGGCGGGCAGCCCCATCATGTTGTGCGCCATGCCGGCCAGCATCCCGGCGATGTCCAGTCCGGGCATCACCCCCATCATGGACTTCAACAGCATCAGCACCGACAGCACCACCGTGGCGACAAAGCCGGCAATCATCCCGCGCAAATAGACATTCATGACGTTCTCCTTTGAGGTGATCGCTCAGTAACTAATTCCCGCACCCGAAGTTGGGCTCGGTAGTGTGAGACGCCCGTCAATCCTTGAGGTATTCCTGCACCATCTGACGACCGCGGTAGATACGGCTCTTCACCGCTTCCCGGGTCAACAGCAGCTGGTCGGCAATCTCGCCGATCGAGAACTCCTCGAAATCGCGCAGGACGATGGCCTCGCGGTATTTTTCCGGCAGCGACTGGATCGCGGCGGCCAGATCACTGCGCAGTTCGAAGTGATCGATGTACACCGCCACCGGCAGGTTCTCGCTCTCGGTGGCTCGCTCGCCGTGCATGGCACGCCAGAGACGATGGCATTCGCGCCGCACGATCGAAAACGTCCACGCCGGAAACGCCGCCACCGTGCGCAGCGCGCCGATGCGTCGATAGATCAGCAACAGCGACTCCTGCACTGCATCATCCGGATCCACGCCGGCCGCACATTGCGTATGCGCGATCCGGCTCAGATCCGGGCGGCAGGCGGCAAGCAAGTGTTCCACCGCCACGATGTCGCCTTGACGCGCCGCATCCACCAAAGTTGGGTCGTGTTGCATCGTGTCCTCATACTGCGGCATCACCGCCGCATAGCGTAAGCGATTCTCCACTGAATAGAGCAGCTCAGCAGTGGAAAGGATTCAAGTTCGGCAGCTTCGCAAAACGCCCGCGCTATTCGGCAACCGGCTGCGGCTTGGGCTGCGACCTGGCACCAGGCCAGAACCGCTGGATCAGCCAATCGATCGAAAGCTTGCCCGGTCCCCAGGCGATCACGGCCAGCAGCATGATGGCCCAGATCTTGTGATCGGTGAAATCGCTGCCGATCAGGCCGGCCCAGAAACCGTGTGGCCACAACGCCGAGTACGAGATCACCGCCATGATGTTGTAGACGAACAGGAACACAGCGGTCAGTCGTCCGGCAACGCCAAAAACCAGTAGCCATGGCGTGATCAACTCGATCCACGTGCCGAGGAAGGCAGCCGTGTCAGGCGAGAGTAGCGGTACCTGGTACATGGTATTGAACAAGAAGCTCGTGCCGTAAGGGTCGTCGAACTTGACCACGCCGGCGTGCCAGAACGCGAGCGCGACCCACACGCGCATCAACAACAAGACGACAGGGCCCAGCCAGTCGGTCGCAACCTGGGCGCCGCCAGTGTAGCCCGACGTCAGATATCGGAGCATGCGCATGATGAACTTTCCTCGGGTTGAACAGGGATGATTTCCGTGACGAGACTCGCAGCGACAAGACTCGTGATGCACGCCGGGAGATCGAAAGACGGATCCTGGGCGCTCGCTGCCGCGTGGGCGGCGTCCAGCGTGTCGCCGCGTGCCAGCGCATCGATGCAGGCAAAGCTGGCGCTGTCGATGGCCGCCATGGCCACTTCGCCTTCGCTGCGCCAGAGCACCACGCGATCACCGGATTCGGGGAGTGTCAAACGCTCTGCCGTCGGCTGCGTCGCGTATTGCCAAAGCGCGAGCACGGGATAGGCACTGACAAACCGCTGCATGCTGGGGTGCAACGCCATTCGCGCCGCTCCCTCCAGCGCAGCCAGCCTGGACTCGAACTCTGCGCGGGTCAGCGCGCGGGTTTCGCTGGCCAATACCGCCACCTGACGCCGCCATTCCAGGCGCGCGACGTCGCCGAGATACGGGAATTGCTGCACGTTGGGCAACCGCTCCAGGCATTCGGGAAAGTGTTCCCCGAAGGCCTGAAGATTGCCGGATCGGGACGGCTGCATGCACCGATAGTGCGCGGCAGCGTGCTCGAAAAACGCCTCGCCCACCAACGCGGCTACGGCAGGAAACGTCGTGCGCAGAGCCTCCAGGTGGATCAGTTCGCTATTGTGACGGTAGATGCGCAGGCGAGCGGCGGGTTCGATGCCGACGTCGACCAGTTGCTCGGTAGGCCCCGTTTCCTCGGCGTCGTAGAGTGCGTCAAGAAAGCAGCGCTGAAGGTCAAGCAGTGCAGGCGCGGTACGCATCGAGCACCTCCTCGGCGTGGGCCGCTTCGGCAAGCAGCACCTCCAGTTCGGGAATGTCCTGATCCCACTCGATCAGCGTCGGCACCGGCCCGAAGTACGCGATGGCCTCGGCATACAAGTCCCACACGGCGGCGTCCACCGGACGGCTGTGCGTATCGATCAGCAGCGGCACCGCGAACTCATCCTTGCGCGTGAAGCCGGCCAGGTGGATTTCCCGTACGCGGTCGCGCGGCAGCGAATGCAGATAGGTGCGCGGATCAAAGCCGTGATTCACGCTGTTGACATAGATATTGTTGACGTCGCAAAGCAATCCGCATCCGCTGCGCCGGACTACTTCGGCGACGAAGTCCCACTCGGTGTAGTCGCCATCCTGGAAACGCAGGTAGGTGGAGATGTTCTCGACCAGAAATTCGCGTCCCAACGTGTCCTGCACCTGGCTGATTCGTGACGCCAGCAAGGCTACGGCCTCCTCGGTGAACGGCAATGGCAGCAAATCGTTGCTGTGACGCCCACCGACCGCACCCCAGCACAGATGCTCGGATACCAGCGCCGGCTGGTAGCGCTCCACCAGTTCCACCAAGCGCTTGAGGTGCAAGCTGTCCAAGGCGTCGGCGGAACCCAGCGAAAGCCCCACGCCATGCAGGCTCAGCGGATAGTCGGCGCGGATGCGCTCCATCGCTCCATGCAGGCTGCCGCCGGCGGCAAACAGATTTTCGCTGTGCACCTCGAACCACGGCACGCGGGGCCGCTCGCGCAACACCCGGCTCACGTGTGGGGCGCGCAAGCCGATGCCGGCCGCAGCCGGCATCGGGGAGGCACTCATGGCGATGATTTCTTCGTTCGACACGGTGCCTGGGCCTCACATCGCTTTCTCGGTGCCGCCATCGATCTTCCCGCATAGGCCCGCCGGCAACGCCACGAACGCATTGGCATCACGCGCATGGCTGTCCTGTCCGGCGCACGAGTGACCCGGCGACTTGCAATCGTTCTTGTACGCGGCATTGACGCCGTAACACAATTGCATATGATCTTTCTTCACCATCGCCATCACGCGTTCTTGCTGCATCTTCATCTGCGCGGGCGTCATCTGCATCGGCGCCGCCGCGGCCATGGCGACCGATGCCCCGCCAAACGTCAGGGCGCCGACCAAAGCGGCCTTGAGTAGCTGAGTGCTGTTCATAGAGATGTCTCCGGTATGGTTGGCCGGGATGTTCCGGCAACTCATAGAGCCGCCGAGCGTGGGAAAGGATTCATCTGATTGTCAACGGTGTGTCGCTGGTGTTCGACATGCTCGATTCGTGGCGTTGGCTGCGAGGTGAACGCGACATACCCGGGCATGCTCGCCGCGGGTTGGACGAAATCACCTGAGCGGCACAGAACCTGACCGGGCGTGCGCGCCGGCAGCCGGCGCGGTGGTCTTCGACTCGTCACCCTGCAGCTCGCCCAGAAAGCTCCGGAACTCCGGCGCCTGCGTCAGCAACCGGGCAGCCAGGGCACGCAACGCATCGACCTGATCGGGGTGCAGATGAAACGTGGTCGGCATCGCGTTGAAGCGCTGCCGCTCGGCGGGATCGGTGATCTGGTTGAACGTCAGTACGGCGAAATTCACGTCGACCTTTGCTGCGCCCGGCGGGCGCATCGCGTTGACGTGCCTCGCCCACATCATGAAGCCGCCCTTGGCCAGCGCTGCCGTCTCATTGTTGAGAATGCCCAAGGAGGCATCAAACGATGCGCGCAAGGTATCGATGAGGTCGGGTCCGTGGCCGCTCCGCGACCAGGGATAGGGCGCATAGACCTGCGCATTGGCGACAACAACCAGCACATGCCGCACCCGACGCAGTTGTTCGGGCGTGAACGCGCCAGCCATGTCCGGTACGTTGCCGTACTGCGCCACCGGACTCATCATCGAGCCGCGCACGCCGAGATTGTCGGTAACACCGCCGTCGACCAGACGCAGGATCGGCATCTTTTTCGGGTCGTCGTAGCGCGACAGGGCCAGCGCCACGGCATAGCGGCGCGCCAGCAGGCTGTCGTGCGCCAGCGACTGCACCACCCACGGCTGGTGCCGTTGCGGGCAATCGGGATAATTGCGCAATGCAATCGGCGCGAACGGCCCCGGCACCGCCGCCGAGGCCATCACCGCGTTGGCCACCGGATAGGTCGACAGATCCGAGCACAGGAAATCGAACTGCGGCTGGATGAAGGAAAACGTGGTGGCATTGTTCAAATCGCTGGCATTGAGGATGATCATTGGCAGGCCGGCCGGCGACATGTCGGCGAACGTCTTGCCATCGAGCAGCGTGCGATTGAGGTAGGCGGCGACCAGGTCGCTGCGGTTGTAGTGGCGGCTGGCGATCGAGAGCAGATGATCGGGTCGCCGCAGCAAGCGCAGCAACTCGCCCTGCCAGTTGCGATACAGAAAACGGGAAGGAAAGTCGTCGAAAATGCGGTCGCCGAACAGGCCGTAATACGCTGCCGTGTAGCTGCCGCCGGATACCGAGGTGATCACGTCTACCAGATCGAGCAGCCGCGTCGGTTGCCCGTCCACATCGACGACGGTGTCACGCAGCTTTTCCAGCACGCCATAGCTGAACGCGGCCGCGCGGGTGCCGCCACCGGAGAAGGCAAGTACGATAAAGGTGTCGCGCGGCGGATGCGGGAACCGCGTCTTGAACTCGTAGCGATCTTCGACCCCGACCGGCTTGATCCGTGTGTTCCACACGCGCGTGGCGCAACCGGCCAACCCGCACAGGGCGACGCCAAGCAACAGCCATCCCGTGCAGCGCCGGCGCCGCTGGCCAAATGCCGAACTGCTGGCTCGTCTCTGCGCCGTGTTCACCATACGCCCACCATACCGCTGTCCCGTATCAGGCTTGCACGGTCACGCCTCGCCAGAACGCCACAAGGCCGCGAATTTCCGCTGCCGCCGACTTGGGCTCGGGGTAATACCACGCCGCCCCGGGGTTGACCTCCTCGCCAACGACCACATCGAAATAGCTGGCCGTACCCTTCCAGGGGCACACCGTGAGCTGAGTGCTGTCACGGAAATGTTCACGCTTGAGCGACTCCGGCGGGAAATAATGATTGCCCTCGACGACCACGGTGTTGTCGCTCTCGGCGATGACGCAGTCTTTCCAGATGGCACGCATGGTCTTCTCCTGGTTTCAGATTTGTTGATGACTCCCGGCGACCATGCGCAAGGTCATCGTGGTGCACGTGCCCAGGGCCGCCAGCAGATAGTCAAACGGACCGGGGCCGGCGTCGTTGCCGCCGACGCTGGTCGGCTCGTCGGCCAGCAAGTGATGCCGGCCGGCCTGCACCAGCTGGGTGTAGCGCCCGGTACCGCTCTCGGTCACGCGTACCTGCCCCGCGGCCAGCACCGACGGTGGTGCCTGCTCGGGCAGGTACGGCGTCACCCACGCAGCGATCACACTGGCCGCATATGCGGCGTGCGCGCGACCGGTCAACAAGTGGTTGGCGCCATCCAGCGCCACGAAGCTCTTCGGATGTCTGGCTGCCTCGAAGATTCGCCGCGCCTGGTCGATATCGACCACTTGGTCCAGCGGCGCATGCATCACCAGTAGGGCGCAGCCCAGCGAGGTGATGCGCTCGTGCAGGCGTTGGGCCTTGAGGTCATCCAGAAACTGTCGTTGGATGCGAAACGGTCGGCCCGCCAGGCTCACGCCTACTTCGCGCTCGGTATCGAGCTTTGCCAGGGTGTCGTCACCCAGTTGCCTGGCGACATGCAGCGGCTCGGACGGTGCCCCGAGGGTGACCACCGCACGCACTTCGGCGATGTCGTGCGCGGCCGACAACACCGCCGCACCGCCCAGGCTGTGCCCGATCAACAGCGTCGGTGCCTGGTGATTCTCGCGCAGGAAATCGGCTGCCTTCAGCAGATCGGCCACGTTGGAGCTGAAATTGGTGTTGGCAAATTCGCCCTCACTCAGGCCCAGGCCGGTGAAGTCGAAGCGCAGTACGGCAATGCCCTGCGCGTTCAGTGCGGCACTAATGCGCGAGGCGGCCAGCACGTCCTTGCCGCAGGTGAAACAATGCGCAAACAGCGCATACGCACGCGGCGGTGTCGGCGGCAGGTCGAGCCGGGCTGCCAGCAAACTGCCGTCGTAACCGGGAAACTCCACGCGTTGTGCACCCATCATGTCGACTCCGTCATAGCTGGCTCAAGCTGAGCCGCATACTTCGAACATAGCCGATAGAGGTACCCACCGGCGCAAAAGGTTTATCCGGCGACCGGCGCACATTCGCATGGCATCAGGCACTGAAGAACAGGTGATACGGCAGTTCCGGGAAACGCACGCCCACGGCCGCTACGGCGGCACCTCGCGAAAAATCCCCGTTTTGTTCCGCACGGAATGACATCGGCTTGGCCTCGCTCTGAGTGTGAGGACTCACCAGTGCAACCCGTGGGAGTCCATCGTGCGTCGAATGCCCGGTCTGCCAGGGCGGCAATCGGGTTGCGATGAGTGAGGACGCGTACAGCGGACCCGACAGGCTCGGGGTTCACGGCCCGGATTCGTGGGGGGAGTGGCCGTGAACTGATGTGTCCGCCGTACGACGTTCTCACCTCTATAGAGCAGGCCAACCCCCGATCGGATTCACCGCAGCATCACGACATACGCAGCGCCCCGGGCGAGCGACCGTGGATGCGCTTGAAGGCGCGGCTGAACGCTGCCTCGGTCGCATAGCCGGCGATCTCCGCCGCTTCGGCCACGCTGACGCCGCGCTCGGCCAGCGCCGCGTGTGCCTGTTGCATGCGCAAGGCGGTGACGTATTCCATCGGCGTGGTGCCCACCGATTGCGCAAAGCGGCGTGCAAATGCGGCGCGTGACAGGTGCACCTTGTCGGCCAGGCTGGCGACCGTCCACGGATGCTGGGGGTCCTGGTGCACGGCCAACAGTACGGGGCCAAGATAAGGGTCCGAGATGGCCCTCAGCAGCCCCTGCTCGACGGTGCCGGCAGCCAGGCACTGCCGCAGCGCGTACATGAACAGCGCGTCTGACAGCTTGTCCATCAGCGCGGCCGCACCCGGTCCATTGGTCTGCGCCTCGGCAATGATCAGCTGCAGCAACGCGGTCGGCGTGGCAGCAACCACGGGATCCGACGGCGAGGACTGCCGCAACAGGATTTGCGCCGGCAAGGATGCCAGCAACACCGCCGCCAGCGGCGATTCAAACTCGAAGTAACCGCAAAGCAACAGCGTGGTTGTACTGTCATCGGCATCGAGCGCCGCAATCAGGCGGTGCTCGCGGGGGCGGCTGAACAGTACCCCGTCGCCGCCCCGCAGCACCACATCGGCGCCGTCGTCGTCGGTGCGCAATACGCAATGCCCGGCGGCTACCAGGTGGAACATCGCCTTGCGCTCGTACTCCGCGTCCAGCACCCACTGCCCGCAATGCGTGCTGCGATGGAATACGCGCGCCTGCAGGCGCAGGTGACGCATCAATTCGCTCAGTTCATCCACGGTGGCTCCAGATCAAGACGCAGGGACAAGCATGCGCGCGCTGCAGACATGGTCGCATCTCCGGCCGGCTGTCAAAGTATGCCCACGGCCACAGCGACATTCGATCGGCCGCCCATCCAACGAAGGAGTATGAACCATGAGCGAATTTACCTTGCACACCCCTGACTCCGCACCCGAAGCAGCCCGCGCCATACTGCAGGGCGCCAAGAAACAAACGGGGTTCGTGCCCAACTTGTACGCCAACCTTGCCAACGCGCCAGCGGCCCTGGAAGCTTATGTCGGGCTCGGTGCACAGTTCGACAAGACCTCGTTCAACCCGGTGGAACGCCAGGTGGTGCTGCTGGCCGTCAGCGTGGAGAATGGCTGCGAATTCTGCGTCGCCGCCCATTCGATGATCGCACGCAAGATCGCCAAGGCCCCCGATGCCGTCGTCGACGCGCTGCGCAACCGCACCAGCTTGCCGGACCCGCGGCTGCAGGCGCTGGCCGTGTTCACCCGCACCATGGTGAAGGAGCGTGGCTGGGTCACCGGCGCGCCACTGGAAGCCTTCATCAAGGCCGGCTTCACTCACCAGCAGGCGCTGGAGGTCGTGCTGGGCGTGACGATGAAGACACTCAGCAACTATGCCAACCACCTGACCGAAACCCAGACCAACGTCGAGTTTTCCAGTGAAGCCTGGAAGCGTCAGGCATAAATGTCCTCTACACTGTAAAACAGCTGTCACACGAGGCGCCACGGTGCGCCGATGCGGGAGCGACCAAACCCCTGGTCGCTCCACCCTCTGCAAGGAGACACCGATGATCAAGGTAAGCGTTATGTACCCCCATACTCCGGGCGCGCGATTCGACCATGCGTATTACTGCAATACGCATATGCCGCTGGTGAAGAGTCGCATGGGCGAGAGCTGCCGGTTTTACACGGTGGACCAGGGCTTGGCGGGCGGATCGCCCGACACACCACCGACCTACATTGGCATGAGCCACATATTCTGTGACTCGGTCGAAGCCTTCCAGGACGGCTTCGGGCCGCACGCCGCCGAACTCATGAAGGATCTGCCCAACTTCACCGATATCGCCCCGGTGATCCAGGTCAGCGAGGTCCTGGTGGGTCGCGCCTGAACCGCTCGCAGCGACCTGCGTATCATTGCGAAGGCGAATGGTGGGTGCATGTTACGAGCGCAGGAGGCGATCGCCTGAGCCGGAACCGTCGTGGGTCGGCGGGGGCAGCTGAGCCAGTCCCATCGCACGGCTCAGTGGTTTTGGCATGTCGTTCGTGGGGAAACCTCAGGCTCTGACCCGCTTTGAGTCCGAGGCCCCTGACGAGGACGGAAGATGATGAAAGTGAAACAGTCGGCGGTGGCCCCATGAGCGTCCGCGACGTCAAGGTCGCCATCATTGGCAGCGGCACCGCCGGCATGGCCGCCTATCGCGAAGTGCGCAAGACCTGCACGTCGATCGCACTGATCGAGGGTGGCCCGTTCGGCACGACCTGCGCACGGGTCGGCTGCATGCCGTCCAAGTTGCTGATCGCCGCGGCCGAGGCGCGCCATCGGCTGGCCAGCTTGCCCGCCTTCGGCATCGCCAGCGACGCCGGTCGCGTCGATGGCCGCGCGGTGATGCGTCGCGTGCGCGAGGAACGCGACCGCTTCGTCGGTTTCGTGCTTGATGCGGTCGACGGTTTTGATCCGCGGGATATCGTGCGCGCCCACGCGAGTTTCGAGGATCCCCACACCTTGAGACTTTCGCCGCCGCTGCAGGGCGGCGCGCCTGAGTTTGCGCGCATCCACGCCGAACGCATTGTCATCGCCACCGGTTCGCGCACGATGATTCCCGAATCGTTGCGCAGTGCGGGCGAGCGCCTGATCGTCAACGACGATGTGTTCGACTGGCAGGATCTGCCGGAATCGGTCGCGGTATTCGGCGCCGGGGTGATCGGCCTGGAGCTGGGCCAGGCGTTGCATCGCCTCGGCGTGCGCGTGCACCTGTTCGGGCGCGGCGGACGCCTCGCCGGGATCAGCGACCCGACGGTGCGCGACTGCGCCGTGCGGATCATCGCCGACGAGGTGCCGACCAGCCTGCACGCCGGCGAGGCGCGTATCGAACGTGAAGACGATGGCATCGTGGTGCACTTCACCGATGCGCACGGCAAGCCGGCCTGCGAACGCTTCGCTTACCTGCTGGCCGCCACCGGCCGCATTCCCAATATCGACAGCCTGGCGCTGGAAAACAGCGGCCTGCTGCTCGATGCGCGCGGCATGCCTTCTTACGACCGGCAAACCACGCGTGCCGGCGACAGTCATATCTTCATCGCCGGCGATGCCAACGTCGACCTGCCGCTGCTGCACGAGGCCGCCGACGAAGGGCGTTTGGCCGGCGAAAATGCGGCCCGCTACCCGGACGTCTATCGGCGTGCGCGGCGCACGCCGCTAGGCATCGTGTTTTCCGATCCGCAAGTGGCCTTTACCGGCCAGCGCCATGCGCAATTGGTCGCCGACGGCGTCGACTTCGCCGTCGGCGAGGTGTCGTTCGAGGATCAGGGCCGTTCGCGGGTGATGCTGATCAACCAGGGCTTGCTGCGTGTCTATGGCGAGCGCTGCAGCGGCTTGTTGCTCGGCGCCGAGATGATCGGACCACACAATGAGCATCTGGCCCATCTGCTGGCATGGGCGATCCAGGCCCGCATGACGGTGAACGACGCGCTGAGCATGCCGTTCTATCACCCGGTGATCGAGGAGGGCTTGCGCAGCGCACTGCGTGACCTGCTTGAGGCGCTGGGCATGGGCCCGCATCCGCCGTTGCACTGCATCGATTGCGGACCGGGCGCGTGAACATGCAGGCAAAACCCTTCTTCGTCAGGTACCGATACAGCCCGTAGCCGCAGGGGCCGGCCTCGTAGACGAAACGCACGGCGAGCCCTTGCTCGCTCAAGCGAAAGTGATACTGTCTAGACTGGTTTTCGCTTGCACCGTCTCAAGGGCGCCTTGCAAGCGCGCTGGTCGATTTCAGTCAATGGCAACTGGCGGATCACATTCGAGTTCAAAGACGGCAACGCCTACGTGCTCGACTACGAGGACTATCATTAATGGCCATGTACAACCCTCCCCATCCTGGCGAGTTCATCACCAGCATCTACCTTGAGCCCAACGACATCAGTGGTCGCGAACTTGCGGCCAAGCTGGACGTGGCGGCTTCCACGCTCAGCCGCGTTCTCAACGGTACTAGTCGCGTTACGCCGGACATGTCGCTGCGGCTGTCCAAAACTTTGGGCCGCTCGCCGGAGAGTTGGCTCACCATGCAAGCCAATCACGACCTTTGGGCTGCAAAGCAGCACGCCAATTTGCAACGGGTCAGCAAGCTCAAGTTGGCGATTGTCTAACGATGGCTTCAGTTTTCACGGATTTCTTTACACGTCGGCAGACCTTGGTCTGTGACATATTTAGCTATCAGCGTGCGGCATGTTGTATATGCCCATGTTTCAGCTTGTCGGCGGCTTCCGGAAGACTCCACAGGCTGCTCCAGACGCCGCCGCGGCGGCGGCGTTCCAGCAGAATGCGGTCGCAGGTGTCGCAGCATAAGGGGACGGAACGCAGCACAAGGGGACGGAGTGGATTAAGTCGGGTTTATCCCCTGCGTCGCCTGTCGCCTCGTCCATCTGCAAGGAAACACCGATGATCAAGGTAAGTATGTTGCCTCCGTGATTCAAATAAGCGAAGTTCTGGTGGAGCGCGGCTGAGAGGCTGCCATCCTGCCACCGACGTCCACCTACCGAGGAACTCGCTCGTCAACTACCCCACCCTGAAGGGCGGAGCTTGTGCAAGCAGGCTAGGTTGACCAGGGAGAGAACGATGTAACCGCTGCATCGATCTACGTTACGGACAGGTCGTCAAGACGCACCAGCGAATGCTTCCTCAGTTCGTTGCTCTGCAAGGATCCGATCATGCTGGCGAAGGGCAAAGCGCCGAAGGTTGGGACCGCCGCGAAAGCGGGAGCCGGTTCGTGACATTCCCGAGGGGAGATGCACCGCAAGGTGCGCGTCACAAGGCCATTACGGGCATGTTTTTTGGAGATCCAGAATGGCCGTTTTCGTACTCGATACACATAAGGAACCGTTGATGCCGTGCAGCGAGAAGCGGGCGCGTCTGCTGTTGGGGCGTGGGCGTGCACGGGTCCATCGCTTGCGTCCGTTCGCCATCCGGCTGGTCGATCGACGGAAGGAAGACAGTGTGTTGCAACCCCTTCGCGTGGGGATCGACCCCGGCAGCAAGGTGACCGGCCTGGCGCTCTGCCGCGAGAGCGAAGCGGTGGACCGGATCACCGGTGAAGTCGCCACGACACGTCACACCCTTTTCCTCGCCGAGCTGCAGCATCGTGGACAGGCGATCCGCGATGCACTCACGCAGCGCGCAGGGTACCGGCGCCGCCGGCGCAACAGCCATCTTCGCCATCGCGCGGCGCGGTTCGACAATCGCACCAGGCCGCCGGGGTGGCTCGCCCCGAGCTTGCAGCACCGAGTGGACACCACCGTGGCCTGGGTGAGCACGCTCTCGCGCCTCGCGCCGATCAGCGCGATCGACCAGGAGCTGGTGCGCTTCGACATGCAGTCCATACAGAACCCCGATATTTCCGGTGTCGAGTACCAACAAGGCACGCTGGCCGGCTACGAAGTGCGTGAATATCTGCTGGAAAAGTGGCACCGCCAGTGTGCCTACTGCGGTGCACAGAACGTGCCGCTGCAGATCGAGCACGTCCAGCCGCGATCCGTCGGCGGCAGCGATCGGGTGAGCAACCTCACCCTGGCCTGCGGAGCGTGCAATGCGGCCAAAGGCGCCCGGGACGTGCGCGTATTTCTCGCGCACAAGCCGGCGGTGCTCAAGCGTATTCCCGTACAGGCTACCGCACCACTGAAGGATGCCGCGGCCGTCAACGCCACGCGCTGGGCGCTTTTCAACGCGCTCAAGGGCCTTGGTCTTCCGGTCGAAGCGGCCAGCGGCGGACGCACGAAGTGGAATCGCACCCGACTGGGCGTGCCCAAAGCGCATGCGCTCGATGCCTTGTGCGTTGGTCGCATGGATGCGGTCGCGCATTGGCAGGTGCCGACTCTGGCGATCAAGGCCACTGGCCGGGGTAGTTACCAGCGTACCCGGGTGGATCGCTTTGGCTTTGCGCGGGGTTTTTTGATGCGGACCAAGTCCGTCCGTGGTTTCCAGACCGGTGATCACGTCAGCGCACGTGTGCCGGACGGAAAGAAGGTTGGCTTGCACATCGGGCGCGTCGCCGTTCGTGCCTCCGGCACCTTCAACATCCAGACGCCGCACGGCATCGTTCAAGGTATATCGCACCGGCACTGCCGTATGTTGCAGCGCGCCGATGGGTATGGGTATCAGTACGTAGCGCCACACCACAAGGAGAGCGAGAACGGGGGGCACGCGGCGCGTGCCGCGCTATCCCTCCCCGGCCAGAACGCCGGGGTTTCTCGCGCAAAATGATGAGCGCTACGAAACGCCTGAGTTTGTCACTGCTTGGGTTGCGACTGAGCGTGTTCCTGGTGATGCTGATGTGGACTGTAGACAAGTTCCTCCGCCCCGAGCACGCCGCCGGCGTATTCGCCAACTTCTACGCCATGGGCGAGTTCGGCGCATCTGTATTCGTCACCCTTGGCGTACTTGAACTATTGCTGCTGCTGGCCTTTGTCACCGGGTTTGCACGCCGCTACTCTTATGGCGCCGTGCTGCTGTTGCATGCCGGCTCCACCTTGGCTGCATGGCAGCAATACCTGCACCCGCACGAGGGTGCCAATTTGCTGTTTTTCACCGCTTGGCCGATGTTGGCCGCGTGTCTCGCACTTTACTTGCTGCGTGACGCCGACAGCATGACGATCGACGGGCTCCGGGCGAGCACACGAAAGAGGAGTGAATAGTGGGCTGGATCGACGAAGTTCCCGACGACGAAGCGCAGGGAGCGCTGCGCCAGATCTACGACGCCGTGAAGGCACAGCGCGGCCGGGTGGCACGCATCCTCAGCGTGCACAGCCTCGACCCGCCGGCGCTGCAGCACCACCTGGACCTATACATGCACCTGATGTTCTCGCCCGGCCCGTTGAGCCGGCGCGAGCGCGAGGCCGTCGCGGTCACCGTGTCGGCCGGCAACGGCTGCGCCTATTGCGTGGCGCATCACATGGAGGCGCTGAAGCGTTACGAAAAGAACGAGGACGTGCTGACCGCGGTGCGCGATGCGCCGGAGCAACTGGCCACGCCGCGACTGCGCGCGATGCTGCTGTACGCGCGCCAGCTAACCCTTGCTCCGTCGACGATGGACGAAGCGCGAGTCGCGGCATTGCGCGCCGACGGGCTGACCGACCAGGATATTCTTCGGATCAACCTGATCACCGCTTATTTCAATTTCGTCAACCGCATCGCGCTGGGCCTTGGCGTGGAGGCCGATGCGCAAGAGGTGGTCGGCTACCATGTGTGAGTCATTTTCCATGAAACAACCCACCGCCGCTCGACCGGAAGGAGTAGACGAGACCCTGGACCGGCGAGGGTTGCCGTAGTGTCGCCGCGCCGCGCCCTCGCCGTCATCCTGCATCCATCGCATCTGAAACGAACCTGCGTGGTGGCGCTGGTCGTGGGAGTCCTGCTGAGCCTGGTCAACCTCGGCGGGCAGTTGCTGACGGGGCCGTGGAACCTGCCGCTGGCGATCAAGATCGCCTTGAACGTGTTGACCCCGTTCGTCGTGGCAAATCTCGGCTTGATGTCACGACAAGGCGGCTCGGGAACGGATTCCCAGGGATGAGCGATGCGGAAATCATCGTCAGTTCTGCGACAGCCGTCCGAGCCGGTCAGCGGTACTCGGGGTTTTCGAAATCGAACCGACTGCCGGCGTCCCAGGCGCGCCGCTGGTTGCCATGGGCCGGAATGCCACCCTGCGTCTTGAGCATCCGCGCCAGATGCATCAGGTTCCAAGCCATGAAGGTGGTGTTGCGGTTGGTGAAGTCGTTCTCCGGGCCGCCGGATCCCTCGTCCAGATAGGACGGACCGGGGCCTGCCTCGCCCAGCCAGCAGGCGTCGGCCTGCGGCGGGATCACATAGCCAAGATGCTGCAACGAATACAGCACGTTCATCGCGCAGTGCTTGGCGCCGTCTTCATTGCCGGTGACCAGACAGCCGCCCACGCGACCGTAGTAGGCGTACTGTCCGGCCTGGTTGAGCAATCCGGAGGCGGCGTACAGGCGTTCGATGACGCGGGTGCAGACCGACGACTTGTCGCCCAGCCAGATCGGCGTACCGATCACCAGGATATCGGCCGCCATCACCTTCGTCAGCAGCGTCGGCCAGTCATCGTGGGCGGCGCCGTGTTCGGTCATGTCCGGGTACACGCCCGGCGCCAAGTCGTACTCCACCGGGCGCACCAGTTCGGTCTGTACGCCGTGCTTTTCCATGATCGCGCGAGCAATGCGGATCAGTCCCTCGGTATGCGACAACGCCGGCGACGGCTTGAGCGTGCAGTTGAGAAAGATCGCTTTGAGCCCACCAAAATCGAGATCGACGTCAGTGACGTTTGTTGTGCTGGCCATGCTGACCTCCTGAGCCGTAGGAAAGGGAGTGTTTGTGCACCGCTCTATTCTGCATGAGCCCAAGCGGGTTACCCGAATAGAGGCGAGATAGCGAGAAAGGGATTCACCGGCGCGCGCTTCCACCCGTTGGAGATTGTGCGGTCGCCAATGTTCAACCACGCCAATACGCCATGGGTGGCCATGTACGCGGCGATGCCGGCGGCGCCGGTGATCTTGGCGATACCGCTGGGAATAAAGAACGCGGCAAAGAGGATGCGTCCGACCAGTGCGAGCGCGTTGTGGATGATATTCATGCGGGTCTCCAATCGTGAGAAGTAAGTTGATCCACCTTGTAATGCACCTGCTGCGCGACCTCCGCCGGGACCAGTACCGGCACGCGCCGGATTGCAACCTGTGCGCCCGCGTCCCGCGCGCCCTCAGCCCCGGCACGCGCGGGTTGCTCGATGTGACCCCAACTGCTGTAGTACAAAACCAACACGTTTGCCATGTCGTTGCTCCTGCCTCGAAGTTACCGGGGAGCACTGTACGGTTTGATCGCTCGATAAAAAGCGGAAAAATATGAGACAAATGACCAGACGGAGACGATTTTCCCCACCTGGCTGCTGCTGAACGCACTGCAGCAATTCGGAGAAGAGTGGCCGTCCACCCGGATCGAACTTTCCGAGACGGTGCTGGGCGGCACCGAGGAAACGCTTGTCGAACGACGCGCAGATCTCGTGATCGCGAGTGTCGTGCCGCAGGGCTTTCTGGGTGACCCGTTGATGCGGCTGCGCATTGTTGCGGTTACTACACCCGAGCACCCGCTGCAGCACCTCGGCCGGCCGGTGAGCCAACACGATCTGCGCCGCTATCGCCAAC
Source organism: Rhodanobacter sp. (assembly GCA_004298505.1). GTDB lineage: Bacteria > Pseudomonadota > Gammaproteobacteria > Xanthomonadales > Rhodanobacteraceae > Rhodanobacter. The sequence goes on from SCRO01000056.1 coordinate 124,571, forward strand.
TGGTGATCCGCGATTCCGGCACGCAGCGCAAGCGCAACGCCGGGTGGCTCGCCGCCGAAGCGCGCTGGACGGTCAGCCACAAAGCGACCTCGATCCGGGCAGCGTGCATGGGGTTGGGTTTTGCCTGGTACCCCGAGGACGTCGTCACGGAAGAACTGGCAGCGGGGACGCTGAAACCTCTGCACCTCGAGACCGGCGCCGAGCGCTATGCGGACTTGTACCTGATTCTTGCCGATCGCGATTACGCCAGCCGCGGCGTTCAGCGCCTCGCAGAACTTTTGCACCAGGCTGTCGATGACTACACGGCCAAAGGCACACGCACGCGCAGGACCTGAAGGCGGCGCAAGTGTCGTTGAATGCCAACCAGATCTTTAGCCGTCGAACCCGGCCACGCGGATGACATTGCGGCGCTTGAGTTCGGCGAGTAGCGGCAGTCAGTGCTCCGACATCGTCTGCAAGGGCACGGCGTTGTCGATCAACAACGCGTCGAAGCCGGGGTCTTGCGCCGCGGGTCCCAGTACGCCGCCGGCCCAATCGGCCAGCCGCCCCAACCGCACCTACGCGATCGGCGTGCTCCGGCCGATACTCGTCGGCTGCCTGGACGCGCTCACCAGCGTGTTCAACGTCATCGCACGCACGCGTTGCCGCATACAATCGGGTCGCAGCTATCCGTGAACCTCACGAATCAAGCCGCATACGTACGCCGCTTACAAGCTGTGCTGTTGATTGTGAAGGGCTCAAGTTCGGAGCATTGGTCTCCTCCCTGGTACCATCAACTCACTTTCAGGACCGGCTTGATGGTGACGCCGCTTGCTGAGTCCTCAAACGCCTGATTAATCTGATCAAATTCATAGAACTTGATCAGTATTCACTGGCATATCGTTAACATGAGTCATGCCGGTTCTGATTTTGCGAGCAAATCTCAATCCTCTGTCCAGATCGCCGGAGAATACGGCACTGGAGAGACCAAATTCCGTGCCATTGGCCAGTTCCAGGGCGTGCCGTTCGTTCCGGGCTTTCTGGATGCCAACCAGCGGTCCGAAGACTTCATCGCTGCTGAGCTGCATATCGGGCGTTACGTCACCAAAGACATGTGGCGGCACCATCTGCCCGTGAATTTCACCCTCCAGGAGTACTTTTGCCCCCTGCTCTTTGGCTTTGGCAATTTTCTGCTGCAGACCTTCAAGCTGGGATTTATTGATGACAGGGCCGATAGCGGTTTCGATCGCAGAGGGGTCGCCGACGTTCAGCTTGCTGACGTGTGCCACAAACGCTTCTACAAAGCGGTCATACAAGCGCTGATCGACAATAATCCGGTTGATGGCCATACAGATCTGCCCCTGATGCAAGAACTTGCCGAACACCGCCGCTTTCACGGCCTGCTCAACATCCGCATCATCAAGCACCACGAACGGGCTGTTGCCACCCAGCTCCAAGGCGACCTTTTTGAGGTAACGACCACCTGTCGCGATCCTGCCGATATTCTTGCCAACCGGTGTTGAGCCGGTAAATGAAATCAGGGAGGGTATGGAGTGAGCCACGAAATCATCACCGATGGCTGATCCCGGGCCAATCACCACACCCAGCACTCCCGCTGGCAGGCCCGCTTCCTCAAAGATGCGGCCCAGCAACAAGCCTCCGGTAATCGGCGTATCGCTCGCCGGTTTGATCACCACCGCATTACCCAGGGCAATAGCCGGCGCCACAGACCGCTGGGAGAGATGCAGCGGGAAGTTCCAGGGACTGATAACGCCCACAACGCCCAACGGTTGGCGATACACGAAGTTTTCTTTCCCCGGAATATCGCTGCTCATGGTAGCGCCCTGGACCCTGGCGGGCATACTTGCCGCCTCCAGAGTAATCGCGCGGGCACTGCCCCATTCGATGGTGGCTTTTAGCCGTGTGCTGCCGGACTCACGGATCAGCCAGTCAATGATTTCCTCTTTGCGCTCGTCGAAGATCGACACCACACGCAGCATCAGGGCTGTCCGCTCCGCCGGCGGCGTGTCTGCCCAGGCTACCTGTGCCGCTGCGGCCTTTTGATAAGTCGCATCCAGATCGTCGGAGGTGGCTGACCGGATTGAAGTCAAAGTCTCGCCAGAATATGGGTTTATGACGGGACGGGATTCCTCGCCGCGGCCTTCACGCCATTCTCCCGCCAGCAGTTGCAGATGAAAATTCCGATAGCACTTAGGCGTGCTCGAGGCTGCGGGCGCCGCAGCGGACCGCCTGCTTGCAGCCGTCGGCGGCCCCGGTGTGCACCGCGACCGGCACGCCGAGCTGCCGCGCGATCGCGGTCAACGCCGCCATTTCCTCGTCGAACCAGGTCACGCGTGCCGGATCGTCACCGGGGCTGAAATAGCCGCCGGTGTGATGGTTTTGATCCAGTCGCTGCCGAAGACATGCTCGCGGCGCACCAGTGTGCGAATGCCGCCGATGTCGTCGGCGATCACGGAGACCGGCAGGGGCCAGCGTTCACCGTAGAAGCCGCGCAGGTCGCCATGCCCCGCGCTCGCGCTGAGGATGTGCGCGGCCACGATCAGGCGCGGCCCCTGCACCAGCCCCGCCTCGATCGCGTTGCGCAGGTCGACGGTCGGCCAGTCCGGGTCGACGCAGCCGAGGTCACGCAGAGGCGTGAAGCCGTAGCGCATGTACTCGCGCGCGATCGCCAGCACGTAATGGTCCAGTGGCGTGATTTCCGGTGGTCTGGGCGCGCCCGACGCGGCCGGGTGACCTTCCATTGGATCCAGAAATGTGCGGCTGATTGCGCCAGACCAACGCGGCGAGTGTAACCACTATGTGCATGGAGTAGCGTCGATTGGCAGCCCCTGCTGACCATGGTCGAGCTGGCGATGGAAGACACCTGCTGGCATGCTCGAATTCCGGCTTGCACAGCCCACATGCTGCCGATCGAAAAATCCTCGCCCGCGATCGGCGTTGCCGTCGGCACGGCTTGTTCATTCCCACCCGAGGGACCTGACATGACAACGCGTCTACCAACGATCTTCTTCGGTCACGGCAATCCGATGAACGCGCTGCATGACAACGACTGGACCGGGGGCTGGGCCGCGATCGGTCAGCGCCTGCCGCGGCCGCGCGCGGTACTGTCGATCTCGGCGCACTGGTACCTGCCCGGCACGGCGGTTACCGCGACGACGATGCCGCGCACGATCCACGATTTCGGCGGCTTCCCGCGCGAGTTGTTCGAGGTGCAGTACCGCGCACCTGGCGACCTCGAGCTGGTGCGCCGCGTGCGCGAACTGTTGAGCCCGCTGGAAGTACGCGCGGACCTGGGATGGGGGCTGGATCACGGCACCTGGTCGGTGCTGCGCCATGTGTTTCCCGCCGCCGACGTGCCGGTAGTGCAGCTCAGCATCGACGAGGCGCAGGCGCCGGCATTCCACTACCGGCTGGGTCGGTTGCTGCGACCATTGCGCGACGAGGGCATCCTGCTGATCGGCAGCGGCGACGTCGTGCATAACCTGCACACCTATGCCTGGGGCCGGCATCCAGCGGAACCGTTCGACTGGGCACTACGTTTCGAGGAGAAGGCGCGCGAGCTGATGTTGCAGGGCGACCACCAGTCGCTGGTGGACTACGAAGCGCTGGGCCGCGACGCGGAGCTGTCGGTGCCGACGCCGGAGCACTACCTGCCGCTGCTGTACGTGCTCGGCGCCAGCCACGAAGGCGACGCGTTGACGTTCCCGGTCGAGGGCATGGATGGCGGCTCGATATCAATGCTGTCCGTGCAATTTGGCTGAACGCGCGCGACCCGATAGAGAACGGTAAAACCACCGAGCAAGGCGGTGAGTCCACACGACGCCTTGTTGTTTGCTGCGGCCTCAACAGCCCCTACATTTTCACGCCGCACGGCCCTTGACTCTGGACCTTGATCAAGGGTTTAGACTTGTCGAATGAATATACAAACTGCCCCACTCACCATCGGTACCGTCGCCAAGCGCGTCGGCGTGGCGATCGACACGATCCGTTACTACGAGCGCGAAGGCCTGTTGCCGCAGCCACAGCGACGTGCCTCGGGCTATCGAAGTTATGGGGATGCAGCGATCGCGCAGCTGCGCTTTATCCGCCGGGCCAAGAAGCTGGGCTTCACCCTTGAGGAGATTCGGGGTCTGCTCTCACTCTCGCGTGATCGCCAGAAGGGGGTGGCTGCAGTGAAGCAGCGCGCACAGCTGCGGCTGGTGGCGCTGGATGCGCGCATTGCCGAGTTGCAGCGTGTGCGCGATGGGCTAGCGCAACTGGTGAAGTCCTGTCGCGGCCACGGCGCACCCGAGCATTGCCCGATCCTGCAGGCGCTGACCCAAGAGGAGATGTCATCATGAGCAAGCCGAAAGCCTGTTGCCAGGGTGCCAGCCAGTCGGCGGACGCGATGGCGACCGATCCGGTGTGCGGGATGCAGGTGAACCCAGCGACCGCAAAGCACGTCAGCACGCACGACGGGCGGACGTTCCATTTCTGCTCCGCCGGTTGCAAGACGAAGTTCGAGGCGGCACCGGCATCGTATCTGGCGGCAGCCGGCAAGCGGGCTGCGGCGGGCAGCTGCTGCGCCGGCAAGACAGCCGCGACGCCGGATCACACCATCGCGGGCCACACCCACGCGGAGAAGGACCCGGTCTGCGGCATGACGGTGGATCCGCACACTGCCAAGCTACATGTCGAGCATGCCGGTCACACCTACTACTTCTGTGGGCAGCGTTGCAGCGACAAGTTCATGGCCGAACCGCTGGCCTGGCTCGAAGGTCGCGCAGCCCCGCCGGTCGCGGCGCCGGGCGCGATCTACACCTGCCCGATGCACCCGGAGGTCCAGCAGGTCGGACCCGGCGAGTGTCCCAAGTGCGGCATGGCGCTGGAACCGATGCTGCCCAGCGAGGACGAAAACGACGGTGGCGAAGTGCGCGCGATGACGCGCCGCTTCTGGCTGCTGGTGGCCATCACGCTGCCGGTATTCGCGCTGGCGATGGGACCGCACCTGTTCGGCTGGCAGCTGCCGTCACCATGGGATCGGATAACTAACTGGGTCGAGGCGGTGCTGGGGACGGCGGTGGTGCTGTGGGGCGGGGCGCCGTTTTTCAAGCGTGGTTGGAATTCGCTGCGGCCGTGGCGGCCGAACATGTACACGCTGATCGGCGTGGGTACGGGCGTGACCTGGCTCTACAGCGTGGTGGCATTTCTGCTGCCGGGGATCTTTCCAGCCAGCTTCCGCGACGTGCATGGCCAGGTCGGTGTGTATTTCGAAACAGCGGCGGTGATCGTCACCCTGGTCACGCTGGGCGATTTTCTGGAGCTGCGCGCGCGCCGCCGTACCGGTGCCGCGCTGAAGGCACTGCTGGGGCTGGCGCCGAAAACCGCGCATCGGCTAGCCGCCGACGGCAGCGAGAGCGACGTGCCGCTGGCCGACGTGCACGCGGGCGATTCGCTGCGCGTTCGCCCCGGCGAAAAGGTGCCAGTCGATGGCGTGGTGCTCGACGGCGAGAGCCATGTCGACGAATCGATGCTCACCGGCGAGCCGATGCCGGTGAGCAAGACCAAGGGCGAGCCGGTGACCGGCGGCACGGTGAATCAGGACGGCGCGCTGACCATGCGCGCGGAAAAAGTCGGCGGCGAGACCATGCTGGCGCAGATCGTGGCGCTGGTGGCGAAGGCGCAGCGCAGCCGCGCACCGCTGCAGCGGGTGGCTGATCGCGTGGCGGCGTGGTTCGTGCCGGCGGTGTTCGCCTGCTCCGTACTGGCATTTGCGGGCTGGGCCTGGCTCGGGCCGGACCCGAGGCTGGCGCATGCGTTGATCGCGGCGGTGTCGGTGCTGATCATCGCCTGCCCGTGCGCGCTGGGGCTGGCCACGCCGATCTCGATCATGGTGGCCAGCGGCCGCGGTGCGCAGAACGGCGTGCTGTTCAAGGATGCCAGCGCGATCGAGGCAATGCGCGACATCGACACCCTGGTGCTGGACAAGACCGGCACGCTGACCGAAGGCAAGCCGGCGCTGACCGAACTGCTGGCGCTGGGCGAACTGCCGCGCGCACGCCTGCTGCGGCTGGCTGCCGCGTTGGAGCAGCCCAGCGAGCACCCGCTGGCGCGGGCGATCGTCAATGCGCTCGACGGCGAAACGCCGCCGCCGGTGGAGGATTTCCGCAGCCTGACTGGCCGCGGCGTGCAGGGCCGTGTCGACGGCCGCCTGGTGGCGCTGGGCAATGCGCGACTGCTGGACGAACTCAAGATCAACGCCGACACCAAGGCCACCCAACAGGCCGACGCGCTGCGCGGCGATGGTGCCACGGTAATGTTTCTCGCCGTCGACGGGGTGCTGGCCGGTTTGATCGCGGTCGCCGACCGGATCAAGCCGGGCACGGCGAAGGCGATCGCGGCGCTGCATGCCGACGGCCTGCACCTGGTGATGCTGACCGGCGACAACGCGACCACGGCCGGTGCGGTGGCGCGCCAACTGGGCATCGACGAGGTGCATGCCGATGTGACACCAACCGACAAGGCGTCGGTGGTGGCCACGCTGAAGAGCGACGGGCGCCGCGTGGCGATGGCCGGCGATGGCATCAACGACGCGCCCGCGCTGGCGGCGGCGGACGTGGGCATCGCGATGGGCGGCGGCACCGACGTGGCGATGGAAAGCGCGCAGGTGACCCTGATCAAGGGCGATCTGGGCGCCATCGTACGGGCACGCTCGCTGTCGCGGGCCACCGTGCGCAACATCCACCAGAACCTGTTCTTCGCCTTCATCTACAACTCGGTCGGCGTGCCGCTGGCGGCCGGCGCGCTGTATCCGGTGCTGGGCATCACGCTGTCGCCGATGGTGGCCGCATTGGCGATGAGCCTGAGCTCGGTGTCGGTAGTAAGCAATGCGTTGCGACTGCGCAACGTGGCGTTGTGATGGAACCTGCCAGCAAGTGCCTGGCGATCGACCATCAGGACCCACGGCCAGTGAACACGCACGGCGATCTGTCCCGGCGCCAACCGGCCAAGCCGTTGCGCCTGACGGCCCTCGTCCTTGCCATCGCCATCGCCCTGGGCGGGTGCACGGTCGGGCCGAATTTCGTGCACCCCGATCCGCCGCAGGCGACGGCCTATACGTCGGCGGCGACTGCGCCGCATCTGCTGCCGGGTGCCGGCGAGCCTGCGCAGCGGGTGAGCGTCGAGCAGGCCATTCCAGCCGCCTGGTGGCAATTGTTCCGCTCGCCAGCATAGGCCCCGCGTGCTTCGGCCACCACCTGTTGCGACTGCAGCAGTCGGGCCTGGGCCGCCGCGACGGTTGGACTGTTGGCCATCGCCTGGCGCACCAGACGGTCCTATGCCCCGCAGATCGATGCTTCCGCTTCGGCCGAGCGGCAAAAAGGCCCGCCGTTCGCCCTGGGTATTCGGCCCAGTCACGATCTGCCGATCTACAACCTCTACTCGGCCGGCGCCACGGCAAGTTTCACCCCCGACGTGTTCGGCCTCACCGGGCGGCGGGTGGAACAGCAGCAGGCGTTGGCGCAAAACCAGGCGTATCAACTGGCAGCGGCGCAACTGGCCGTCACCGGCAACGTCGTCCATCAGGCGCTCATTATCGCGGCGGCCCGGCAGCAGATCGCGGCGCTCGAAGCCAGCATTACCGCCGACGAAAAAACCCTCGCGCTGGTCCGGCAGAAATACACCGACGGCAAGCTGGCCCGGACCGACCTGTTGACCGTCCAGGCGCAGCTCGCCAATGACCGTGCCCTGCTGCCTCCGATGCGGCAAGAGGTGGCCGTGGCGCAGGACGCGCTGGCGGTCCTGGTCGGCATGGCGCCAGCCTCGTTCTCGCCGCCGGACTTCGACCTGGCCGATTTCACGCTGCCGGCCGAGCTGCCGGTCGGGCTGCCTTCGGCGCTGGCTGAGCGCCGCCCCGACATTCTCGCCGCCGAGGCCCGCTTGCACGCCGCCAGCGCGGCGGTCGGCGTGGCCGACGCGCAGATGTATCCGAACTTCACCTTGTCCGCGTCGGTCGGCACGGCGGCGCTTGCCACCCACTCGCTGGGTGGCGGTTCCAACCTGGTCTGGACGCTGTTCGGCGGTCTCACGGCACCAATTTTTCATGGTGGCGCGCTGACCGCGCAGAAGCGGGCGGCGATCGATCGGTTCCACGCCGAGCTGGCGCTGTACCGGCAGACGGTGCTGACCGGACTGGGCCAGGTGGCCGATCTGCTGCGTTCGCTCGGCCACGATGCTGAACGGGTACAGGCCGAGCGCCAGGCGCTGGACGCCACCGGCGACGCCTTGCATCTGGCGCAACACCGTTACGCGCTGGGCAAGACCGGGCGGCTGCCCCTGCTCGATGCCGAACGCCGTGAGCAGCAGCAGCGCGTGTCGTATATCCAGGTCAGGGCGCAGCGTTACCTGGACAGCGCCCAGCTGTTCGTGGCCCTGGGTGGCGGGTGGTGGCGCGATGTCGACAGGCTCCCAGGTCAACGCGCCAACCCGGCACGCCAACCCTCTTCAGCCGCCGTGCCTGATCGCCGGCGCGCCCTCGAACCGAGCCAGTGAATGCGCCCATGAAAACTCTTGTCCAAAAAATCCGCGGCGTTTTCGGATCGATGCGAACTGCGCCCGGTGAAAGCCCACACCAGGGTGCCCGGCGTGGCCTGCGCATCGGGATCGTGCTGCTGGTGCTGGCCGTCATCGTGGTGTTGCTGCGACTGACCGTGCTGCGGCCGCCGCGCGTGTCGGTGGCGACGGTGCAGCGCGGCAACGTGGCGGCCGAAGTGGAAGGATCCGGCACCGTGACGGCCGATGCGCTGGCCAACATCGCCGCGAAGATCACCGGACGGGTCGATCACGTCTTCGTCGAGGAGGGCGACAGCGTCAGCAAGAACCAGATCGTCGCCACGCTCGACCAGGATGGTCTGCGCCATCAGGTAGCGGTCGCCCAGGCGCGGCTGGACGCTGCCCGCGTCAGCGCCGAGCAACGCCAGCGCGAATGGATCCGCGAGAAAAAACTGGTGGTCTCCGGTTCCGTCGGTGTCGAGGAAGCGCAGCAATACCGCGAGCGCAACGCCGTGGCGCAAAGTGCCGTGCGGGTCGCCGCGGCGGAGCTCGGCAAGGCAACCTACGAGCTGTCGCTGGCCCAGATCCCCGCGCTGTCGGACGGCATCGTCACCCAGCGCTGGGTGGTGCCGGGGGCTTCCGTGGTCGCGGGCCAGCCGATGTTCACGATCGCCGACACCCATCTGATTTACGTGGATACCTTTGTCGACCAGAACGTCACCGGACGCATCCGCAAGGGCGAAACGGCGACGGTCATGCTGCGCGGCCGCGAGCACCAGCCGTTGCCGGGGCACGTGCTGCGGATCCGCCCCCGCGCGGATGCCGCGACCGAAGAAACGGTGGCCGAAGTGAGCTTCAGCATCCCGGCCGACCAGTTTCAGCTCGGCCAGTGGGCCAACGTCTACATCCGCACCGGCGAAGCGAAAGATGCGCTGGTGGTGCCGCAGATGGCGCTGACGCCGATGGGCAACGCTCTGTTCGTGTGGGTGGTTGGTGCCGACCACACGCTTCACCGCATACGTGTGACCGTGCTGGCGCGCAGCCCGCGCTCGTCGAAAGTGGCGGTCGCCGGTGACGATCTGCATGCCGGCGATCGCGTGGTACTGATGCCGATGGGGCTGAAGCCAGGTGAATCGGTACACCCCGAGCCGGTCAAGGCCGCGATGCCGATGGGCACGTCGATGGGCATGGGGATGGCGCAGTGAATCTTGCACTTCGCGACATCAGCTACCACCGCTTCAAGTTCTTCAGCTCCACGCTCGGCGTGTCGCTGCTGATCATGGTGGTGATAGCGATCGGCGGCATCATCCGCGGCGTGATCCTCGACTCGGCCACCATCATCAACAAGACGGGGGCGGACCTGTGGGTGGTGCAGGCCTATGGTGCCCATCCGCAAGGAGGGACGCTCGGGCCGTTTGTCGAGACCTCCCGCCTGCCGCAGCAGGTCTATCACGCGATCGAGGCGATCCCCGGCGTGGCGCAGGCGAGTCCGTTGGCGACGGCGTGGGAACACGTGGAAGTGATGCCCCATCCCACCCGGCTGATGAAGTTCATGTACATCAACGCACTGCTCAACACCGCCAGCATGGTCAAGCCCGGCTGGATGGCCATGCCAAAACTGCAGCGATTCATCGTGATCGGCTACCAGCGCGGAAAAATCGGCGGGCCGCCGGTGATCGTCGCCGGGCGCGGCATCGAGGCCAGTCATTACGAGATCGTGGCCGACGTCAAGACCGGCTTCCAGCTCGGGCAACATATGCGCCTGGGCAACTTCGACTACACGGTGGTGGGGCTGACCAAAAACATGGTGGGCTTCACCGCGGACCCGGTGATCTACACCACGCTGGTGGACGCGCAGAACATCATTTTCCAGCAGGACCCCAACCTGGTGCGCAGTCAACGCACGTCGATCACGAAACCGTTCACCGAGCTGGCCGCGACGCAGCCGCGGCTGGCCGCCCCGCTGGCCGCCACGGCGGCAGCCACGGCCGCAAGCACACTTTCCATCAACGCGATCGCGGTCAAGCTGGTACCCGGCGTATCGGCGCAGCAAGTCGCGCAGCGCATCACCCGTTGGCAGCACCTGAAGGTCTACACCGCGCCGCAGGCGGTGAATCTGCAACTGATGGGCTCCAACCGCCTGATCCTGTTCCAGCTGGCGCTGTTTCGCGACATCCTGGTGCTGATCGCGGGCATCGTCATCGGCCTGATCACCTATACGTTCACGCTAGACAAGCTGCATGACATCGCCATGCTCAAGCTGCTCGGTGCGCCCAGCGGCGTGGTGTATCGCATGATCCTGCAAGAGGCCTTGTTCATGGGCATCGTGGGCACCCTGGTCGGCAGCGCCCTTGAGTTGCTGATCGAGCCATACTTTCCGCGGCGCGTGGTCGCCACCTATGGCGATATCGCGCAGATGTTGGCCGCGATGGTGATCGTCGTCGTGCTTGCCAGCGTGCTGGCCGTGCGCCGGGCGATGCATGTCGATCCGCGCAGCGTGCTGGGGGGAGGCTGAGCATGGCCGCCGACTACGCGATCCACGCCGAAAACCTGGCGATGGTCTATGGGCGCGGCGCTACCCGGGTGGAAGCCCTCAAGGGCGTCGAACTGGCCGTACGGCCGGGCGACCTGTGGGCGATCATGGGCCCGAGCGGCTCGGGCAAGACGACGCTGCTGACCATCCTCGGGCTGGTTACCACGCCGACCGGCGGAAGCCTGCGCATCGACGGGGAAAACATCTACGACGGCAAGCAGCCCGATCTGGCGCGCCTGCGGCGCGAGAAGATCGGATTCATTTTTCAGTCGCCCAACCTGATCCCGTTCCTGAGCGTGAGGCAAAACGTGCTGCTGCCGCTGCATCTGGCGGGCGTTCGCGGCCAGCCTGCCGAAGCGCGGGTGCGGGAGTTGCTGGGCTATCTCGACATCGCCGACCGCGCCGACCTGCATCCCAACCAACTGTCCGGCGGCGAGCAGCAGCGCGTGGCCATCGCCCGCGCGCTGGCCAACAACCCGAAAATCATCCTCGCCGACGAGCCCACGGCCAGTCTGGATACCGACCGGGCCTTGAATGTCATGCGTCTTTTGCGGCAAGTTACCAATGAACACCATGCGACCGTGCTGGTGGTCACCCACGATCACCGCCTGATCACGGAAGTCGACCGTGTGGTCGAGGTCCTTGATGGTCGGATTCAGTAATTGTCGACGCAATTGTCGCGTTCACGGGTTCGCATTTGATTCAAGGTGTCAAGACTATTTTTCCGACATGCCGCCCTTCCCCCAACAGGGTCAATGCTGCAGGAGATGATTCCAACTTGAGACTTTCCGCAATAACTGGTCTTATACTTTTTGAAGTGGTACATCGCCTCACCCAAGCAGCGTTCACCGGAGCGGAGGAATTCGGCATGCCGCCGCACTGGCGCACCAGCTGCGACTTCGCTGACATACGGCGCCAATCAGGAAACCGGAAGAGGTTCTTGTTTTTTGACTACGATGCCATCCAAGAACAATTCAAAACCAAAATTGGCGTTGGACTTGTCATCCAATGCCCAAGCCACGAAGCTCCCACCTTCCAGTATGTTCAACAGGGTGCGTGCAGTTTTGCTTTTATCGAGATCCGGTCGAAATTCTCCTCGCCTTTGTCCCATCACGATATTACTTTCAACCCATGCCAACTGAACTCCAAAATAATCTTTTGTCAAAGCCTTCAAGCTGTCGGGAAGTACAGATATCTCTGCTGCCAGCGCGCCACACAGAGGAAGCATCCTGTTCTCACTACTCTCCAGAAACAACCCCGCATACTTTTCGAGTCGCAATACCGCGCTCGGCAAGTCTGAGTCGATTTCCTCCAGTTGCTTGGTCAACCTAACAAGGTTGCTTTCTACAATAGTTATTCCCAACCTTTCCTTGGTTGGAAAATGGTAATGGATGCTGGCTTTCTTGATCCCTATTGCTTCAGCAAGATCGGCATAGCTAAATGCTGCATAACCCTTGGTACGCAACATGGATTCAGCGGAGTTCAACAGCTCTGAGCGGGTATTCATATCGAAGCCTGTTCTACAAATCAGGGAAAATGTTCCGACTTCCTGGGAACATCAACAAAGCGAGAAACAGCAAACTCCGTCGATCTTCCGAAGAAACCGAAGTTTCCAGCTTCTAACAGACCACGCGGATCTTCTTCAATAGACCTTCGCGTCAGCCGATACCAATCCGACCTCACGTTCGACTCGTCAAAATCCGACCTAGCACGAGATCACGCTATGGGGACATCGAACCATACCATCTAGTAGGTCCATACACAACGCTCGCTGCTTGAGTTTCGTGACATTCTGGGACAGTCGGATGCGTTACGAGAATAATATTGTTTATATTCAATATATTACAACATGCGTCGGTAATAAGATACCCGTTATCAGGGCGCGGGTCCCAAGGTCACCGCCATGATCCTGAAGGCCTCATGACGCCGCGCCACGGGTAGTGTTCGAATTTCTACTTGCATACCTACCAACTAGTAGGTATATTCGGCGTCGGTGAAACGTCACCCGACCCGATAAAGCTTTTAGAGAGGATCACGCGATGAGCAATATTTTGAACGGTATCGACCTGACCGCCCTGCGGCAATTTGCTGACGGTGTGGTCCAAACGCCAGCGAAAGGCGACGCGCGCTTCAATGTGAAGACTAAATGGGAGCATCAGGCCCGCACCGTGGCCACGGTCAACCACTATTGGTTGGGTGGTGAGAAGTACCAACGTCATTTCGAAATCGCGGCTGATGAACCGGTGGAATTGCTGGGCAAAGACACCGCGCCCAACCCAGTAGAGCTGCTGATGGCTGCCCTGAATGCCTGCCTCTCAGTGGGCTTTGCTGCGAACGCGGCCGTGATGGGGATCAAGATTCACAATCTGGAAATTGAGACCGATGGAGCGCTCGATCTTCGTGGTTTTCTGGGCCTCGATCCCAATGTGAATCCTGGCTTGGACGAAGTGAACTACGTGGTGCGAATTGAAACGGATGCCCCTCAAGAGCGTGTGGAGGAGCTGCACAAAGCCGTTACCAAGACCTCAGTGAACTTCGCCAACTTCACAAAAGCCATTCGTATGAACGCGACCCTGGAAGTAAGTAAAGCTTGATTCGGCGCCGCCACGTATCGGAAGGCAATACTCCTATTTTCGAACCAAACCTCGGTTTTTAATATATTTACGCCGATAGGTATAATTATGAGAATTCAATGCAAAACTGGAAGCAAACCCGTAAAGATATCAATGCCGGCCTCATGCAATTGAACGGCCTTTCTCCCGATACCATGAAAGGCATCATGAGCCTTGGTGGGGCTGGCGCTAAAACCAACCACCTTGACGCTAAAACCCGCGAGTTGCTTTCTCTGGCGGTGGCTGTCACCACTCGCTGCGACGGTTGCATCGCATTTCACGTCGAAACGGCCAAAAAAGTCGGTGTGACTGTTGAGGAAATAGGTGAGGCTCTCGGCGTCGCGATCAACCTGAACGCGGGCGCTGCCCTGACCTATAGCACACATGTGCTGGATGCGTTCGCAAACGGCTAACTGCGTTTAAGGTCCTGTCGGACTTCGGTTGCCCGCGTTGCCAAACCGTCTGTGCAGTCCATCTTTTCGCCGTTTCTTGGCCCATGGAACCACGATGGGCCGGCAAGCCGTCGAAAATCTGTCCTCGTACAGCCTCCTCGGAACTCGGGGCGATTCACCTCGACTACCAAAGCCCGACAGGCACCCTGGATGCAATACATGAGCGCTAGCTGACTTCGACATGCACATCAACTCATTGGCGATCTAAATACCGATGGGTTGATGTGCAAGCCGCGAGGAAAACACAAATGAGTAGTAACACTCCTGAATACCTGCACATCGATATTTGGTCGGACTATGTTTGCCCCTGGTGCTGGATTGCCGAGCGGCGCCTTGAGACTGCTCTCGAACGATTCCAACATCGAGATCTGGTTGAGATCGGTTACAGATCTTACCGACTTGCTCCTGACAGCGGTCCTGAGCCATTTGTAGCTGCCTTGGTGAGAAAATTTGGGGATTCCAAGCCAGCTATGTCAATGATGCAGGGTGTCCAGGCACATGCTGCAACCCTTGGGTTGACTTACCACTTAGACACGATGCTTCTCGGCGACACCATCAAGGCGCATACCCTGGTCAAATCAATCACCGATGAGGCACTCCGCAAGCGCCTGGTCGAACGACTCTACGAGGCGACCACTAGCGAAGGCCGGTCTATTTTTGAGCGCCAATCGCTGGCTGAAATCGCTGCTGAGGTCGGGGTTCCTCCTGCGGTGGCCGATCGCGCTTGGTCTGACGATGCTCTGACCCAACTCGTTATTGTCGACGAGAAACAGGCTCACGCCGTCGGAGCAGGCGTTCCGCTTTTCGTATTCAACGATGATTTTTATATCTCCGGTGCTCAGCCTATCGAGGCTTATACCCAAGCCCTGGAGAAAATGTACTCTTCGTCTATAGACGGCTTTAGCTCCATACAGGGTCAGACCTGCAGCATGACCGGCTGCGATAGTTGATCTGCCATCCCCAGATTAACCCATATCACCGCCATCGGATATAACCGCCGCCTGCCTACTTTCTGCACGAGCGTTGGTGTTCAACAGGATAGTAGGCGGCGGTGGATATGGCCCACGCATGACATTTACGAGGAGCTGACGATGAGACCAAGTATTCCTGATCCTGACGTATCGATGTCCCATGAAACCAGCCGAGCTGTCCTATTGACCGCAACCGCAATGCTTGCGTTTGCTGCAAATTCAGTACTCTGCCGACTGGCACTTCGACACACAGCCACTGACGCCATTTCGTTCACACTGATTCGCTTGATAAGCGGTGCCGTAGTGCTGTGGTTGATTCTTTCCATGAGAAGCACTTCAAGCAAGCCAACCGGTTCATGGTCAGGCGCATTCACGCTTTTCGTCTATGCTTTTGCGTTCTCGTACGCATATCTGCATTTGGACACCGGCACAGGAGCCTTGCTGCTCTTCGGTGCTGTACAGCTCACCATGCTCGGCTACGGATACTTCAAGGGTGAGAGGATGCGAGGTGCCGCGCTTATCGGGCTACTCCTTGCAATCGCAGGCATCGTTGCGCTTCTTTTGCCTGGCGCAAGCGCACCTCCCCTTCAAAGCGCAGCCATCATGTTGCTCTCCGGGATGGCGTGGGCTGGATACACATTGATTGGCAAGCGCTCAAGCGATCCACTGAGCTCGACTAGCGGGAATTTCCTGCGCGCCGTACCAATGGTGGTCTTGGCATCGATTCCATTCATTCATGAGCTTTCTATCGATGCCTATGGCCTACTGTTCGCCATTGCCTCAGGAACGCTTGCCTCAGGTGTTGGATATACGATCTGGTACGCAGCAATGCGGTCGCTTACCTCTTTTCGCGCCGCCACAGTCCAGCTGAGCGTACCCGTCTTGGCGTCCTTGGCTGGGATTTTTATGTTGGGTGAGAACCTCACCTTGCGTCTGGTGATCACCTCATTGGCAGTGCTTGGAGGTATCACACTCGTACTGAGTGATCGTAGCCCCATACTCTCTGGAAGTGCGAGAGCGAGCGGTGCGGATGATGCTTGACCATCAGCATGAGCCTGCTTCGCGATGGGCGGCGATCAGTTCGATTACCTGCAAGATCGGCCGCACGGCGCAGACGCTGTGTAACTGGGTTCGCCAAGTGGAGCGTGACCAAGGACTGCGACTCGGTCCCAGTAGTAGCGAAGAGCAGGCGCGGGCCGCGCCGGCGTGTCGACGGATACGCTGCGCTATTACGGGAAGATCGGCTTGCTGCTGCGGGCGCTACGCGACAGTGGCGGACGTCGTCGTTGCGGCAATGCGGATCTGGCGCGGCTACTGTTCATCCAGCGCGCGCAGGCGATGAATTTTTCACTGGCCGGGATTGGCAACCTGCTGCATCCGCGCGAACACCTGTGGCAGACGCGAGCGGATGTGCGCCGCATGGCTGGGCAACTGGGGTTCCTACTGCAATCGATCGTCGTCGATCAGAGCGTCGTCGCCGAGCATACGCGCGACAGCGAGCGCGAGCGCGTGGTCTACGATTGGCAGCATTAATCTGCCGCTGATCGAGCGCAAACCTGGCGCCTTGCGCGACGGCGCACCCTTCGCGAATCTACCGGTTCGCCTGCCACAGCGCAGCCGCGCGCTGCTACGTCGTGGCGACGGCGACCGGGGCATGGCACGAGTGCTGTCGGCTGTGCCGGCCTTCGGGTTGGAAGCGAGGATTACCGTCGAGCTAACGAGTCCTATCTCTTCCGGCACAGCGATATCACGACCACAGCGCGGAACAAATTACTCGAACAGGCCAGAACTCAGGATCACAGCGGCGAGGAATGCGCATTGGCGCCATCGCGCAGGCGTGGCCAGCCCAAGGCATCGCTCAAAAAATTGTTGGGCGTCGCGGCCGCGCGTTGACCGAACCAGCCCAGGGCGAGACCGTAGACAAGGTGCGCACCGTAAACGGTCAATGGAAACTTGACCGGAGCAAAGTCCTGTCCGAACGGGCCGGCCCCGATGATGTTCATCACCGGGCCCAGCATGAAGATGGTAGCGATAACCAGGGCGTAGACCCCGCCCACCCACCAGCGCTGCCGGCCAAAGACCGCAAAATAGACGAAAGCGAAACCGATGCCGTTCCAGAGGTGGTCACCCCAGCCCAGCAAGTTGGACAACCCGTTGGGGCCGTCCATGAAGCGATCTGTCAGCAACACGCCGATCAGCATCGGCATTGAACCGGGCATGCCGTGGAATACGCGAAAGCCCGTGATGCGCACAACCTCCATGACCACCACGCCGAGCAGACCACTCATCAGTGCCAAGCGACCGGCAGATACCAGCCGTTGCCAACCCATCATTGGCGCGACCAAGAAAATCAATGCAGCCCACACCAGCAGCGCCGGCAGAATGGCCTGGGTGCCAAGTGCATGCAAGGTGGTCGCGCCGGTCGCGGCGTAATCGAAGGCCAGCGGTGACACCGAGGCGGCGAGCAGAGCGAGAGCCGTGGCCAGCGCTTCGCCGAAAGTCAAATTCTGGAGTTTGATCACCGCGGTCTCCTTGCAGGAAGCGGAGAGGGGCGGGTGCTTTTGCACCCACCCCATGAACGACTACTTGGTGGCTGCCTTGGCGATAATGTCGAACATCATGTCCATTTTGCCACCCATCTTGGCAAAGCCGGGCGAGACCTGCTCTAGCTGGGAAGACGGTTTGAAATAGCCGACGTAGGCCTTGCCGTGGTCCGACCAGACGTAGATGCGCGCGGGTAGCTCCACGCCGACGGCTGGATCCATGCCGAAGGCCACCTTGCCCATCGCCGGGTTGCCCACAAGGAAGCTCTCGGCACCTTCAAGTTTCAGACCGCTCATCGAAAGCACCTTGCCCTGATTAATATTGCCCATCACCATCATCATGTTGCTACTGACCGCTTTCTTGAGAGCGCTGACAGTGGCGCCGAAACCATGATGCGATTCGACTTTGACGAAATTGCTGCTCTGCGCGAACGCAGGTGCGGCCGTGGCCATACCTGCGACTAGCAGGCCAGCAATTACTGAGCGGAATCGGAATGTTGCATGTCTCATGTGCGTGCTCCTTGGGTTGAAAGGGTGCGTTACGGATGCCACCAAACTGTCGAGTCATGGCGCCATTCAATAGAGCCACGCAACGAGCAGAAAGATTCAGAGGACTTGCGGAAGTTTTCATAGTGCCGTCGCTTTCGCCACTGCCTCACGGCAGCATGGACTCGATATCCGAGGCGGCGGTCGGATAGGCGAAGATCGCGTGGCGGATCGCGTCAGCTCCGAGTCCGCTGCGCATGGCAAAGCCAAACAGGTTGATCACCTCGGCGGCATCCGGTCCGATCAGATGGGCACCGAGGATGCGCCCGCTGCCTTCCTCCACCAGCACCTTGTAGCCATAGCACGGCTCGTTGACGCGGCGCGCGGTGAACCAGCCGGGTACGCTAGCGTGGCTGACCTTGTAGTGCAGGCCGCGTGTTTGGGCTTCGGCTTCGAGCAGGCCGACGCGAGCCAGCACCGGCAGCGTGAACACGGCGCTGGGGATACCGGTGTAATCCACCGTGGCGTGCTTGTCGTGCAGCAGGTTGTCGACCACGGCGTGGGCTTCCAGCGCCGCTACCGGGGTCAGCGGCAGCGGGCCGCCGGCAGCGTCGCCGGCGGCGTACACCGACGGGTTTGTCGTGCTGTGAAAATGCTGGTCCAGCGTGAGCCGGCCGTTGTCGTGGGCGATACCCGCGGTATCGAGATCCAGCGCTTGCAGCGCCGGCTTGCGGCCGCCGCTGTGGATGGCCAGATCGGTGCCGATGACCACCCGGCCGCCCGGCCCTTCGGCCTCCACTTCGAACCCGGTGTCGGTCTTGCGCACCGCCTTGACCTCGTGGCCGAGCTTGATGTCTACGCCCAGTGCGCGGGTGCGTTCGAGCAGCAGCCTGACCAGATCCGGATCGAAGCCGGCCAACGGATGCGCGCTGCGGTTGAGCAGGGTGACGTTCACACCGGCACGCGCCGCAATGTGGGCAAACTCGAAGCCGATGTAGCCGCCGCCGACCAGAATGATGCTCCGGGGTAGCGCTTCGAGCTGCAGGAAGTCATCGCTTAGCGCCAGATGCTCGGAACCTTCGATCGGCAGCGTGACCGGCTCGGCACCGGCGGCAATGACGATGTGTTTTGCCGCAAGCGTTCTGCCCTCAACCAGCACACTGTTGGGGCCGCTGAACCGCGCACGTCCATGAAAGGCCTCGATGCCCTGTTTGGCATAGGCCTGTTCGCGATGCCCGGGCACCGGATCAGTGAAGCTGCGCTTGTGCTTTTGCAGCGCAGCCCAGTCGATCGAGACGCTACCGAGCACGCCCTTGCTCGCCATGCGCTGGGCGCCGTCGATCACCTCGGTGGCGGCGATCAGCATCTTCTTCGGGTCGCAGCCGCGCAATGCGCAGGTGCCGCCGAACGGCCGATGGTCAATGACGGCCACCGACCAGCCGGCTTTGCGGCAGTTGAAAGCAGTGACGTTGGCGGCGGTGCCGCTGCCGATGACGATGAGGTCGTAGCTTGATGAGGTCATGCAAGTCTCCTGTCGATGGCGGCACACGGATGGTGCTCAGGTGGCGCAGCTCCGCGCATGCCGTCCGTTGAAAAAATCCCAGCCGCTGGCGGCCACCAGCAACAGCAAGCCCAGCGTCGCCGCCAGCGGGTGGATGTACAGGCCGATCACCGCCAGCAGACCACCGATCACGCCCAGTCCGAACGGGCGTCGATCCGCATGGCCGCCGGTGGCGCGCCACAGCAGCCACAGGTTCAAGGCCACGAACGCTACCAGCAGCGGGATCAAGATCGCGTCATGGATCAGAAAGCCCAGCCCGACCGCCGACAGTGCGCTCAGCAGCAGCGGCAGGCCCAGGCAGCAGGCTGCCGCGAACAGCGCGCCGAGCAGACTGCCCAACTGTTTGAAAAGGTCTTTCATGCGATGGTCTCCTTCAACCTGCACAGCAGGAAAGTTGCTTGACGTCCTTGCTGAAGGTCTGCGCAGCCAGCTTGAGCCCCTCGACCATGGTCAAATACGGAAACAGCTGGTCGGCCAGTTCGGTCGCCGTCATCCCGGCACGCAGCGCGATGGCCGCGGTCTGGATCAACTCGCCGGCACCGTCGGCCACCGCCTGCACGCCGAGCAGCTTGCCGCTGGCCGCCTCGATCACCAGCTTGATAAAGCCGCGGGTGTCGAAGTTGGCCAGCGCACGCGGCACGTTGTCCAGGCTCAGCGTACGGCTGTCGGTCTCGATGCCCTTGAGGTGCGCCTCGGCCTCGCTCAGTCCCACCGTGGCGATCTGCGGCTCGGTGAACACCACCGCCGGCATGCTCGACAAATCCAGCGTGGCGTCGCCGCCGGTCATGTTGATCGCCGCGCGGGTGCCGCCCGCAGCCGCCACATAAACGAACTGCGGCTGGTCGGTACAGTCGCCGGCAGCGTAGATGTGCGCGGCCGAGGTACGCAACTGCGCATCCACTTCGATGGCGCCGCTTTTCGCTACATGCACACCGGCCTTGGCCAGCTCCAGCGTATCGCCGTTGGGCGTGCGGCCGGTGGCCACCAGCAACGCGTCACCGCGCAGCTCGCCAGCACTGGTGTCGAGAATGAACTCGCCGTTCTCGTGGCGCACCGAACGGGTCTGGGTCTGGCGTAACACGTGGACGCCCTCATCGGCAAAGATCTGGCCGATGGCCTCGCCGATGGCCGGGTCCTCGCGAAAGAACAGCTCGCTGCGCGCGATCATCGTCACCTCGCTGCCCAGTCGCGCGTAGGCTTGGCCCAGCTCGGCCGCGACCACCGCCGCGCCGAGCACGAGCAGGCGTTTCGGAAGATGGTCGGCCGCCAGCGCGTCGGTGGAGCTCCAGTAGGGCGTGTCCTTCAGACCAGGGATCGGCGGCAGCGCTGGCCGTGCGCCCACCGCGATCAGACAACGGTCGAACGCCAGCGTGCGCTCGCCGCCTTCGCTCAGGCGCACGCTCAGCGTGTGGTCATCGATGAAGCGCGCTTCGCCGCGCAGCAAGGTGATGGCGGGGTTCTCCTCGAGGATATTCTCGTACTTGGCATGGCGCAGTTCCTCGACCCGCGCCTGCTGCTGGGCGAGCAGCACGTCGCGGTGGATCGCCGGAACCGAGGCCGAGATACCGTCGTCAAACGAACTGTGGCGCCGCGTGTGGGCCACGTGGGCGGCGCGAATCATGATCTTGGACGGCACACAACCGATGTTGACGCAGGTGCCGCCCACCGTGCCGCGCTCAATCACTGTGACCTTCGCGCCACGCTCGGCGGCCCGGATCGCGCCGGCCATGGCCGCGCCGCCGGTACCGATGACCGCCACGTGCAGACGCTCGCCGCTGCCGCCGGGAGCAATGCTCGACGTACCGCCGGCCGCAGTCGCACCGCCGCGCCCATCAACGTCGCGCGCCTGGACCCGGTAGTTTTTAGGCAGCGCGGCGTTGAGCGTGTCGAGGCTTGGCACGCCCACGCCGGTCAGCCGCGCGCTCCCGGCCGGGTAGTCCACCTGCACCGAACGCACGCCCGGTACATCCTGCAGCGCCTGCTGCACGTGGTGGGCGCAGGCGTCGCAAGTCATGCCGGTGACGCGCAGGGTCTGTTGTTGGAGTGTTTCATTGATGCTCATCGATTAATCACCTGTGATGTAAAAAGGGGGGGGATTCTGGTGTGACAGAGGCAAGCAGGCCGCCTGCTGGCAGCCCGCCGAGCCGGGGTGGTCGAGGTGGGTATTCGGCCGTGCATGTTTTGCGATATACCGGCCCATGGTGGTTCCATGGGCCAGGCAGCACAGGCAAGTTGGGCCTTGCAGGTCTTACTGACGAATACGCAGAACGGCATACTCGACTCTGACTGACTGGCAGCGACAGGACATAGCTGGCCTGATCGCCGAACCCGCACTGGCCAGCGTGGGAAAACAGTGCACGCGGGCCACCGCCGACATCACGCTGCCGATCAGGCCGGTCGTGTTGGCCAACCGGGTCGGTACGGCTTTCACTGATGCGCCGCCTTGGACGGATAACCGGCATCGGTGGTGGCCTTTTCCAGCGCCGCGAGGTTGGTCTTCGCATCGTCATAGCGCACGGTAGCCAGGCGCTTGGGGAAGTCCACCTGCACACCCTGCACGCCCTGCACGCGCTTGAGCGCGGTCGTCACCGTTACCGGGCAGGCCGCGCAGGTCATGCCAGGCACTTCCAGCGTGGCAGTCTTTTCGGCGGCGGACGCCGGCAGTGTGAACAGCAGCGACAGCGGCAAGAAGGCGAAGGCAAGTTTCTTCATGGGGTTAATCCTCTCGGGGGGTGTTTCGGCATAAACAGCAGTACGGTAGCAGCAGCACGAAAAGCACATCTGCGATGGCGAATAGCTAACGAGTCGCGCTTCCTCGAATTCATCCGGACCAGCATCGCAAGACACTCAGTAGAACAGTGGCATCACATAGGGAAAGCCCAGCGCAACCAATATCAGCGCAACGACGATCCAGAAGATGATCTTGTAGGCCTTGCGCACCTGTGCAACGGCGCATACTTCGCCGGGCTTGCACGCCGTCACTGGCCGGAAAATCCGCCGATACGCAAAAAACATCGCCAGCAGCGCCACACCGATGAAGATCGGTCGGTACGGCTCCAGTGCGGTGAGGTTGCCGATCCACGCGCCGGAGAAGCCCAGCGCGACCAGCAATAACGGCCCTAGACAGCAGGTAGAGGCAAGAATCGCCGCCAGTGCACCAGCGAACAGCGCCCCGCGACTACCTTTGCGCGATGCAGAAAGATCTGGTTGCATCGATGTTCCGGACATGGGGCACCTTGGAATATGAATCGTTGCCAGCGATCTTATGGCCGTACCTAAGTACGGAGTCAAGCCATGACTCCTACCCGCCTTGAACTGACCCGTACCACGTCGGGACTATCCGCTTTCACTAACGTTGCAACACGCTACTGGAAGCGAAGCGAAGTGCCGCCATTGTCCTGAGTTGCAAGACGCTTGGCGTTTCGGATGTAACGCACCGCTCTTCTGTGGATACCTGTCGCGCCGAACAACCTGTGCAGGTGCTTGGCATGCAAGCTTGACACCGTACCAAAGTACGGAGCAATGGTTGCTCCAACCGAGGGAATCCCGACTTGGAGGTAAAGGTTAATGTCGACATATGTATTACACACCCCGGATGAACCGATGGCGCACGCTTGCCGCAAAACCTCCCAAAATGTCTACTGGAATATTGACTGATGAACGTATCCGCGTTGCACTTCGCGGTGGGATCCAGACAACCACTGGTTTTACCATCCCTGGTGACAGGGGGTGCTTGGGAATGGCGCAACGGTCACGTGGCAAGCGCAGGTGCGCCCCATGCCTGCAAGATCGGCGCCCTGCCGGGAGCCAATCTCCCTCGGATGGGCCAGCGCATAGTGAACGGCGCAACGCCGAGTGTGGCCGCCGCTGGCGTGTTCTTCGGCATGGCGCAACGCACAGGTGCCCTGCGCAATTTTTGGGCACACTCGGACGGCGATCCGGATTTCCTGCACGAGTGCCTGGATGCGCCATGTTTGGTCTAGGCTTGCGCCCTCCTTTCCATGACGCTGCCATGCACGGCCAGGTACCGGTGGACTTCTTTGAAGCGATCACCGAAAACTTCATGGTCGATGGTGGGCGACCGCTTCAGGTATTGGAGTCGGTCCGCAGCCACTACCCTATCGCGTTGCACGGGGTATCGCTGAATCTCGGCGGCAGCGACGAACTGGATACTCATTATATCGCGAGGTTGAAAAGCCTGATCGAACGTTTCGAGCCGCAGTGGGTGTCCGATCATCTGTGCTGGAGCAAGCACCGAGGTCATCACTTCCATGAGCTGCTGCCGCTGCCCTTTGATGAGGACACCGTGCGACACGTGGCGGCCCGCATCGCCCGCGTTCAGGACATCCTGCAGCGACGCATCCTGATTGAAAACGTCTCCAGTTACGTCGAGTTCACGCCGCACGGCATGCGTGAATGGGAATTTCTCATTGCCGTGGCCGAGCGAGCGGACTGCCGGATCCTGCTCGATCTCGACAATATCGTAGTCAACGCATACAACCACAAGTTTGACGCCTTTGAGTACGTCGCTGCCATCCCGGCGCCACTGGTCGCGCAGCACCATCTGGCGGGACACGACAGGTCAGGATCGTTCCTGATCGATAGCCACGACCAACCCGTATCCGCCGAGGTCTGGGATCTTTATCGGTGGGCTCACATGCGCTTCGGCACGCTCCCGTTGCTGCTCGAACGGGACGACCAAATCCCGCCGCTCGAGTCCCTCCTGCTTGAGCTGGAGAGTGCGCGAGAGATCGCCTACCATGAAGAGGACCTCTGGGCATGAGCAGCGCTCTGAACCGGTATCAAGATGCATTTGTCGCCTGGCTGCAAGTCGGGCCGTGCCAGCGCATAGAGGGAACGACGGTCTGCCGTGCCGAGGCGGATCGCATCGATGCCGGCCTTGCGATCTATCGAGACGCCTATACCTCGCGCCTGGTCCGCTCACTCAGCCACGATTTTCCGGTGTCAACGCGCACTCTGGGGGAGCCGGGCTTTGCCGAGTTGGCCCGGCACTATGTCAACGATCATCCTTTCGAAAAGCCCGATATCCACGAC
Source organism: Rhodanobacter sp. (assembly GCA_004298505.1). Classification (GTDB taxonomy): domain Bacteria; phylum Pseudomonadota; class Gammaproteobacteria; order Xanthomonadales; family Rhodanobacteraceae; genus Rhodanobacter. The sequence goes on from SCRO01000056.1 coordinate 149,313, forward strand.
GTGGGCGCACGCTTCCCTGCCTGGTTGTCCGTGCATGCGGGACAGCCCCATGGCGACCTGGCTGCGATCGAATGGGCCGTGTTGCATGCGTCGACCAGTACCGATGCCAAACCGGTAGCCGTTGATGATCCCGACTGGCGTGATCCCGCCAGATGGCCCGCATGGTGTCCCACGTTCGTGCCTTCCCTGAGTTTGCTGGGTCTGCGCAGCAATGCGGCACAGGTCTGGCTGCAGCATCCGGGACAAAAGTTAGCCAACCTTGAGCCTTCGGGCGAAGCCCATGTTGTGGTCTGGCGCAGGGAGCTAACGCCACGACTGTGCGTGGTGGAGCGCCCGCACTTTCTTGTGCTGCAGGCGTTGGAGAAAGGGCAGCGTCTTGCCGATGTCTGCGAACAGCTGCGTTACTGGCTACTTGACGACGATATTCGCCACCATGTCGCGGCAACCATTCATCGTGGACTTGAAGCAGCGTGGTTTGCGGAAACGGTAATTCCGAACGCCCATTGAAGAACTGAGCAACGACTGACCTGCCAAGCCGGTTCTTGAACGTGAGCAATAAACAGCGGCGAGGGCCAACCGGGTGCTGTGCCCCATTCGTGCGACACCCGGTACCGCTCGTGGCGTTCAGTCGACGTCATGGCGGTTCAACGCCAGCCGCCGCCACCCGGGCCTTGCGCTGGGCATCGTGGGTGGGGACCAAATCAATACTTGAACCCGTACCTCAGTACGGACCCAAGCTTGCCGATACCCAATCCATGATCGAGGTGCCGTGAGATGAATGAAGACAAGAGTGGTTGGTGGGCGGGTATCGCTGCCGCGGCGGCCCTGTCGCTGTGCTGCGGCCTGCCCCTGTTGGTGGCTGCATTCGGTGCCGGCGCCATCGCCGCCATTGCCAAATTCGGGTTCGCAGGTTTGTTGGTCGCAGGTGGATTGGGCGTAGCCATCTACCTGTGGGTCCATGCAAAACGTCGGCGCAGCTGTGAAAGCTGCGTGTCAGCCCCACGACAGACGCCCAAGGGCCCCTGATCGCGATGCGACACGGTAAAACGAACCGCGCCGCACCTGGACGCCAACCCGCCGCACCGGTCAATCCAGTGCGTCCTGCGCACAGGTCGCGCTGGCTGTCCAGGTGGCGGCTGCCACGCCGCACACCGGCGCGCTCAGCAGCACGCCACAGTTCGTCAGCCGCCTGGGCTGGCAGCAAGGCCATGTAGTGGTGATGCTGCGCCACATTTCCAACGGCAGCACGCACGAACCCTGCTACGGTGAATCGATGTTGCTGCTTGGGATAGGATTCTGAAGCGCGTGGATCAGCATCGGCAGATCAAAGACCTTGGGGTACGCTCAAATCCAGCTTGGCAAGAGTATCCGGCATGTCCCTGACCCCTATGATCGAAGTCAAACCAGGCGCCAGCGGCTACACGGTGCGACTCACCGGGCCCTGGAATCTCAAGGCGCTCAGGTCCGACTTCACAGCGCTGCGCGAGGAGCTGGCTGCGTTGGCCTGCGATCGCAGCTGTCGTTGGGATCTGCAGGAGATCAGCGCGCTGGACAGCATCGGTGCGTTCCTGATCTGGCAGGCGTGGAACCGCTGCCTGCCGTCCGACGTCAGCATGCCCGAACACTATCGCACGCTGTTCCGGCAGTGGACCGGGCAGCCACCTTTGCCGCCGGTATCGCGCCGCCCCTTGCCATCGTTCACGACCGCGATCGGTCGCCGGATGTTCATCGCACTGGACCATCTGCGCGCTGCCCTGATTGAACTCGGCCAGCTGACACTGGATACGTTCCATGTGCTGCGCCATCCGGCGCGTACACCGTGGCGGGAAATTTCCGCGACGATCTACGAGAGCGGCGTCCGGGCGCTGCTCATCACCGGGTTGGTCGGTCTGCTGATCGGTGTCGTCGTCAGCTATCTGTCGGCCATCGAGCTGCGTAGCTACGGCGCACAGCTCTACGTCATCGACATCCTCGGGCTTGGCATTATCCGCGAACTCGGGCCGATGCTCGCCGCGATCCTGGTCGCCGGCCGCTCCGGTTCCTCGATGACCGCGCAACTGGGAGTGATGTGGGTAACCCAGGAACTCGATGCGCTGACCGCGATGGGGATCTCGCCCACCCTGCGTCTGGTGCTGCCCATGGTGGCAGCCTTGCTGATCGTCATGCCACTGCTGGTGGTCTGGACCGACGCCCTCGCCCTGGTCGGCGGCATGCTCGCCGTCAAGCTCGAACTCGGCATCGCGTATTCGCAGTTCCTGCGGGCGCTACCGAGTGCCGTGCCGCTGGTCAACGTCTGGATCGGCGTGGGCAAGGGCGCAGTATTCGGGGTGCTGGTGGCGCTGACCGCAGCGCATTTCGGGCTGCGCATCGAACCCAACACGCGCAGCCTGGGCGTGGAAACCACCAACTCGGTGGTCTCTTCCATTACGTTGGTGATCGTGGTCGATGCCGTATTTGCCATACTGCTGCAGAACGTGGGGATGGGATGAACAACACCGACTGCATCATTTGTCTCGAACACGTGGATACGCGCTTTGGCGGGCAGGTCATCCACCACGACCTCAATCTGTGCGTGCACCGAGGCGAGATCCTGGCCCTGGTGGGTGGCTCCGGCAGCGGCAAGACCACCCTCCTGCGCGAAATGATCGGGCTGCAGGCACCGACTGCAGGCTGTGTCACCGTCGACGGCCAGCAGTTGGCGCAGAGCGACGCCTACACCCAGCAGTGCCTGCGCGAACGATGCGGCGTGCTGTTTCAGGGCGGCGCGTTGTTCAGCGCACTGAACGTGTTCGACAACGTCGCGTTGCCGCTGCGCGAACTGGATTTGCTGGATCAGTCGCTGATCGCGCAGCTGGTATGCCACAAACTGGCCATGGTCGGCTTGGACACGGCGGTGGCGCACCGGATGCCATCGGAGCTTTCCGGTGGCATGGTCAAGCGCGTCGGTCTGGCCCGTGCGCTGGCGCTGGAGCCGGAGTTCCTGTTTCTCGATGAGCCAACCTCAGGCCTGGATCCGGTTGCCGGTCAGCAGTTCGTGGAGCTGATTCGGCAGCTGCACCGGGAACTCGGGTTTACCGTCGTGCTGGTCACGCACGATCTCGATACCATGGTTGACCTGGCCGATCGCATCGCGGTGCTGGCCGATCAACACATCGTCGCGCTCGGCCGCTTGAACGAGGTGATCGCCCGCGACCACCCCTTCGTTCATGATTTCTTTGGTGGCACCCGCGGTCAACGGGCGCTGGCGGCACAGGAGGCACGCTGATCATGGGCAACAAGGCTTACGCACTGGCCACCGGCATCTTTGTTGCCATCCTCGCCGCCGCGCTGATCGCTGGCGCGACATGGCTGTCCGGCTATCACGTCGAACGTACCCCCTATGTGCTGGTATCACACAGTTCGGTGTCCGGCCTGAGCCTACAGTCGACCGTCTACTATCGCGGCGTGCCGGTAGGCACGGTCGATTCCATCCGTTTCGATCCGCGGCACTTCGGCACGATTCTGGTGCGCGTGCAAATCGATCCCGAGGTGCCGATCACGCCCGGCAGCTATGGCACGCTGACGCCGCAGGGCGTCACCGGCCTGACCGTCGTCGAGCTCGATGACGACGGCAAAGCGTCCAGGTTGCTGGCAACCTCGGCGCAGGCACCCGCGCACATCCCGCTGCGCCCGTCGCTACTGGGCATCCTGGTTGATTCCGGGCACGGGCTGATCGATCGCCTGTCACAGCTGACGAAAGACCTCGACCAGCTGACCAACGCCGACAATCGTGGCCATGTCACACGGATTCTCGCCAACGTCGAGACCGCGACCGGCAAGCTGGCGACGCTCGAGACACGACTGAGTGCGACCTTGTCCACCCTGCCTGCGGTCAGCCGCGAGGCGCGTCGTACGCTCGCGGACATCGACACCGCGGCGCAGCAGTTGCAGGGGCTGAGCCGCTCGCTGGATCAGTTTGCACGTAGCGCCACCCAACTCAGCCAGACCGGCAACACCGCCGGCATCAAGCTGCGTGACACCACCTTGCCCCAGCTCAACCATCTGCTGATGCAGATGAGCGTCGCCACCGATCGCCTGCAGCGGCTGACCGACAACTTGCAGCAGGATCCGCAAAGCCTGCTCTACGGCCGTCAAACGCCTCCGCCAGGACCCGGTGAGCCGGGTTACAGGAAATGATCATGCGCCTCTGGCTCAGCTATCTGCTCCTCCCGATCGTCCTCCTCGCTTTGAGCGGCTGTGGTTTGCTGCCACCACACGCTGCCCCGCCTCGATACCACGACTTCGGACCACCCGTCACAGGGCAGCCAGCGAACGCGGGCCTGTATTTGCGCGAGGTCACTGCCCCCGCCTGGCTCGACAGCGGAGAAATCCAGTACCGACTGCTGATGACGGATTCGACCCAGCTGCGGGCCTATGCCACTGCCCGCTGGATCGCTGCACCCTCCAGGCTGTTGGCACAACGACTGCGCGAACAGTTGCCTGGCACCGGCTCGCCGCACTACGGGTTGCGCGTTGAATTGGAACGGTTTGAACAGGACTTCGACACGCCTGACCATGCGCGCGCGGTCATGCAGCTCCATGCCGTGATCACCGCCGCGGATGGCACGACGCTGGCAGCACATGATTTCACGTTCTCGACACCGACGCCGCCGGATGTTGCCGGCGCCATAACCGGGCTGGCGGCATTGGCACAGCAGGCCACCGAAGCCATTCTCGCCTGGTCAGCCAGCGTATCGCCGGAGGCAATGCATGGTACCTGATCGTCCTCTCGCTCCGGCGCGGCTGTTGTGGAGCGTTCGCTCCATGTTGCCGAGTCTTGTTCCGCATGGACTTGCCAGACGGGTGGTCACATGACGGCGCTGCGCCGTATCCGAGCGGCGGTGCTGCATCCACCGCATCTGAAACGAACCGGCATGGTGGCGCTGGTCGTGGGAGCCTGGCTGAGCATCTTCAACGAGGGCGGGCAGCTTCTGACAGGGCCCTGGACAGGGCAGCTACTGGTCAAAATTGCATTGAATGTGTTGACCCCATTCGCTGTCGCCAATCTAGGCCTGCTGTCACGGCAGACCGGACCAGAACCGGATAACCCCAGTGACGGCGGTGGAGTCCAGATGTGGCGCGGTGGCGGCAAGGATCATTGACTCTGTCGGGGATACTTAGCCGGATCCTGTATGGACGTTGGGTGCCCAGCGGCAGCAAGTTCCGGCGATCACGCGGCGCGCGTTCAGGTAAAGCGCCAGGGCAGTCAACGCCAGTGCCGCGAGTAGCAACCAGACCTCGTGGGTGGCGATGAAGCCCTGCACACGGCCACCAGCGGCGCTCGCGAGTGCCGGGAAAGTCACCGCCAGCGAGCCCAGGGCCAAGGGCAGGATCGGGCTGCAACACAACAATGGTGTGATCAGTGCTACCAAGCCCCCCAGCAGGCCGCCAGTGGCGGCACTTTTGCTGGTACGCTGGCCTTGACGAACGATGCGTACCATCAGCGCCACGGTCAGCGCCAGCAAAAGCGCCAATGCGAGCGCGATGAAGCCCAGTTCGGGCGTGAGCAGACGCAGGCTGACCCAGCCGATGCGCCCCCCGGTCAACGAAGCCGGCAAGGTGGCGGCATAAAGCGGCAACAATATTGCGAAGCTCACGCCGGCAGCCCAACGGCAGGCTTTCTCCTGCCAGGCCAGTTTGAGCGCCGTGAAGATCAGGCTCATCGGCTTCAATTTCTACCAGCAAAACGGAGGATTGTGTCCATCGTGGCCGACGGCGCACCATCGACAGCCTGGACGCGGCCGTTGGCGTCGATCAGGAAATAGATATCCGGATAATGTTTATGGTTGTAAGCGGAATCGAGCTGCAGCGAGGCATCGCCAAACACCCAACCCGGCTGCCGCAACAACGTGGGCGCAACCCGATCGACGAACTTGCGGATAGCCGGACCCGGGTAACCGCCATTCTGGTAGTTGCGCAAGATGACGACACGCAAACCGGATTTTTCGAGTGGACCGGCCTTGTCGGCCATTGTTTGCAGACCGGCCGCGCAGCTCCCGCACCAGGTGGACAGCAGCCATAACATGGTCCGATGACCTTTGAATTGTGCCGTCGACAGCGTGCGACCGCCGGCCGTGGTGTAGGGCACGACTGGCGCCAGCGGCGGGGTAGCAGCGATCGCGGAAACGCTGGCGAGCGATACCGCCATGACCAGTCCCACGACCAGTGAGCATGTACGGTTACGGCATTTCTTGAATTGCATGGCTATGGCCTTTTGTACGGAGGCGTCGGCGTGATAAACCCACGAACGTCCGGCGGAACGGCGTCCTCGCACCGCCCGCAGTTGCGCCGACGTCGGGTTCGAAGCAGCCAGTAAGCGCCACCACACGAGCTAAGTTCAGATCTGGTGTATGGGTTCAGGCGGCGCGCTACGGTCAAATCTGGTGTATGCGGGTCAGGCGGCGATCCTGTCTGGCTGATCGGTTAATAGCTCTCCGTTCCGGAACTTGACGTTGTTGACGACCCGTTTCAGTTGGTTGAAGCCCTTGATACGTTTCCAATATCCGCTTCCTGCAACGAGGCGATCAGCGGACAGGAAACACTGCCCGTATGGGTATGGCATGCATGCACAAGTTGAGACAACACCACCTCCATGCGCCGGAGATCGGACAGTTTCTCGCGGACGCTGGCCAACTTGTGCTCAGCCAAGTGGCTTGCTTCTGCACAGTGCACACTGTCCTCCAACCTGAGCAGGTCGGCGACTTCATTCAGGCTGAAACCGAGCCGCTGCGCCGATTTCACAAAGCGCACCCGCGCGACATCGGCCTCACTATAACGACGGATACTGCCGTAAACCCGGTCCGGCTCGGCCAGCAGCCGTTTGCGCTGGTAGAAACGAATGGTCTCGACATTGACCATCGCCGCTTTCGCGAGCGCGCCGATGGTGAAACTTTTTGACGTCTTATCCATACCCTCTGACTCCGTACTAAAGTCCGCACATAGGCTAGCATGCCATGAGCGCAGCCGCCGCAGAGGTTCAGGGCGTCAGCCAACAACTGCATCCAACCGCTGTCAGACGGTGGGCGCGGCCTTACCGAAAACGGCAGAAGTTTTCGCCAAGCGCCGGTCGGGCTTGGGGGGTTGATCATGCACCACGATGCACGCGCCCGGGCCGACGGCGTCACTCCAGGGCGCTGCCGCGATCCGGGCACGTGCCAACTCGCGGCCGGCGCTCCAACGCGCTTCGATGCTGGCACGCATGAAATCGATATCCTTGGTGCGGTCTTCGCCTTCCAGAGCCGGCGCGTACAGTGTCAGCAGGTGCATCACGGTGCCACAACCCTGGTCGAGCAAGTCATTGATCCCAGGCTCGGCGCGCAGGCTTTCCGGCAACAGGCTGCCGAGTTTGTGTACCGCATGACGAAGTTGGTGGATCTGCTGTTGACGCGCGGTGTGACTCTCTGCCCGGCTGGAATACTGGATGTCTTTCAGGCGACTCAGCACCTGTCCAATCGAGTTCGGGGCGTTGTCTTCCTGCTGCCACAGTTGGGCCGCAAAAATCACGGAGTCGCGCCGCGGATCGTCGTCCATCACGACCTCAATTGGTGTGTTGGAGTAGATGCCACCATCCCAATACGGTTCGTCGTCGATCATGACGGCCGGGAACGCGGGCGGCAGCGCCCCCGAGGCCATCACATGATCGGCATTCAGATGCCCATCGCGGCTATCGAAGTAACGCATGCGACCTGAGCGGACGTTCACGGCGCCGAGGGTCAAACGCACCCTGCCCTTGTCGAGTTGGCCGAAATCGACCAGCTCGGCGAGTGTTTGCCGCAACGCCACCGTGCTGTAATAGCTGGCATTTTCCACGCCTAGCGGCGCGTCCATGCCGGACCACGAACGCAGGTTCGGCGTGAAGAATCCGGGGATTCCCTGTGTCACGGTACCCAGGTTGTTCATCATCTTGTCGACACCGGGGACATGCCATGGCCATGCTCCGGCGGAGGTCTTGCCTTTGGCAACGAGCGACCAAAATGCCTTGAGGCGGTCGACTCGATCCTGTGGCGCGTTGCCGGCGATGATCGCGCCATTGACGGCGCCAATCGAGGTTCCCACCACCCAGTCCGGCTCGATGCCGGCCTCGTGCATCGCCTCATAGACGCCAGCCTGAAAGGCTCCCAGCGCGCCACCGCCCTGCATGGTCAGCACCACCTGGCCGGGAAGTTGGGTCGGTGTTCTTTTCATTTTGTCCGTGGCCTTGGGTGCCGCCGGTTCGGTTGTGGAATACGTCATGAAGGGTTTCCTTGGATGGACGCCGGCTGCTCGGCAAGATAGTCATGCAACACGCGCCCGTAGGGCAACGTCAGGTCGGCAATGAAATGCAGCCCGCCGAGAGCCTTCAACACCGGCAGATCAGCCACCGGCGCGTTCACATGCGACACCAGGTGCAGACGCGCCGGGCCTGACCAGGCACCTTTCACCGTGATGTCGACCAGGTTGTAGGCCACCAGCTGTGCAATCGCCGGCTCACCCGCCACGTCGGGGATGAGCTTGAGATTGACTTGGGTCTTGCACATCTTCTCGACGATGGATGCTGGCGAACACTGCCGTTGGCCCGTCATGTCATACAGCAGGTGTTGATGCTTGTAGCCCATGGTGCCCACGGCCACCCGCACCCCGGCATAGTCGAGTGTGCCGGTCAGCGTGTCATGCATGACGCCAAGTTTCGGTTGGCCATGTTTCTTGGGGAAGCCCCAGATTTCCCGCCCACCGGCAATCGGCGGTTCATCGTCGAGATACATCTGCGCGGTGAAGTTCAGCTTTTCCCCCCGATACAGGGCGGGGATGACCAAACCGGATTCGGTATAGCAGCCAAAGCCGGCCGAGTCGGGCATGCGGATGAACTCGAACAGCACCGTATTGCTGCCATCAGGTTCCAGTGGTTCCGGCAACGCTTCCCGGATCGCCTGCGGATCCGACGCATAGGCAATGATCAGATATTCGCGATCGATAAAGCGATAGGGGCCTCTGGGGTAAGAGGGCGAAGCCAGCGGCATCGATGACAGCTGGAGAATCTCGTGGGTCTTCATGTCATATCCATTAGTGCGCCGTCCAGCCGCCATCGACTGGAAGCACCGCGCCGGTGATTGATGCGGCCGCATCCCCCATGCCATTGAGAACGACGTTGGCGCCGGCACGGGCGAATTGTTCGGCAATTCCCAGACCGATGCCGCTGGTCGATCCGGTAATCAGTGCGGTTTTTCCTGCGAGCATGAAATTTTCCCTTTGCAGATGGATGGGGTAGCGCCGGAAGTCCAACGGCGGGTAACGAGCACCACGCATGTCAAGGCCTCGACGACATTACGTGGTGAGCGCCAAATGGACTCGGGAGCGGATAGCGAAGGCGGATCGGGGTCGCACCGCGTTCACCGCTTGGACGCCGTTGGAGCAGAAACCTTGTTTACCGGCCCGCGCAACAACCGCGCGCGTTCAATCAGCACACGGGCGTAGGACGGACCACTGCCCACAGGAAGGACCCGAAGATAGTCTTGCAGGACGTGCTCGGCTTGCTCAAAGCGCCCCATGAAAAACAGGCTGACGCCGCGGTTGTAGATTTCAAGCGGACCAAGCAGCCGCGTGCTCATCGCCTGTTCGAGGAACTTCTCGTTACCTGCATCAAGAAAACCGGGCGGCAAGTCACGCCGCCGTCGCAGTAGCTCATCAAGAACCGGCTCGCTCTGTTCGCGTTCAAGGTGTTGGCGCAACTGATCGAGTTGTCGATCAAACGTTGACGCAGCCGTCGCAGCCTCGGGTACGACCTGACCGAGTCGTCGCTTGATGACATCCTTGAAATACGCGGCGAGTACCTGCCATCCGGTGTCGGGCTTGACATCGACAAGCTGGCTGGCTTCGGCCGAGGCCTTGTCGATGTCGCCGCGCTGCAGCGCAATCAACATGGACAAATAGTGGAAGTACGGCGTACGCGCCTCGAGTTTGACGTCGGCCAGCGCCGCCGCGGCACGCGGCGCCTGCCCGTCGGAAAACGCCAGTTCGGCCAGGCTGAGTTGCGCCGATGCCGTACCGGCCCGGCGCCACCAATCCGCGGCAGTCACCCAGTTGCCCCGATGAGCGGCGATATCGCCGTTCAAGGCCCACAGCGCCGGCCCGGGCGGTACGCGTTGGGCCAGAAACGCAGCGCGTTCCACCTCGCCGCGGCGCAGAAAAGCCCGCGCCAATAGCAACGGAGCATGTGCACCCCAGCGCGCCAGATCCGCCTGCCACGGGATCTGGCCCAGGCTTTCGACGTTGGCTTGCAGCGTCGGCGCCAACAGATAACGCGGCGCGCCAAACTCGAGCAAGCCGTTATCGTCGGTGTTGAGCGGGCCCGTACCGGCCCACTGACGCAACCCTTCGCCCCCGGCCACGAAGCGTGCAAGTAGACGCCAGCGATCGGAGTCCACGCGTTCCAGTTCCGCGGTCACTGTGGGCGGCAAGGGTGAATGATCTTGTGGCAGCAGTGCACGATGGCCACCGACGAGTACCAGATCGCCCTGCGAAACCCGCAACATGGCCACGTGCGGAAAGACCGAAAGAAAGGTTCTGACTTCGGTTTTCAACAGCTCCGTCGACAGGCCATAAAGCGGTACCCACTGCACGTATACCCCATCCGGGGTCAGGTGCTGCTGCACTTGTTGGAAGAACTCCCGTGTAAACAGGCGCGCCGGCCCGCTCTCCCACGGGTTCGACGGTTCGGAAACAACGAGCTGAAACTGACGGTGAATCACGGTGAGGTAGTGACGCCCATCATCGATGACCAACCTCGCCCGTGGATCTTGCAGCGCATCGTGATTGAACGGCCCAAACCATCGCTCCGCGTGCACGACACTCGGCGAAATTTCCGCAATGACCACGTGCTTGATCGACGGCCATTGTTCAACCGACCCAAGGGTGACGCCGCTGGCCAGACCGACGACGAGTGCCGTCCGTGCCTCGGGCCGCAGCAGCATGCCGATATGCCCCGACATGATCTGGGTACTCATGTCCTTGCCGGTTGAGGCATCCACCTTGCCATCGATCGACAGCGCCAGGTGCGGGCGCGCCTGCAGCGTTGGGATGCGGATCACCGAAACGCTGGCCTGATTGCCCTCCTGATAGTCCAGCAACTGATAGGTCTTGAGCAGATTGCCAAGCTGCACGCTGCCACCGAGCAGATTGAGGTAGACCGGAGCGCGTTCGTACACGCCACTGGTCAACAACAGTGGATCCCAGCGGGGTACGAGAACGGATCCCAAACCCACCAGTACGATACCGGCCGCAGCACCAATCCGTCGGCCGCCGGTCGATCCGAAGCGGGTGAGCGACACGATAAATCCGCACAGCCAGGTCAGCCCAGCCAGTGCCACCAGCCCGCCCTCCATACCCAACCACGGCACAAGGCCACTGCCTGCCGCAACAGCCCCTGCGGCATTGCCGAAAGCCATCGTCGCCAGCGCGGTCGAGGTAGCACTGGCACGACTACCACTACCGCCCAGCGCTTCGGTTGCCACCGGGAACGCGGCGCCCAGCAGAATCGTGGGGGGTACGATAAGAAGCGCCGCCAACAACGCATCGACGCCAAGCCCGACACCAAAGGTGGTGCCCCAGGTGTGGTAGAAGCTCAACTGCCAATCAGGATAGCGGCTGAACAGCCACAATCCGGCGATGACCAGCGCCGCCGCTCCGATTTGCAGGTGCGCGAAGACATCGCCGGGTGCGCGTAGACGCGCCACTTTGGCAGCCACCCACAAGCTGCCAATCGCCAGCCCGGCGACGTAGAGCGCGAGCATCAGCGAGAACGCATAGGTGGAAGAGCCGGTAATCAGTACCAGCATGCGGGTCCACAGCACCTCGTAAGCCATGCTGGCAAAACCGGTACCCACCAGCGCCACCACCAGCACACGACGTGATCCCGGATGATGGCCCCAACGCGGCGGCACGGTGTCGGGTGTTTCGGCGGGTACGAGAAACGCTTGTGGATGCGTCCCTGCTCGCTTGTGCCGCGCGAGCAACAAGCCCAGCGCGGCCGCCACCGTACTCAAGCCCACGCCCACGAAACGGGTGTAGGTCAGCCCCCAGACCGGCAGCAGCAGCAGGCCCGTCAGGGCAGCGCCAAGCGCACCGCCAGCGGCGTTGAGGCCATAGATCCAACCTACCGATTTTGCAGCGAGGCGTTGCGCGCCGCGCAATGCCGCCACCAGCAGCGGCAGCGTGGCGCCCATCATCAGGGTGGGCGGTACCAGAATTGCCAGGCCCAGGCCCAGCCGCAGCAGGTTGAGCAGCGCCGGCTGGCCGAAAGCCGCGTGCCAAAATCCCGGATACAGGGCCTGGAGCGTCGACAGCAACGACGGAAACAGCAACGCATAACCGGCGACCCCGAGTTCGAGAACCGCATACAGGCCGATGGCCCATTGCCGGTGCACGATGGGGAAGCGCGCCACCCCCCATGCACCCAGACTCATCCCAGCCATGAAAGCGGCCACCACCGCGGCCGCGGCCGCACTGGTCGAGCCAAACAGCAGCAGCAGCTCCCGATTCCAGATGACCTGATACAACAACCCCGCCCCGCCAGAAAACAAGGCACACAAAAGCGGGATGCGGATCACGGCAGCGCTGCGCCAGCGGTTGGCGTCTGCTTCAAGGGGCCGGGAACGCGTCGGGGAAATGGGGGAATTCACAAGTGGTGGACGGCTCGAACAGATTATTGAAATGGCTGTGTACTTTTACCGCCATCGCAGGCATTCAAAAGCGATGAGTCACTTGCAACAGCGACCATCACAGGCAAAAAGGGGCCGGCGTGATTGCGCCGGCCCGGATGAAAGTCGCCCTGGCTATTTTGCGGCCGACTCGGCAATCGAGTTGAACACCGGATCGAGCTGATTGCCGAGATCGGACAGCCCGAATGGCTCCAGCACCGTCGAAGGCTTCTGATAGTAAATCTTGGCGGAATCGCCGCTCTGGACAACCAACATCCGCAACGGCACCGCGAGGAAATTAACCGGGTTGGCCTCATAAACGGCTTTGCCGTACTTGGGGTGGAAGATTTCGAGTGTTACTTCCTTCGGTGCATGTACACCGACCATATTCAGCATCATCTGCTGATTGAAATCCTTGAGCACCATCAAACCATTCTGACTGACGGCGCTTTTGACCTTGGTCAAGGTTGCATCAAAGCTGCTGTGCGAGGTGACTTCGACCAACCCGGGCGGGCTGGCATAAGCGGCGTTCGCCGCCAGCGATCCCACCAGCAGCAGGCTTGCGAGCGCAAGCGGACGTTTCTTTGTGTGTCGGGCAATGTTCATACGCGTAACTCCATTGGGTGCATTCAAAATCAATGTTGAGCGCCTGTATTGATCGGGTCAGGACGCTTCCCCACTCCCCTTTTCCTCGGAATTGCGTCGCCCGGGGAGCCAGACGTCGTCAAGATAGAAACGGCGCAGAAAGGTCACAAAATCGTCCATCAGCGAATAAGCGACCGGGATGGCAATCAGCGTCATCATCGTGGAGGTCACCAGCCCGCCCATGACGGCGGTGGCGATCTCCTTGAATTGCTCGGTCGCCGGTGGTGGCCAGATCGCGACAGGCAACATGGCGATGCCGGCGGCAATCGCAGTCATCAGCACCGGCCGCATGCGCTGGGCGCTGGCGGCGACAATGGCGTGATCGCGATCCGCCCCGCGGCGGCGGAAATGCAGCATCAGATCCACCATCAGGATCGAATTGGACAGCACGATGCCGGCAAGGATGACCATGCCCCAGAGCACCGGCGGCGACCAGTTCATGTCGCGCAGCCACAGCGCACCGATGCCGCCCAGCCCTTCCAGCGGGATCGCCAGCATCAACACGAGCGCCGTGCTGAACGAACGGAACTGTATTATCAGCAGGAAAAGCACCGCGACCAATGCCACCTTGAGCCCGGAATTAAGCTCATTGAAGGCTTGCAGCATGGTGCCCATCAAACCTGCCGGGCCGATCGAGTAGCCCTTGGGCATGGAAAATTGCATCTTGGCCGGCACCAGCAGGTTCATGGTGGTCTCCTTGAGACCGAGCTCCTGGTAATAACCAAGCACGCTGGCGGCATACAGCGTGTTGTAGGTGTGGATCGTGTTGAATCCGACGCTGTCGCGAACGCGCGCTACCGCGCTCAGCGGTACCACGCGACCCTTCGGCGTGGCGATCTTGAGGTCGCGCAAATCTTGCAGGGATCGCCGCTGACCCTTCCGATAGCGGATCAGGATGCGGCTGTGGTAGTCCATCGGCTGCGGGTTGAAGAAGGTTCCGGTCATCCCGCCATTGATCGCGTAATAAACCTGCCCCACCACATCCTTGACGCGCAAGCCCATGGTCATGGCGCGTGCCTGGTCAACATCGACCTCGAGCTGCGGCACGCCATAGATCGTATCCAGGTAGGGATTGTGCAGACCTTTGGCCTGGGTCTTGGCGATCTGCAGGACCTGGTGACCGTAGTCATAGACCTGCTGCATGTTGGGGCCCTTGATCAGCACCTCGACCGGCGCACGCGATGCTGCGATCGGCGTGGGGCTGAGCGGCCGCAGGAAAAGCACGTCGAGATCCGGGATCTCGGCCTTGGCCTTGCGATAGATGGCATCCTGGATCTGCCACTGTGTTTGCTGGCGTTGTTCGCGGGCGATGGTCAGATTCATCAGCAGCCGTGCTTCATTGACCTCGTTGACGCCGTAACCAGTGAAATACTGCCCCCAGACGGGGGATTGCCCGGTCAGCGCCGAAACGTCCTTGACGTTCTTCTGCTCCATGGCGATGTGTTCGATCTTTTTGACGATCTGTGCCATGCGTTCGGTGCTGACGCCCGGACTGGCGCGCACGTAACCCAAGACCACCGACGTATCGGTCAGCGGCATTTGTTCGACACCGAGTTTGTCAAACAGGGTGAGCGCCATCATCAGCGAGCCGACGATGCCGGCCACCACGATCCAGCGGTGGTGCAACGACCACGCCACCCAGCGCATGAAGGCCTGCTCGAAGGTGTGGAAATGGCGCAGGAATACCTTGTGCATCACCCGGCCAATCCAGCCCGGCGGCGGCTCCGACTCGAGCTTCATCTCCTCTTCCAGCGGGACTTCCACTTCTTCGGTAATGGCAATTGCGCCCGGCTTGGGCTTGAACAGCACCGAGGCCATCAACGGGGTGATGGTCATGGCGAGGAAATAGGATCCAATCACCGAGGTGATCATCGGCACCGTCATACTATAGAAACCTGCACCCATATCACCGGTCAGCTGGGTCATCGGATACAGCATGACGGCAAACGTCAAGGTGGCCGCCAGGATCGCGTTCTGCACCTGTTCGGCGCCCAGCACCGCCGCCACCTTGGGGTGGAAGCCGCGCTCGATATGTCTTCGCACCACCTCCACCACCACGATGGAGTCGTCGAGCAGTTTGCCGACCACGAACACCAGACCCATCATGATGCCGAAGTCACGCTGCACACCGAGCATATAGACGAGGAAAAAACCGAACGCAACCGCCGAAGGCAGGATCGCGGCAGCGATCACCGTGCCGCCCAACTCACCAAGGAACAGCACGATCACCAGGCTCGCCAGCAGTACCGCCTTGATGAACTCCTCCATCGCGTTGGCGTCGTTGAGGTGGATATAGAACGCCTGGTCGAAAGCGGTCTGCACCTTGAGCCCGGGATATTCGGCCTCCAGCTTGTGCGCCAGCTTGGTCGCGTTTTCCGAGATCTTCAGGAAATCGCCATCGTTCTGACCCTGAACTCCAAGCCAGATAGCGGGTTTACCGTTGTAGTAGAAATCGCCGTAGAGCGGTGCATGGGTATCCGCAATCTTCGCCACATCACGCAGGTAGATTACCTGGCCGCCCTTGTGACCCACCGGCAGATCCCTGAGCCGCTGCAGCGTTTGTGGCTCCTCGAACTCGCTGTTGATCTGCACGTCGATGCGGTTGTCGCCATCGACCAAGGGGCCGCCGCCATGATTGAAATTGGCGCTGTCGATGGCCTTCCCGATGGCCAGAATGCTCAGGCCATGGGCAGCGAGCTTGGCGCGATCGACCTCGACCTGGATCTGGCGCGTGGGTCCACCAAAGGTGCTGGCGGACAGCACCCCCGGCTGCAGTTGGAACTGGGTGAGGATGACGTTGTTCACCAGCTCCTTGAGCGCGGTGCGACTCATGCCCGGGCGCGTGATGGCGAACTGGATGGACGGCCCATTCTGGCTGTTGACGTGGACCAGTCGCGGCTTGGTGGTATTGGGCCCCGCCTGCGGCAGTTCGTTGCTGATCTCGTTCAACAACGCTTGCATTTCAAGTTGTTTCTTCTGCAGATCCACGTCGTAGTCGAAATACACCACGATCTTGGAATAGCCGGACTGCGATGTGCCCAGCAGGTAGCTCACTCCGCCGACGATCTGGATGCGCTTTTCCAGCGGGTTGGTGATGTAGCGCTGCATGTCTTCGGCCGACATGCCGGGGAATTGGGTCACCACGCCGACATTCGGGCTGGGGATCTTGGGTACCATGCGCGCCGGAATCGCGAGGTACGCATAGACCCCCAGGATCACCATGATCAACGCGATGATGATCGTGGCATGCGGGTGACTCAGTGCGAAGCGCGGCAGGCTGAAGCGCCGCCCGCCGTTCGGCTGCCGGGCGTTCATTGACCGCCTCCCTGATTGAGCATGTCAACGGTCTGACCATCAACAAGCTCACGGTTGCCTTGCGAGACGACAAACTCGCCGGCGGTGACGCCCTTGACGATCTGCACCTGCTCCGGCCCGCGCAGGCCGACGGTGACATCGCGTGCTTCCACCGTCCCCTGCTCCGAAAGCGGTGACACCACGAACACCACCTGCTTGCCACCCGGTTCGGTGGTCAACGCGGAGGTTGGAATGAGAACGCCCTTGTCGACGCTGCGCCGGACCAGATCGCCGACCACATAGGTGTTTTCACGCAGCAACAAATCCGGATTGTCGATGCGCACTTCGACCAGACCGGTATGGGTCTGTGGGTCTTCCTGCGGGAAAACGGCGGCGACCACCGCGCGCAGCGTGCCGGAACCGCTGTCGGGCTCCTGCACGAAGCCTTTCGGAAACCGTTGACGCAGCAGTGCATCGTCCAGCTGCGAAAAACGCAGGTACGCCACCGTACCCGGATGCACCCACTGCAGATCGCTTTCGGCCACGTTGAACTGAACACGTACCCGATGCAAGTCGTCGACCTTGACCACCATCTCACCCTTGTGCACGTACACGCCCGGATACACATTGCGTTTGGCGATCACGCCGTCCAGCGGCGAGCGCAGCGTGGCGTAGCTGATTTCAGTCTCCACCTGGTGGAGCTCTGCCTGTGCCGCCTGGTAATGCATGCGCGTGCCGTCAAATTGCGCCGCACTGATGGCACCGGCCTTGAAGAGTTTCTGGTCTCGCTGAAACTCCGCTTGCTGGAACGTGACTTGCGCCTGTGCCTTTTCCAATGCGGGTTGCAGGTTGGACAGATCGAGTGTGGCCAGCACTTCACCGTGATGCACCACATCCCCGGGGTAGACGTTGAGCGCCTTGATCCAGCCATCGACGCGCGCGTAAATCACATCGTCTTCCCACGGCTGCACGTTGCCGGCATAGCTGGCGACCTCGTCCAGAACGCCCTCGCGCGCCTGCGTTATGCGTACGGGCTGCGGCCCCACCACCGGCGAGGTGAACAACTGGCTGGGCGTCAATGCCGGGGTGACCCAGAGGGTGAACATGTTCACAGCCCACAAGATCAGCGCCGCGCCCAAGATGTTGATGGTCAAGCGCCGCGCGGCAAGATTGCGGCTGTACCAGTTGAGCGGAGCCAACAGCCGGCCGCTCCAATGGCGTTCGTGGCGACCCAGGCGGACGCTGAAGATCAGCAGTGCAACCAGCACTACGCCGATGGCGAGCCACACGTAGTGCTGCGTGAACAGCAGCACGGTGCGGTGGAAGAATGCGTGCATGAAATGACTCCCTGGAAAATTACCGGCCGACACCGCGGGCAGCCCCATTCAGCTGCTCATCGAGTACACCCATGGCCAGTTCGACGCGGGCCACTGCCACCCGCACCCCAGCCTGGGCCTGATAGAAACTGGTCTGCGCGGACAAGTCCGCGGCCTGTGCGTCGAGCAGATCGGTGACCGTTCCCGTGCCGACGGCGGCCTTCTGGCGCTCCACCTGGAACGCCTCATCGGCGCTGCGCATACCCGCCCGCGCCGCATCGACCTTCACCTGCGCGGCATGCAGCTGGGCATAGGCCTGTGTCACCTCCCAACGCACTTGCTGCTTGAGGCTCGTCAGCCGGTCATTCATCTGATCCAGCCGGGCGCGCTGCTGGTGAACCTGGGCGCGCAGCGTTCCGCCGGTAAAAATGGGTAATGAGACCGAAAGCATGATCTGGCTGTCGGGCTCCCAGCTCGAGATCGGACCGCCAGTACGGTTGCCATGTGCTTCCCACGCCTTGGCGGAGAGATCCACTTCCGGCAGACGCGCGCCCTGCGCGATACGCAAGTGTGCATGTTGCGCCTCGACGGCCGACTGCAACGCCTGATAGTCCGGCCGCTGTGCCAAGACCCCATCGAGAGCCACGTGCAGCGTCGGAACGGCAGACGCCTTACCCGACACTTCATTCTCGCCGACGAGTGGCAACGGCGGACCGGAGGGATCGAGATCGAGCAGACGCCGCAGGTTGCCGCGAACAGTCACCAGTGCCGCTTGCGTGTCGGCGAGCAACTGTTGCGTCTGTTCCAGCCGGGCTTCCACCCGCAGCAGATCCAGTTGCGGCTTCGCGCCAACCTTGACGAAGGTCTGGAGATTTGACTTCGCTTCGGTCAGATGCTTGATCGAGGCTTGCACGGCCTGCTCGCTGCGCTCGGCCACCCCAATACCCAGATAGGTCTGGGTGACCGCAAAAGTCAGTTGCTGGCGCACGTAATCGATCTGGTAGTCGGCAGCCTGTGCCTCGGCGCGCGCACCCTCCACCCCGGCCTTGAGGCCGCCGCCGGCATACAGCTGCCAACTCAAACCCAAGCCGACATTGAATACCGAGTCCTGGAATTGAGATCTAAATTGGCTCAACGTTTTCTCGGAGCTTTGTTGAGGCGTCGACGCCGCAATGTCCGACAGGGAAGGGATCGTCATGTGCCGAGGCAGCAACAAGGCGGGTGTCGTCGGGAAAACCTCGTACCAGCTCAGCGCCTTGATCTGCGGGTAGAGTTTGCCGGCGGCAGCCCGCCGGGCGGCCTCGGCGGCCTGCAGCGCGTTTTCCGCACTATGCACGTCTGCATTGCGCTGAAGCGCCAGCTGAACCGCCTGATCGAGTGACAAGGGATGCGTGATCTCACTGGTCGAGGCCGCT
This sequence comes from Rhodanobacter sp., assembly GCA_004298505.1. Lineage (GTDB taxonomy): Bacteria > Pseudomonadota > Gammaproteobacteria > Xanthomonadales > Rhodanobacteraceae > Rhodanobacter. Next base: position 168,693 of record SCRO01000056.1, read on the forward strand.
GGTGCAGCCACAGCCGTCTGCCAGATCCCGGCGAACAGCAGCAGCGCCATTCGCAGCAGGCCGGATCCGAGCACGCCGCGTGCGCGCACACTCCCACGCTTTAGCAAGGTGATGAAGTAAGGTGGTGATGGTCGGCATGGCGATGCGTCATCCGTGCGCCGTGCGTGACGGATCGGGCGCACCACAGACATGCTGGGTTCCAAGCCGCGCGCGTCGTTCGGACGGCCAGGTTCGGATGGCTCGAAGGTCACATGGTGCCGTTTCAAATCCGAGATACGCGGCGAACCAGTGAATCCCACCGATCTGAAACGCCCCATCGTTACGCCACACTTTTTCATGCTTGCGAGATCCGTTCCAAGTGAGCTCAAATCACTGTGGAGGACATTTGTACTCCCGTACGCAAGTACGGTTTCAAGTGCATATTTCGCGGTAGCAGGCTGGTCAGCGTGAGCGATGGCCGTTGGCTTGATGCGCTGATCGACCGGATTGATCGGCCTCAGGTGACATGGATGTCTTTCAGGCGGTCAACACGGGCTGCCTCGCGCTACGCCGCTTTGGGTTGCGCCCGTGCGCGCAATGGCGCAATGATTTTGGGCGTGCCCTGATCGGCCGCGACGGGTACGGCAAGGCGACTTATCGCTTGTGGGTTTGACCGTCCACGGCAGCTACGGAGATGCAACAAGCCCGATCATGGCTGCGTCTGCTCAACCGAGTAAAACCCACCCGCCACTACCTCGGTGGAAACGCCTTGACCCCGTACTGTGGTACGTCTCTAGGGTATCCACATAGCGTTGCTCTGACCCTCACAATTGGAAGGAAGTCCCTGATGTCAGAATCAAAGGATTCAAGTGGCGCACTGGTCGCCGGTGGGCTGGCCGCTATCCTCGCGTCCACCTGCTGTCTCGGGCCATTGCTTCTGGTCGGACTGGGATTTTCCGGCGCGTGGATCGGCAATCTGACCGTGCTGGAGCCCTACCGCCCCTGGTTCAGGGGTGCCGCGCTGATCGCGATATTCTTTGCCTATCGCCGCATCTTCCATCCTGTACAAGCCTGCAAGCCTGGCGAGGTCTGTGCGGTACCGCAAGTTCGCACCACCTACAAGCTTATCTTCTGGGTAGTGGCCGCGCTGGTGCTGGTCGCGCTCGGATTCCCTTATGTGCTTCCCTTGTTCTACTGATCCGGAGCTCTCCCATGAAAAAACTGTTTGCCTCACTGGCCCTCGTGTCGGCCACCGTCCTTGCCGCACCGACCTGGGCCGCCACGCAATCGGTCACGCTGTCAGTTCCCGGCATGACCTGCGCGGCCTGCCCGTTTACGGTCAGGAGCGCGCTCAGCCGAGTAGATGGCGTCGAGAAAGTCGCCGTGATTTTCAACCGGCGTGAGGCGGTCGTCACCTTCGACGATGCCAAGACCACCCCTCAGCAGCTGACCAGGGCCACGGCGGACGCAGGCTATCCGTCGAATGTGAAACAGAAGTCGTGAAACGTGGCGATGTCCACCTGGGATCTGTTCTCGCCCCCGGGTCGCGTTTGTATCCCAACCGCCGCTAATCATGAACACTGTTGTTGAGAGGGCATGACCATGCCATCGCATTCCAGAATTGCACGCCCCGTACCAACCCGCCGCACCATCAAGAATTGGCTGGCATCCAGAAAGGATGACTTGGTCGTCATGGCCATTGCGACTGGGCTGTTCGTGTTGATGATCTTTGCCTTGCCTTATTGTTGCTGAAGGCTTTACCGCCAGCATCGGCGACTCGTTGTTCTCGGGTGCCCCTCAGCGAATCCCGCATCTTGGCACCGTCTGTCGAAAGTATATGCCTCACGTCGTCGACACACTCCGTTGGTTCGATGCCGCTACCAGGGAAGCCCATGAAAGAGATGTATTTGTCCGTGTCTGGCATGACCTGCGCTGACTGTGCCCAGCACGTCGAAGGCAGCTTGAAAGGTGTGGCTGGCGTGGCTGATGTGACCGTGGCCTATCCTCAGGGTACGGTGTTCCTCAGGGCCGAGTCCGCCGTGGCAGTCGAGTCGCTCAATGCGGTCCTCCTGAAAAGATATCGCGTGGCCACGTTGCAACGGCAGGACACTGGCACGAACACACTGACCCTCGACAACTTCAAGGATGTCAAGCAGCTATCGTGCTGCGCAGGGTGAGTGGAACGACCGATGTCTGCCGCCTCCTACAGCACCTCAGAAGCCGCGAAGCTCGCTGGCGTGACGGTGCATCAGGCCCGCACCTATGTCACGGCCCACCTGGTGAAGCCGTGCGGCTCGACATCAAACGGGTACCTCTTGTTTGACGATGTCTGCGTCAAGCGACTGCAACTCATCGCCGCGGCCACTCGCGCGGGCCTGTTGCTCCGCGAGATTACCGGACTGGTCGAGGCCCTTGAGGCCGGGGACCGGTCAGCGCAGCTGCGCGCGCGCCGCGAAATCACTGGCGCCATCGGCGCGCGACAAGCAGCGATCAGGCAACTTCAAGCAATGGTATCCAGCGCATGCGGAACCGCCCCGTCAGAGAGGAAGTTATGAAATATCGAGCTCTTGCCTTGTCCCCCCCGACGTCCCCGACGGTCCTCCCGTGTTCTGCGCCAGATCAGCAAAAGCTGGCTCTGGACGCCCCCGCATTGATGGCGATGACGGATTTCAACTATCAGTGTCCGGTCGTCGTCAGCCCGGACCGCCGGATCGACGACGCGCAACAGGACATGATTCGCAGCGGCGTGCGCGCACTGCTCGTACTTGAAGCTGAGTGCGTACGGGGCTTGATCACTCTTCAGGACATGCTGGGAGAGCGCCCTATCCTGTTTCTGCAAAGCTCGGCATGCCTGCAGGACAGGTGCGACCATCACGAGGTGCGCGTTGCCGATATCATGACACCGGTGGAGCAACTGCTCACGCTGGACCTCCCCATCGTGCAATCGGCCCGTGTCGGCGATGTGGTCGAGACTTTCAAAACGAGTGACCACAGCCACCTGGTGGTGACCGCGGCTTGCCCTGATGGCGCAAGCCGCGTCTGCGGGTTGATTTCGCGGACGTGGCTGGAGCGGCAGTTGGACTGGACTCCGGATACGGATCGGCCAGGTGAAACAGGCACTCGGTGAGCCCATGATGCCCGTCAACACCACGGCCGTCCGCAGAGCGCTCATCCTTTGTGGCGGCGGCGCTCGCGGAGCTGTAGAAGCCGGCTTCTACCAGGCCATTACCGAACTCGATCTCGCATTCGATCTGATCGTCGGCACCTCGGTCGGCGCTCTCAACGGTGCCTGTATTGCCGCCGGCATGTCCCCCGACGAACTGTCCACACTGTGGCGGCACATTCGCCGCCGCGACGTGGCCGCCTGGAACTGGCCAGTCCTCTGGCGTGGTGGTGGACTCATGACACTCGATCCGCTGCGACGCCTGCTGCGCGCGCGGCTGCCGGTCACCCGTTTTGAAGACCTGAAGATCCCACTGGTGGTAGTCACCACCGATCTGCAGGCAGGCACCCCCGTGTACTGGCACGATGAGGGTGACCTCATCGAACCGGTCATCGCCAGCATGAGCCTGCCCGGCATTTTCCCGCCGGTCGTCATTCAGGGGCGAGCGCATGTGGACGGAGGGGTGACCAACAATGTGCCCTTTGCGCCAGCCCTCGAACGTGGCGCACGCGAGTTGCTGTTGACCTCGTGTACTTGCTGCACGCCAGCGACACGGCCCTTGCGCTCGCCGCTGGCCATCCTTCTGCGCAGCTTTCTGATCTCGCTGGAAAGCAAGTACCTGTGCGAATTCGACCACCATCAACGCCAGGGTATTGCCGTCCGCATGGTCCAGCCGCGGCTGGAGCGCGAGGTTGGGCTGCTCGATTTCGCGCATGCCGAGGCGCTGATTCAAAGCGCCTACGATCAGACCTTGGCCGACCTGGCGAAGCCCGTGAACGACACTTTGACGATGGTGGAAGCAGACATGGACTGCTCCAGTAACGTACGCTGTGATCGATTCTGATGCGACGCTTGCCGCGCCGGAGCCGAGTCGGAGGCGAAAACTGGCAGCCACCCCCGCGGTCGTAATTAGGCGTTACTGTACGGCCTCGTTGAGCAATCCCGAGGCCGCGTACAGGCGTTCGATCACGCGGCGGGAACCGGCCAGGATGCCCCGATTCGGGGACTGTCTGCGGCGCGTGCTCACGAGGTCCAGCGTAGCATGCACGGAGGCCATTCCAATCGATTGAATCCTATTCGCTGGCGATCGCCTCTATGGGCTGTGCCACCCACCTTGACTCAATGTCTCACGGAGATGCTTCATGCTTGCAGGAAAAACCGCCTTGATTACCGGCTCGACCAGCGGCATCGGACTCGGCATTGCCGAGCTGTTCGCCAAAGACGGTGCCAACATCATTCTCAATGGCTTCGGCGACCCCTCGGATATCGAGCTGCTGCGTTCGGGTATGGAAGAAAAATATGGCGTCAAGGTGCGTTTTCAGGGCGCCGACGTGAGTAAAGCCGCCGAGATCGAGGCGATGTTTGGCGCCATCGAGGGCGAATTCGGTGGCATTGATATTCTCGTCAACAACGCCGGCATTCAATACGTGGCGCCGATTGATGAGTTTCCGCCGGCCAAGTGGGACGCCATCATCGCGATCAACCTGAGCGCGTCGTTCCACACGATTCGCCATGCCCTACCGACGATGAAGAAGCGCCACTGGGGGCGCATCATCCAGCTCGCATCGGCGCACGCGTTGGTCGCATCGCCGTTCAAATCCGCCTATGTTGCGGCCAAGCACGGCATCGCCGGCCTCACCAAGACGGTGGCATTGGAGGTGGCAGAGCAAGGCATCACCGTCAACGCGATCTGCCCCGGCTACGTGTGGACTCCGCTGGTGGAAAAGCAGGTGCCGGAAACAGCCAAGGCGCGCGGCATCAGCGAGGAAGAGGTGATCAAGAACGTGCTGCTCGCGGCACAGCCGACCAAGCAGTTCGTGACCGTCGAGCAGATAGCGGCGCTGGCAGGTTTTCTGACCAGCGAGGCGGCGGCATCGATCACCGGTTCGATCCTGCCGATCGATGGCGGCTGGACAGCGCACTGATGCATATCCAGGACATCCTGCAGCTGGCTTCCATGCCTGTCGCCGCGCCCTCGTACCCGGCTGGCCCCTACCGTTTCGTCGATCGCGAGTACCTGATCATCAGCTGGGATACAAGCACCAGCACTTGCTGTATGACGTTGCGGGGCGAAAGCAATGCTCGCCGACGTCGGTCATCGAAAAAATGAGCAAGGCGCAAGTCAACCTCAAGCTGATTCCTGGTGTCGACGGCAAACTGGCGATCGTCCAACTGGTGGCGTACAACCTCACCGACATCACCGTGAAAGGGGCCTGGTCGGGGCCGGCGCGCCTGCATCTGGTCGCGCACGCGAATGCATCCGTGGCGGATCTGCCGGTGCACAAAGCGCTGGGCGGTCTGCATTTCATCGCCGATCTAACCCTGCCTTACGGTCGGATCCTGCACGACTATCTGGCCGCCACCGCGGCAACCACGCATGGGTAAGCGAACCGACATGAAATCAGCGAAGAAAGCGGCCAGCGTCTCCAATTCAGTGGGAGAGGACACGGCGAACACTGCAAGATCCGCAAGCAGCACAAGCAAACTTGAATCCATGGCCGAAAAGCGACCGGAGCAGGTCGTGCTTATCATGCAAGGTGGCGGCGCACTGGGTGCGTTCCAGGCTGGTGTGTACGAGGCAATGCACGAGGCAGGCATGGAGCCGGACTGGGTGGTCGGAACTTCGATTGGAGCCATCAATGCGGCGCTCATCGTCGGCAACGAGCCATCCGAACGACTGGTGCGACTCAGGGAGTTCTGGGCGCTCGTCTCCAGCGCGACTACCTCGGCTGCGCTATGGAACGTGCCTGGTTCCGGCAATCTCGTGCAGAACCTCGGCGCGGTCGCAAACGGGGTGCCGGGCTTCTTCACTCCCAATTATCGGGCGTTACTGGGTGGTCAGGCATCTCCGGGCGCAGCGGCCGCCAGTTACTACCAGGTCAAGCCATTGCGGCAAACGCTGGACAGGCTGGTGGATTTCGGCTATCTCGCCGACGGCAAGATCCGACTTACCCTGGGCGCGGTCAATGTTCGCTCCGGCCGCATGCGCTACTTCGATAGTCGGGTCGATGCGATTCATCTCGACCACGTCATGGCCTCCGGCGCGCTGCCGCCGGCATTCCCGGCCGTCAATATCGATGGCGAATGGTATTGGGATGGTGGGGTCTATTCGAATACGCCCATCGAAGTGGTCATGGACGACAGCCCACGGCGCAACTCGCTGATCTTCGCCACGCGGCTGTGGCAACAGGAAGGCGACGCGCCGCAGTCGATCTCGCAGGTCATGAGTCGCTACAAGGATATCCAGTATGCCAGTCGGGTCGACAGTCACACCGCACGGCAGCAACAAATCCATCACCTGCGCCATGTCGTGCGCCAGTTGGGTAGCCTGCTGCCGGCAAGCCAGATCGAAAAGCCTGCCGTAAGGGACTTGCTGGCGCTGGGCTGCGGCACGGTGATGCACGTCATCTCGCTGCAGGCGCCCGCACGGGAAGATGATGATCACCTCAAGGATCTGGACTTCACCCCGACAGGTATCGCGGCCCGCTGGGACGCCGGGCGCGATTTTGCACGTCGCCAGATTGCGGCGGCACCATGGAATGAGGCGGTCGATCCCGTAATGGGTATCGTCGTACACCGCTGAATCGTAGGTACCATGCATCGCACGCTTGACGTTGCCCAGCACGGTGTTGATCCACCAGAAGATCGACTGTCCTTCACTGAGTATCCGGAATCCAGTGTGGAAGGCGCAGCCTCGACCGTTCGATCAGGTCAACCGCCAGGCATCCTTGAGCAAGAGGATCAGTTGGCGCTCACGCAGCGGTGTGGGCTCAAATCCGAACCGCCGATAGAACATCTGCGCGCTCTCGTCGAGTGGATGGGTCAGCAGTGCTCGAATGCCCACATCTTCGACGATCTTGAGCGTGCGACGAATGGCGTCCTGCAACATGCCGGCACCGAGCCCGCGACCGTGGCAGGCCTTGTCGACTGCGAGCCTGGCGAGAATGATCAGCGGAATCGGGTATTGTCCCATCCCACGTCGGATTCGCTCTGGCGCTTCGAGCGTGTCGATCTGGCCCACAGTCAGACTGAAGTATCCGACCACGCGATCTGCCTGGCAGACAACGAAGGTTCTCGCGGAACCACTTCCCTGTGCCTGACGCGCGAAGCGCTGCAGCCAGTCGTTCAGCGCGTGCTTGCCACAGTCGAATGAGTCCAGCTGGTGCTTGGCATCAAGCGACACAGGAACCGAAAAGCTCAATGCGCGCCCCATGGCGGGCGCTTGGAGAACAGATCAATCAAACCGGGATTATCGGATTCTGGTCGATCCAGCATATCCAACACCGCCTGGTACTGACTGCCGGAAACCATGAACAAGCGTTGGTCGAGCAACGCCTGCTCCGCGGCTTGGAAGGCCGCATCGAGAACAAAATCGGTCAGCGACTTGGGCGTTGCCTCGGCAGCGCGGCGTAGCACAGCCTCCTGCTCGGGCGTTGCGCGCAAACCGAGTCGAGCAGATCGAGCAGTAGGGGGCGTAGTAGGCACCGCATGTCTCTCTAACGTATACTAGACGCACACCGTCCAGTTCGACAAATTTCCGTTCCCACACTGGATTCCGGATATAGATCGGCCGGTAGATCGTCAGCGCTGCAACCAGCGCCGCAGCCATGACCGTAGCAGCGGGGTCAGACGCGTGCGGTTATAGGCATCCGCGGCCTGCTTGATCGCATCGGCCTGGGTTGGATAGGCGTGGATGACGCGGGCCAGCGTACGCAGGCCGACCCCGGCAACCATCGCCAGGGTGATCTCGTTGATCATGTCGCCGGCACGCCGGGCAACGATCGTCGCACCGAGGATGCGGTCGCTGCGTTCGCGGACATGGATCTTGACGAAACCGGCTTCCTCGCTGTCGGCAATGGCCCGATCGACGTCGTGCATCGGGATAGTGAAGGTCTTGACCGGAATATCGCGGTGGTTGGCCTGGCGTACATACAGGCCGACATGGGCAATCGCCGGATCGGTGTAGGTGCACCAGGGTATGGTCAGTGCGCTCAGCCGTTGGCGGCCGGGAAACAGCGCATTGCGCACTGCAATCCGCGCCGAGGCGTCGGCGGTGTGGGTGAACTTGTGCTCCAGGCAAACATCGCCGGCGGCATAGATGCGCCGATTGCTGGTGCGTAAAAAATCGTCAACCCGAATGCCATCTTCGTTGTTGTAATCGACGCCCGCGGCCTCCAGATCCAGCCCCTCGACATTCGGCACCCGACCGGTGCCGGTGAGAATGGCATCGACCGCGACCGTGCTCTTGTAGTCGTCGCTGACCAGGTCGACGAGCTTCTGCTCGTTTTCCACGCGCACGTTGGCGGCCGTGGTGTTGAGCCGCACCTCGATGCCATCGCGCGCGAAGGCGTCCGAGAGGAGCTGCGCCGCGTCGCGTTCTTCCCTGGGCAAGAACAGGGGCCAGCTCTGCGTGATGATAGTCTGCGCCCCGAAGCGACAAAATGCCTGTGCCAGTTCGCAGCCCAGCGGACCGCCGCCGATCACCAGCAAGCGGCGTGGCAGTTCGGTCAGGTCGAAGACATTCTCGTTGGTCAGAAAGCCGGCCTCGACCAGGCCGGGAATCGAGGGCGTACACGGCCGCGAACCGGTGGCGATCACGGCCTTTTTGAAGTGCAGCCGTAAACCATCCACCGCCAGCGTAGTGCCGCTGGTGAAGCGTGCCTGGCCGAAGAACACATCCACACCGGCCGCCTCCAGCCGCTGCACCGAATCGGCGCGGCCGATGCGGGTGCGAATGGCGCGCATGCGCGCCATCACGGCGGCAAAGTCGACCCGGATATCGGCCGGGATCTGCCCGCCATACTGCTCGGCATGGCGCATCCCGGCGTACAAATGCGACGTGCGGATGATCGCCTTCGACGGCACGCAGCCGACATTCAGGCAGTCGCCACCGAGTCGATCGCGCTCGATCAACGCGACTTTCGCGCCCAGCGCCGCGGCGGCATGCGCCGTCACCAATCCTGCGGTGCCGCCGCCGACGACCACGAGGCTATAGCAGGGTGCCGGCCGGGGATTGCGCCTCCCGGCCGGATGCACACTTTCCAGCAGCTCGCGCTCACCGGGATCCTGCGGACGGATCGAGTCGTGACTCTGGCGATGCGGCATGTTCGGCTCCATGGTCAAAGGGCGTGGCTACAGCCAGCCGCCGCGGAATCCGGCGCGCTGCAATCCGGCACGGATATGGGGGCAATCGCGCATGAGCCGCCAGATCAGTTCGCTGCGATGGTTTTCGATCATCATCAACACGATACCCTGGTCGAGCCCGAAGTGTCCGGCCGCCACCCACGCGGCCCGGTCGGCGCCGGCGAGGGATGGATTGAAGCTGCTCGCGTACTGATCCGTCGGCAGCATCTCGGGATAGCGTTGACGCATGCTGCGGGCGGCACACAGCACGGCTTCGGGTGCGAACGGCAACGAGGCCAGCGCAGCCCAGCCGGCAAGGCTCCCGTCATCGGGGCCGTAGGGCACACCGCGTGCGGCATAACCGAACAGGCGACGCCGTGGATCGGCCCGCTCCGGCAACGGCTGGCTCGGGCCATCACAGGCGGTGAGTCCCCAGCAATTCTCGTCGTAACCGGCAAAGCTGTGCGGGTTGCGTCGTGCGTACTCGCGCTGCACCTCGGTGGCGCGACGGCTGTTCTCGAAATAGTCGCAACGCTTTTCGCGCATGAAGCGATCCCGGATACCACGAAAGTCGATCCATGCATGCGAGAACTGGTGGATGAACAACGGCCCCGCGTACAAGAAATCGTAGCCGTAGAGATTCTCCCACTGGTAGGTCGCGGTCCAGGCTCGGTAAGCCTCCTCGCCACCTTCGATCGGGTGGCTCGGCGAGCCCAGCGCAAGCACGTACAGCACGATCGCCTCGCTGTAGCCATCCCAGCCGTAATGCAGGAAGCCGCTTTCGGGTTTCCAGCCCATGCAAATCGTTTTTGACCGGTTCTGCGACCAGCGCCAGTCAATGCGCAGGTAGAGCGTCTCGACGAGCTCGCGCAATTCGGTTTCTTCGGGTGTCTTCGCGGTGAAATACCGGCCCGCGGTCAGCATGCCGGCGACCAGCAACGCGGTGTCGATCATCGACAGCTCCGAACGCCACACGCGCGCACCGCTGTGCATGTCGAGAAAGTGATAGTAGAAGCCTTTGTAACCCGTCGTCTCCTGACCTTCGCCCTGTTCACTGTCGTGGAAGAAACGCAGTGTGACGAGCGTGCGCTCGACCGCGTCGGCCCGCGTCATCCAGCCGTGCTCTACCGCCACCGGATAGATCGACAACGCAAACCCGACTACCCCGATGCTGCACGGCGAGCCGTCGCGCGAGGTGTCGGCGACGAGGCCGTTGGCCGGATTCACAACCTCAAGGAAATAGCTGAACGCGGCCCGCTGCAAGTCATCAAGCAGCGCCTCATCTGCGGCAATAGACGTCTGAATCATGCTTGTAATCTAACATGTTGATGTGATGCAGATGCTCACTGCCGCGCCGCCCTTCGCCGGGTTCTACGGTTCCGCGCACGATACGGAGCTGGACTACGCCATGGAGGCGATGTTCTCCAATGACCAGGGTGATACGACTCCGGGCCTCGCCGCTCGCGTGAGCAGCACGTGTCACTGGTCCGCGGTTTACCGCGCATACGTCAAGGAGTTCGCGGACTCCTACTGCGGGGAAGCTGGAATCATCGAGGTGGATGCCATGTCAGCCGAAACCAGCGCTTGGATGGCACCCGTCGATCGCTGCAATGCGGCGCATCTTGCTGAGGTGACGCCGGTGACAGATGGATCCCCGGACCACATTACCGACGTGGTTCGACCTCGCGTCAAGACGTACGAGGAACGACTGACTGAGACCACCACGCTCCGCACCCACGGTAAGCTCGTCGAGACCGTGGTGGAGATCACATGGAACATGGCGCTGGCGCGCTTGCGGCCCAACGACAGCAATGTGGGGCAGATCCTGCATCGTCATGGGTACGTTTCTTGTTGCTTCGGTTCAATGTTTCTATCATTATGGAACTGTAGAATTCATTCCGAGGCTGCCATGTATCCGTGCCGCGTTCTGTTCATCTGCACAGGCAATTCCGCCCGCAGCATCCTGTCCGAAGCGACCCTCAACCATCTTGGCAAACGCCGTTTCGAGGCCTTCAGCGCCGGCAGTCAGCCGACTGGCCGCGTCAATCTCTATGCGATCGAAGAGCTCAAGGCCCTTGGCATCGCCACCGAAGGTCTCAGCAGCAAATCCTGGGATCGTTTCACCGAGGCAGGTGCGCCGCCACTGGATATCGTGATCACCGTTTGCGACAACGCCGCGAATGAGACGTGTCCGGTGCTGGTCGGCGATTTCGTGAAGAGCCATTGGGGTCAGCCCGATCCGGCTGCGGCCCAAGGTGCCGGTGCCGCGATCGAGGCATTCCAGCACGCCCATGCGCTCGTTCTCTATCGAGTCACCGCATTGCTGAAACTGCCGGTGGAAACGATGAGCCGGGACGCGTTGAAGCAGGCGCTGGATCACATCGGCACCATCACCGATGCTGAAGAGGAATACGCATGAGCCAGTTGTCTGCCGAAGTGGTTACCGCCGATGCGGATATGGCCAGTGGTACCCGGATCGGCTTCTTCGAGCGCTACCTCACGGTCTGGGTCTTGCTGTGCATCGTGGCGGGCACGGTCTTGGGTCATTGGCTACCGGGCACCTTTGAAGCCTTGGGAGGCATGCAGGTCTCTCAGGTCAATATGCCGGTGGCGGTCCTCATCTGGCTGATGATCATCCCGATGTTGCTGAAGATTGACTTCAGCGCGCTGGGTGGCGTGCGCCGCCAATGGAAAGGCATCGGCGTCACACTCTTCATCAACTGGGCCGTCAAACCGTTCTCGATGGCACTGCTGGGATGGATCTTCATCCGCCATGTCTTCGCCGGCTACCTTCCTGCAGATCAACTCGACTCTTACATCGCCGGCCTGATTTTGCTGGCCGCGGCACCTTGCACGGCGATGGTCTTCGTCTGGAGCAACCTCTGCCATGGCGAACCACATTTCACGCTGAGCCAGGTCGCCTTGAATGACACCATCATGGTGGTAGCGTTTGCGCCTATCGTGGCGCTGCTGCTGGGCATTTCCTCGATCACGGTGCCCTGGAACACGCTGCTGCTGTCGGTGCTGCTCTACATCGTGGTACCCGTGGCCATCAGTGTGGCGCTTCGGCACTGGATGCTCTCGCGAGGCGGCGAGGCACACCTGCAGAAGTTGCTTCGTCGCCTGGGACCGGCCTCCCTGTTCGCACTGTTGGCGACCCTCGTGCTGCTGTTCGGTTTCCAGGGTCAGCAGATCCTGGCCCAGCCGGCGGTGATCGCGATGCTGGCCGTGCCGATCCTGATCCAGGTCTATTTCAATTCCGGACTGGCCTACGTGCTCAACCGTCGATTCGGCGTGCCCCATTGCGTGGCCGGTCCCTCGGCTCTGATCGGCGCAAGCAATTTCTTCGAATTGGCCGTCGCCACCGCGGTGGGTCTGTTCGGAGTGCACTCCGGCGCCGCGCTGGCCACCGTGGTCGGCGTATTGATCGAGGTGCCGGTGATGTTGTCGGTGGTTCGCATCGTCAACGGCAGCAAGCGCTGGTACGAATCGCCACAGACTTGATCGGAGCATCCTCATGCAAGGTCACTACAACGTGTTGTTCGTGTGCACCGGCAACTCGGCGCGCAGCATTCTGGCTGAGGCGGCCATCCATCACTTTGGCCGTGATCGCTTTCATGGCTACAGCGCCGGAAGTCAGCCCAAAGGCTTCATCTGCCCTCAGACACTGGAAGTGCTCAAGGCCGTCGATCTTCCCAACGGCGGGCTGCGCAGCAAGAGTTGGGCGGAGTTCACGACACCGGATGCCCCGGTGATGGATTTCGTGATCACCGTGTGTGATCGGGTGGCGGGTGAGGTTTGCCCCGCATGGCCAGGTGCGCCGATCACCGCACACTGGAGTATCCCCGATCCGGCCAAGGCGCAAGGTGATGAGGCTGCCGTTTACAAAGCCTTCGTGCTGGCCAGGAATCTTCTGCAGCAACGGATCAGTTTGCTGCTCAACTTGAACTTCGCGGCTCTGGATCGACTCGCCCTATCGAGTCGACTCGATGCGATGGGAAAGGCGCCCAGTACCAATACGGGCGGCTGATCCGCAGTGAACGCAAGCATTACACTGCCCACGAAGATCACCTACCGTTCTGAGACGGCCATCGGCAACCATGCAGACTAAACAGGTCCTCACGATCCTCTCGGCGCTCGCTCAGGAGTCGCGGTTGGCGGTCTATCGGCTGCTGATCGAGCACGCACCGGACGGCCTCGCCGCAAGCGCGATTGCCGAAAAGCTGGGGCTGCCCAACGCCACGCTCTCCTTTCATCTGAAGGAGCTGTCGCACGCTGGCCTCGTGACCGGCCAACAAAGCGGCCGTTTCATCTACTACGCCCCCGTGATCGAGGCCATGAACGACCTGATTGGCTATCTCACGGACCACTGCTGCAGTCAGACCGACGGTAGCTGCGGAGTCACCGCGGCGTCGTGCAAGTCAAAGGCTGCTACTACCAAACCACAGCGTAAAGTTCGGACGGTATAGCCTAAACGCCTCGTGTATCGCTACCCGATCAAGTCAGGCACCGCGCGGCGCGTACATCATGATCCCGGCACCGAGCAACGCCAGCAGCCCCCCAATGACATCCCATCGATCCGGGACGGCGCGATCCACGCCCCAGCCCCAGGCCAGCGACAGCACAATGAAGACGCCACCGTACGCCGCGTAGACCCGGCCAAAGCCGGCAGGCTGCAGGGTCGGAATGACGCCGTAAAGCGCCAATGCCAATGCACCGAGCAGGCCCAGCCAGGCGCTCTTGCCTTCGCGCAACCATAGCCATACCAGATAGCCGCCGCCAATCTCGGTCAGGCCGGCAAGAAGAAACCACAAAGAAGATAGAAGGATACGCATGCTTTCAGGTTAACCGGTGGGCGGAGGCACCAGCTCACGAGCACTGGCGCCTCTGCGGGGGCGACTTAGTAATAACTTTCGTCAGCAATAATAATTCATGCCGACAAAGCATCGACCAGTTGTTCAACTGTCTTTGGTCTATAGTCATTATTCAATACATGTTGTAATATTGATCAATGATGAATTCACCTGCAGGGTCGATACGTGACCCGCAACCCACCCAAGTGATGCCTCCGATGCCCCAACAAACTTTTTCCGCAATGGATAGCCAACATGCCTGCGACCTTCTGACGGCCCTCGGTCATCCGGTAAGACTGGCAGTATTCCGTGAGCTGATGGCGTATGGGCCGGACGGCGCGCCGGCCGGCACCTTGGGGCTTACGGTGAACCTGGCACCTAACGCGTTGAGCTTTCATCTCAACCGTCTCAAGCAGGCGGGCTTGGTGTCGACGCAGCGCGCCGGCCAGCAAATCATCTACCGGGCGCGCCTGAACACGATGCGCGAGTTGATCGTCTACCTCGATGACACCTGTTGTCGGGATGTGGCGACGGGTTGCGGCCCGCAGTGTCCGCCGAAGCAAACACCCATCCGGCTGGCAACGATCGCTGCCCCCAAAATCAAGGAGACACCACCATGATTGGCTTGCACTCATCGAAGCCCCCCGTCACGCTCAAGCGCTTCTGGAAAGCTGTCGCCGCCGGAGTGATCACCAGTATCGGTGCAGCCGTCATCATGGCTATCGGCATGAAAACCGTGGTTGCGCACCTTCTGTTCGTTTTCTTCCTGTGGTTGAGCTGCCGCTGTCTGTTCCGCTCGGACACCTCAGGGACGGAGCCCTCGGCATGATCGAGCTCTACGCCGCCAGTACGCCGAACGGGCGCAAAGCCACGATCATGCTGGAAGAAACCGGCTTGCCCTATCGGCTGCATACGTTGGATCTGAATGCCGGCGAACAGCACACTCCGGCATTTCGCCAGCTCAACCCCAATGGCAAGATTCCGGTGATCGTCGATACCGCTACGGGGCAGACGATCGCCGAATCGGGTGCCATCCTGATCCATCTGGCGGGGAAAGCGGGCGCGTTGTTGCCGGCTGACCCGACCGCACGCATGGCGGTGCTGCAATGGTTGCTCTTTCAAGTCGGCAGCATCGGGCCGATGGCGGGGCAGTACAACCATTTTCGACGTCACGAACCGCGCGATGAGTATGCGTTCGGACGGTACCGGGATGAGGTGCTGCGCCTGCTCGGCGTCATGAACGATGCGCTGAAGGACCGGAATTTCATGGCCGGTGATTACTCGATCGCCGATGTCGCCTTGGTGCCATGGCTGCGCGCATTGACGCGTTGGGACCTGTCGTTGACGGACTACCCGAACGTTTCCGCATGGTATCAACGACTGATGGCGCGGCCTGCGGTGAGTCGCGGCTTTGCTTTGCTGGACACGCCGGTCCGGTCCAAAGATGCCAGTGCCGAGCCCGATACGGATGAAGGCATCCGGCTGGCACACGACGGGTCGACAGCGGGCTCCGTGTGACGCCGCCAGAGCGACTGAATGGTGTTCGTGTTGCGCGAGGGCCAGCGCGCACGCGGCACGCTGGCGACCGGCGGTGCACTGCTGGGCCTGCTGGCACCCTTGCTGTGTTGTAGCCCCACCCTGCCGATCCTGTTCGGTTTGATGGCATCGGTCTGGCCCGCAATGGCCACTGCCTTGCCTGGCCCGCTGCAGGGTTTTATTTCCCGGCACGAGACGATGTTTCTGCTGACGGCGCTGCTATTGATGTTGCTGGCGATGTATCAGAATGCCCGTCGCGCGATGCAGGCGCCGAGTTGTCGGATCGACTGATCTCCTCCTGCTGCCGAGAAATCGGCAACACTTGACAGGACCCGCGTCCTGTCCGGCTATAAGCGAAACGCTCATGAAAACGCGATGGCTTAAGAATCGACGTACCCGACTGCGGCTGATGCTGCTGGTCGTGTTGTCGTTGCTGGGGCAACAGGTCGCGCTGGCGTCGTATCCCTGCCCGACCGCGGACATGCCGGTCGGCAACGCAGCGATGAGCATGCACTGCGATGGCATGTCGATGTTGCAGCAGAAGCAGGCGCCGTCCTTGTGCGCCCAGCACTGTGCGCAGCAACCACCGGCTACGCAGGACGCGCAACTGCCCCACGTGCCGTACTTGTTCATGCCGGCACTATTGCCGTCACCACTGGCCCTGACCACGACCTATGCGTCGGGTACATTGTTGCGCAGTGAATCCGCCTCTCCCGTCAGCGGGCTCCCACCGTCATTGCGTTTCCGGGTGCTGCTGATCTAGCAGCCTGTCGGACTTACCCGCTCTACTGGGTTAAAATTACCCATCCCCGACCACGACCGTTCGTTTCGACGAAAGTGGCCGCTAAAACCCCTGTGGATGCACCCAGACGGTGCATTTTTCCTTCTCTGGGCGCACATCGGCGTTGTGCTGCCCCCAAGTCCGACAGGCTGCTAGGCAGTGCGTTCGATGTGATGGCTTTTCATGTCGATCGACACGAAAAGCACGCGCTTAAACTGCCGGACCGGCTTGTCGCAGCGCCGGCACTGACAGTACATGACGCGGCGAATCGGAACCAACCGCGTCGCTTCGAACTGACCATGCGCATGATGCAGGGCATGATCAACGGACGACGTTTCGATGGCACCCATGTTGCGGACGACGAGATCGTCGATCTGAACAGCGTCGAGGTGTGGGAGTTCGACAACCGGAGCATGCTGCCCCACCCGATGCATGTGCACGGCTTGCAGTTCCTGGTTCTGCAACGCAGCCAGGCCAGGGGTTCGATGGGCTGGGGCGGTCTCGACGAAGGGCATGTGGACGAAGGCTGGCATGACACCGTGTTGGTGATGCCCGGCGAGCGGGTGCGAATCCTGCTGGCGTTCCGGGATTACAGCGGACTCTATCTCTATCACTGCCACAATCTGGAACACGAGGACAACGGCATGATGCGCTATTACAAAGTCAACGTGTGACGGGCTGCAGCCTGCCTCGCGCAAGATCGAGAAATCCTGCAATCAACCATCAAACAGAAGCATAGGTCGATTTGACCGGATCTTGATCGCCAATCATGTAGTACGGAGATCAACCAAGCCGCGAAGGCGGTTCCTGTAGGGAGAGTCGAGATGAACAGCGGAATGAGTGGTATGGGTGGCATGGGCATGTGGGGCATGGGCCTGGGATGGATCTTGATCATCATCCTGGTGGTCCTGGCCATCGCCGCACTGTGGAAATATCTGCGCCGTAAATGAAAAATTCATCGCAGCTTACCGGGAAAGGCAGCCTTGTCGGGCACGGGGTTCACGGCGCTGTGAAGCGTACGCCGCGCGGTGTACGCGAGAGTGTCCTCCCCAGCGGGACCGGTTGGGTTTCGGTGGACCGGCACACGCTGGAAACCCGATTCCCCCAGGTTTTCGCCATCGGCAACATCGTTTCCATCCTGCTGAGGCTCGGCAAACCGCTGCCGAAGGTCGGCGTGTTTGCCCATGGTGAAGCGGAGGTCGTCGCCAAGAACATCGCCTCACGCACCCTGGGCCGGGACTCGTCCGAACGATTCGATGGGCACGGTGCCTGCTTCGTCGAAGCTGTCCACGGGCAGGGGCAGGCGGGTTATGGCGGCGGTGATTTGTATGCCGAGCCGATGCCCAGGGTGAAGCACGGCGCTGGCATTTCGCCGAGGTGCTGCTGGTGTCGCACTTCACTGTTGAATCCACCGCTCCACATCAAGGTATCGCAGCTCATTATAAGTGGCGTTGATTCAAGATCCGGAAAGTCCGTAGTATGCATGTGTGCCACACAGACGGCGATGTTGCCGTTGGCACGGCGGTACCGATCAGCGTTGCGCAAAGGCAGGTAATCACCATGAGTGCATTACAACAGTATGGTTTGCTGCTCGCCCTGATCTGCGGTGTGATCGGACTGGTCCTGATCCTCTTTGCCCTCGCTCGCGCCATCGGCCGCACGCAACAGGAACCCGGCAAGAACGTTCCCGCTACCGCGGGGATGCCTTCGCGAGATCCTGTCTGGGTGCGCTACCACGCACGCTATTACGGCTACGCTCTGTTGTTCCTGGCGTTCGACATGGAAATGGCCTTCATGTATCCATGGGCCGTGGTATACCGGCAGACAGGGCTGGTCGCTCTGCTGGACATGGGTGTTTTTCTGGCCATCCTGTTCCTCGGTCTTCTGTATGGTTGGAGCCAGGGTGCGTTCCGGAGACAATAGGATGAACGGGAGTGCCGGTGCGCGCGCAGGGAAACCTTCCTGGCTGCGAAGCCTGGTAGCCATGGGTGCGCTACGCGACTTGCGTGCACTCGTCGTGCCGGGGCCGGAAGTGGCCCGCGCCCGCGGCCTGGATCTCGACGCTGTAGGGCTGCGGATAGCCGCTACCCCGCGTCACGCCAACGTATTGTTGCTGGTCGGTCGCATACCTCCTGAATTGGCCGATGCAGCGGTCGTGCTGTATGCGCAGATGATGCGTCCGCGCGCGGTATTCGCACTCGGCAGCAGCGAGTTTTCGTCATTGCCTGTCGATGTAACCACCCCTCTTTCACAGCATGATCTTGTCGGCGGCGTGCGCCGGCTGCGGACAGTCCTGGCACAGGGCGTATTCCGAGCCGCGGTAGCGGATTTCAGCGCGCCGGTACTCAAGGCGCGCACCGAATACACCTGTCCGATGCATCCGGAGGTTGTCCAGAATGAACCGGGCTCGTGTCCCAAGTGCGGCATGGCCCTGGTGTTGCAGGGGTGACAGTCGAGCATGCACATGCCGGACACGCGCAGGCGCAGGCGCAGCATGGCGACATGCCGTTCATGTCCATGGTTGACGTCACGAAGGATTTGCCGCGCAGCCGGGATGGCCTGCCGATGGAGTGGGTCGAGGTACCGTTCGGCCCCATGTTCCCAGGCCTTCCCGGCGGTCTGCTGTTGACCCTGACGCTCGACGGCGATGCCGTGGCCAAGACACGGGTAAGATCGGTAGTCGGCGGGGGCGGGGTGTTGCCGACAGCCGGCCTTGACGCAACCAGTTTCATTGCGCATCTGGGTGCGATGGATCCCCTCGCTCCCGTGGCCTACCGCTTGCTGGCCTGCCGGGCACTGGAGGCTGCAGCAGGACAGGTTCCCGATGAAGAAATAAGGCGCCGGCGCATTGCCGTGCTGGAGCGGGAACGCATCGCCAGCCACCTGGGTTGGCTGGCGATGCTGGGACTGCAGACTGGATTTGCGTGGCTCGAACGTCACGCGACCCGGATGCAGCTCGAATGCCTGCGCGCCGACTTGCCGCGCATTCTGCAGCTTCGCTCGACCATACAAGCGTTGACGGCCCGGTTGGTACGCACCCCACTGCTGCGCTCCCGGCTGCACGGCAGCGGCATCGTCAGGCCGTCATCCGACCTGCGGGGGCCAGTGGCGCGCGCGGCTGGCATGCGGTGTGACGCGCGCATTGATGATGAGACATATGCCGCGCTGGCCTTCGAGATGACGGAGCGCCAAGGTGGGGATGCCTTCGATCGCCTGCACATCCGGCTGGGCGAAATGCAGCAAAGCCTTGCGCTCATTCAGTCGGTCGGCGGCTTCGCTGAGCCTGCGTCAACGGTCGTCGGTTCCGCCTCGGGTGCGGGGCATGCCTCGCTGGAAACGCCACGCGGCGAAGCGCAATTGCACCTGGTCCTGGAAAGCGGCCGGGTGGTTCAGGCGCAGCTGGACACGCCAACCACGCACCACATGAAATTGCTGCCGGATCTGCTGGACCAGCAGGAACTGGGTGATGCGCTGACCACGGTCTGTTCTCTGGATCTGTCGCCGTGGGAGGTCGCGGCATGAATACGCTGGTGATCGTGTTGTCCCTGCTGGCGGGGGCATATCTGGTCGCCGTCCTGGAGGCCTGGCTGGCAACCGGTCGATTCCGGCTGGCGGCCCCGGCCTGGGCTGCCGTGGCGCTGCTGGGTCGGGAATCCATCGTCCCGCGCACGCCGGACCGTATCTTCTTTGAAACCGCGCCGGTCCTGCTGCTGGTTGTCGCACTGCTCGTTTCCGCCGTGCTGCCATTGTCCCCGGGGCTGATCATTGCCGATATGACCACCGGTGCGCTGTTTGTCAATGCGGTGCTGGCCTACGTGCCGGTAGCCCTGCTGATGGCCGGTTGGGGGCCGAACGGTGGTTATGCGCTGGTGGGTGGCTGGCGATTCCTGGGACAGACGATCGCCTATTCCATGCTCATCGTGATGCCGATCACGGCGGTCGCCATGCGCGCCGAGTCATTACTCACCACGGCGGTCGTCACCTCGCAAGGTGCGGTGTGGAACATCGTCTATCAGCCCCTGGGTTTCGTGCTGTTCTTCACTGCCGCCATGGCCGTGTCTTTTCTTCCGCCATTCGACCTGCCCACTGCTGGCGGGGAGCTGGCAGGTGGCGTGGAGGCCGAATACACCGGCGTACGTCTAGGCGTGTTCCGGTTGGGTCGGATGGTGCTGGTCGTCTCGCTGGCGGCGGTCACGACGGTGTTCTATCTGGGCGGCTGGATGGGGCCGGTTCTGCCGCCATGGGCCTGGAGCGCCATCAAGATCCTCGCCGTCAGCAGCACGATGTTGCTGACGGGGCACTACCTGCCGCGCATTCGTGAGGCGCACCTCCTGGCCTGGTGCTGGAAGCTGGGCATCCCGCTGGCGCTGCTCAACATTTTCATCGTCGGCGTCATGGTATTGATATGGCCATGATCTCACTGCAGACCGTATTCATCGCCTTTTTTGGCATCGCCACCATTGGTTTTGGCATTTTGGTATTTCGCACCTCGTCGATGGTGCGCTCGGCGCTGGCACTGCTGTTTTCGCAGACCGCCCTTGGCGCCATGTTCCTGGCCATGCAGGCAGAGTTTCTCGGCGTGTTGCAGATCATGATGATGGCCACGGAGATGAGCATCATGGCCATCTTCATGGTGATGTTCATGATGGATCCGGGTGGGCTCGGGGCAATGGAAATGTCCCACCAGAAGCGCCTGTCCATCTTGGCGGGCGTGGTGGGCGCGCTGGCTACTGCCGGCATTGCCCTGTTCACGCCATGGGGCGTGGTCGTGAATGTCGCCCCGCCCGCAGCGGAGCAGATCCGCGCGCTGGGCACCGAACTGCTCGGCCGGTCGATGCTCATCTTCGAGACCGCCGGGGTCACCATACTTACCGCGATGATCGCCGCCACGGCGGTGGCGCTACCCGCCTTGCAACGGAAGAGGAACGCATGAGCCCGGACCTGCTGTTGGCCCTGTTCACCGGCGCTGCGCTTTTTGGCGTGGGGATCTATGGTGCCCTGTCGCAGACCAACCTGGTCATGATCATGATGGGGGTGGAACTGATTCTCGCCGGTGCATTGGTCAATCTGGTGGCCTTCTGGCGTTTCCTGCATCCGGATAGCTACGCCGGACAGATGTTTGTACTCATTGTGATGACAGTGATGGCACTGGAAATGGCGGTCGGCTTCGGTGTGGCCATCGCGCGGTTTCGCGCACGTGGATCGGTGGAGATGGAAGAAGCCACGGAGTTGCAAGGTTGAGCCCGCTTGCCTTCGTCATGCTGGCCCCGCTGTCGGCTGCGGCCTTGATCCTTTGCGTGCGCCGTGCATCTGCCGCACTCGCCCTGCTGGGTGTGGGCATAGGGCTGGTCGCAAGCCTGTGGCTGCTCGCCAACGCCTTCGAAGGCAGTTACCACACGCTGATTCTGCCCGGCCTGCCCGGTATGCCGCTGCGCCTGATGTCCGAGCCGCTGAATGCGATCCTGTCCGTGATGGTCGCGGTAGTGGGTACCTTCGTGCTGGTCTATGCCGTCGGTTATATGCAAAAGGATCCCGACAAGTTCCGTTTCTTCGCCACCATGTCGTTCTTTGTTGCTGCCATGCAGACATTGGTGCTGGCCGGTGACTGGATCCTGTTGCTGGCGGCCTGGGAACTGATCGGGTTCAGCAGTTATCTGTTGATTGGCTTCTGGTACCAGCGCTCCGGCGTCAATGTGGCCGCGTCGCGCGCCTTTCTCTACACCCGAACAGCCGACCTGGGCCTGTATATCGCTGTCTTCATCCTGATCGCAGCGACCGGCAGCAGCGAAATTGCCGCCACCTGGCCTACCGGTAGCCACGCTGCCCTCGTTGCCGGGCTTTTCCTGCTGGTGGCCGCCATGGGCAAGTCAGCACAGATTCCGTTGCACGACTGGCTGATGCGGGCGATGGCCGGACCGACTCCGGTCTCGGCCCTGCTGCATTCGGCCACCCTGGTGGCAGCCGGCGCCATTTTGCTGATCCGTATTTCGCCCCTGCTGCCGGCGGATGCCCTGTTCGCGATCGGCGTAGTCGGCGGTGTAACCACGGTCGTCACTGGCCTCATCGCCCTGGCCGAGCATGATCTCAAGCGTCTGTTGGCGGCGTCGACCTCCAGCCAATACGGTTTGATGCTGGTGGCAGTCGGGGCAGGGGTGCCGCTGGCGGCACTTTTTCTCCTGCTTGCCCATGCGGCCATCAAGAGCTCCCTGTTTCTCGGCGCCGGAGTATTTCAGCACAGCCGTCAGTCCACGCGTCTGCAAGACGTGAAGGGCGCCGGCCGTGACCACCCGCTTGTCTTTGCCGGCTTCGCGCTGGCTGCACTGGCACTGGCGGGTATCCCGCCGCTGAGCGGTTTCTTCGCCAAGGATGCCGTGATCGCCTCCGCATTGTCTTCGAACCATGTCGTTGTACTCGGCTCGCTTGCGCTGGCCGGAACCGTACTTACCGGCGCCTACATGGCTCGTGCCCTGCGTATCCTGTGGCGCGGCGAACGCCACCAACGGCAGGTGGCAGGATTGACCTGGATGGGTGCCGGGCTCGCCGGGCTGGCCGTGCTGGCAGCTGGCTTGAGTCTCGCTTTTCCTTCCATTGAAACTTTGCTGGGCAACCGCCTTGCCGAAAGTGCCGCAGCGCAGGTGGCGGGGTTGAGTGCGGCCGTGACTGGCCTGCTACTCGGCTGGTTCGTCGGTGGGCAACGTCTGCTCGGCCCGCTTGCACCCTGGGCGCGACGAAGTTTCGCTATCGCCGGCGGTATGGATGCATGGGTCGCGCGTCCCGCCATGGGACTGGCGAAAGCCTGCGAGCGGCTGGAGCATGCGCTGTTTTTGGGTGTCCTGGCGACGGGGCGCTTCGCGCTCGCCACGGGACGGGCGGCCCGCATCAGTGACGAACGTGGCATCGATGGGATGATCTTTGCGCTGGTGCGAGGAACCCTGTCGATGGGCAAACGTGCCCGCACCCTGCAAAGCGGGTTGGTCCACCGTGAACTGGCAGTCACCATGGCGGGAGTTGCGCTGATTCTCGCCATGCTGATCTTGGCTGTCGTGTTGTATTGAACAGGAGATGATTTAGTGCTTCCCATTGTGTCGATGACCCTGTTTCTACCGCTCCTGGGGGCGCTTCTTGTCATGGCATCGCGCAACGCTTCCGCGCGGGTCGTTCACGGCATCGGTATTGCCACGAGTGCGCTGACGCTGGCCGGCGCCCTGTGGATATGGTTGCGCGGTGTGCAGCCGGGGGCATTCTCCCAAGTGGAGCAGGTCGACTGGATGCCGACCATCGGCGCGGCTTACCGGGTGGGTGTCGACGGGATCAGTCTGCCGCTGGTGCTGCTGACTGCGGTGTTGTTTCTTCTGACTTTCATTTTTTCGGCCAAGGTGAAGGATCGACCGCATGCCTACGTGATTCTGATGCTGATGCTGGAGACCGCATCAATCGGCGCTTTCGCATCGCTGGATGCGCTGCTGTTCTACGTTTTCTTCGAAGTTTCCCTGGTCTCGATGTATTTCATGATCGCCGGATGGGGTTACGAGGATCGGCAGCGAGCGGCACTGATGTTCTTCATCTATACCCTGT
This sequence comes from Rhodanobacter sp., assembly GCA_004298505.1. Classification (GTDB taxonomy): domain Bacteria; phylum Pseudomonadota; class Gammaproteobacteria; order Xanthomonadales; family Rhodanobacteraceae; genus Rhodanobacter. The sequence goes on from SCRO01000056.1 coordinate 192,703, forward strand.
TGGGCAGCCTGCCGCTGCTGCTGGCCATTCTGGGCCTCTACCTGGGTAGCGACCCGCATACTTTCGACATGCGCGTGTGGATCGCCCACCCGCCGTTGACCGGTCTGGCGGCGATGCTGGCGCTGGTCGCGATGCTGTTCACCTTCGCGGTCAAGACGCCAGTGTTTCCTTTCCATACCTGGTTGCCGGTTGCCCATGTGCAGGCGCCCGCTGCGGGGAGCGTCATCCTGGCCGGCGTCATGCTCAAGTTCGGTACCTACGGACTGGTGCGTTTCGCGCTGGAAATGACCCCGGCCGCTTTCCGTGATGCTGCAGTGGTGATCCTGGTCTTCGGCGTGTTCAGCGCGTTGTACGGCGCCTTCGCCGCACTTGCGCAAACGGATCTCAAGCGCCTCATTGCCTACACTTCTGTCAACCACATGGGTTATGTCATTGTCGGCGTGGCTGTTGCCGCGCTGGCCACCAGTCCCGCCATCCGTGCGATAGCCCTGGATGGTGCCGTTCTGCAGATGGTCAGTCACGGGCTGGTCACCGGCGCGCTGTTCTTCCTGGTCGGCATGCTGCAGGACCGCGCGCATACCCGCGAGATGGACAGTTTCGGTGGGCTGTTGAAGTATGTCCCGCTGCTCGGCTGGTCGTTCGTCCTGGCTGCGTTCGCCTCACTCGGTCTGCCGGGGCTCGCGCATTTTCCGGCTGAATTCCAGATCTTCCTTGCCACACTGCGCGTGGAACCCCTGGCGCTGATTGTCATTCTCGGAATCGTGGTCACTGCTGGCCTGTACCTGCGCGCTATCGGCAAGGTCTTTTTCGGCGCACCCCGTGAGCAGTGGGCCACCATGCCCGACCTGAATCTGCGCGAAGTTCTCGTGCTGGCGCCGCTGTTGGCGTTGACTATCGCCGTAGGCGTTGCGCCGTCCTGGGTACTGGACACGGTTCACCGGACCACCGCTGCGCTACGTTTTTGAGGAGTACATGACCGGCATGAGCCAGATGTCGCACGACCTGTCGTACCTGATCCCCGAGGTCATCGTGCTGATCGCCGGTGGCGGTACGCTGGCATTGGAGATGTTGCGCCTGCCGCGCGCCGCACTGGCCTTCGCCATCGTCGGTCTGCTGCTCGCTGCCTGCCTGACCTTGCCCCTGCTCGGCGTCGACACGAGCGTGTTCGGCGGCACCTTCCGCATCGATACGCTCAGTGTCTGGGCCAAGCTGATCCTGCTGCCGAGTACCGTGCTGTCCCTGCTGCTGGTGCGCGCGGAACTGGCCGGCAGCGATCGCGAAGGCGCTGTCTACAGCTTGCTCTGTTTCACCACGTTTGGCGCGCTGGTGCTGGCCGGCGGCGGGGATGCCATGTTCCTGGTGCTGGGTGTGCTGTTGTCCTCGCTCGGAGCGTTTGCCCTGGTTGCGTATCCTCGAAACGACGCTGCGACCGAGGCAGCCATGAAGTTTTTCGTATTCGCTTCGGTGACCGGTAGCGTGATGATTTTCGGCCTCACCTACTGGTTCGGCGCGACCGGATCCACGCTGCTTGCCGATCTGGCGCATCTCGACAAGGCACCGCTTGCGGCAGCGGTCGGCCTGGTCGCGGTCATTACCGGCCTTGGCTACAAAGCGTCACTGGCGCCGTTCCATTTCTGGGCACCCGATGCCTACGAAGGCGCACCCATAGCGGTTGCCGCCTATCTCTCCGTGGTGCCGAAAATCGGCGCAATCTTCGCCTTGGCCCAGGTTGTTCGCGACCTGCCATCGACCACGGGCTGGCCGCTTGTCGTCGCATTCGTTGCCGTGCTGACCATGTCATGGGGTTATCTCGCTGCGCTGGTGCAGAATAACGTCGTGAGGTTGCTCGCCTATTCGTCGATTGCCCAGGCGGGCTACTTTCTGCTCGGCATCGTTGCGGTCGGGGAGAGTCCCTTGGCGCAGTCGTCCCTGGTGGTTTTTGCCGCCGCTTATGCCGCCATGAACCTGGGGGCGTTCGCCATCGTCCAGGGCACGGGTCGTACCCTTGATGCATTTTCTGGCATGGCGCGCACCACTCCGGTTGCCGGCATCGCAATGACGGTCTTTCTCATATCGCTCGTCGGAATCCCACCGCTGGCGGGATTTGTCGGCAAGTTCCTGTTGTTCGGCGCTGCGATCGATGCGCATTTCACCTGGCTCACGGTCGTGGCAATCCTCAATAGTGTTCTGTCGCTGGCGGTATATCTGCGCATCATCGTGCCCATGTTCCGATCAGGCGGCGACGAGGGGGAGGGGAATGTCATACCGCCGCGTGGGAACGCGCCTCTGATCATTGCGGTATGGGTCATTGCCTTGATGGTTACGGTGGGGCTGGGCTTTGCGGGGCAGCTGATACTCGCCACCGTTGCCCGGGCATGAACAGCCTTCCTCAGCCAAAAGCCGGCGCATGCAGGGTGCATGCTGACGGTCCACAGGCCTGTTCTCCCGGTTCGGAAAACGCCAAAGCTGCGGCAGGCAGTCGGCCAACTGCACCAAGAGCTACGGCATGGTTTTCTGAAGCGGCATGGGCTCCACCTGAGATCGCAGCAGGGCTCGCCGGCATCGTCGGGGTACGCCCGATACTGATATGTCCCGAAGGACCGGCGGAGGGGATGGGGACGGTTGGGATGATGGGTATCCAGGCCCCTACCGACAAGGAGTTGGCGACACTCCTTGCGCATCGGCAGCGGTATACCCAAATGCCCTTGAACAAGGCAACCGCCAAAGAGCTGTAAGCGGTAACTGAGCGGCATTCTTACGTTTTGCGCCACCGTCATGACAATCATGCGTCCGTAATTCGCGCACGGGCGGTGGCTGATCTCGGGTGGATGGGGCTTGGAATCGATGCTAAAAAAACCAAACTGGAGCATTGGAGATCAGTGCATCGGCGGCGACAGTAAGAACCTTCGTTATGCCGATTGATGAGGAGCGAGAGATGGTCGAAGCGATCATGGCGTTGAAACCATAACCGTCGTTGGGCACCATGGTATGGATCACTAACAAACCAGAATGACGATGATGAAGCGGGTACAGATCAAGCTTTTTTTCTTGGGGTTCGTCATCAATTTCGTCTGGGAAATGCTGCAGATGCCGCTTTTCTCCTATCCTGCGGATTCATCGATGACGCAGATCAATCTTGCCTGCATCCAGGCATCCGCTGGCGATGCAGCAATGATCGTCATTGCTTTCTGGGTGGTTGTGTTCCTGCAAAAAGACAGGGAATGGTATCTTCATCCCTCAGTACGATCACTGGTGTTATTCCTTCTGCCGGGGGTGATCATGACCATCGTGTTTGAGGCCATGGCAACGGGACCGCTTGATCGCTGGGCATATACCAATGCGATGCCCACCCTGCCTGGCCTCGGCACCGGACTGGCGCCCCTTGCGCAATGGTTGCTGCTCCCTCCGCTCATCATCTTCATCATAAGGCACCAGGTTCGACGGTCAGACTGACGAGGCCCGAAATCGGGTATCGGATTGGTCGATCCATGTTACGTCTCCAAATAGGTGATATTGGTCACCCAGGCCTGATCGGGTTGGGCGACGGTAAATTCACGCTTCAGGTGGTTTGGTGCGATGATCGAAGGCCGTCCGGCGATATGCCGGGGTGCCTTATAGCCACGTAACGCCTTGATTCGTTGCTCTCTCATGATCCGGGCCACGCGATGTCTGCCGTAGGTTTCACCGGTTTCCCGAAGATCGGCAAACACACGGGGATAGCCGTATGCGCCACTACTGGCCGTATAGGAATCACGGATCAAACCGAGCAAACGCCGATCCTCGATCGCGCGATCGGACAACGGTTGATGCAGCCATGCATAAAAGCCACTGCGGGACGCGTGCAGGACACGACACATGGTGGCGACCTTGGTATTCGTGGCGATGCTCATTGATGAACAGGTACTTCACTCGGGCTGCTGAGCAAAGTACCTTGCGGTCTTTTTTAAGATATCGCGCTCCTCTTTGGTGCGCCGCAACTGAGCATGCAGCTTGAGGACCTCGCTTTTAGCTCCAATCAGTTCGCCGGCACGTTGCTCAGAATCATCCGGCTTCACGGCCTTGACCCACTTGTACAGGCTGTGACACGACATGCCGAGCCGTTCGGAAACCTGGGCGACCTAAACCAACAAGAGAGTTCCCCCGGTTCTGCCGGGGAGGCAGTAGAAGTTTGACATTTACAAAAGTCAACCACCCGGATCGCGAGAGAGCTTCTTTTCTGCTCAAGCCCACTGAAGGCGATTCGCACCATGCCGGAAAAACGCGGGACGCCCACGATGTCTTTGCCGTCCACGTCCTGTGCGGACAGGGAAGGGCCGCGATTGACCCGATTTCACGAAGATCCCAAATTATAGAGCTGCTCAGTTGGCAGTAGGCGTTCAATCCCGATGAGATCGCTGCCTTTCGACTTCAACACGCCCCTGCCGCGCGACCAGCATTTCCCCCTCGGCAAGCGCGACCCATCCCTCGTCCGTCAGCGGGACGCTCGCGACCAGACACACCTCCTGCTCGCCGTCTTCGGAAGCGATCCGCAGCCCTTCTGCCGCCAGTTCGCCGCCCGCCGGACAGCGCCGGACGAGCCGCCACATCCCCGGCGCCTTGATCGATCCATCACACTGATGCCGGCGGTCCGCGCACGCGAACAGCGCGTCACCGTCACAGTACAGAAAGTTCGCCGGGCCGAGTTCGCGCAGCGCGGCGGCGAATTGGGCGACAATCTGTCTGCGCTCGCCGATCGGCGGCACCCGTCCCGAGAACCACAAGGGCCGCAGCGTATCCATCAACGCGCAGAATGCCTGCTCGGAATCGGTTTCTCCGACCGGACGAAATTCCTCGGCGCGGAAGCGACGGTCACCCGCAATGCCTTTCAGGTCGCCGTTGTGGGCGAAACAGTGCCAGGCGCCGCCGAGCTCGCGCACGAACGGCTGGCAGTTGCGCGACGCAACCGATCCTTGCGTGGCTTTGCGTATGTGGCTGATCACAAGCGAACTCGAAAATGGATTCGTCTGGATGAAGCGCACGCATGCGCTGGATGCCGCCGGATCTCGTTCCTTGACTAGCCGAATATCGCCTTCTTCATACCATCCGATACCCCAGCCGTCCTTGTGCGGCCCGCTCAGACCGCCGTGGCGCGAGAATTCTTCCAGCGACAGGGTGACCGTCGTGGGGTGCCGCGTCGACATCGCAAAAAGCTCGCACATGTTTTGCTCCTGTCCGCCTGGTCGAAAGCCGATTGCTTCCGGCCTGGCTGGGTTTCGGTTCAGTTATAGGCGGGAGAGGATATCGAGTGCCTGTTCGACTCGACGAGCGCACTTCATCTTCGCGCGGAGCCGTGATTCGAGCAGGCAGGCCACCAAGGCGTGAAACGCCTTGTCGAGGGCACGTTTCGCCGCAGAAAGCTGCTGCACCACCGATTCACGGGGGCGTCCTCGTGGATCAACCGTTGCAGGCCGCGCGATCGACCCTCGATGCGCTTGAGTTGGAGAATCAGGCATGCTCGTCTCGTTCACGGCGCATACGGCCCGTGCGGCATCCCCTTCGAGCTGATTTAGGACCCACTGCAATGGCTCCTCCGATGATTGCCCTTGCATCTTATTATTAGTTGTATGATAGTGCAACTATGCACTCCGTAGCTGTGAAACCTGAAGATGTCTTCCAAGCCCTCGCCGATCCCACACGCGTCCGCGTCGTGCGGCTGCTGGCAAGCACGGGGGAGGAATCCTGCCTGTGCGAACTGGTCGACAGCCTGCTTGAGCCGCAGTACAAGCTGTCGCGCCATGTGAAGATCCTGCGGCAAGCCGGGCTGTTGTCGGTGGAGAAGAGCGGCCGTTGGGTCTATCACCGCTTGGTGACCGACGTACCTTGCCTCCTTCATCTTTATGAAATGGTGCGTGCGCTCCCCGACAGGGAGCGCGAGTTTGCGCAGGACTTGAAGCGGTTCAAGGCGCGCATGTGTCTCAGAGAAGGCGGGCGCTGCCGGCTGGGCATCCAAACCCCCGCGTTTGCGGTGGCACAAGCCTAACGCGAAGAAGGAAGGCACACGATGGCGCGGTATTGTTACAACGAGATGCGTGGCCAACAGTGGGCATCCCGCAGGCGGCGTAGTGCGCGCGGAGTTCTTTCTGGTTTGGACTTCGGACGGTCATGGCGACTTTGAATATCAGGTGCCGTTGGGACGGACTCCACGTTTGGCTTTTTGAGCTCGCGCAACAAGCGCGCTCACCTGCGATTGAGCTGGCCCTGGTTTCGGTCTTTGGTTGGTTCTGGCTTGCCCCGTACTATGGGCGCGTCATCGGTGCGCAGGCGTTGCGTATCGTGCGTTGCCCCGACCACCACGCAAGCGTGGGCTGTCGATTGGTGCACCGGTGGGAGGCCGTGTTCTTCCGCTACCGGTCAACTCCGAGGGGAGCTTTCCGAGCGGTCATGCGGCCTTTGCCGCGGTCCTCGTCCGCAGGCTCTGGCGGCACTTCAGCGGGTGCACAGCGCGGGCCATGTTGGTGCCGTTTCTGGTGTGCGTCGGACTTTCGCGGGTGTTGATTGGCGCACACTTTCCGGCCGACGTGGTCGCGGCATATATCGCCGGACTGGCGAGCGTTCGGATTTCCAACAGGCTGTTGAGGCGAGTCGAAAGGGCCTGGACGGAACGGGTGACGAATGGGCGCGAAGGTCCGGAGGGGAGAGCAAGAAGATGACGACAAAGCAGCTTGAATTGCGGGTAGCGAATCTCGATTGCGAGCACGACGCCGCCGCCATTGAGCGGGGTGTGCGGGGACAGGCGGGAGTGGTCAACCTGAAGGTCTATCCCAAGTCGGCCAAGGTTGCCCTCACCTACGATCCGGAGCTGACCAAGCCCGAGGCGCTCAAAGTCCGGCTGAAGGATCTCGGCTTTGCGCCCCTCGATGCGCAGGAGATGGCGGCACCGCCCGCGCCTTGGCGCAACCCCAAGGTACTCACCTCTGCCTCGTCAGGATTGCTGCTGCTCGCCGGATGGCTGATCGGGCTCTTCGGCGCGCCCGAAGCGGCCCCGATCGGCTTCTATGTGGCGGCGATCCTTGTTGGTGGGTACTTTTTCGGGCGTGAAGCGCTGGAGGATCTGGTCTTCGAGCGCGAGATCGGAATCGAGCTGCTCATGAGCGTGGCGGCGATCGTCGCGGCGGTCATGGGACAGCCCGGCGAGGGCGCGGCACTGGTATTCCTTTATTCGATCAGCGAGGCCGCCGAAGGCTATACCGAGGAAAAGACGCGCGCCGCGATCAAGGCATTGATGAAGCTTGTGCCGAAGATCGCGCTGGTGCGGCGCGATGGATCGGAGCGGGAAATCCCGGTCGAAGAGCTTGCCGTGGGCGAAGTCTTCATCGTCAAGCCCGGGCAGGCCATCGCGACCGACGGCGTGGTGGTGACGGGCTCCTCCAGCGTCAACCAGGCGCCGGTGACCGGGGAGAGCGTGCCGGTTGAAAAGCATCCCGGCGAAACGGTCTTCGCGGGTAGCATCAACGGCGAAGGCGCACTCGAAGCGCGGGCGACCAAGACGTTCGCCGAGAACACCATCGCCCGCATCATTCACATGGTCGAGGAGGCGCAGGAGAAGAAGGGCAAGGGCCAGCGCTTCATCGAGCGGTTCGGAGCCGTTTACAGCCCGCTCGTACTGCTCGTCGGCATCCTGATCGCCGTCGTGCCGCCGATCCTTTTCGGTATGGAGTGGGCGACATGGATCACGCGCGCCACCGTGTTTATCGTCGCCGCCGCCCCGTGCGCGCTCGTCATTTCGATTCCGATCACGCTCGTCGCTTCCCTGGGCACCGGTGCGCGCAACGGCGTGCTGATCAAGGGCGGCATCTATGTCGAGGATCTGGCGAAAATCAGGGTCGTTGCGCTGGACAAAACCGGCACGCTGACGCGGGGCGAGCCGGATGTCACCGACGTCATCGTCTGCGGAGGCAAAACGGGTGATCCGATCGGCTCCCCACAGGACGTGCTGGCGCTCGCCGCCGGGGTGGAAGATCGCAGCGAGCATCCGCTGGCGCGCGCCGTCGCGCGGCATGCCCGCGCACAGGCAGTGACGCCGGTGAAGGCGGATCAGTTCCGCGCGCTCACCGGCGCCGGCGCCTCGGCGCTGGTCGATGGCGTCACCCTGTACGTGGGCAGCCCGGACCTCTTCATATCGCGCCTCGGCGTCGGTCTCGATGACGTTCGGGGCGACATTGAACGTATGCAAAGCGAAGGCAAGACGGTCATCGTCGTAGGCGATGAGCGAGGTCCTCGCGGCATCATCGCGATTCGCGACAACATCCGGTCGAATGCACGCAAGGCGATCGACGCGCTTCATGCCGCCGGCGTGGAGAAGGTGGTGATGCTGACCGGTGACAATGATCGAACTGCGCAGGCAATCGCGCGGGAACTGGGCATCGACGAGATCTACGCCGACCTGAAGCCAAAGGACAAAGTCGCCGAAGTGCGCGAACTCGCGCAGCGCTACGGGCATGTCGCGATGGTGGGTGATGGCGTGAACGATGCTCCTGCGCTTGCCGAAGCCACGGTCGGCGTGGCGATGGGCGCGGCGGGTACGGACGTGGCCCTGGAGACCGCCGACGTTGCGCTGATGGCGGACGATCTGGAGAAGCTCGCCTACGCGCTTCGCCTCGCGCAGCGCAACCGCTCGGTGGTGAACCAGAATCTGGCGCTGTCGGCGGTGATCATCGGCGTTCTGGTGGTCGGCGCCGTCACCGGCGCCTTCTCGCTGCCGGTCGCAGTCATAGGTCATGAACTGAGTGAATTTGTCGTGATTGCGAGCGCGCTGCGGATGCTCAAAACATGAGCGACAAGTACCGTGAAATCGTCCTGCCGAGGTGGCGCGCAGGCCTTCCGCGTCGTGGATTGTGAAGCGCCGGTTACGACCACCTGGATGCCGGGCGCGTTGAGAATCTCGACCCCGTCAACGGTAGCGGAAGCGAAACTCTATCTAATGATAGGAGAAGCGGCATGAGCAAGTATGGCTTCGGCAAGATTGTCGACTTGTCGTTTGATGACGCAATTGAACACGTGACCCACGCACTTCAGGCCGAAGGCTTTGGCGTGCTCGCCGATACCGACATCGTGGGCGCGATGAAAAAGAAACTCAGAACATGCCGCCTTACCGGATCCTGGGCGCATGCAATCCGCCATTGGCGCATCGCGCCCTGGAATGCGAGCCATCCATCGGTTTGCTTCTGCCCTGCAACGTCTGGTGCGGCAGGACGGCGCCAGCACGGTCCATGTTGAGTTCATGGACCCCAAAGCCGTACTCGAACGCGTCGGAAAACCGGAGATCGCCCAACTGGCCAGCGAGGTGAGGCACCGCCTGGAGAGAGTCATGCAGGCGCTATGACGCCATGAGGCTATGGCCTTCCCAGTTTGGAGGGAAGTGTCATGCAAGCTATCTGAATGTTCCTACGTGCTGTCGAAGCGGTGCAATGATGGCCAATCCAGACGGAAATGTTTGGGCGATAAAGCGTGGAGCGTACTGTTTGTAAAGAGGTTCGATAGAAGGAGAGAAACCATGAAATGCCCGGTATGCAAAGACACAAATCTGGCGATGACCGAGCGCCAGGGAATCGAGATTGACTATTGCCCCGAATGTCGCGGCGTATGGCTGGATCGTGGCGAGCTGGACAAGTTCATCGAGCACGCGGAGCGCCAGGCTGGCGACCTGCCGCGCGGCGATTACCCCGAGCGGATACGCACGCCTGGGCGGCAAGACCACTGCCGCGATGATGATTACAGGGGCAAGCGGCGCAAATCCTTCCTGCGCGATTTGTTCGACTGAGGGGCGGACACGAGCGGATGGTTCTGGATCGGCGGTCTGGACCTGATGATTTTACTGGTGCTCCTCGTCTGGGGCGTTATCGCCGGCGTCTGCCTTGTCAAGGACAGGCTTGCGCATTGGTTGGCTGGCAGAAAACAAATCGCCGCGCACTCCGCACAAATGGCCGACAAGGTGTTCCTTGGACTCAAGGAGCGGGCCGAGGCGCTCCTGCCGCCCGGGCTGGGAAGCAAGATCGAGGGGTGGATGCCGGGCGCGCCACACGACTTCACGAAGACCCGTTCTCTTTTGATGGGAGGGGGCTTCATGGACTTGCCAAACATGTCCAGACATAATTTTCTTCATATCTGTGAGACCGCAGTCGCGTATCGCCGGGGCGGTCATGGGTGCGGCACATGCCTTCCTCAACAACAACGGTATCGTTGCAGTCCTTGCGGTGGAGACGTTGTACCGCGTGAGGGATTATTGACCGGGCCAGGATGCATGACAGACACCGTCGCCCGACCCAGCCAGTCCAATGGATTGGAGCAAGCGGAGCGCAAAGTGAAATTGTCTAACAGAACTGTCGTCCTGTAGGCTTTCCGGATGTATGACTTGTCACCGTCCCTGCTGACTCGCCTGCGCCGCCACCGCGGTCTGTGGACGTTGGCCGTCGCTGTGATGCTGATCAAGCTGATCGCCGGGACTGTCTGTCTGGCCGATGCACCCGAGAAGCGACTCGTTTCGGACACCACCATTTCTGCTGTCAGTGCGCCACTGGATACGGTGATCGCTGATCTAGCGACGGACGATCCGAATGCCTGCCTTCTGGGTGAAGGCAGTGCTTGTCACTGCACCTGTGCTCACTCGGCGACGCTGCCGATGAGCAGCATGGATTCCATCGCAAGGATGGAAGCTCGCTTCGACACCCCGGCCATCCGATCCGGATTCGCGCCGGCCACGCCTGAGTCGCTATTGCGCCCTCCGCTCGCCTGAAAACACTCTGTTTCGCGATGAAACCGCCCAGGCGGTTCGTCGATTCGTGATCGTTTTCAGGAGATGGCTTCATGTCTTTTTTTCGTTCGGTGCCGCTCGGTGCCGTGTGTCTGCTGTACGCGGCGATGCTCAGTGCCGCCCCTGTATCCCCTCCCTCCATACCCGCAGTTTCCCGGCCCACGTCGCTGGCATCGTCCTCTCTGCAGGACGCGGTGCGCCGCATATGGCAGGCCAGTCCCGAGGTGCAGGCCGCGCGAGCCGATCTTGACGCCGCCCGTGCCCGTGCGCGGGCCTCGGCGCAGCCGCTGTATAACCCCTCGCTGTGGCTCGATGCGGAGAACGCCGACGTCAATCGGCGCACGGCCGGCATTAGTCTGCCGCTAGATCTGTCAGGCAAACGTCGCGCTCGTACTCGTCGGGGTGAGGCCGATCTGCTCGCTGCCGAAGCCAGCTACAACGTGCTGCGCCGTGACGTGGCTGCGCGCTGGCTGAAGGCCTGGTCGACGGCTGCGCTCGCAGCCCGGCAGCGCGAAATGGGCCAGCGGCGGCTCGTGCTGATGCAGCGCTTTGATGAGCTGGCCGCACAGCGGCTCAAGGTCGGTGACATCAGCAGCCCGGAACGCGACCTGGCGGGTCTGGCCCTGGGTGAAGCACAGCTGCAACAGGCGAGCCTCGCGGGCAATGAGGCGGCAGCCCGTGCCTCGTTGTTGGCCATCAGCGGCGACCAACAAACAATGCTGCCCCCGCTTCCCAAAAGCCTGTCGCCCGCAGCGGACAGCGTCGCCGCGTTGCCGGTCGACGAGCTGCCCGAACTGCGTCAGGCTCGCGCTCGGCAAGCGAGCGCTGAGGCCGGTGTGCAAATCGCACGCCGGGCACGCATCCCCGATCCCACGCTTAGCCTGACCGGCGGTCAGGTGCGCAGTGGACCGCGCACCGATCAGGTGATCGGCCTGAGCGTGTCCATTCCCTTGCCCGTGCTCAACACCGGACGCGCCGAAGTGGATGCCGCCCTGGCGGAAGCCGACGCGGCAGCGGCCGGCGTGCGTTCGCGCCAGTTTGTGTTGCGCGCCGGACAGCAAGAAGTACTGGCCCGCTATAGCGCCCTGCGCGGTGCGGTCAAAGCGTTTCGCAGCGGTCGTGCCGCCGCGTTTGCGGATCGCACCGCGTTGCTGGAAAAGCTCTGGCGAGCCGGCGAAATCAGCACCTCTGACTATCTCGTGCAGCTCAAGCAGAGCCTTGACACCACGCTGTCTGGCCAGGAACTGGAAAGCCAGACCTGGCAGGCCTGGTTCGATTATCTCACCGCTGCGGGCCGTCTGACCGACTGGCTCGACGGCCGCACTCAGGATCTTTCCCGATGAATGTCTCTCTTTTGAAACGCGGCCTGCTGGGCCTGGCCTTGGCAACCGTGCTGGCCGCACCCGTACTGGCGCAGGAACCCGCTCCAGCCAACCCGCTCGCCCTCGACGCCAAGGCTATCAAGGACGCCGGCATCGTTCTTGACAAGGCTGAGCTGCGAGCACTTACCGATGAATTGAAGGCGCCCGGCGAAGTGAAGGCCGATGCCTACTCCACCGTGTTGGTATCGCCGCGCGTGGAATCGCAGGTGCTCGCCCGCAAGGTCAAGCTCGGTGACGTGGTGAAAGCCGGCGAACCGCTGGTGGTGCTGTCCAGCGTGCAGGTTGCCGAAACGCAAGGCACGTTGGTCGTGGCCGAGCAGGACTGGCGCCGCATCGCCGCACTCGGCCCGCAGGCGGTATCGGCGCGCCGCTACAACGAAGCCAGGGTCGCCCGCGATCAGGCGCGCGCCAAGCTGCGTGCGTTCGGTTTGTCCAAAGGCCAGATCAGCAGCCTCCTGCGCAAGGGATCGGCCGGCGCCGATGGCAGTTTCGAGCTGCTCGCACCGGCCGATGGCCGCGTCACCACCGACGATTTTCTGGTCGGCGAGCGCGTGGGCCCCGGTCGCACGCTATTTACCCTGGTCAAGGAAGATTCGGTGTGGGTCGTGGCGCAGACGACACCGGCCGATGCCGAACAAGCCAAACCGGGCGCCGCCGTCCGCATTCTGGTTCATGGCATGGAGATCCCCGGTACCGTCGTGCAACGTTCACATCAGACGAATGAGCGCACACGAACCGTGCCAGTGCGCATCGAGGTCGACAACCGCGAGGACCTGCTGCATCCCGGTGAACTGGTGGAAGCCAGGATCGCCGTAGCCGGCGCGGCGCGGAAGCTGGCGGTGCCCGCCGAAGCGATCGTGTTGCTGCAAAACCAGCCCACCGTATTTCTCGCCAAGAGCAAGGGCCTGTTTGAACCGGCGCCGGTCATGGTCGGTGACACGCGTGATGGCTGGACGGTGATCACCAAGGGCCTCAAGGCGGGCGACAGCTACGTGCGCAAAGGCGCCTTCGCGCTCAAGGCGCGTCTGTTGCGCTCACAGCTGGGAGAAGAATGATGCTTGAACGTCTGGTTGAACTCTCGCTGCGCTTCAAGGTGCTGGTACTGATCATCTTCGTGGTGATCGGCTTTCTGGGCGTCCAGGCCGTGCGCCAGCTCCCGATCGATGCCTTCCCGGATGTCACGCCGGTGCAGGTCAACGTGTACACCGAAGCCTCCGGTCTGGCTGCCGAGGACGTGGAGCAACTGCTGACCACGCCGGTGGAGTCGGCGCTGGCAGGGCTGCCCAACGTGCAGCAGATCCGCTCGGTGAGCCTGTTCGGCTTGTCGTTTGTGTCGGTGTATTTCGACGACAGCATGGACATCTACTTCGCCCGTCAGCTGGTCAATGAACGGCTGCAGCAAGTGGGCGATCGTCTGCCGGCCGGTTACGGCAAGCCCGAGATGGGACCGAACACCTCAGGCCTGGGCCAGGTGTTCTGGTACACCGTCGAACGCGCCGACGACAAGCTCAAAGGTGTCACGGCCGGCACGGCTCCGAACGATATGGACCTGCGCACGCTGCAGGGCTGGACCATCCGCCTGATCCTGCGCACCGCCCCCGGTGTCGACGACGTCACCTCGTGGGGTGGGCAGGAGAAGCAGTTCCAGGTGCGGATCGACCCGATGAAGCTGATTGCCCACAAGCTCGGCTTCAAGCAGGTGATCGAGGCGCTGCAGGCGAACAACGCCCAGGTTGGCGGCAACTTTGTCGATGTGGGGCGTGAGCAGTACCTGGTGCGCGGACTGGGACTGATCCAGAACGCGAAGGATCTGGGCAATATCGTGCTCAAGACCGAAGACGGCACGCCTGTGTATGTGCGTGACGTCGCCACCGTTACTGAAGCGGGTGCGCCACGCACCGGTGCCGTCACACGCGATGGCAAGGAAGTGGTGATGGGTCAGGCGCTTGCCCGCATCGGCGAAAATGCCAAGAGCGTGGTTGACGCAGTCAAGGCCAAGCTCGATAAGGTCAAACAGGCGTTGCCGCCCGGCGTAGTGGTGAAGCCGGTGTACGAGCGCACCGAGCTGGTCAACGCGGCCGTGGGCACCGCGGTGCGTGCGCTGGTCGAAGGCTCGATCCTGGTGGCGATTGTGTTGTTCCTGTTTCTGGGCGAGTTCCGTAGCGCGCTGGTGGTGGTCGTGGCGCTGCCGCTGGCGATGCTGATCGCCTTCATCTGCATGAACCAGTTCGGTCTTTCGGCCAATTTGATGTCGCTGGCGGGCTTGGCGATCGGTATCGGCATGATGGTCGATGGTGCGGTAGTGATGGTGGAGAACGCCTATCGCATCATGGCCGAACGCAAGGCGCACGGTGGTCCGGTGGATCGCACCTCCGCCGTGCTGGCCGCCGCTCGCACGGCATCGTGCTGGTGAGCTTCTTGAACGAGCAACGTGAGAAGGGTCTGGCAGTGCGGGAAGCGGTAATCCGAGGAACCGCGCTGCGCATGCGCCCGGTGATGATGACCGCCAGCGTGGCGATCCTGGGCCTGGTGCCGATGTTGCTCTCCAGCGGTGTCGGTGCGGAAACCCAGCGCCCGCTCGCCACTGTGGTGGTGGGTGGGCTGATCACCTCGACCCTGCTGACGCTGGTACTGCTGCCAGTGTTGTACGACTGGATCGAAGAACGCGCCGCACGGCGCCTTGTCAGGGAGAACACTCCATGAAAGAAGTGAAAGCATTCCTCCATCGCGGCCGCATCGTCGACGTCATCCACGCCTTGGAGGATGCCGGATTTCGGTATCTGTCGGTGAACGACGTCAAAGGCCTGCTGACCGCGCTCAGCGCCCAGGAACAGATCTATTCGATGGAACTGGGCGAGCGGATGACTCGGCAGGTCAAGCTCGAAGTGTTCTGCGAGGACGATCAGGCCGAACAAGCGGTACGGCTTATCCGGTTGCACGGACGCACGGGTCAAACCGTGGCCGGCTGGGTCTACCAGAGCATCGTGGATCGGGCGTGGCCGGTCGACGGTACCGTGGATTGAAGGTGATGGGCGGGTTACTCCCGCCCATCCTTTCCGCTGTCATTACATAACGCCGTGGTGGTCGCGTAAGGTGGCCGCCGCACAGGAGACCTCCATGGATACCGCAGAGCCACACAGGCACAATCACGATCATCACCACGACCATAGCCATGGTGTGGCGCCCGATGCGGACAAGAAATATCTAACCATCGCATTGCTGTTGCTGCTCGGTTTCATGGCCGTCGAGGTGGTGGTCGGCATCATGGCCAAATCACTTGCATTGATTTCCGATGCCGGCCACATGCTCACCGATGTGGGCTCCATCGGGCTCGCCTTGGTGGCGATGCGCCTGGCCAAACGTCCGGCCAGTGGCAGTTATACGTTCGGGTTGAAACGCGTGGAAATCCTGAGCGCGCAGGCGAACGGCGTGACGCTGTTACTGCTGTCAGCCTGGTTCATCGTCGAGGCGATTCGCCGCTTGATCGATCCGCCGGTGGTGGAAGGCTTGCTGGTCATGGTGATTGCGATGATCGGCATCGGCGTCAACCTGCTGGCCGTATGGGCGATGAGCAAGGCTAACCGGCAGAGCCTCAATGTGGAAGGCAGCTTCCAGCACATTCTTACCGATCTCTACGCGTTCATTGTCACCGCGATCGCCGGTGGCATCATCTGGTGGACGGGGTGGAATCGCGTAGACTCCATCGCTGCCTTGGTTGTCGCTGGACTGATGCTGAAGGCGGGCATCGGTTTGGTTCGTGAATCGGGCCGAATCTTTCTGCAGGCAGCACCTCGGGGTATGCATCCGGAGCAGATTGCGGAGGCGATTCGCGCCGTGCCAGCAGTCACCCGGCTGGACGATTTGCACGTGTGGGAAGTGACCTCGGGCATGCCAGCACTGTCGGGCCACATCTATGTGAACCATGACATCGACTGCCACGATGTACGCCGAGAAATCGAAGCCATGCTGCACGATCGCTTTGCCATCGCCCACACCACGTTGCAAACCGATCATGCGACCGCGGACGAATCAGCCCACGCGGCGGGCTGCACTTTTGCTTCACCCGGTGCAGCGCACTAAACCTTCGCTTCGCACAAGGGCGAAGCCTTGTGCCTATGATGATGAGGGCACAATGGTGGAAGTCACGGAGTGGCGACGCCATAGCCAGCCACCAAGCATGGCCAGCCCACCCATCGCGAAGGCTCCCAGCATATCGCCGGGATAATGCACGCCCAGGTAGATGCGCGCCCATGCCATGGGCAGGCCTAGCAGTGCGATCACAATGCCCCAGGCTCGGGTGCGTCGATCCAGCAAAAGCATGCCGGCCACGACCCACTGCACAGTCAAATGATCGCTGGGGAAGCTGCCGGTAGCAGCATGGGGCATCCACGCCTGACCGGCTCCGGCTACAAACGGGCGTGCTCTTTCCCAGACAAGAGCGATGAGCGTATTTAGGATCAGCGCGACGGCGGCCGCCACCACCGCTTCGAAAGCCACCAAGCGCATTGACAGGCGAGGCAGCGCCACCATCACTCCAAGCATGGCCACCGTCAGCACCAATGGCCCATCGGCAAAACCGCGCGCCAGGTGGAGCATGAAGGGGGACGGTTGTACGGTCGGATGGATGGCCTGGAACAGGCGAAGATCCCAGTCGTACACCGTCGTGCCCATCTCCAGGATCAGAGGTGTCATGGTTTGGTGATCGGCTCGGCGGCGGCCACGCGTGCCTCGCGCGCTTCACGCAAGATGCCAATCGCTTCCTTGATCACGTAGAGCGCAATCGCAGTGCCCATGACCAAATCGGGCACGGCACTGTGCAGAAGAATCACCAGCACACCGGACACGATCACCGCCAAATTCGCGATGACATCGACACGGGTGAATAGCCACGTCGCTCGCAAATGTACTTCGCCATGCCGGAAGCGTTCCAGTAGTCGCAGCACGGTGGCGTTGACGACAAGAGCGACAAAAGCGATGCCCATCATCCATAGGCCCTCGGGATGGCTTCCCATCACAACGCGCCACGCCACACCGAGCAAGACGCCCAACCCCAGGATCAACAGCACTGCGCCGCTCAGTTGTGCCGCCGAAGCCTTGAAGCTCGCACTGCGCGCCCACGCCATCAGGGCGATGCCGTAGGCACTCGCATCGGCCAGCATATCCAGCGAATCGGCGATCAATCCCATCGACTGGGCGATCAGACCGGCAACGATGCCGACCACAAACATCGTGATATTGAGTCCCAAGGCCAGACGCAGGATTCGGCGTTCCGATTCATTGGTCGCTTGCGCGTGACAACCACATTCACTCATGCCACATAGCCTTCAGTCTGTATCGGGGAGAACTTTCTTAGCGTAGTGTTTCACTCTGATCAGCAAGTCATGGTCGCGCTGCGGCACATGGCTACCGAATTGAATGCCGGTGCGTTGCTCATCATAGTTCCGCACCGTACCCGCATGCACGTACGACCCCTGCCACCAAGGAGTGGATACGCCATGTTGATCGGTTACGCGCGTCTCGACCAATGCCCGACCGGATCACACCGATGGTGTGGACATGCCGTGATCGCTACCGGCACGGCGATCAGTACCTGACTCTGTCGATCTGGTTGCATGGGGCCAGACGCTGCCCTCGATCAGTCCCCCCAGAAGCTTAATGATGGACAGGCAGATCCTGCTGCCACCGCTCCACGCGCTGATCCGCCAGGTCGGCGACATAGAAATGGCCGTCCGACGCAGAGACCGCCACGTCCCTCGGATAGTTGAAACTGCTGCCGGCCACATAGCCCTTGTGCCCGGTGGCACCGATCTGGCGGATGAAGCGCCCTTGCGGCGACAGCATCTGCACGCGCTGGTTGTAGAAATCGACGACGATGATGGTGCCGTCGGGTTCGGCGCTGGCGCCGCCGGGCGCGTGAAACTGCCCGGGACCCATTCCTTGCTTGCCGCCGAACGTGCCTGTCAGGCGTCCGTCGAGTGTGCACACTTGCACTGCATCGTTCCAGTAGTCGCCGACATAAAGCTTGTCGCCGGCAATGTTCAGATTCATGGGTCGTGCCTGCGGCAGCAGACCCTGCGGGCCGACCGCGATGGCGCTCAGGAAGTATCCCTGCAAGTCAAAGATCTGGATCCGGTGGTTCAGCGAATCGGCCACGTAGACGCGATCATCGGCTACAGCGATGTCGTTGGGGCCATCAAATTGGCCCGCTGCCGAGCCGGGGTCGCCCCAGCTGGCAACCCGTTGGTACGGCGGCTGCTTCGCAGCGGGCACAAAGCCGAACCCGATGACCAGCGCGGCGGCGGCGAGCACTCCGGCCACGCCGGCGCCGAGGATCGCGACCCACCTGACGATGCGACGCATCTCAGCGCTCTCCAGTCGGTTGGGACACGATGTCCTTCAGCGTGCAGCCGGCCTGCTGCGCGGTCTTGTTGATTTGGGCCTGATCGAAACGGATCTAGCCACTTGAATGCCCGCCACCGACATTGCGGGCTCGGCTCAGTAGTTGGCTCAAGCCGACACCTTCGCGGATCAGAGCGACGCCGCCGCCGACGACAATAGTCAGGATAAAAGAAGCAATCACGGTCAGCGTCATCGCCAGCGCCTCAGCCTTCGGCACGCCCAGCAGTTCGAGCGCGAACAGCGAGGCGAGCAGCCCGGTGCCCGGCACGCGCACGAAGAAGCCGAGAAACACCAGCGTGCCCAGGAACACCATGATGAACAGATAATCGCCCGGTGCCAGAACGATGCCAAACGCGAGTCCGGCCCATAAATATTGAGTGCCAGCGATGAGCTTTATGAGCAGGGCCGCTGCAACAATGCCTGCCCGGCGTAGCTGCGCGCGGGGCCAAACAATGCCGTGCGCGTAGCCCTCCACCCCAGCTTTCAGCCAAGTGCGAGTACGGGTCGGCAATATTCGTACAACCCCGGCAAAACGTCTGCCCCGGCCACGACGCAGATCGGTCAGCAGCAGTAGAACGAACAGGGCAATCGACACAACCAGCAGTCCCGACCAACGCAGCCCTTGCGTTAACAACACCTGCGAACTCGGTAACTCGGCAACGACGGCGGTCAGCCCGATAAAAAAAGCAAACGCAAAAGCGTCGATTAGACGATCCACCGTCGTGGTGGCAAGCAGCGTGCTGGTGTGCGTCCCAGTGCGCCGTGCCAACAGCCACGAGCGGGCCAGCGCACTGGTTCCGAATCCCACAGCAAGTCCCGGCACATAACCCGCCATCAAGGCCCTGAAAGCCCAGGTAGTACGAAGTTCGCAGATCGCGCTGACGATTTGGCGCCACTTCCAGGCACGCACCCATTGCTCGGCCAGCACGGTGGTGGGGACCAGCAGCAGATAGCCGGGCCGGGCCTCTCCCAGCACGCCGACAAGCCGTTCGAAGTCGAGACTACGAAGCAGCCAGTACCCGGCTACGACAGCAACCAAGGCACCGAGGACCCGCAGACTATAGCCCAGGTACCAGCGTCTGACCGGTGCCTTAGGATTGTACTGGGCTAGGTCCGGCATCCATCCCTCATTTCGGCGGCAGGCCGCCGATCGTTCAGCATGGGGGTTCCCTTGCTCAGTCGCAAAAACACATAATCGATCAAACTAACCTTCTTTGACCGCGACAATGTGCTTCGGTTAATGACGGCACGCGCACCCTGACTGTGCAGCGCTTTCGACCTTGGCGGAAGCGTCCGACCTGTGCTCCATGCACTGGCAGGTGGCCATATGACACGGCCCGGGATCACCGCCGTTATGTTGACGAAGCAGCGTCTCTATCCGTTCGCGAAGCCCTAGCAAGTGGGCCACCCGCTCGTCGATCTGCTGCAGATGGTTGCGTAGAATCTCGCGGTATCGGCGTACACCGCCCGGACAGTGCCCCGTCTCCAGCGGCTCGAGCAGCACGCGGATTTCATCCAGACCGAGTTCGAGCATGCGGGCATGATGGATGAACTTGAGCCGTCCGATGGCGGCTGCGTCGAACAGACGATTGCCGCCGGTGTGGGCGAAGCCGTCGTGCCGCCGGGCCGCTGGAATCAACCCGATCTGCTCGTAATAACGAATCGTCTTGACGTTCAAGCCAGTTTCGCGTGCGGCTTCGCCGATACTCAATTCCATCGCGGGCATCGATAGGTGTGTTCCTGTGTCTGGGTGGCTGCTTTATTCGTCATGACATACCTCCTGATCGGTAATGGATGCTTGGCCGGCTGCGATTGCTTGTCTCCTCATGCTGCGGTCACCACGTGCTCCAGAAAGTCGATATACGCCGGCGGCAATTCGCGCTCTCGGGCTGCCTCTCGTACGATGCGCATGTAGGGCAACGACGGATGGCCTTCCGGTGCGTCGGCGGCCACCTTGAAGGTAATTGCTGGCACGGAGCGACCGGTTGCATCGAGCACTTCGATCCGCAGATAGTCGTATTGCATCCCCTCGCTGGCATCCAGACGCACGAATTTGCGCAGCGGCAGCAGATAGAGCACACCATGCACTGCCGAACCCGGCGCCTCGACAATATTAGCCGGCGCGGATTTACCGGGCTTGCGCCCGCCGACTGCGGTAAAACACAGGCGCCAGCTATCTAGTCGCGCAATTCTCGTCTCGACCGGCGTCATGTGTCGGCGCTCACGAAACAGCCGATCGTTCATGTTCGAACCGAAAGCGAAATACCAGACGGGATCGTCGAGCATGTCTATGGGAGGCAGGCGCCCACGACGCAGCTTCACCCACTGCCGGCAAACAGGCCACCATGCCGAATTCACGACTTTATGCCGATATATACCGATGGTGAGAGTGTTCGCGACCAAGCCGCGTGATTCGTTGCCAAGGTCCAGAACAACTTCATCGCGGATGCCTGTGCGCTGATGGAGTCCGTTGTAATCAACCGCAGCAACTGCAGGTCTTTTTGCCGGTATCGGCCTCGCTGCCGCATTGCTCGCATTTGCATACTTCCGGCTCGTTCTCGCCGCGGGTGAACTCGCAGTTGCACTGCGGGCATCGATAGGTGTGTTCCTCTGTCTGGGTGGCTGTTTTATCTGTCATGACGTACCTCCTGATCGGTAATGCAAGTCTCAAAATCCGGCCGGGGACGTCACCCCGATCCGGCACACAACCCATGCTACAACCTCCAGTCACTGGAAGTTCAAGCCCCCCCCCCGGGACGTGCCGGCACCACGGTCCGTGCGGGTCTGCAGACGCATCAACCCATAGAGCACGGCCGTCCCCACAAGCGCGGCCAGCGTCACGCCAAAGGTGGCGCCGAACCGGAAACGCACGAATGCCTCGAAGCTCGCGCTGGACAGTCGTGGCGGAATCCAGTGCAGGGCCCTGAACAGGTACTCCATGAGTACGGCGCTCGATGTCATAGTTCGGCCACACGGCTCGGTACAAGAGTCCCAAGCCCAGTAGCACGGCATGACCGATGAGTGTCGCAATCTCCATCGTTTTATTCCCGTTTTACTTTACGTACTTCGGGCAGGGTGACATAGCTCCTAGGGCCGCTTGGCCGGCTTCCACACTTCGACCCTTTGATCCGCCAGGTCGGTCACATAGACGCTGCCGTCCGCGGCCACGGCTACCGCGCCGACGCCGTAGCCCGGTGCCTGCGGCGGCTGGCTGAAGGCGGTCAGGAAGCGACCGTCGGCGGTGAACTTCTGAATCCGGTTGTTTTCCTGGTCGGCCACGAACACGTCACCGCGCGGGCCGATGGTCACGGAAGTCGGCGTCCGGAACCAGCCACGAAGCCCACCCAGAAAGTTGATCGACGCCGGCAGGTGCAGACCGAAGGGGCCGCCCCACATGCGCAGGAACCGCCCCTGGGCGTCGAATTCCTGGATGCGGTCGTTGTAGCCATCGGCGACATAGAAATGGCCGTCCGACGTAGAGACCGCCACGTCCATCGGATAGTTGAAACTGCCGCCGGCCACATAGCCCTTGTGCCCGGTGGTGCCGATCTGGCGGATGAAGCGCCCTTGCGGCGACAGCATCTGCACGCGCTGGTTGTAGAAATCGGCCACGACAATGGTGCCGTCGGGTTCGGCACTGGCGCCGCCGGGCGCGCGGAACTGTCCCGGCGCCGCCCCCTGTTGACCGCCCAGGGTGCGCAGCAGGTATCCGTCGAGCGTGAACACCTGCACCGCGTCGTTCCAGTAGTCGCCGACATAGAGCTTGTCACCGGCGATATTCAGGTTCATGGGCCGTGCCTGCGGCAGCAGACCCTGCGGACCGACCGCGATGATGCTCAGGAAGTGTCCCTGCAAGTCAAAGATCTGGATCCGGTGGTTCAGCGAATCGGCCACATAGACGCGATGATCGGCAACAGCGATGCCGTTGGGGCCATCAAATTGGCCCGCTGCCGAGCCGGGGCCGCCCCAGCTGGCAACCTGTTGGTACGATGGCTGTTGCGCAGCGGGCACAAAACCGAACCAGATGACCAGCGCGGCGACAACGAGCAATCCAGCCACACCGACGCCGAGGATCGCAACCCACCTGACGATGCGATGCATCTCAGCGCCCTCCAGTCGGTTGGGACACGACGTCCTTTAGCGTGAAGCCGGCCTGCTGCACGGTCTTGTTGATCTGGGCCTGATCGAAACGCGTGCCGGGCTTGACGTGGACCACGACCACCCCACTGGCGAGGTTGACGTCGGTGGTCGTGACGCCCGGCAGGTGGCTGAACTGCTTCTCGATGCCGTAGGCACAGAACGGGCACGCCAGGCCGTCCACGTGCACGACGTAGGCATCGGCGGGCCACGCCTGTTGCGCGGTGGCAGCCGATGTCGCTGCTTGTGCCGGGAAGACCGCCACAAAAGCCATGGCAAGCCCCAACAGAGCCGAGGCGAAAGCGATACGAGGCATGTTCAAAACGCGGTGACGCAGGTTGCTGCTCATTGAAATTCTCCTATGACAAATGCCTGTCAAGAGACGAGACATGGGACAAGCATGTCCCTTGGAGTCAACTCCATGTCAAGCTTTTTCAAATATTTCTTGACATGGAGTTGACTCCAAGTATTACCGTGGTTCTACGGGCTGCGGACTCAATCAGTCGAGTTGACCTGCCGAGCCGGATAGAACTGACATAACTGCTGGAGTCACCCACATGAAATCGATCACACCATCGCGCCATCGAATGGCACGAACGTTGGCTGGGCTGATGGCCTGCCTGCTGCCAGCCTTGGCCGCGGCGGCCCCCATCACCTTCAACACCGCGTTGCCGGTGGCTAAGGGACAGTGGCTGCTGCGCGAGCAGTACATTCAGCGTTATCGCTACGATGACACGATGGGCTCGGCGCGCAACGCACACATCGGGGTGCTGGGCAACGTGCTGGCTTATGGCGTCACCAGTAAGCTGTCGCTGTTTGCCGTCACCCCCTGGTATCTCGACAAAACACTGAATGCGACCACGCCGATGGGCCGGATGCGGCGCACCGACTCGGGGATCGGCGACACCCAGCTGTTTGCGCGCTACACACTAGTCCAGCACGACGCAGCAGGCCGGTCCTTTCGCATCGCGCCGCTGGCCGGCGTCATCGCGCCCACCGGCAGCAGCAATACGGCCGATCGTTTCGGCCGCTTGCCGCGCCCGTTCCAGAACGGCACCGGGGCGTGGGGCGGTCTGGCCGGAGTCATCACAACCTACCAGACGCTGGCATGGGAGTTCGATGCCGACGCCACGTATCAGGCCACCGGTACCCACGATGGCTACCGGGCCGGTGCCGTGAGCCAACTCGATGGCTCGTTCCAGTACCGGCTATGGCCGCGTCAACTGGGGGCGGGCGTCCCCCGGTTCCTCTATGGCGTGCTGGAAACCAACCTGGTCCACACCGGTCGCGACCGCATGAATGGCCGGGATGTCGCCGACAGCGGTGGCACCCAATGGTTCGTCAGTCCGGGGCTGCAGCTGGTCACCATGAACTACGTGCTGGAGGCCGCTGTGCAGCTCCCGATCATGCAGGACATGAACGGCCACGCGTTGCGCGATCGTTACATCTTCCATATCGGTTTCCGCACGCACTTCCAGTGATGGTTGTTACCCCCTCAGCGCTATTGGAGAACAGAGCGACATGAAAACCAGCGTATTCAAGATCAGCGGCATGCATTGCGAGGGCTGCGCGCAGATCGTGCGCAGTGTGGTCGAGCGCCAGGACGGCGTGCAGACGAGCACGGTCTCGTATGCGGACGGTACCGCGCGGGTGCTGTTCGATCCGGCGCGGATCGAGCCGGGCCGGTTGCTGGCGGTCATCGAGAAGGCCGGCTATGGCGCCACCGAGCAATCCGAGTGAGCAGCCACGCATTGGCGTCGAACGGATGAACGTCCTGCTGTTGCCGATCGCGCTGGGACTGCTCGGGTTCGTCGAGCCGTGCACGATGGGTTCCAACCTGATCCTGATCAAGCATCTTGAGCGACTGTCTTACCGCCAGCGCCTGTGGCAGATGGCGGTGTTTGCCGCGGCGCGCGCGTTGTTGATGGGCGTGCTGGGAGCCTTGGCTGCGCTCATCGGCGCACGTTTTTTCGGCATGCAACGCGGGCTGTGGATCGGACTCGGCGTGATCTACCTGGCGCTGGGTTTGCTGTACCTGGCTGGACGGCAGGGCTGGCTGGTGGCGCGGCTGGGCGCGTGGTTGCCTGCGGCCACGGGTACCCGCGGCTCGGTCGCCCTGGGTCTGATCTTCGGGCTCAATGTGCCCGCTTGTGCGGTGCCGCTGATCGTGGTGCTGCTGGGCGTCAACGTCAGCCAGGCGGCCGGTGGCCATGCGCCGCTGCAGGGCTTTGTTTCGCTGCTGGTCTTCGGGCTTGCCTTGTCGGCGCCGCTGTTGCTGGCGGTGCTGTGGCGACGCGCCGCCCGCGCGCTAGATGCACTGGCGTCGCTGTCAGTGCGCATACCGCGCTGGACCGGCCTGGTGCTGGTGGCGCTGGGGCTGTGGTCGATCGGCTTCGGCTGGTTCACGCAGTTGCCGGTGCCAGCGTAGAAATCGCGGCGTCAGAGCACCCACTAAAACCGTTCACCGATATCGTATGAGGAGATCGACCCATGTCTGCCACCGCTGCTACTGCTACCCAACCGTGGAGTGAAGAAACCACGAGCGATCCGCATCGCCAGCGCGTGCGCGCGCACATCGGCGGCCTGCACTGCTCGCTGTGCACGGGCACTATCGAGAAGGCGCTGGGGCGCCAGCGCGGTGTGCACAAGGTCTCTGTCAGTCTGACCCACGAGCAGGCACTGATCGAGTTCGACCCCGCGCAGACCGTAGCCGGCGAGTTGATGCACATCCTCACCGACATCGGCTACACGCTGTCCGATCCGCGCAAGCTGGAGCCGTTCGAGGCGCAGGAGCGCGCGCTGGCGCGTGAGCGCAACCGGTTCCTGGCGGCGCTGGCGCTGAGCCTTGCCGCGATCGGCCTGATTGCCGACACCACCGGTGGCTGGGCGCTGGGCCTGTCCGCCTTCGTGGTGGCAAGCCTGATGGCGTTCGCCTTTGCGGTGTTGCGCAACCGTGGCGCACCGCGGGCGCTGGCCGGCAGCCTGGGGCTGGGCGTGGCCGGCATTGCACTGTTCGTGCTGCGCAGCCAGCACGTGCTGGGTGGCGTCACACCCTGGCTGACCGCCGTGCTGGCGGCGGCAATGATCTTCGGCCTCGGCGGGCACATCCTGCGGATGGCGGTGCAGGCGCTGCGCCGCGGCATTCTGAACCAGCATGTGCTGGTCGAGATCGGTGCCTTTGCCGGTGCCGCCGGCGGCATCCTGAGCCTGGTACTGCAGCGCCCCGACTATCCCACCGCGCCGTTTTTCGCGGTGACGGTGCTGGTGCTGACCTATCACATCTTTTCCGAATGGCTCTCGCTGATCGTCAAGACGCGCAGTTCGCAGGCGGTCAAGAAACTGATCGACCTGCAACCCGATACCGCGCGCGTGCTGGGCGAGGACGGCGAACGCGATGTGCCGATCGAGGCAGTGCGCGTCGGCGACCGGGTGCGAATCCGGCCCGGCGAACGCATTCCCGTCGACGGCGAGGTGATCGACGGGCACTCGGCGGTGGACGAATCGCTGATCACCGGCGAACCGTTGCCGGTCGACAAGCGCGCCGGCGCCAGCGTCGCCGGGGGCGCGATCAACGGCACCGGCAGCTTGCTGATCCGCGTCAGCGCGATCGGCGAGGACAGCTTTCTGCAGCGGGTGATCCGCAGTGTCGAGGACGCACGTGCGCTCAAGCCCGGCCTGCTGCACATCGTCGATCGGGTGCTGCGCGTCTACACGCCCACCGTGCTGGGCATTGCCGCACTGGCTTTTCTGGGATGGCTGCTCGGGCCATTGCTGGTTGGTCAGCCGATGGACATCGAGCGCGCGGTGTTTGCCGGCCTGTCGGTGCTGGTGATGGGCTACCCGTGCGCGGTAGGTATTTCCGCGCCACTATCGATCGTGCGCGGTGCCGGCGAGGCGGCCGAGCATGGCGTGCTGATGCGCACCGGGGAGGCGTTTCAGGCCTTGCGCAAGGTCACCACGGTGATCTTCGACAAGACCGGCACGCTGACCGAAGGCAAGCCGGCGTTGCGTGAAATCGAGCCGCACGACGTCGATGCCGACACTCTGCTGGCGCTGGCCGCGGCGGTCGAGGCGGCCTCCGAACACCCGCTGGCGCAAGCGGTGGTGCAAGCCGCCTTCGAGCGCGAACTGGAGCTGCCGGACGTCGAGGATTTCGACACCGTCACCGGCAAGGGCGTGATCGCCCATCTGGCCGGCGCGGACTCCGACGCCGTGGTGGTCGGCAGCCCGGCGTTTCTGCGTGAGCGAGCTGTCGACACCGGGCCGCTGCGCGAGCGCATCGAGACCTTGCAGGCCGACGGCCGCACGGTGATCGGGGTGGCCCGCGGCAAGCAGTTGCTGGGCGTCCTGGCGCTGGGCGATGCGCTGCGCGCCGAGGCGCGCGACACGGTAAACCAGCTCAAGGCCGCCGGTGTGCGGGTGGTCCTGCTCACCGGCGACAACACCCGCGCGGCGCGGCACATGGCCGCCCAGGCCGGCATCGAGGAGGTGCATGCCGAGGTGCTGCCGGCGGACAAGGCCGCCAGGGTGCGTGAGATCCAGCAGCAGGCGCGCGTGGCCATGGTCGGCGACGGCATCAACGATGCCCCGGCGCTGATGCAGGCCGACGTCGGCATCGCCATGGGCAGCGGCACCGACATCGCCATCGACGCGGCGGATGTGGTCCTGCTCAACACGCGGCTCTCCGGCGTGCTGGTGGCCTATGACATCAGCCGCCGTGGTTATCGCAAGATGCTGCAGAACATCACCCTGGCCTTCGCGTTCAACGGCATCGGTATTCCGCTGGCGGCCACTGGCTTGATCTACCCGGTCTGGGCGATGGTGGCGATGGCCAGCAGCGTGACGGCCATCTTCATCAATTCACTGGCCGGCCGCTCGGGCCTGTTCTTCGGTGCAGTGGGTGGCATCGACGTGGCGGGCGACCCGGCTTATATAGAGACGGTACAAAATAACGCTTGACCATTTCCGCGGCGTCCTGTAGGGCGGGCACTACCCGCCGTGGTACTCGACCATTGAGCGATAATTCGTACCGATTCAAAAGGCTGACATGACGCTCGCACACCCACTCCTTTCACCACAACCAACGGATGCCATGCATATCGTCGTCTACCAATCCGAACACTGCCCTGTCTGTCGTCGCGTCACCGCCGAATTGGTCGATGTCTGCCGCCAGCTGGACGCAGCGACCGAGGTCAGGGAAGTACTGGCTCATCTCGAACAGGCCGCGCGTCTGGGCATTACCCGGCCGCCGGCGGTGATCGTGGATGGCCGCCTGTTCGGGCAGGGCCATGGTGTGTCGACCAAGCTGCGACGCAAGTGGCTGGCATGAGCAGTTGGAGCATCGGTGAGCTTGCCGAGCAGGTCGGGATGTCGACCGACACGCTGCGCTATTACGAGAAGATCGCGCTGCTGCCGCGCGCGCTGCGCGACAGTGGCGGGCGCCGCCATTACGGCGAGGCGGATCTGGCGCGGCTGCTGTTCATCCAGCGCGCGCAGGCGATGAACTTCTCGCTGGCCGAGATCGGCCACCTGCTGCAACTGCGCGAGCGCCCGCAAGCTACCCGCGCCAACGTACGCCAACTGGCCGCAGAAAAGCTGGAGGAAGTGGAAGCCCGCCTGAAATCCCTGCGCCTGCTGCGCAACGAGCTCAGACTGCTACTCAACCTGTGCGCTGGCAGCGAAGACGGCTGTCCGATTCTCGAATCACTGGACAGCGACCATGGCTGAAGACCGCCGTTTCGCGGCAGCATGGATTCGATATCCGAGGCGGCGGTGGGGTAGGCAAAGGTGGCGTGTTTGTCATGCAACAGGTTTTCAACCACGGCGCGGGCTTCCAGTGCAGCCACCGGCGTCAGCGGCAACGGGCCGCCCGCCGCATCGCCGGCGGCATATACCGCCGGGTTGGTCGTGCTGTGCAGATATGCGTCCAGGCGCAATGGAAACGGCACTGTCGACGCTGGTGGCACGGTGCCATTCGCGGCGCGGCAGCATTTCATGTCCGCGGATCGCTTCATTGCACGGCAAGTGACGCGGTCCGGCGGCGCTCGCAGAGGGCGATCATGTTGCCCCTGTGGATCAGATGCGAGCATCCTGCACACGCCACTCCAAACCGAAAGAGTCGATCATGACGTCATTCCTGCTCACTCATGCACCGGCGATCCGCCTGGGTGCCTTTGCCGGCATCTTCGCGATGATGGCGCTGTGGGAAGCGCTGGCGCCAAGACGCAAGCAAGCCATCGGCCGCTGGCGGCGCTGGCCGGCCAACCTCGGTATCGTGGTGCTGGACAGCTTGCTGGTGCGGCTGCTCTTTCCCACCGCAGCCGTCGGCGTGGCGCTGTTCGCCGAAACCCGCGGCTGGGGACTGTTCCATGCACTGCCAGTGCCGGGCTGGCTCGCGGTGGTGGCATCGATGCTGCTGCTGGACCTGGCAATCTACCTGCAACACGTGATGTTCCACGCGGTGCCGCTGCTATGGCGGCTGCACCGGATGCATCACACCGATCTCGAGTTCGACCTGACCACGGGTGCGCGCTTCCACCCGCTGGAAATCCTGCTGTCGCTGGTGATCAAGCTCGGCGTCATCGTGGCGCTGGGTGCGCCTGCGGTTGCAGTGTTGGCGTTCGAAGTGGTGTTGAATGTCACCGCGATGTTCAACCATGGCAATGTCGGGCTGCCGCGAAGGCTGGACAACGTGCTGCGCTGGCTACTGGTCACGCCGGACATGCATCGCGTGCATCATTCCTGGCACCCGTGTGAGACGAACTCCAACTTCGGCTTCAACCTGTCGTGGTGGGACCGTGTGTTTGGCACCTATCGGGCGCAGCCGCGCGATGGCCACACCGGCATGACCATCGGCATCAACCAGTTCCGCGATCCGCGCGAGCTGCGCCTTGACCGCATGCTGTGGCAGTCGATGCGCGGGCCGGTGGACAGCTATCCGATCAACAGCGACAAGGGAAATTCGATCTGATGGGGCATGCCCGACCGAACGATCGAACATGATCGACCCCGTCGACGGTCGCCTCGAAAGCACTTTATTTCAGATGGATTGCGCCAAACCCGCAAAATTTCGCTACATTGTGCGGGCCGCGAGGCCTCCGAGCTCTTCAAAGCCGGAGTTTCCCACTATCGAGATGAAATCCATGGCTACCAAAACCACTGCCAAGAAAGCACCTGCCAAGAAGGCTCCCGCCAAGGCTGCCAAGGCCACCAAGGCCGCCAAGGCCGCTGCACCCGTCAAGCCGCTGAACGAGACGCTGTCGAAGTCCGGGCTGATCGCACATATCGCTGCCCAGACCAGCGTGGAAGCGAAGGCGGTCAAAGCCGTCCTCGCCAGCCTAGAGTCGACCGTGCTCGCGTCGGTGCACAAGAAGGGTGTGGGCCAGTTCACGCTGCCCGGCCTGTTCAAGATCAACGCGGTGAAGGTGCCGGCCAAGCCGAAGCGCAAGGGCAAGAACCCGTTCACCGGTCTCGAGCAGGTCTTTGCAGCCAAGCCCGCCACCGTGAAGGTGAAGGTGCGCGCGCTGAAGAAGCTGAAAGACGCCGCGGTCTGATCGATTCGGCAACACCTGTCCGGCGCGATTTCCGAGCAGGTGTAGCCGCCGCATCGGCCTTGCCCCAGCGATGCGGTTCGGGTCCACACGGATCGTTACCGTTCAACATGGTCTACACGCCGGACCCGAAACCGGAGGCCGGCTATTTCTTCCGCTCCGATCACTTCTCCTTCGCCAAACGCGGTGTGCCGGCCGTCTCGTTCGGCTCGGGCAACGACTGGATCGATGGCGGCGTGAAGGCCGGCAGAGCGGCTAAACAGGAATATACCGCCAGGCATTACCACCAACCCTCGGACGAATAGCAGGCCAGCTGGCCGTTCACCGGCCTGACGCGTGACCTGCAGTTGCTCTACAGCGTGGCCAGAACACGATGCCGTACGGATCGCGCAATGACTCATAAGGTACGTCCGCCTCGGTCAGGCCCAGCTCCTCGCCCTGATAAATGCATACCGAGCCGCGCAGCGAACAGACCATCGCGGTGAACAAGTTGGCCAGCGGCGCCGACGCGTCGCGGTTGCCCCAGCGGCTGAGTACGCGCTCGACGTCGTGATTGGAAATGGCCCAGCAAGGCCAGCCCTCGGTCATCTGCACTTCCGGCTGGCGCACCGTGTCGCATATGTGCGTCGAGGAAACTGCGCGGGTAGATCTGGTAGATGACGGCACCGCGCCACCAGGGGGCATCACTCATTCGCGTGTCCATTAATCGCGATGTGCAGTTCGACCAGTACCCCTCAAAGCTGGTTCGATAACGTGGTGGTACACCTCAGCCCCTGGGCCAACCTGATCGGCCAGGGCTTGGCCGGCACGGTGGACATGCACACGATTCGCCCGCTGGACAAGGGCAAGCCGGAAGCGGCGTTGAACGCACGCTACGTCTGGGACGGGATGTCCCAGCTGTCTTCCGGCCCGGGTGTCAGCGACAACGGCTACAACGTCAACGGCGTGTGGGTGAACCAGTTCGCCGACCACACCTTCGGCGTCACCCTCGGCATCGACCTGGAATCGAGTCCGACGCAGATCCAGCACCAGGGACCCTGGGGCTATCCCAATGCCGCCAATGGCGCGTTGGTGGTCGGCGGCTCGAAGAACTACGGCATCTCCGATTCGTTCAAGCGCCAGGGCCTGTTGACCTCCTTCCAGTGGAGGCCCAACGACTTCTTCAACAGCATGCTCGACCTGACTAACGACCACTTCAAGGAAACCCAGCAGGCCAAAGGCATCGAGTTTCCGCTGTTCTGGGGCAATGGCGTGGTGCTGGAGCCGAACTCCAACGTGCAGAACGGCTTCGTGCAGAGTGGCATCTATGACAACGTCAAGGGCGTCATTCGCAACGACTACAACCGGACCAAGGCCAAGGTCTGGAATATCGGAACACCAGGTTGCTCCCGACGATGGCCGACAACTACAACATTAGCTATGAGCACTACCTTTCGGGTAACGGCTCGGGCTACCAGTGCTCGTCCAGCGAAAGGGTGTGCAAGCGACGATCAACCTGCCCTTCAGCAACCTCACTCCGGTCCTCGACGGCTTCGGCACCATCCTGACCGGCAACTACACCAAGAGTGCGCTGGTGTTCCCGGGCAACTCGAATCCGATCACGGTGCCCGGCCTGTCCAAGTGGGTCGCCAACGGCACGCTGTACTACCAGCACAACGGCTTCGAGGCGCGTGTCAGCGACAGCTACCGCGGCAACTTCCTGGGCCGGGTCTCGGGCATCAGCGCTACCCGCATCGAGCAGACGATCAAGGGCGGCAGCAGCTACGATGCCCAGGTCAGCTACTCGTTCGATTCCGGCCGCCTGAAGGGCCTGGCCCTGATCGCGCAGGGCTCCAACCTGTCCAACAAGACCTTCGTCACCTTCCACAACGACGACCCGCGCCAGGTGCAGACCTGGGAGAACTACGGCCGTCGTTACGAGGTGGGCATTTCCTACAAGTTCCTGTAGCAGCAGGTAAGCCGCGCTCCCCTGTGCGCCCCGTTGCCGAGCACAACGGGGCTTTTTTTGACAGAAACGAATTGCCGGGTTACTGAAAGCCGATCGCAGACGGGGCATGGCAACGGCATGAACGCAACTCCGATTCAAAGCAACATCGGCCTGCCGCTGGGCCTGATCGGCTTCCACCATTACTGGCTCAGGGAGCGTCGGCGCAATCCGGGCAGCGACCTGTGGGCGTATTCGCTCAACACCCAGGCGGCCAACCAGCATCGCTTCGCGCGCATGGAAAAGTCGGCAGCAGCCCGCTCGGCGGCATCAAATACGCCTACCACTTCGATGCCGGACTCTACGGCCAGTATCTGCGCAAGCGCTGCGACCCATGCATCGTGCAACGCACCGAAGGCAAGGTCGTCGACGTGAAGCTGCGCGAAGGCGACGGTTTCATCGAATCCGTGCAACTGCAAAGCGGCGAGACGATTGCCGGCGACCTGTTCATCGACTGCTCCGGTTTTCGCGGCCTGCTGATCGGGCGCGCATTGAAGACCGGCTGCGAAAACTGGCAGCACTGGCTGCCGTGCGATCGCGCGATGGCGGTGGCCTGCGCGCGCAACGAACCACTGTGGCCGTACACCCGCGCCACCGCACGCACGGCCGGTTGGCAATGGCGGGTGCCGCTGCAACATCGCACCGGCAATGGCCACGTCTACTCCAGCGCACACCTCAGCGACGATGAAGCCGCGGCGATGCTGCTGGCGAACCTCGACGGCGAAGTGATCGGCGAGCCGCGCTCGTTACGCTTCACCACCGGCATGCGGCGCAAGGCGTGGCAGCGCAACTGCGTGGCGCTGGGCCTCTCAGCGGGCTTCATGGAGCCGCTGGAGTCGACCAGCATCCACCTGATCCAGTCCGGCATCAGCCGCTTGCTGGCGATGTTCCCCGACCGTCATTGCGACAGCGTGCTGGCCGACGAATACAACCGCCAGACCCGCTTCGAATACGAAAGTGTCCGCGACTTCCTGATCCTGCACTACAAGTGCCACCGAGCGCGACGACACGCCGTTCTGGCGCCAGTGCGCGGCGATGGAGATTCCGCCCAGCCTGGCGCGCAAGATCGCCCTGTTCCGTGGGCACGGCCAGATCTTCCGCGAACACGAGGAGCTGTTTACCGAGATTGCGTGGCTGCAGGCGATGATCGGACAACACATCGAGCCGCAGGCGCATCACCCCTTGGCCGACGGACTCGATGAGACGCAGCTGGACGACTTTCTTGGCGACATCCGCACCTTGATCGGCCGCGCCGCCGCCAGCATGCCCGACCATGCCCGCTTCGTCGCCGAGCATTGCCAGGCCCGCGACTCTTGATCAGGCAAGACAATGTTATTCATGCAAAAGAGCCGGCGGGCCGTGCCCGCCCTACAGGGCGCCGTAGGGCGGGCACGGCCCGCCGGCTGTTGCTGCAAAGCCTCACACCTGATTCAGTGAAGGAGATTCACCTATGCTTCGACGCCTGTATTTCGTCCTGTTCGGCTTGGTCGCCTTGCTGGCCACGACGGGCCCGTTGCAGGCGACAACGCCCGCCCCTCCCGGCAACACCCCGCAAGCGGCTGCGGGCGTGTGGTACGAAATCTTCGTACGCAGCTGGTACGACACCAATGGCGACGGCATCGGCGACTTGAACGGCGTCACCGCCAAGCTCGACTACCTGAAGTCGCTGGGCGTCAGCGGCATCTGGCTGATGCCGATCAATCCCTCACCCAGCTACCACGGCTACGACGTCACCGACTGGTGGAACCAGTACCGTCGCGGTCTCGACGCGGTGAATCCGGCCACCTACCTGGTCGGCGAGGTGACGCGCGACCGGGCCAGCGAACTGGCGCCGTGGCTGAAACCGCTGGATGCGGTGTTCAACTTCCCGCTGGCGAAACAGTTGATCGCCGCCGCCGGCAGCGAGCGCAACTGCGGCCTCGGCCCCACGCTCGACCGCATCTATGCCGCCTACGAAGCCACCGGCGGCGCGGCGATCAAGGATGCACCGTTCCTGTCCAACCACGACCAGGAACGCGTAATGAGCCAGCTCGACGACAACGCGCAACACATGCGCACGGCCGCCGCGATGCTGCTCACCCTGCCCGGCGAGCCGTACATTTCACCGGCATCATGAAACCGCGCCTCCACGTCGACACCGTGGAAGGCCGCTATGCCACCAAGCACCATTTCTGGGTGCCCGACGAAAAAGTCAGCGAGGACTACTTCTTGCACAAGCCGGTGAACAACATCGACTTCGACATCCCCGCCGCGCGCAGCTGGTTCGGCGAGCTGGCGATGAAGTACGGTTTCGACGAAGGCATCGTGGGCTGGTGGAACGACGAGGCCGACACCACCGGCAGCGATACCGAGTTCATGAACATGCAGCGCGCGCTGTACGACGCGCAGCGGCGTGTCTCCGACTTGCGCGTGTGGTCGATCAACCGCAATTTCTACCTCGGCTCACAGCGCTACGCCTACGGCCTGTGGTCGGGCGACATCAACACCGGCTTCGCCAGCATGGCCGGCCAGCGCGCGCGCATGCTCAGCGCGATCAACGTCGGCGCGATGCAGTGGGGCATGGATGGCGGCGGCTTCAACGGCCATCCGTCGGATGAAAACTACGCGCGCTGGATCGAGTTCGGCGCGTTCACGCCGATCTTCCGCGTGCACGGCACCTTCGACGAAAAACGCCAACCCTGGGTCTACGGGCCAGTGGCCGAGAAGGCCGCCACCGCGGCGATACGCCTGCGCTACCGCCTGATTCCCTACATCTACAGCTACGAATACCAGCGCCGCGTCCGCGGTGTCGGCCTGGTGCGCCCCTTGATCTTTGGCTGGCCGCATGACCCGAACGTGCGCAACGACGTCGACAGCTGGATGTTCGGCAATTACCTGCTGGTCTCGCCAGTGGTCAAGCAGGCCCAGACCGAAAAACACATCTACCTGCCCGCCGGCACCTGGACCGACTGGTTCAGCGGCAAGGTCTACCACGGCGGCCAGACCATCACGCTGGCGATCGACAACAAGCACTGGGGCGATATCCCGCTGTTCGTGCGCGAAGGCGCAATCATCCCCACGCAACCGCCGATGGACTACGTCGGCGAAAGACTGCTGACCGAAGTTACCGTGGAAGTATTCCCTGACGACCAACGCAACACGTTCGACTATTACGACGACGACGGCAGCACCTATGCCTACGAGCACGGTGCCTGGTTCGACCAGATGCTGACGGTTCAGCGGCAAGGCAACACGGTCACCTTCGAAACCGGTGCTGCCAACGGCTCGTTCAAGCCGGCACTACGTTTCTACCTGCTGAAGATCCACGGCGACGCCGCCAGCGAGGTGAGGGTGGACGGCAAGGTGCTGACCCGGCGCGACAGCATCGAATCGCTGCGAGGGAGCCATGCCGGAGCCTGGGCCGGCGGTCATGACCGCTTCGGTGCCGTCACCTGGGTTCGACTTGCAGCTGGCCGCGCAAGCCGCGTGCAACTAAGCTTGCAGCCATGACACCGGCTGCAGATGCTGGTAGGGAAATACATCATGAGCCAGGCCGAAATCAAGCAAGCCAGCCGTAACACCATCGGTGACGCCCTGCGTCGCTCCGTGCGGCGCAACCCGCACAGGGAAGCCCTACTTTTTGAAGACCGGCGCTGGACCTACGCCGCGCTCAATATCGCCGCCAATCGCGTTGCTCACAGGTTGCTGGCTATCGGCCTCAGGCCGGGCGACCGCGTCGCTGCCTACGGTCGTAATTCCGATGCTTATGTGCTGCTCTGGCTGGGCTGCGTGCGCGCCGGTCTGACCCATGTACCGATCAACTACGCGCTCACCGAAGGCGAACTGCACTACATCATCGAACAATCATCCGCCCGCGCCCTTTTCCACGATCTGGCTACAGCCGGGCATATCGAACAGCTAGGCCCGAAATTACCGTGTGAATGGATTGGTACCCTGCTCGGCGGCGACACGCTCGACATTCTGTCTTTTACCCGCGCCTCAGGCAACGAGAGTGAGCCTGATATTTCGATCAGCGAGGAAGATATCGCACAACTGCTCTACACCTCGGGCACCACTGCGGCCCCCAAGGGCGCGATGATGACGCACCGGGCGCTGATGGCCGAATATACCAGCACCCTGCTAGCCACAGAGATCAGTTCAACCGACCGCTCGCTGGCTTCGCTACCGCTCTACCACTCGGCACAGATGCACGTTTTCGTGATGCCGCAACTATTGGTTGGCGCCACTACTATCGTAATCCAGGCGCCCTATCCCGAGCTCTGTTTCGGGTTGATCGCCAGGGAACGCATCACCTCTCTCTTCGCGCCGCCCACGGTTTGGCTCGCCTTCCTGCGCCATCCGGACTTTGACCGTCACGATCTTTCCAGTCTGAAAAAGGGTTACTACGGCGCCTCGATCATGCCGCTGCCGGTGCTACTGGAACTCTCCCAGCGTCTGCCGAAAACCCGCCTGTTCAACTGTTACGGCCAGAGCGAAATCGCCCCGTTAGCTACAGTGCTCTCGCCGGAAGATCATGCCGAGCGCCCAGCTTCAGCCGGAAAACCTGTTTTCAACGTTGAAACGCGGATTGTTAACGAGCAGATGAAAGACTGCGCGCCTGGCGAGATGGGCGAGATCATCCATCGCTCCCCGCAATTAATGACGGGCTACTGGAACAAGCCGGAAGAAACCGCCGAAGCCTTTGTCGGCGGCTGGTTCCACTCAGGCGACGTCGGCTATTTCGACGAAGCCCGCTTTCTCTACATCGCCGACCGTATCAAGGACATT
This sequence comes from Rhodanobacter sp., assembly GCA_004298505.1. GTDB lineage: Bacteria > Pseudomonadota > Gammaproteobacteria > Xanthomonadales > Rhodanobacteraceae > Rhodanobacter. Next base: position 229,711 of record SCRO01000056.1, read on the forward strand.
ATTAACACCGGCGGCGTCGTGGTATCGAGCCGCGAAGTCGAGGAATGTCTCTATACCCACCCGGCCGTGGGTGAAGTGGCAGTGATCGGCCTGCCTGATGAGAAATGGATTGAAGCGGTGGTCGCCGTAGTCACCCTCAAAGCCGGCCAGCAAGCCGACGCCGAAGCGCTTATCGCGCACGCCAAAGCGCACATCGCTCCGTTCAAGGTACCGAAACGCGTGTTGATTGTAGAATCCTTGCCGCGCACTGCCTCAGGCAAACTGCTCAAGCGCGAGCTACGCAACCAGTACGCAACGCCAGCGAAATGAGGTAACACAAATGTTCTTGGCGTCAAAACATTGACCGTTTGCCTGGCGCCACCTTGACGGATCTCTTCGCGGGTTGCCGGTCGGCATTCCCTATTTCGCAAGTCGCCGCAATCTGCTTTGCTTGTCCGTTCCCCGTTCCGTCAAAGTCCCCATGCCCTCACCCCGCGCGATCACCACCCTTGCCACGCTGGGCCTGGTCACCATGACCGCCGTGTGGGGCTCGACCTTTGTGCTGATCAAGGATGTGGTCAGCCGCATGCCAGTGACGGATTTCCTCGCCGCGCGCTTCTCGGTGGCGGCGCTGGCGATGCTGGCGTTGTTCGGCCGGCAGGCGTGGCGCCTGGGCCGGGCACAGATCCTGCGCGGGTTGCTGCTGGGCGCGATCTACGGCACGGGCCAGCTGTTGCAGACCTGGGGCCTGGCGCTGATCTCGCCGAGTGTCAGCGGCTTTGCCACGGGCATGTATGTAGTGTTCACGCCTATCCTGGCGCTGCTGTTGCTGCGTGAGCGGGTGGCAGGCGTTGTGTGGCTTGCCGTCGCCCTGGCCACGACAGGTTTGGCGCTGCTGACGCTCAATGGTTTCGAGATCGGCCTGGGCGTGTGGCTGACCGTGGCCTCGGCGGTGTTCTACGCGTTGCATATTGTGTTGCTCGGCCAGTGGTCGCGGCCGGGCGAAGCGTTCGGCTTGTCCGCCGTGCAGGTGGTGGCGATCGCGTTCGTCTGTCTGCTCGCCACCGCGCCACACGGTCCCACGCTGCCGCCCGATCCCGGCGCGTGGTTTGCCATCTTGTACATGGCGCTGATTGCCGGCGCCGGTGCGATGCTGATGCAGACCTGGGCGCAAGCGCACTTGCCTGCGGCACGCGCCGCGATCGTGATGACCACCGAGCCGGCGTTCGCCGCCGCCTTCGCCGTCCTGCTCGGCGTGGATGTGTTGAGTTGGCGCATGCTGGTTGGCGGCGGCCTGATCCTCGCTGCGATGTATCTGGTCGAATTGCTGCCGCGGCGCAAAGGCGATCCGGAAGTGCCACCGGCCGAGGCGGTGCATCACGAGGTGTGAGCGGAAGGTCGGAGTTGTTCGCGCACCCAGTTGCAAGTCCTTGCGGATCGAACATGCGGCGAGACACTGCGCCCGGCGCTCCGCGGTGCGATACGCGACCCGTCTGGCCGTGATTCATGGGCCATATTCGTCCGGTGCGTACGCGATGTCCGACGCGCCCAGGTGGGCTGGCGCAACCCGTTGGAGCCGGCAGCGTGAAGGCCCCGTTTAGCGCACTGCCACTTGCTCGACCGAGCGCCTGCAAGCTGGCGGTTGCAGGCGGCGGTTGTAAACTGCCGTCGTCATACCCAACAAGGAGGCCACGAGGCTGCCATGGACACTGTCGTTACTGAAATCGCGGATCGGATTTACCAGCTTTCAACCTACGTCGAGCCGGCCGATCTGCGCTTCAACCAGTACTTGATCGTCGCGGATGAACCCTTGCTGTTTCATTGCGGCCAGCACCAATTGTTCCCTTCAGTGCGCGCCGCGCTTGGCAAGGTGCTGGCGATCGAGCGACTGCGGTGGGTGTCCTTCGGCCATTTCGAGGCGGACGAGTCCGGTGCGATGAATGACTGGCTGCAGGCCGCGCCGGCGGCGTGCGTCGCCGTCGGCACGCTGGGCTGCATGTTGTCGGCCAACGACCTGGCAATCCGCCGTCCGCGGGCGCTCGGTGGCGACGAGGTATTGGAACTTGGCGGCAAACGGGTTCGTCATATTGCCACGCCGCACGTTCCACACTGCTGGGACGCCGGCCTGCTCTACGAAGAGACCACCGCCACCCTGCTGTGCGGCGACCTGTTCACACAATCGGGCCACGGTGATGCGATCACCACGGGCGACATCGTCGCACCCGCACTCGACCTCGAGGATCACCACCACAGTACGGCGCTGACACCGGCCACCGCGCCGACCATCCGTCGCCTGGCCGCGCTCGGAGCTGGCACATTGGGACTGATGCACGGCCCGGCATTCCAGGGCGATGGCGCGCAGGTGCTGGATGCGCTGGCCGATGGTTATGCCCAACGCCTGCAGGCTGCCATCGACGCTGGCAGTAGAGCCTGATGGCGCGTAACCGGAAGCAGAGGCCTCGACACCTGGCTGCCCATGGCAGCGGCGCGGACGTCGACCGGCGGACGATGGGATGCACCGCGCCGGGACCGCAGAGGCGGCCGCGAGGACCACGGCGGCCGTCGAACCACCCATGCCGACGGGTGCCTATGGCGACAAAGGGTTTGAACGGGGTGCATGTGCGTGCGGCCGGATCCGTATCTCTGGAATGACGTGCTGCATTCGGTTTTCCAGATGAACCTGCCGGAGGGCTGCCTGTTACACGTGCTGCAGGAGCAATTCGGCCCACATACCGGCGCAAGCCCGATAGCGCTGCTTTCGGTCATTGGCCGCACCATGGTCGCGCGGATCCAGGTGGCCCCATCTGGCACCGATCTGGACGAGCCGCCGCAGCCGGTCGATGTGGCCGCCCTGCTCCAGGGCGACAACTCGGAAGAGACATTCAACAAACTGGTGCGACAGCGCGCGACCGGCGGTCTCTCTGGCGTGGTTCCCAAGTTTCTCGAGGTGACATCGACGAGGTGACCAAGGGACTGCACCAGAAGGCCACGCTGTTCACCCCATCAGCACATCATCAAGGGTTCGTCACGATTGTTGCTGTTCGTGTCCTTGAACGAGCATCACCAGCGATCGCCTTCCTGGGCAAAAAACCGGGATCCTGGCAAGAGCCAGCATACGTTCATCACCACGACGCTCCACCCTGACCACGCGCTAACTCGTCGAGATCGTCGATCAGATCGGCGCAGCCATGACCGAGGTCGGCCCGCGGGTGAGTGCAGCGATGCAGCTGCATCCGGAGTTTCTCGATATGGGCAAGCGTATGCTGCTGGCGTGACAGGAAGGGGTTGACGGGCTCCGCAACAAGCGCGTCTATGTGCTGGGCGATATCGCCTTGAGTGAGGACTTTCGCGGTTTCTGCTGGGCCAAACTTGCCAAGCCAACGAAGAACGTGACCGGTAGCGCGGAGCTTCTTGGACGACCGAAGTGAATGAACAATCCCCTTCCTCGGCCATCGCCACATTGCGAACCTTGTTCGCTACTATTCACGGAATAACCGCAGTGGGGTCGACATGGCAAGGATCTGGATGGTGCGTGGCGAGAGTGGACGCCTGTACGACGACTTTCGTGAGCGCGGAGTGGCCGCCATCGGTTGGGGTCAACTCGCTCCAACTGCAAAGCCCGGGATAACTCGCAAGGAGCTGACCAAGCTCTATCTCGCGGCGGAGCCTCAAGTCAAGTTGGGGACGGCGATATCGGGTGCATCCCAGGTCTGGCGGTTCATCAATGATGTCGCGACTGGCGACTACGTGGTGACCTACTCGCCCGCCAATCGCACTTACATGCTCGGCAAGGTCACTGGCCCATCAGAGTATCGACCGCAGTGGGTCGATGACAGCATGCCATTAGTGCGCTCCGTGCAGTGGCAGGCCACCGAGATTGATCGCGATCTGCTGAGTACTCCAACCAAGAACAGTCTTGGCTCGACCTTGACCTTGTTTCTTCTGCCGGACACAGCTGCGGCGGAGCTGCTTGCTGCCTCGGCCGGCCAGCCGGTCAAGGAAGAGCCGGAAAGCGAGGACGCGGTCGAGGCTGCCATTGACCCTCTGGCAGATATCCAATCACTGGCGCTGGAGCGCATCAAGGACAAGGTGAGTGCGCTCGACTGGAGTGAGATGCAGGATCTGGTCGCGGGCATCCTGCGCGCCATGAGCTACAAGACGCAGGTTTCGCCGGCTGGTCCCGATCGCGGCAAGGACATCATCGCCTCGCCTGACGGTTTCGGCTTCGAGAATCCCCGCATTGTCGTCGAGGTCAAGCATCGCAGCGGTCAGATGGGCAGCCAGGCTATCCGCAGCTTTCTAGGCGGTCGTCACAAGGATGATCGCGGTCTCTACGTCAGCACTGGCGGCTTTTCCAAGGATGCCTTTTACGAAGCCGATCGCGCCGCCGTACCGCTGACTCTCTGGACGCTGGACAACCTGGTGCGCGCGCTGGTTGAGCATTACGACGCCACCGACGCCGAAACCAAGCGACTGATGCCGCTGAAACGGATGTACTGGCCCGCGTAGAACGAGCTAGGAACCCGCAAAGGAAAGCCGCAAGAACGCAAGACCCAAGAGCTTAAAAAATGACGCCTGCCAACTTCCAACACCTCGCCAACTTCATCTGGTCGGTCGCCGACCTGCTTCGAGGTCCTTACCGTCCCCCACAGTTCGAGCGCGTCATGTTGCCGCTCACCGTGCTGCGCCGTTTCGATGCCGTGCTCGCGCCAAGCAAGGCAGCCGTGCTCAAGCGTCACGCTGAGCTCAGCGCCAAGGGTATGGCCAACATCGATGCCGTGCTCAACAACCTGGCCAAGGACGAAGACGGGAAGCCGCTAGGTTTTCACAATCACAGTCAGCTCGATTTCCAGAAGCTGAAGGGTGATCCCGACAACATCGGTCGTCATCTTGCTGACTACATCAATGGCTTCTCCGAGAACATCCGCAAGATCTTTGAACGCTTCGAGTTTGACAAGGAAATCGAAAAGCTCGAAGAATCCAACCGCCTCTATCAGGTCGTATCACAATTCGCGGAAGTTGATCTGCATCCGAAGCGCGTCGACAACATCACCATGGGGCTGGTGTTTGAGGATCTGATCCGTCGCTTCAACGAAGCTGCCAACGAGACGGCTGGTGATCACTTCACCCCGCGCGAAGTCATCCAACTCATGGTCAATCTGCTGCTGGAGCCCGATACCAAGGTGCTGACACAGGCCGGCATCATCGTCACCATTTGCGACCCGGCCTGCGGCACCGGCGGCATGCTGGCCGAGGCGCAGAACTGGATCCGCGCCCACAACGACCAAGCCACGGTCAAGGTGTTCGGCCAGGACTACAACCCGCGCTCCTACGCCGTGGCCGCGTCCGACCTGCTGATCAAGGGTCACAAGGACGGTCAGGTCGTGCTGGGCAACACGCTTACCGAAGACCCTTTCCCGGATCAGCGCTTCGACTACCTGCTGGCCAACCCGCCGTTTGGCGTGGACTGGAAGGCGGAAAAGAAAACCATCGACCGCTGGCCCAACTTCCGCGGCTACAACGGCAAGCTGCCGCGCATCAACGACGGTGCCTTGCTGTTCCTGCTCTACATGATGAGCAAGTTTCAAGACTACAAAGCCGGCAGCCGCGACAAGCCGGGCTCACGCACGGCTATCGTGTTCAACGGTTCGCCGCTGTTCACCGGAGGCGCTGGCAGCGGCGAGAGCGAGATCCGCCGCTGGATCATCGAGCATGACCAGCTCGAAGCCATCGTCGCGCTGCCCGAGCAGATGTTCTACAACACCGGCATTGGCACCTTCATCTGGGTTGTGACCAACCGCAAGGCAAAGCATCGCAAGGGCAAGATCCAGCTGATCGATGCCCGCGAACGCTGGGCACCGATGAAGCGCAGCCTTGGCGACAAACGCCGCTACCTTGACCAAGCCGCCATTGACGATGTCACCCGCGAACATGGCTCGCCAGAGAACAACAAAACCAGCCGCGTGTTCGACAACGCTGACTTTGGTTACCGCCGCATCACCGTCCAACGCCCCTTGCGCCTGCGCTTTCAGTTGACCACGGAGGCCAAGGAGCGCTTTCTCAATACCTGCCCCGAACTGTTCGACGCGCTGCAGGCGGTAGAGGATGCGGTCGGCACTTACCCGACGCTGGACTGGAACAAGACGTGGGACAAGGTACAGAAAGTCATCAAACACCTGCCCGAAGACATGAAAGGCTGGACAGCCGGTGCCAAGGGCACGGCGCAGAAAAAGATCTTCCGTGAATGTTTCACTTCGGTGGATCCTGAGGCCATGCCGGTTGTCGCCAAACAGCACAAGACCGACCCGTTGGGAGACAGTCAGCTATTTCCGGGTCAGACACTGCCGGATGATTTGTCCACTCGGGATTTGTACGCCGTGCTGGGTCTGTATGCCGATGGCAAGGGCAAACATACCGAGTACGAAGCCGACCCGGCCCTGAAAGACGTTGAAAGCGTCCCGCTGAAGGAAGATATCGTCAGCTACGTGCTGCGCGAGGTGCGGCCGTATGTGGCCGATGCGTGGATCGATCGCGTGGCCGTGGACGAGCAGGACGGCGGCATCGGCAAGGTCGGCTGCGAGATCAACTTCAACCGCGTGTTCTTCCAGTACAAGGCGCCGCGGCCGTTGAAGGAGATCGACGCGGAGTTGGCCGGAGTAGAGCGGCGAATTCTGGAGTTGCTGCGGGAGGTGACAGAGTGAATGGCGCCGATTTGCTGGCCTCGCTTCCCGATGGGTGGCGACGTGTGCCCTTGAAGACTACGTCCGAGTTCGCCGTCAGCAACGTTGACAAGCATTCGTTCGATGACGAGTTGCCGGTTCGGCTGTGCAACTACACCGATGTGTACAAGAACGACCGAGTGTCGTCCGAAATGAACCTGATGGCAGCTACTGCTACGCCGCAAGAGATCGAGCGCTTTCGACTTGACGTTGGCGATGTAGTCATCACGAAGGACTCGGAGTCTTGGAATGACATCGCAATTCCCGCGTATGTGGAGGGAGCCGCAGATGACTTCGTGTGTGGATACCATCTCGCAATCATTCGCCCTAGAAAAGACGTGCTGGACGGACGCTTTCTGTTCCGGTGTCTTCAGTCACGGCCCGTCGCTCTTCAGCTTGAGCTGGAGGCCACTGGCGTCACGCGCTATGGGTTACCAAAGGATGCAATCGGACTTGCGGTGCTCCCGCTGCCACCATTGCCAACGCAGCGTCGCATCGCCGACTACCTCGACCGCGAAACCGCGCGCATCGACGGGTTGATGTCCGAGAAGGAATGCATGCTGGCGCTGCTGGAAGAAAAGCGCGTCGCGCTCATCAGCCGCGTCGTCACCCGCGGTATGGACCCCACGGCCCCGCTGAAGCAGTCGTGTCAAGAATGGCTTGGCGAGATTCCGGCGCATTGGGGCTTGCAACGTTTAAAGCAGCTTGCTCAGGTCCGGGGCGGTTTGACCTTGGGGAAACAGTACTCAGGCGAGTTGCTGGAATACCCATACTTGCGCGTAGCAAATGTTCAAGATGGTTATCTCAAGTTGAGCGAAGTCCTGACCGTTGAAGTGCCGGCATCGGAGGCGGCATCTAACCTTCTGGCGTATGGCGACGTCCTGATGAATGAGGGTGGTGACATGGACAAGCTCGGAAGAGGCTGTGTTTGGCGCGACGAGATCATGCCTTGTCTCCACCAGAACCATGTCTTTGCTGTCCGGCCTCATGCCGTTGATTCCGATTGGCTAGCCCTGTGGACCTCGACGCTGGAGGCCAAGCGCTACTTTGAGAGCAGAGCCAAGCGCTCGACGAATCTAGCGTCCATATCCGGCTCAAATATTAAGGAGCTTCCGGTTCCACTGCCGCCTGTTGATGAGCAAGGCGAGATCCAACAGTATCTTGCAGGCAGCAACTCCCGGCTTGAGACCGTAGGTGGCGAATTGCAAAACTCGCTGCGCTTGCTTGCGGAGCGCCGTGTCGCTCTGATCACGGCTGCGGTCACCGGCCAGATTCCGCTGGAGCAGATGACCGAATGAAGCTGAAGAAACTCACCATCGCCAACTTCCGGGGCTTCGAGCAGATCGACTTGGAATTTTCTGATGACGTTACAGTTATCGCCGGCGTAAATGGCGTCGGCAAATCTGGCGTGTTGAGGGCACTGACGAGCGCCCTGTCGGTAGCGCTACCAAAGTTCACGGTTTCCAACGAGTCACCGCTAGGCTTGAGTGATTCCGACGTTCAGTTGGGCAAGCCCGGGCTATCGGTGTCGGTCATGTTTGGCCTCGATGCTGCAAAAGTCAATGTGGATCTAACCCGTTCAGCACCCTTGGCAGCTGATAAGGTCGAAAGCCTGCTGAAGCGCCGAGACGACCTGCGCTTCGCTACACGTGAGACGAAGAAGGGATCGAAAGAAGCGCTAGACATCAATGATGAAATTCGGCTCATTGAAATCCAACTTGATCAAGCTTCGGACATCGCCGCCGTACGCATTCTTCCAGATGACGCGGCGACGGATGGAGATGAACTGGCCGCAAGCTTAAAGGAAGGTAGCAGTCAACCGTTTGCCGTGTTCTATACAACGTCTCGCCTCTTGTCTCGACTTCCGCCCGTGCTACCAAGAACAAAGAGAATTGACGCAGCCGCGGCCTACGACAAGTCGCTAAATCAACTGGAAGTGTCGCTTAACGATTTCGCCAATTGGTATCGGGTCGTCGAGTCCGAGGCTACCGTGACCAAAGACCGGCTATTCCAGCAACTGGAACAGGCAATCCAAACATTTCTACCGGAGGTCTGCGGTCTCGCGTTGCATGACGGGCGGCCGCCGCAATTCAGCGTGACAAAGGGTGGGCAAAGGCTTTTCCTTGAGCAACTCTCTGATGGCGAACGCGGTTTGCTGGCGATTGTGTTCGACCTAACCCGACGCCTGGCCATTGCCAACCCAAGCAGTGATAGCCCTATCTCCGAAGGCATGGCGGTGGTGCTGATCGATGAGGTCGAGTTACACCTCCATCCAAGTTGGCAGCGTCGGGTATTGAGATTGCTCCAAAAAACCTTCACGCGATGCCAGTTCATTGTGTCCACGCACTCGCCACAAGTCATTGGTCAGGTGCGGCCTGAAAAGTTGCTGCTTTTACACCACGAAGAGTCAGGGAGAGTCGTCACAACCAGTGCGTCTCAGTCTTTTGGCATGGACAGCGGCTGGATTTTGCAAAACATCATGGGCGTGACTGCCCGCGATTACGACACAGAACAGCGGCTTTCAGCAATCTATCAAGGAATTGATAACGGCAAGCTGGAAGAGGCGCGGAGCCTTGCGGAGAAACTTCGCGCTGAAATAGGCGACTTTCCAGATCTTCAGTCGGCGATCGCACTGCTGGATCGGTTTGCGCTGTTGGGACCACAATGAGAAGAGTCACCAAGACCAATCCGCCTCAAGAACTCACAGCATGGCGTGATGCAAATCGGGAAGCGAATCACACATACCATGACCTTTTGGGGACAGCTGCATACGGAGCTCTGAAGGTAAAACTGCTTGAAGAGCAGGGATGGTTGTGTGCTTACACGGGACGGACTATAGACAACGGCTCCTTCCACGTCGAACACGTTAAGCCACAGTGCGAGTGTGGTGAGTGGGAAGACGTCGACTACCGGAATGTCGTTGCTTGCGTTCCCGCAAATGGCGGAGATGCTTCCCTTGGTTACGGTGCTCCGGTGAAGGGAAACTGGTGGGACGAGCAGCTGTTCGTATCTCCATTGTCTGATGGCTGTGAGCGGCGCTTTCGCTTTGCGTGGAGCGGTCATGTGCATCCCAATCCTGATGGTGATGAGCGCGCAACAGCTACGATCAAGGTACTACACCTGGACGCGGACGCGCTGGCCAAACTGAGAAAGGCGCGGATCGATACTTTCTTCGGGTTTGGACAAAATGCGCGAGCCCTGCCATTGTCGATCGCGGCCGCCAGAATCGCATTGGCCAATATCGAAAACCGTGACGGAAAGGGACGGTTACAAGAATTTTTCTTTGTACTCAAACAACTGCTACCAAAGTACATTGATGGTGCAAGGGGATAGCTATGAAACGCACCAGCGAAGCCGCGTTCGAAACCACCATCGAGGCCGCGTTGCTCGACGATGGCTACACCCGAGTGGATGCCAAAAGCTTCGACCGCGAGCGTGCGATCTTCCCCGATGAGGCGCTGGCTTTCATCCGTGCCACCCAAGGCAGCGTGTGGGACAAGCTTGAAGCGCTGCACGGAGAGCAAACCGGCGAGCGAGTCCTTGAATCGTTGTGCAAATGGCTGGACACCCACGGCGCGCTGACCACGCAGCGCCACGGCTTCAAGTGTTTCGGCAAGACTTTGCGTATCGCCTTCTTTCGTCCGGCGCACGGCCTCAACCCGGAGCTGGAAGCGCGTTACCAAGCCAATCGCCTCGGCCTCACCCGGCAACTGCACTTCAGTGCCAGGAACGAGAAGTCACTCGATGTGGTGTTGTCGGTCAACGGCATTCCGGTGGTGACGCTGGAGCTGAAGAATCCGCTCAGTGGGCAAACTGCCGCCAATGCCATTCACCAGTATCGGCAGGATCGCGATCCCCGGGAGCCTATTTTTGCGTTTGCCCAGCGCACCCAGGTGCATTTCGCGGTTGATACCGAAGCTGCGCACATGACCACGCGCCTGGCCGGATCGGCGACCTACTTCTTGCCCTTCAACCGCGGTGATCACGGCGGCGCAGGCAATCCACCCGATCCGGACGGTCATAATTACAAGACCGCCTACCTGTGGGAAGAAGTCCTTCAACGGGACAGTCTGCTCGATCTGCTCGCGCGCTTTCTTCACGTGGATGTGGTGGAGAAGGTCGCCGACGATGGGAAGAAGGTACGCAAGGAAAGCCTGATCTTCCCGCGCTATCACCAGCTGCAGGCGGTGCGCCAGATGGTGACGGCGGCGGCGGCCGAAGGTGTGGGGCACAATTATTTGGTGGAGCACTCCGCCGGCAGCGGCAAGAGCAACACCATTGCGTGGCTTGCACATCGTCTTTCCAGCCTGCACAACGCGCACGACGAGCGCCAGTTCGATAGCGTGGTTGTCATTACGGACCGCGTGGTGCTGGATCGCCAGTTGCAGAACACAATCTACCAATTCGACCACCGCCAGGGCGTGGTGCAGAAGATCGACGAGGATTCGCGCCAACTAGCCGAGGCGCTGGAATCGGGCGTGCCGATCATCATCACTACCCTGCAAAAATTTCCGTTCGTTGCCGGCCAACTGGCCAAGTTGAACGAGGAACGCGGCGAAGCCAGCAAGAGCCATTTGCCCACGCGAAAGTACGCGGTGATCATCGACGAGGCGCACAGCTCGCAATCGGGCGAGACAGCAACGGAACTCAAGGGCGTGCTGGGTGGCGCCGAGTTGTGGCGCAGGGCGCAGCAAATGGCCAAGGAAGAAGGCGAAGTGGAACTGGAACGTCTGTTCCGCTCCATGGCCAAGCGTGGCCAGCAGCAGAATATGAGCTTCTTTGCCTTTACGGCGACACCCAAGCACAAGACGTTGGCGATCTTCGGTCGCAACGGCGAGCCGTTCCACCGCTACACCATGCGGCAGGCGATCGAAGAACACTTTATCGAGGACGTGCTGAAGAACTACGTCACCTACAAGACGTACTACAAGCTGATCAAGAAGGCCGAGGAAGATCCGAACGTCGAGCGCAAGAAAGCTGCAAAGGCGCTGGCCCGCTTCATGCGATTG
>SCRO01000057.1 GCA_004298505.1 Rhodanobacter sp.
ATCCTGTGTTCGGCAGGTCATTCCTTACTCCTTTCGTCACTCCTTTCGTCTTCTCGTCAAAGAATCAACGAAGGATAGCGGGTGGCCTGCCACTCTTCAGCGAGCAGACCAAAGTACAGACGGAATGGTGCACTACCTGGCTTTCTTTTTTATTCAGCGTTGCCTGAAGTTGTTTTGCGGTTTGCGCATGGGGCTTCCTTATACGGTGTCGCCAGGGAGGCGATAGGCTCGATAAGGCGTGCTGTGGCCGTCAATCGCGCACGCCCGTCTGGATGGATCGCAGAAATTCGATAACAACATCGCCACGGCCCAGCGCTACCAGTTGCCTGGCCGTCAGATGACCCAGCTCCGCGATGGGCGTCCCGTGGTACCACTCCATAGTGTGCACCGGGTCCCGTTCTATTTCGGCGGCTGTCCGCAGCAAGGCCCGTGCTGTCGGTATCAGCCGGGAAACAGTACTGCAGTTGGATTCGCTCACAGGTGCTAGGTGGCCCGACGGATCCGCCGAGCAAGCTGCGTCGACCAGCGAGCGCACAGAGCAGGGGGTGGCGGCAGTGAAATGCATGACAGTCATGACGGTGACCTCTTGTGAACAATATCTGTGCCTGTCCTAGGCTGGCGACTTCCTGGTTTCGAATGGTGGCGAAGCTGCGGTGTTCTGGCAGGGCGCCGGTTACAGCCGGCCTCTTCGGGAGGCAGTGCGTGTGCTCGATACGGAAGAACAATAACCGCTGGTGTTGTCCGCTCCTATCATGATTTGGTATCGATCGACGCCATCTCTGGACGACGGTTATGTGATGCGAAATTCGGGGGCAAGGTCATTCATCGCCACAGGTCTAAGCCGACGCCGACCAGCACCATGGTTTCGCCCCAGTGGGATCCGCGTAATGATCCGTTAGAAATGTGTCGAATCTGGAAACTGAAACGGCGCCCCTGCCAGCCCAGGGTGCTAACCAACTCGTACACGCTGCTGAGTGCCATCGTGGTGCCGCTGTGCAGCGCAGGCTGGAAACTGAAGAACAACGGGTGGTACCAGTCCTTGTCGCCGCCTGCGCGCAGCCGCACGCCGCTAGCGACGATCCAGCTGGCGTTGTCCGTCGCATAGTGCGAATACCGGAAATGCTCGATGCTGCGACCGTCAATCCACCCGACGGAACAGTCTGGAGACCAGCTGAGGCGCGAAGATCCGATCGGCCGCTCGGCGAGAACGGCTTCGACAAAAACAGCTGTCGCGCCTGATCTCCCCATGTAGCTGCGGCCACGTTCGATTTGCAAATGGGTGGCCGCGGCAGCCGTGCCGACGGTATCGGCAAGAGCGAGCGCCGCGCCGAGCCACAGGCATCTTCTTGGCCCTCGCTTCGGATGTCCGTCCGCGGGTGGCGCTACGCGATAAGGGGTCATGATGTGCTCCATGAAACCTGTGTCGTCGAAAATTTCCTCGTAGGGCCTGAGCGCTCGCATCGACCACATCGCGGGTAGCGGCTTTCAGTCGCGCGGCAGTGCGACGAGTCGGGTGGCCTCAACTTCACGCCGAACGTATCGCCGCTGACTTCTCCGGTACCATCACGCCCGCCGGTCGTATGAGTCTGCGCAGTGTGAAGCACTTTTTGGACTGAATTGCTCATCGTGATTTCGTCCGATAATTGAAAAGCTGAACGGGTCTAACCCGGTGCATGCAATAGATTCTGCCTCTACGCTTTGCGCGTAGCTCGAACAAACTGAACATTCGACGCGAAAATGAAACTTCTCCGCATGGATCCGATGCCCCGCAGTTGAGTAACCAAAAAGCTTTAGAGTCCAGCCCTATGCTTGGAGGGTGAAGGACCGTTTTCCAGTTCATCGACTTTCTGCATGAATCCGAGATGCGCTTGCAAGTGAAGGCACTGTACCTGCGGCACGGCTTTTCAGAGGCCCGCTAGTTCTACTGTGTCTCTAAACATGTCTGATACTTCGGTGCGCCCTGCTGCAGCACGAACAGCGTGGCAGCTGGCGCGCCTTGGCGGAGGCGCGTGGCGACGACCGACCGGGGGAGCTACCGCTGCATTAGTCCCGGCCCCCGCGCGAACGGAAGCCTTCGGATACCGCAGACGCAGGGGGTCGCGCACAGAATTTTTACTGCCGCGCAAACGCCCCACAGCTAAAAAGTCATAGACCGCGATGCACAGGCTGGCCTGATGAGGAAAGCCACGCCGGTTGCGTCCTTCGTAGTGGTCCGGACCGCGCTCCTCTTTAAGTTTCAGGTGGTCACACTCAATACCCCAACGGTCTTTGTCAACGAGTGCCTTGAAGGTCGTTTCTTCAGGCAGCGTCGCGAACCAGTAGCAGGTCGGTTCAATGTCGACCCGGGGCCATTTGATGACCAGCCATTCAGGGTCCCTAGTGCAGTTGCCGTGGGTGGTGACTACGCGCACCCGGGCAAACCGACCGGGCAATTCTTCCGCTGAGCCCTGTCGCCAGACGCCGGTACAAAATACCCGCGCCGGCCGCGCCTGCGCCAAGGTACGCGCGCTGAGGGGTGAGTACGCCACATCGCGCCAAACTCGCACGCAGCGGCGGCTCGTGGCCGTCGGCGGTGGCGGGGTGACTGGCTGATGCGCGCCCAACCTCACCGTGGGGGGAGGCCGGATGCCCAGCGTACAGATCAGGTTCTCCTCGTTCAGCTCGTCACCAAGCGCCCAGTCATCGCCGCAAACGGCACCGCCCAGCACCACGCCCCGTGTCGCTTGCGCGAGGACAGCAGCGCGAATCTCGGCGGCGGCGAGCTGGTTATTGGTCATAAGACCTACCAACGCGCGCACGCCGGCATCGGCGCACCGCAGCGGAACGTCGGCCAACTCGGCCGCCAATAAAACGTGTATCTGGCCTCGTCTTTGCGCCCCATCTTCTCGTGCATTGTTCCAAAATCGCGTGATTGTGTCTCAATTTTAGTAACACAGTAGGATACATACCCTTTGACAGAGCCGGAGGGTTTATCGTGGCTGGCCCCTCAAAGGGCCATTTCACCACCCAACATCCAAAGCTCTACACCAGACTTATCGAAGTAACTTGACTGATCCCGAAACGCTCCTAAAGTACCGACCACCGTAACAATCAGACTTTCGGATTCCACCATCTAGAGTTGGGGGCATATGTGAATTATTGGCTACCTCAGAGAGCACTCCCCGAGGTAGCCCGTATTGCTGACGTCAGTTACTAGCCACCCCCACTTGCAACCCTTACCAGGTTATTAAGCGAAACATCTGACGCCTTGACGCCTTTTGGATCCGATTTCATATTCGAAGACCATACAGACGCATGATCGCGTTGAATATCAATTATATGACCAACCACCGGCATTACGGCGTGATATCCATCATCTCCAACATCAGGACGATTCTGGAAAATGAAGAACTTCCAGAATTTGCCCCTATGATCGTACGCCTCGCCCAAGTACGGACGCGGGAAGTCCACGTCTATATACACCACTTTCTTGCCATAGGGATGCTCAGGAGGAGGGATACCTTCAACAACGTAGACCTTGCGTGGCTCCCATCCGATATTCTTGGCGGGAAAGTAATATGGAGGATCTTTCATATCCACAGAAGGGAACTCACCAAGCGTACCCCTTTTTGAGAGATCACGGCTCAACTCCGGCGAGTGTGCAATAGCAAATATCCAACGAATAGCAACCAGCTTACAGGAGCGATACTTGGTCGGGAACGCATCCCAAATATCCCAGTCATCATAGAGTTGATCTGTTCCTCCGATAGGATCCATCCAA
>SCRO01000058.1 GCA_004298505.1 Rhodanobacter sp.
GGTGTGCTTCCAGTATTCGTATTGCGACGGGCTCATGTAGAACGGCGCGCCGGCGATCTCGCCCAGCTGCACGTCACGATCGCCGACGATGAAATCGTCCTGCGGGTAGCACATCGGCGAGGAGCCATCGCAGCAGCCGCCGGACTGATGAAACAGCAGCGCACCATGCTGCTGGCGCAGGCGCTCGATCAGCGCCTGCGCCACCGGCGTGGCGAGCACCTTGTCCACGCTGTTGAGTTCGGGCATGACGGTCTCCGGTTACGGGTAGCTACTACTACTATTATGTTACCAATGATGTGCTGCGAAGCGACTGTGGCCGCAGCACGGGCACTGGATCAGGGTTCTGGCGATGACGCACGCTAACAGTACTGCCGGACTGAGTGCGGCAATGCCTAATTGTCGTCGGCCACACCATAGGCGTAGCGCAGGCCCACCAGCCACGCGCGCGGCGCGCCCGGCGCCACGAACAGGGTCGAGCTGCCGGGGCCGTTGAGGTCGATCAGCCGATTCGGCGTATCGAACACATTGGTGCCAAGCTGGCCGCTGATGGCGTAGCGGCGGTCGAGCGCGTTGTCGACGCGGGCGAACAGCGCGAGCCGCCGCGTGACCTGGTAGTGCACGTCCAGCGCCAGCACCGCGTAGCCGGCCAGCGCGCCATGGCGGTCGCGGTTGTTCTCGTCGCCCACGGCGAATTGGCCCGAACTGGCGCGCAGGTTGCCGCCGACCGACCACTGCGCGTCGAGCTGGTATTCACCGGAAAAATTGAACAGCTGGCGCGGCACGCCGGGCAGCCGGTCGCCGCGGCGCACGTGGATCACGCCGCCGGCATCGGCGCTGGAGTTGGCGCCGCTCTGCGCGTCGAAGGCGCTGCCGTAGGTGGCGCTGACCAGGCTGTAGTTGGCCTGCCACTCGAACCGGCCGAGCTTGCCGCCAAGACCCATGTCCACGCCCTGGCGCAGCGTGCGCGGCACATTGGCGAAATAACCCTGGCCGCTGCCGCCGGTGTAGATGGTCAGGATGTCGTGACTGACCTGGCTGTAGTACGGCGCGATGTTCCAGTGCAGGTCGCCGCCGGCGAACGTGCCGCGCAGGCCGCCGCTGAGGGTTTTCACCACCACCGGCTTGAGCGGCGGATCGCCGGTGAAGTCGTTCGGCAGCGCGCACGGTGCGGCCGGATCGGCGCACTCGAACTCGATCGGGGTCGGCGTGCGCATGCCCTCGCCGTAATTCAGATAGCTGCCGAGCTGCGGCGTGATCGCCCAGGTCACGCCCACGCTGGGATTGAAGCGGTGGAAGCCCTGCCGGCCGTTGATCTGCGGCTTCGTGCCGGAGCGGTCGCGCACGGCCAGCTCACTGTGGTTGTAGCGGCCGCCGAAACTCAGATGCACGCCGTGCGGCAGCGCCAGCACATCCAGAAAGTACACGCCGTAGCTGCGGTTGGAGGTGCCCGCCCAGGTGATCGGCGGCATGCCGAACGGCAGCAGCCCCACGGCTTCGCCGCGCTGCGCGGGACTGTAGGGAAAATAGGCCGGCTGGCCGTACTGGCTGAATACGCTGGCGCCGGCGTCCAGGCTCACGCCGCCGGTGAACTGGTTGTCGCGTCCCCACACGCTGCCGTCATCCACCGCCTGCAGCGAGCCGCCGTAGCCGCGGGTGTGCAGGTTGCCGAGCACGCTCCACGCGGGCAGGTTGTTGAGGGTCGCCGCGGGCTGCAGCGGATCGTAGGCCGGGCTGACTCCGACAAAGTAGAACTGGCCGAGCGAGCCGGGGTCGAACGGGCCGTTGACGGCATAGCCCAGCGGCCCATCGGTGGCCGTGCTGTAGCTGTTGAAGTTGGCTGTGTTGCTGTTGAAGCCGCGGCTCTGCGAGATGCGCAGGTAGGCGTTTGCCTGCAGCGCCCAGCCCGCGTCGAGCTGGCGCGAGCCCTGCAGGTTGAACTGGCTGAGGTGGTTGATCGAGTAGTCCGGCCAAGTGTATGCGACGGTCGGCGTACGTATCCATGCCACCGGAATGGTCTGGGTGCCGAACAGCCGGCTGCGCGCGCCGGTGTAACTCAGCATGACGCGGGTGTCCTCGTCCGGCCGCCAGTCGCCGCGCACGAAGCCCTGTTGCACCCGGCTCGGCGCGTAGTCGCGCCAGCCGCTCTCATAGTCGCTGCTGGCTCCGGCGTAGATGCCGAAGTGCTGGCCGTGGGCGCCAAAATCCACGTCGGTCTGTAGCCGCCCCCACGAGCCGCCGGACACATCCAGCGATCCGCCCGGGTCGCTGAAGCCACTCTTGCTGGTCAGCAGCAGCGCGCCGGCCAGCGTGTTCAGGCCATACAGCGGATCGGAGCCAGGCACCAGCTCGACGTCGCGCAGGGCGAAGTCGGGAATGAAATCCCAGTTCAGGGTTTCGGCAAACGGTTCATTCTGGCGTACGCCGTCCATGTAGACGGAAATCCCGGATGGCGAGCCCAGCAGCGGGGACAGCGTGAAGCCGTGAAAATACAGGTTGCCCTGCCACGGGTTGCCCTGCGACTGGGTCAGGCTGATGCCCTGGAAGTTCTGCTGCAGCAGTTCGGTCAGTGACTGCCCATGCAGCTGGCGGATATCGTCGGCCTGGGCGCTTTGCACGTTCAGCGGAATCTGCTGCACCGGCACGTCGAAGCCTGGCAGCGGTGCCACCCCGACCACCTTCACCTCATGCAGCTGCTGCACCGGCGGATCGGCCCGCGCCGGCAGCGGTATCGCCATGCCAAGCAGAACCAGCAGCGCCGCGCATGCAGGAGCGCGGCGGCGTGAGCGGACGACGAATGGCAGGCGGCTTCCAGGACTGGCACGCAGGCCGTGCCATCGTTTAGCAGGGCAGCGGCTGGCGCTGTTCGCACCATCGAATCCGTGGATGGCGCAGCGCATGTTGCTGATCCCTGCGATAGACGTGTGTCCATGCTCGGAAAAATCTCCCCGACATAGCGCCAAAAGCGCCATGTACGGCGGTATGCAAGCCGGTTCGACGAGATTTTTCACTCGGCGCGATCACCATTCAAGTTTGTCGGCCATCTGGATGGTTATTCGATGAGAGCTTGTCCAGACGTTTCCCAGGACACATTTGCAAGAATATGAATCTCTCATCGACCTCTCCAAGTGAGTTCTCGGCAATCGCCGACGCTCCGCGTTTGCAATGCGGATGGCCCGTAAAGTAGCAAGTCAACTGCGAACAATTACAGACGATGAAACTGCAACGCGCCGTGCTGCTGGCGTGGCGAGTACCTTGTTCACGCTGTCGAGTTCGGGCATGGAAGTCTCCGCTCAGAAGGTAAGGTTGGCGCCAAGCAGCCAGGTGCGATCGGGGCCAGGCTCGTAATAGCGTCCGTTGCCATCGTTGACGATCACCGTACCGGTGTAGCGCCGATTGGCCAGGTTGTCCAGCCGCGCGCTCAACTGCAGCCGCGTGATGGCGCCCAACGCAAAGGTGTAACTGGTGTCCAGCCCGATCAAGCCATAGCCGGCCGCATGCTGCGTGTTGGTGTCATTGACCGTGACGGCACCGACGCCGGTAAGCGTCAGTCCCTCGCGCCAACCCAGATCGCGGCCATGCTCGATGCGCAACGAGCCGTAGTTGTCCGGTACGCCGGGAATCCGCGCACCGGCGGCCACTGGCGTGGCTGCAGCGGCGCAGGGCCTGCCCGTGCACTCACTGAAGGCGCTGCGGAAGCGCGCCTGTAGGTGGGTGAAGCCAGCCGACGTGCGCCAGTTGTCGGCCAGCTCGCCGGTCAGCGAAAACTCCAGCCCCTGCCGACGCGCACTGCCCACGTTCTGGTAAGTGGCCCTGCCGTTCTGGTTGATGGCCACGGCCAGCTCGTTGCTGGTGTCCGCACGGAACGCGGCGCTGTCGAACTCCAGCGTCGGGGTGATCTCCCACTTGGCACCCACTTCCAGGTTGCGGCTGCGCGACGCGCGCAGGTTGAAGGCAAGCCCGGCCTGGCCGTCGCTGCGGTAACCCAGCTCGCTGTAGCTCGGCGTTTCGAAGCCCTGACCGAAGCTGGCGTACAAGCGCAGGTTGGCCGCCGGGCGGAACAGCAGCCCGGCCACCGGGGTGGTGGCAAAGTAGTTGACGTGACCGCTGTCGTTGGGGTTGCGCGCGGTTATGTAGAAATCGTGTTCCGCAAAGCGCACTTCGTCATGCCGCAGTCCCAGCAACAGTGACCAGCGCGGGCTGAAGTGCCAGTACCACTGCGCGTACTGCGCCACGTTGTTGACGTTGTCGTTCTCATTGCGGCGCACCGCGCCGATCACACCCAGCGTGCTGCCGACGAAGTTCTCGTAGCCCAGGCGATGCTGGCGCTGATAATCGGCGCTGGCGCCGAGCACGAATTCGTACGCACGTGATGCCAGCTCGCCACGATGCGTCCAGCGCAGATCTGTACCGCCATAGCTGGTGTCAGGCGCAATCACGCCGCCCGCCTGCAACGGATTTTTCTGCGCCCCCGGAGGAATCGACAGGAACTGCATGATGCTGCGCTGGCCGTAGTAGGCCATGACGCGCAGCTGGTTGGCATGATCGATTTGCTGCTGGTAGATGATACCGAGCTGGTTCTGGCGCGTGCTCTTGCGCGTGTTGTACTGACTGGCCACGGCGGTCGCCTGGCGCGGATTGGCATCGACCTGGGCGCGGGTCAGCCCCAACGGATCCTGCGCAATCGGCTGGTCAAACCGGTTCAGCACCAAGGTGAGCTTGCGCTGCTTGCCCAGATCAATATTGAACTTGGCATTGGCGGACTGCCGCCGCACGCGGCTGTGTTGGCGGTAGCCGCCGGAGAGGAATTGCGAGGCAGCGATGTTGTAGTCCACCCGGCCCACCGTGCCGCGCGTGTCGACGCCGAAGCGGAAGGCGTCGTAGCTGCCAGCGTACACGCCCACGGTGGTCACTGGAGTGGGCGTGCCGTCCGCACTCCACAGCTGCACCACACCGCCGGCGGCATTGCCGTACAGCACGGAGAACGGCCCGCGCAGTACCTCGACCCGATCGGCGCTGTCGAGGTTGAACTGCGACACCTGGCCCTGGCCGTCCGGCAACGTGGCCGGAATGCCGTCCATGAACACGCGGATGTTGCGCACACCGAAGGTAGCCCGTGCGCCAAAGCCGCGGATCGAGATCTGCTCATCCTGTGCGTAGTTCTGGCGGTCGCGGGCGAGGATGCCCGGTACGCCAACCAGCGTTTCGGACAAGTTCACGCCGGCCTGGCCTGATTCCGCTGGCGCCACGCTGACCACGCTGAGCGCGGCCGGGATGTCGAATGGTGGAATATCCAACCGGCTCGCATTCACCTGTACCGTCGGCAATAATACCGGCGTGCCTTGTGGGCCTGCGGGCGGAGCAACACCCGGCGCCACGGTCGCGTGGATCGGAGCTGTCCCGCAGAAGACCAGGACGACGACTGCCTGACCAAGCAGCAGCCCCGCTCTCGTGCCGCGTGTGTAGTACTCGGACATGGGTATCACATCTAACTCCCGTGGATTCAGGAAAAACCAACGACGCGAAAACTTCACGCCGTTGACTGGATCGTGGTACTGCAGTCGAGCCAGCGCCGTATGGCGTGCAGCCGCGCGTCTATTTTCCTTGGTAGACAAACGACACTTTCGATTGCTTCCCCTCGTCGTACGTCAGCGCTTTCTTGCCGGCAGGGTATCCGTTTTGCTGCATCAGAAACGCCATGATTTCCACATAATCCGGGTGGGACAGACTACCCGGCGCGGTGGATGGCATGTTTTGTGTGATGATGGCGAAGATATCGCTCACGCTGAACTTGGACTTGGGTGACGCAAAGTTGGCACCCGTCAACGCTGGGCCGGCCCTCCCTTCCAGGTCAGGACCGTGGCACCTTGCGCAGTTCTCCTTGTACTTTTGCTTGCCGCTGTCAGCCTGTACTGCAGTGAACAACGCCGGCAAGGCCTTCCGCTCGTGGACCGACTTTCGCGCGCTGCAGCAGTGTCCATTCCGCTTGCTGCTGTTCGAACTCCGCGCCATTGCCGCGGCACTCCGTTGGAGCGGCTTCGCTTCGCCCGCCTGGGCATACGGTGCCAGCAGCTGAGCCAGTTCACCGGAATCGGACATCGTGACGATGGTCCGCTGGAACGCCGCAGCTGCCGCTGCGTGGTCGCTGTCGTAGAGCGCGACCAGGTTGAAACGTGCATGCGGCTCATCCAGCTCGTGATAGCTGAAGCGAGCGGTCTCGTGCCGACTGGCAAGATAGTGGATCACGGTTGGCTGCCAGAGCATGGCTGCACTTACCTGGTGCTTCTCCAGGGCACTGAAGGCATCGTTATCGCTCAGATGGACATCCGCCTGCACGTTGGGGTGGTCGGCGAAGTAGAGATTCGGCGGGGTCAGGTAGGTGATCGCCACATCGCTGCCGTTGGGCAGTTGCGCCAGTGAGCTGGCCTTGCTGCCGTGAGGTGTGACCAGCACGAAACCGGTGTGGCCATAAGGTGAGGTAGCCAACAATCCGGGGGGTACGGTACCGCTATCGGTATCGACGGGAAACCCCAGCACCAGCGAGCAACTGCTGTGTGCCAGCTTGTTGAACCCCTTCAAGGCGAACCCTTCGTCGCCACCGCTGCCGTCGAAGACGTGTATGTGGAGCACGACGCCCTCATGTTGGGCGACAGCATGCGCCAAGCTTGTGTCCACCGCCGCGATCGGACTGCTTTTGTCGATGCAGACCGACAGATCCGTAGCTGCCACGGTACCACCGTACAGAAGTACAGTAGCGATCGTCACCAGCCATGCATGACGGGCGGGTTTGAATGAATGCTTTTTCATACACGTCTTCATCATTGCACTCCAAATTACAGCGAGAACACATACAGGTGGCCACCTACGGGGATATTGGCAACATCCGGTTCGGATGCCATATCACCACCCCAGATAGGAAGTCCGCCGCCCCAGCCGGCATAGATGCCGACGTACTGCTTGCCATCGACCTTCCAGGTGCTGGGTACGCCGATGACGCCGGAACTCATCTGTGGGCTCTTCCACAGGACCTTGCCCGTCTTGGCATCGAACGCGTACAGATGGCCGTCAGCGCTGCCGGAGAACACCAGCCCACCTGACGTGCTCAACATGCCGCTGTCCCAGGGCAGCTTGGAGGGGAAGTTCCAAACCTGCTTGCCGGTGTTGACATCGATCGCCTGCACCGCGCCCCAGGTACCCTTGAACGCCGGATCGGCCATCACCTTGAAGCTCTCGCCCAGGAATGGCAGGCCCGCCTTGTAGCTCACCGTGGTGCCCTTGATGGTCATGCAGGTGTGCAATGTCGGGACATAGACCAAATGGGTCTGCGTATCCACCGAGATCGGCCACCAGTTCTTGCCGCCCAGGAAGCTCGGGCAGGTGAACACCTGCTTGTCGATGGTCGGGCGCATGGCCGGATCGGTCACTGGCTTGCCGTCCTTGAAGCCACTGACCGAGGTGGCGGTGGCAAACTTCTTGGCGTAGATCAACTTGCCGTTGATGCGGTCAATCGCGTAGAACCAGCCGTTGCGGCTGGCGCTGACGATGGCCTCGTAGGACTTGCCCTGGTAATCGATGTTAGTCAACACCGTTTCGTTGACGCCGTCATAATCCCAGGTGTCGTTGGGGGTGTACTGATAGTGCCACTTGATCTTGCCGGTGGCCGGGTTCATCGCGATCACCGAATCGGTGTACAGGTTGTCGCCGGGACGCAGCGTGGCCAGCCAGGGGCCGGGATTGCCGACGCCCCAGAACAGCGTATCGGTAGCCACGTCGTAGCTCCCTGTCAGCCACGCGCCACCGCCACCCGTCTTGTACGCGCCCTTGGGCCAGGTCTTGCCGCCGGGCTGGTCGGGCGCTGGAACGGTGTACTGCTTCCATACCTGCTTGCCGGTCTTTGCATCAAGCGCCACGATGAAACCACGGATACCGTACTCGCCCCCGGATTCGCCGACGATCACCTTGCCCTTGACGACTAGCGGGGCAAGGTTCATGGCATAGCCCATGTCAGCGGGAACCAGCTGCTTTTTCCATACCGTCTTGCCAGTACGCGCATCCAGCGCCACCACGTAGTTGTCCAGCGTGGCCATGTAAACATTGTCGCCATACAGTGCCACGCCACGATTGACCACGTCGCAGCAGACCGTCTTCAGGCCGACGTGGGAGAGATCCTGCTGGTATTTCCACAGCAGCTTGCCGGTGCTGGCCTGGAACGCGAGCAGTTCGTCCTTTGGCGTGGTGATGAACATGTAGTCGCCGTTGACGATCGGCGGCGCCTCATGTCCCTGGTTGAAGCCGGTCTTGTAGTCCCAGACTTGCTTGAGCCCCGTCACGTTGGCTGTGTTGATGTTGTTGAACGGGGCATACCCCGTGCTGGCGTAATCGCGGCGGTACATCAGCCAGCCGTTGTCTGTCGCTGCGGCGTCAAGACGGGCATTGGTTACCGGTGTGTAGTCGGCGGCGAGTGCGCCGCCAGCGATGACCAGCATCGCCACGAACAGGCTGGTTTGGTGCAGCGTGGTAAGACGTTTCATGGAATTCTCCCTGGTGGTGGTTGGTGTCGGTTAGAAAAACAGGATACCGCCAAGAGCCACGCCATTCATGTGCGCGGTGTTCCCTGCGAAACCCTTCGAGCGGGTCTGGCTGAGCTCCAGGTCCAGCGTCACGCTCCTGGTCAGCGCGTAGTAGGCGCCGGCGGTGACGTTGCTGTTGGACTTGAAATGGGCCGTGCTGGCCAGGTTGTCCTGGTTACGGCTGACACCTCCGCTCAGACCGAGCTTGACCGTGCCGAAGTCCGGTGTGCCAAGGGTGAAGAATGCCTGACGCACGTCGATGCCGTTGTTCGCCGACAATCCATCGGCGGTGGCGATGTGCACCATCAGTCCCATCTGCGCGGCAATGTCGATGCCTTCCTGCTGGGTGCTGAACTTGGTGGTCAGCCCATTCGGCAGCCAACCGTTGCCGATGGTGGTGCGGTTCTGCTCGCCACCGCAGCCCAGCGTCTTGCCCGCCAGCGCGGTGCCACCTATCGTTGCGCCGTTGCAGGCCACCGTCGTGTAGTACGCGTTGGCGAAACCACTGATGTCCACCGTCCAGTTGTCGCTGCTGAATGAAGCGGCGCTGGCTGCCAACGGACACATGGCCAGACCAAGTACGGCCAGCCCGCCAGAAAGTGTCTTGAAACCGGTCAGACGATGTTTGCCTGCCGTAACACTCATTGTCGATGTTCTCATACCTTTACTTACTCCCCATGGTTGATAAGTTGCGGCGCAGCCCCCTGCGTTGGCTCCACAACGGTGGTGAATGTCTCGTTATTTTCCGAACCGGCGGTCACACCGGTCCGCCGCACGTGCGTCCCAACGTGCGTTGCGTGCGTCAACCCGTTGTTGGTGTCGCCGACGCGCCTGATGGCGACAGCCTTCCATGGGCCAGCCCCACCCACAGCCAGGACAACGGGTTGCCCTGACTGCGTCAGGTGACCCGATCAGAAGAAGCCGAGCTTCTTCGGCGAGGTGTGCTCCGCTCGATGATCAAAGTCGTGACGGCACAAGGATCGTTTTCCGCCAACCTCAGATGCTGCCCAGATCAAGGACGACACGCGAGGGCACATCGCCCTTTTGCAAACGCTCGAAGACGTCGTTAATCGCCGACAGCGGCTGCACCTCGATATCCGCCTTGACCTTGCCCTGCGCTGCAAACGCCAGGCATTCGGCCATGTCCGCGCGAGTGCCGACGAACGAGCCGCGCACGGTGATGCAGTTGGCCACCACATTGAACAACGGCAGGGGAAATTCGCCAGGCGGCAGCCCGACCAGTACGCAGGTGCCATGCTTGCGCGTCATGCCCACGCCCTGCTTGAACGCGCCCAGCGATGGCGCAGTAATCAGCACGCCATGCGCGCCCCCGTCGGTCGCGACTCGCACCGCCTCGATCGGATCGCCGTCCCGGACATTGACGACGGCGTCGGCACCCAACCTGGTGGCATGTGCCAGCTTGCTATTATCGATATCGACGGCACAGACCTTCAGTCCCATTGCTTTTGCATACTGGACGGCCAGATGGCCGAGGCCGCCGATACCGGAGATGGCGATCCATTGCCCCGGGCGCACGTCAGCCACCTTGATGCCCTTGTAGGTGGTGACCCCGGCGCAGATGATTGGTGCCGCTTCCTTGGCGGGGAGGTCGCGCGGCACACGCGCCACATAGTCGGAATCGGCCACGATGTATTCGGCGAAGCCGCCATTTTTGGTATAGCCGCCGAACTCGGCTTTCTCGCAAACGGTTTCCCAAGCGGTAAGACAATACTCGCAGTGACCACACGCGGAGTAGAGCCACGGCACGCCCACGCGCTCGCCTTCCTTCACGCCGGTAACGCCCGCGCCCAACGCCACCACGATGCCGATACCCTCGTGTCCGGGAATGAAAGGCAATGACGGTTTCAGCGGCCAGTCGCCGTCTGCAGCATGCAGGTCGGTATGGCAGACGCCGCAAGCCTCCGTCTTGATCAGAATCTGGCCGGGGCCCGGTGTGGGGATATCCCACTCGCGCAGAACCAAGGGCTTACCGAAGGCTTCGACGACGGCAGCATGCATTTGACGGGTCATGATGGGGTCCTTGAAAAGAGGGAATACGGGACGTTACGGGCGATGGTGCTCACCGAGGTATCGCGCAAGCTCAGCGCTGGTAGAGCGATGGTCGCTGTCGAGCGTTTCTTGTGGACGATCTGCATGTTCATAGCTCATTGCACAAGCAGCCACGCGCCGGCACCCCGGCGCCACGGCCACGACATCCACCGGCTGCAGCTCGGTAGCGATCATCCGCCCGTCCGCAGGCTCAGAAGAAGCCGAGCTTCTTCGGTGAGTAGCTGACCAGCAGGTTCTTGGTCTGCTGATAGTGGTCGAGCATCATCTTGTGGTTCTCGCGACCGATGCCGGACTGCTTGTAGCCGCCGAACGCGGCATGCGCCGGATAGGCGTGGTAGCAGTTGGTCCACACACGACCAGCCTGGATGCCACGACCAAAGCGATAGGCGCGGGTGCCATCGCGCGTCCACACGCCAGCACCCAGGCCATACAAGGTGTCGTTGGCAATCGCCAATGCCTCCGCGTCGTCCTTGAACGTGGTCACCGAGACCACCGGGCCGAAGATCTCCTCCTGAAATACCCGCATCTTGTTGTGGCCGAAGAGGACCGTCGGTTTCACGTAGTAGCCATTCTTGAACTCGCCATCGAGCATGTTGCGCTCACCACCGATCAGCACCTTGGCACCTTCCTGCTTGCCGATGTCGAAGTAGGAGAGGATTTTTTCCAACTGCTCGCTCGACGCCTGGGCACCGACCATGGTCGATGGATCCAGCGGATTGCCCTGCTTGATCGCGGCAACGCGCTCGAGTGCACGCTGCATGAACTTCTCGTAGATCGACTCATGGATCAGCGCCCGGCTGGGACAGGTGCACACTTCGCCCTGGTTGAAGGCGAACATCACGAAGCCCTCGATCGCCTTGTCGAAGAAATCGTCGTCCTCAGCGGCCACGTCGGCGAAGAAGATGTTCGGCGACTTGCCGCCAAGCTCCAGCGTGGCCGGGATCAGGTTTTGGCTGGCATACTGGCTGATCAGCCGACCGGTGGTGGTTTCGCCGGTGAAGGCGATCTTGGCGATGCGGTTGCTCGACGCCAGCGGCTTGCCGGCTTCCAGGCCGAAGCCATTGACGATGTTCAGCACGCCCGGCGGCAGCAGGTCACCGATCAGCTCGGCCCAGACCAAAATGCTGACCGGGGTCTGTTCGGCCGGCTTGAGCACCACGCAGTTGCCTGCCGCCAGCGCCGGCGCCATTTTCCAGCACGCCATCAGCAGCGGGAAATTCCACGGAATGATCTGGCCGACCACGCCGAGCGGCTCGTGGAACTGGTAGGACACCATGTCGTCGTCGATTTCACCGAGCGAACCTTCCTGCGCACGGATGCAGCCGGCGAAGTAGCGGAAGTGATCGATCGCCAGTGGCACGTCGGCGTTGCGCGTCTCGCGGATCGGCTTGCCGTTGTCCCAGGTCTCGGCGTGGGCAAGCAGTTCGAGGTTCTGCTCCATCCGGTCGGCAATCAGGTTGAGGATACGCGCGCGCACGGCGGTCGAGGTCTTGCCCCACGCTTCACGGGCCGCATGGGCCGCATCGAGTGCGGCCTCGACGTCCTCCTTGTCCGAGCGCGGGATCTCGCAGAATGGGTGGCCGGTGATCGGCGTGACATTCTCGAAGTACTTGCCGTTGATCGGCTCGATCCAGCGACCGCCGATGAAATTGCCGTAGCGCTGCTTGAAGGGGACCTGCACGGTGAGATGCTGCTGTTCGAGCTTGGTCATGGCTGTTTGTTCCTCGTGTCATGGAAGGTAATGACTTTAGAGCAGATGTCGTGCCAGATCCTTGCCCATGGTGGAATTGCTGCACTGTGTCAAGCCTTCCAATCCCGTGACAAAAAGATATTTGTATCCATTTGCGGCGACGCACCAACCACGATTCGGCGACCCCGTTGCATTTCGCCGTTCGTTGTGTTTTGTGTCGCAAAATGCGACACTCGAGGCCTCCCATGCCCCTACCCGGCTTGACCGATTCAATCCGTAGCGCACGCCGCAGCTTTTTCGACAGCGGTACCGAACCGCGCGGCCTGGTTCCCGAAAACATCCTCGCCTCATGGCGCCGCTGTCGACAGCAGGGTCTGCTGGCGGACGCGCGCCCGGATGTGGAACCGGTGGAGCGGCATGCACTGAACGAGATGCAGCAACAGCACGAAACGCTGCGCCGGTTATGCCGGTCGGAATTGCAGGCTCTGTACGCCAGCGCCAATCAGGCCGGCAGCATCGTGATACTGAGCGCCCCTGACGGCTTCATCCTCGATGCCTTGGGCAATGCCGATTTTCTCGACAAGGCGGCCCGTGTCTCGCTGCGAGTCGGCTCGCCGTGGAGCGAATCGGTGACCGGCACCAATGCCATCGGCACGGCATTGATCGAGCGCAGCGCGATCGAAGTGCGCGGCGGCGAACACTACTACGCGCCGCATCGGGTGCTCAGTTGTTCGGCCTCACCGATCTTCGATCCGCTGGGCAAAGTCGTCGGCGTACTCGATCTGTCGGGCGAGGCGTCGCTGCATCACCTGTACGCGTTGAGCATGGTGCAACTGGCGGTCGAGCAGATCGAACACCGCCTGTTCGAACATCACTTCGATGGCGCCGATATCGTGCGTATCCAGCCTGACCCCGACCTGCTCGGCACGGCGCGCGAGGGCATGCTGGTATTCGAGGCGCAGCGGCTGGTCGCCGCCAACCGGCATGCGTTGCGTCTGCTCGGTGTCGACTGGGAAGAATTGGGTCGACGCCGCTACGACGAATTGTTTGCTTCGGCATTGCCGCGTCCGGGCAGCTTGACCAGCATGCGCTGTCAGAGCGGCGAGATGCTGCATGCCAAGCGCGATGCACTCAGCCACAACAGTGTCTCCTCGCGCGTTCCGCGCAACCGGCAAACGCGTTCGATCCGATCGCCAGAGCCGGTTTTCTCGGCCGATCTGGAAACCGAGATCGATCGCAGCGTGCGCCTGCTGGATGCCGATATCCCGTTGCTGTTGCAAGGTGAGACCGGTACCGGCAAGGAAGTGGTGGCGAGGGCGCTCCACCAGCGCAGCCAGCGTGCGGCGGCGCCGTTCGTGGCAGTCAATTGCGCGGCACTGCCGGAACACCTTATCGAATCGGAATTGTTCGGCTACATGCCGGGTGCATTCACCGGCGCCCGCCGCGAAGGCGCCACCGGACTGTTGCGCGAGGCCGATGGCGGCACCTTGTTTCTGGATGAGCTGGGCGACATGCCGCTCGGCATGCAGAGTCGACTGCTGCGCGTGCTGCAGGAACGCGAGGTCACGCCACTGGGCGGGGGCCGCTCGCACGCGATCGACATCGCCGTGATCGCTGCCACCCATCGCGACCTTGCCGGTGCGGTTACCCGCGGCGAATTCCGCGCCGATCTGTACTACCGGATCGCACAAGCGACCCTGCGCCTGCCCACGCTGCGGGATCACCTGGATCCGGCCACCCTGATCCGGCAGCTCTGGCACGCCCTGGGTGCCGAGCAGATTCCACTGTGGCTGCACCCCGATCTGGTCGAGGAGCTGTCCGCCATGCCATGGCCCGGCAACCTGCGCCAGCTGGTCGGTCTGCTGCGCAGCTTGCTGGCGCTGGGAGAGCAGGGCACCGCCCTGACCCACGACGATTTGCCCGCCGACCTGAAGAGCTTGCAGGCACCCGTACCGGCGATTTTGTCGCCAGCAACGGGTGTGTCCGGCAGCCTCCAGTCGATCGAGCAGCAGGCGATCGACGTGGCCCTTGCCCGCTGCGATGGCAACGTCGCTGCCGCCGCGCGCAAACTGGGCGTGAGCCGAAGCACCATCTACCGGCGTCTCAGCGAACAGCGTCCAGCCGACTGCTCGGCGTCGCCTCCGGCGTAAAAGCCAGCCGTGGGCGGGGAGATGCTCGCAGATTGCCGTCTCGAAATGGATTTCCCCATGCAGATTCATTCATCCCTCGACGTAGCCTTTCAGGCAACACCGTGCGCCCAGGACCATGCGCTCAGTCCGGCGTCGCCCGTTCCTCACGGTGATGCCATATCCGCAGCACCACCAGGGCCGCATCGTGAACCGAGTACCGCACCACGTAATGGTGGCCAAACGCAAAATCGCGCACGGCGTCGCCGGTGGGTGCCTCCGGCACGCCGTGCCCCATCGCCGGAAAGGCGCACAGGCGATCGATCCGCGAAACCAGTTCTGCCGCGATGCGCCCGGTCGCCGCCGGATCATGCTCCGCGATGAAGGCCCGCAGACGTGCCAGATCGGCAACCGCCTCGGGCGAATACAGCAACCTCACTGGCCGGCCTTGGGTGGCATCAGCTCATCGGTCGTGCCCCACGATCCCAGCCACTCATGCACCGCCTGCCCCGATACCACCTGGCCCCGTGCGACCGACTCCATCGCCATCAGTGTGTCCTGCCAACGCGCCTGTCCCTGCTCCTGGCGCACCGGAAACTTCGGATCGACGCGGCGCGCGATCTCGGCGAACCGATGCAGTGCCAGGCCGACGAACGCGTGGCCTGCCATCGCAGTCAGATCGTGGGAAGATTGTCATGCGGTGTCCCCTGATTGACTTATCCAGCACCGATGATGACAGCCGCCAGTCGCAGCACGCGAGACCACCGCTGACACCGGCGCGCCGCTCAGGATACCTGCTCTTGTTGACCACCCAAAAATAAGGGCCCGGAGAAAAATCCGGGCCCTTTGGTTTGGTGGAGGTGGCGGGAGTCGAACCCGCGTCCGAGGACGTTCAATGCCCGGATCTACATGCTTAGCTCACCGTTCGATCTCGTTCCGCGACAAGTACGGTGGGCAAAACGCACCGCGGAACCAGCCTGATTGATTTGACCTAGAACCGCCAGGCGGCAGCGTTCGGCGATCTCATGATAATGACCCTACACCGACAAGCATGAGCACAAGTGGGTTCGGGGCTTACGCCTTAAGCGGCGAGAGCGTAGTTGTCGTCGTTGGCAACTATGAGTTTGCTGCTGGATTTACGAGGAAAGCTGCCCCCTCGGCATGCACCAAGTCATCTCACTACCCCCGTCGAAGCCAGAACACCCCCGGGGAAAACGATTCGACTCAAGCAAGTATATGAGGGCGGCGAGCACGACCGCAATCGTGATGGTGATAAGCCCGGGTAGATTGTTCAGCTACCACCCTCTGCTGCCGGCAGGCGGCACGTGCGGAAAGCTGGATAGATGGCGTCGTCGACCCTGTCGGCGCTGCTCCATCATTGAACACTGGCCAGTGAAGTGTTGTTCCGGCGCGAAAGCAACGTCTATACTTGAAAGACTGCGTCAACTTGCCGCAACGTACTCGTGGGGATCATCTTGATGACTCGATTGCACATGCTTGGCCTGGTTGTGGCCGCTCTTTTCGCTACTGCCAGCGCGCACGCCGAAGGCGACAAGGCCGCGGGACGCAAACTGGTCTATACCTGCGCCGGCTGCCATGGCGTGCCCGGATACACCAACGCGTACCCGCAGTATCCGGTACCGAAGATTGCCGGCCAGAACGAGCAGTACATCGTCAATGCGCTGCACGGCTACCAGAGCGGTGGCCGCAAGCATCCAACCATGGATGCCCAGGCGGAGAGCCTGTCCGACACGGACATCCAGAACATCGCCGCCTATCTTTCCAGCCTCGCCAAGTAGTCGCCAAGGAACTTCCGCATGAATCGCGCGCTTACCCTGATTTCGTTCGGCGCCTTGCTGGCGTTCGCATCCGCGCCGCTGCTGGCCGATGGCAATGCCGCTGCCGGCAAGACCAAGGCTGCTACCTGCTTCGCCTGCCATGGCGTGGACGGCAACGCGGTGGATCCGCAATACCCGCGCCTGGCCGGCCAGTACAATCTGTACCTGCAGCGTGCACTGCACGAGTACAAGGACGGCCAGCGCGACAATCCAATCATGAAAGGCATGGCAGCTACCCTGTCCGACCAGGACGTCGAGGATGTGGCGACATATTTTTCCAGCCTGCCGAGCAAGCTCGATACGCTCAAGGGGCACATCGGCGGCGACAAATAAGCCTGCCTGCGACGGGTGTTTCAAGAGGCCCGCGAAAGCGGGCCCTTTTATTTCAGCGACAGGCTCAGGCTATCGCGGATTTGCCCTCGGCCTTGGTGTAATAAGGCTTCTCGCCACCCGCATGATCGGTGGCATCACGCACCCCGGTAATTTCCGGTACGCGCTCGCGCAAGGTCTTTTCGACGCCCTGCTTCAGGGTCACGTCGACCATGCCGCAACCGTGGCAGCCGCCACCGAACTGCAGCACCACGGCATGTTCGGCATCAACCTCCAGCAAGGTGACCCGGCCACCGTGCGAGGCCAGCTTGGGATTGATCTCGGATTCGATCACAAAGCGCACACGCTCGACCACACCGGCATCGGCGCCGGGTATGTGGCCCTTGATCTTCGGCGCGCGGATGTTCAGCTGGCCGCCGGTGGCGTTCGGCTCGAAGTCGACGTTGGCCTGGTCCAGCCAACTGGCGCTATCACCATCGATATGGAACTCGAAACCGGCACACTCGATGGTCCATTCGTCGCCGGCCAGGTCGACCGGCTCGCAGAACTCCAGCTCGCAATTGGCCGCCGGCGTGCCCGGCGAGGTCACTCGCAGACGGATACCGAGGCCATCGATGCCTTGCTGGTCAAGCAGGCGCAGGAAGTGTTGCTGCGCGCGTTCGGAAATGTCGATCATGCTTGGGCTCCGCTGTCACTTACCGGGAGCCGGTGGGTCGCACCGGCGAATCAGCACCATTTTAGTCCGGTTTCACCGCGAATGCTCGGATGTGGCGAACGCGTTGACTTTTCCTCGTGCAACTTCGACCCTTCCTTTTTCAACCCGCAGGGAGTCGCTCATGAACCTCAACGATCTGTCCACCAGGCATTGCCAACCGCGTAAGGGCAAGGAACACGCGCTCGGTGCAGACGACGTGACTAACCTGTTGAGAGAGCTTCCGGGCTGGCAGTTGCACGATAACGGCAAGGCGATCGTCAAGGATTTCAAGTTTAAGGATTTCCACCACACGCTAGGCTTCATCAACGCCGTGGGTTTCATGGCCAACCACGAAGATCACCACCCCGATCTGGAAGCCGGCTACGGTCATTGCCGGCTGCTGTGGTCGACCCACGACGTGGGCGGCCTGTCGTTGAACGACTTCATTTGCGCTGCGCGAGTCGAGTCCCTGCTGGCGCGTTGATCAAAAGTCGGTGCGCGACTTCTCGCGCGTATAGACCAGCCGCTTGCCCTTGACGGCGAGCGTATCGAGAAAATCCTTCAGGTCATCCGGCAGCGGCGTGGAAAAACTGTAGGCGCGCCCGTCCAGATCGAAGCTCATGTGTGCGGCGTGCAGGAACATCCGGTGCAAGCCCATCTCGCGATAGCGCTTGTTCATTTCACGATCGCCGTATTTCGGGTCGCCGGCCAGCGGATGGCCGATATGCGCCGCATGCACGCGGATCTGGTGAGTGCGGCCGGTGCCCAGGGTGGCCTGCATCAGGCGCGCACTGGGGTATTGCTCCATCTCGCGAAAAAAGGTCAACGAGGGCTTGCCGCTGTCGGCCACGCGCACCATCCGCTCGCCCCCTTGCATCACTGATTTCAGCAGCGGCGCGTTGACGTCGAATTTGGCCTTGGATGGGTGGCCCAGCATCAGGCATAGGTACTGCTTGGTGACTTCACCAGCGCGGATCGCCGCCTGCAAGCCGGTCAGTCCAGCCCGGGTGCGGGCAAGTACCAACACGCCGCTGGTGTCGCGGTCGAGTCGGTGCACCAGTTCCAGGTGTTCTTGCGGTCGTGCCGCGCGCAGCAGCTCGATCGCGCCATGGCTCACCCCGCT
The DNA here is from genome assembly GCA_004298505.1 of Rhodanobacter sp. Classification (GTDB taxonomy): domain Bacteria; phylum Pseudomonadota; class Gammaproteobacteria; order Xanthomonadales; family Rhodanobacteraceae; genus Rhodanobacter. The sequence continues at coordinate 18,439 of SCRO01000058.1, forward strand.
GCCGCCATGGCTGGCCACGCCGGCGGGCTTGTCGATCACCAGGAAGTGCTTGTCCTCGAAAATGACTGCCTCGGCCACCTCGGCCACCTGCCCTTCGGCCGGGCCACGGCGTTCGGGCCGTTCAGCTACCCGCACCGGCGGAATTCGCAGCGTATCACCGTCGACGAGACGCGTATCCGGCTTCGCCCGCTTGCCGTTCACACGCACCTGGCCGGTGCGCAACAGTCGATAAATCATGCTCTTGGGCACTCCCTTGAGCAGGGTCACCAAGGCATTGTCGATGCGCTGGCCGTCACGCTCCGGGCCGATCGCGAGTTGACGTACACCGTGAGGTGCGTCCGGGGAAGTTGCCGTCTGCATTGAAAAAAACCTGCTTAGATAGGATACTCGCCAAGCGCTGGGTTCCACCCATCTGCTGTCTGGACCGGGTGGAGTGCCCGCCCGTGACGTCGGCGAGGATTGCGCCGGTTGCCTTGAGGTGGCCGGTCGCGGCTCCCTTTCATCGTAACGGTTTGGGCTGGTGCTTGTCCGATACCATACGGGTGTCGCGGCAGCAGGCGCAGCTGACCGAATCATCCCCGACACCGGCAACGGTGTTGTTTTTTTGCTGCTTTACCGCAGCGGCGCGATCTCCGGCAGGCCGCCATCCAAGGCGCCACCGAGGCTCGCGACGCGCGGCCAAGCCGAGGATTACCACCATGAAACGTATGTTGATCAACGCGACTCAGCGTGAAGAGTTGCGCGTGGCCATTGTCGATGGCCAGAACCTGTACGACCTGGACATCGAAATCCCTTCGCGGGAACAGAAAAAGTCCAATATTTACAAGGGTCGAATCACCCGCGTAGAAGCATCACTCGAGGCCTGCTTCGTTGAATACGGCGCCGAACGCCACGGTTTCCTGCCGCTGAAGGAAATCTCCCGCGAGTACTTCACGCCAGGCCTCGACCACCACAAGTCGAGCATCCGCGAACTGGTCAAGGAAGGCCAGGAAGTAGTCGTGCAGGTGGAAAAAGAAGAGCGCGGCAACAAGGGCGCCGCCCTTACCACCTTCATCAGCCTGGCCGGCCGCTACATGGTGCTGATGCCGAACAACCCGAAGGCCGGCGGCGTCTCGCGTCGGATCGAGGGCGAGGATCGGCAGGCACTGAAGGAAGCGCTGGAGCACGTCACCGTGCCCGATGACGTCGGTCTGATCGTGCGCACCGCCGGCCTCGGCCGCGACGCCGAAGAGCTGCAGTGGGATCTGGATTACCTGCTGACCCTGTGGAAGTCGATCTCCGAAGCCGCCGGCAAGCAGAAGGCGCCCTTCCTGATCTACCAGGAATCGAAGCTGTTCATCCGTGCCCTGCGCGATTACCTGCGCAGCGACATCGGCGAGATCCTGATCGACGACGAGCCACTGTTCAACGACGCGCGCGAGTTCATGCAGCAAGTGATGCCGAACGCGCTGCGCAAGCTGAAGCTGTACCAGGACGACACCCCGTTGTTTACCCGCTACCAGATCGAAACGCAGATCGAGAGCGCGTTCGACCGCCAGGTGCGCTTGCCCTCGGGCGGTTCGATCGTAATCGACCAGACCGAGGCGCTGACCGCCATCGACGTCAACTCGGCGAAGGCGACCAAGGGTAGCGACATTGAGGAAACCGCATTCAACACCAACTGCGAAGCGGCAGTGGAAGTGGCACGCCAGGCCCGCATCCGCGATGCGGGCGGCCTGATCGTGATCGACTTCATCGACATGGACAGCCCGCGTCATCAGCGCGAAGTGGAAGATCGCCTGAAGGACGCGTTGAAGCTCGACCGCGCCCGCGTGCAGATCGGCCGCATCTCGCGCTTCGGCCTGCTTGAAATGTCGCGCCAGCGACTGCGCCCGAGCCTGGGCGAGGCGACCCAGATCACCTGCCCGCGTTGCGAAGGCCAGGGCCATATCCGCGGCGTAGAATCGCTGTCGCTGTCGACCCTGCGCCTGATCGAAGAACACGCAATGAAGGACAACACCGGCCAGGTGCTGGTGCAGGCGCCGACCACCGTGGTCAACTTCCTCCTCAACGAGAAGCGTGCCAGCGTGGTGGAGATCGAACTGCGCCACAAGGTGCACGTGATGATCGTCGCCGACGAAAAGCTTGAAACTCCGCACATCGAGATCCAGCGCATCCGCGAAGCGGACATGGGCGAGCACAGCAAGCCCAGCTACGAGATGCTGACCGCGGTGGAAACCACCGAACTGCCGAAGATGGGTCAGGCCCTGGGCAGCGGCGAACAGCCTGCGGTCAGCGGCATCGTACCGGGTAGCCCCGCGCCAGTGCGCGAGGAAGTAGCCGAGGAGCCCGTTGCTGCCGCCACGCCGCCCTTGCGCCGTCAGCCAGCCGCTCCGCGCAGCACCGCGCCGGCTCCGGCAACCGGGCTGCTCGCGCGCCTGTTCGGCTGGTTCCGTGCCGCTGAGGCCGCCGCGCCTGCGCCGGTCCGGAGTTCGACCACGGACAGGGACAGCAGCACTCGTGGCCGTCGTGACGAACACGGAGCCCGTAGCTCCAGCAGCGGTGCAAATGGCAGCTCGTCGCGCCAGCCGCGACGCGACTCCACTTCGCAGCAGACGCAAAGATCCAGCGCACAGCAGCAGGCGCGAAGCAACCGCCAGCGCAGCAACGAAAGCTCGTCGCGTCCGGCAACACCGCCTCAGACGCAGACTGCGCGGTCCGAGCGTCAACCGCGGCCGGTGCCTACCGGCGAGAACGCTACGCCACGACCGGAACGCAAGCCGCAGCCGCCCAAGGCTGAGCGTCCGCCGCGCAGCGAACGCCCCGAGCGTGCCGAGCGCGCGACTATCGAGCCGCAGGACGATGCTGCCAGGGAAGCTGCCCTGCTGGTGACGCCGCTGGTCGAGCCGGTAGCCGTGCCCACCAACCCCGAAGATGACGCGAGCGAAGCCGATGGTGGCCAGTCGCGCCGTCGTCGCGGTCGCCGCGGCGGTCGCCGCCGGCGCCGCCATGACGAAGGCACCCCGGGCAGCGACACCCCGGATACCGCGCAGGCACAGGCGCTGGACGACGAAGATCGCGATGACATCACAATCACGTCGGTCAGCAGCAGGCCGGCGGCAGCTTCCCCGACTGACGAGGTGGAGCAGTCTGCATCGCCGACACCGGGCGCCGTGACGGCGCCGGCTGCACCGAAACGCGATGTCGAGAGCACCGCAGCGGTAGCAGACCCGCAGCCCGTGATCGCGCCCCCCATGCCGGCTCAGGAGCAGACTCCATCCAGCGGGCAGACCAGCGCGACCGGCGACGCGATCGAGCCGACCGGAGCATCCGCTCCGGCCAGCACGGCGTTCAGTCTGCCGACGCTGCCGCCCATTCCTGAGCAGGCCCAGCAGCCGACAGCTGCGACCACCGGCGTTGTGCGCAAGGCGACCACGGCTGCGACGACACCCGCGAGCACCGAAGTGGCTCGCGCAGACGGTGCAGCCTCTGTCTCCCGGCCAGAGCCCTCGCGTCCAGCCACATCTGCCGCGGCATGTGCACCAGCAGCCACGCCGGCACCCGCACGCGCTCCGCTGTCAGCGCAACCAGGTCAGAGTGCAGCTCCCACAGCGGAAGCCAACATGCACCCGCCAAGCGCGGTTCCGATAACCCCCGTGGTGGCGGCGCCGGTCAAGCCGGTAACCGCTTCCGTCGGGGTCACGCCAAAACCCGTGCCCGCGATCACCCGGGCGGCAATCGATCGGCCTGTTGCCCACATTGCGTCCGCAGTCGCTTCCGCTTCGGCAACGACTCCGATCGCAGCCACGGCTCCGACTCCGGCCAACGCCGCTGCCAGCACGCCTGCCGTGGCAGCGCAGCCACCGCTTCCGAAGCAGGGCGATCTGCTGGCTCAATCCGGTTTTGCCGCAAGACCGGCGCACTCCGCACAGACCGCGAGCAAGCCAGCGGCGGACACGGCACCGGTGCACGCCAAGCCCGACCGTGACTCTCACGATTGAGTTCATGGCTCGTTGAAAACAAAGAAAACCGGACACTCGTCCGGTTTTTTTGTGCCTGTGCCAGCCTCGAAATCGCGCCACGGACCTTAATTGCCGACGTGGTGGCTCGGCGTGTCGATCAGCCCATGCACCGTCATCAGGTGGGCCAGGCTAAGCACGTGATCCACCTGCAATTTCTCCATCAGACGTTGCTTGTAGGTGGAGACGGTCTTCGGGCTCAGATTGAGTTGTTCGCCGATGATCGTCAGCGGCTTGCCGCGTACCAGCATCATCGCCACCTCCAGTTCGCGACTGGAGAGCGCGTCGAACGGCGATAGACTGCCGTCGAGCGTGGCAAGCGCAAGCTGCTGCGCCACCGCGGGGGCAAGGTAGCGCCGCCCGCCAGCGACCTGGCGCACCGCCGAGACCAGTTCACTGGCGCTGCAGCCCTTGGTCAGGTACCCGAGCGCGCCGGCATCAAGCAGGCGCTTGGGAAAGCGCGCGTCGTCGACCACGGTGACGATAACGATGCAAGTAGACAGTTTCGAGCGGCACACACGCTCGGTCAGCTCGATTCCGCTCATCCCGGGCATATGCACGTCAACCAGTGCGATATCCGGCACCAGCGTGCGAATGAGGTGCAGCCCTTCTTCGGCGCTGCCTGCCTCACCACTGATGTGGATGCCAGATTGCTGCAGGATCATCCTGAAGCCGGTGCGAACCAGCTCATGATCGTCCACCAGGACAACGTTGATCATTTAACTCCCCCTCGGCTGGACAGCTTGAAATTAGGCCGCGCGGCAAACCTTTGCAAGCGCATTGGTTCACGCACTCACATCAGGTCGCCTTGCATGGTGCGGCCAAGCCAGCCACGGCCACGCGCCGATGCACCACACGGTTGCCCCACGCGGAATTCAGCGTGCAATTCAGCCCCTCTGCGCGTTCATGGCGATAACGCAACGAACGAAGCCCAACCGCCGCCGCGCCCCAACTGCGAACAGGATGTCACGCTGGAAACGGCTGATATGTCGGCCAGGCCCTACAGTTGATGTACGGGAACCCGCGCCGACATCGATCCACGGCACGTCGTGGATCCAGTTCGAATCCCGCTCGGAACCTCACGCCGAAACGACACGGAACCATCGCCTCGACGGGAATAAATGAAAAAGCCGCCAGTTGGCGGCCTTTCCATCCTTCGACTTCGACGGGTACCCGTCGAAACCGTGCTTCTAATTGGTGCCCAAGAGGGGACTCGAACCCCTACGACTTGCGTCGCTACCACCTCAAGGTAGTGCGTCTACCAGTTCCGCCACCTGGGCAGGTGTGTTGCTTTAGTGCTTCTTTGTCGCTGGCGGTGGCACATCGCCCGGGCTTTTGGCCGGAGCGTTGTTGCCGGTTGCCGCCGGTGTCGTTGCCGGAACAGCCTTGCCAGCGCTGGCTGGCGTCGCCGAGGGTACTTCCGAGCCCGCTGGGGTAGTCGGTGGCGCCTGGACCGGTGCCGGCTTTTCAGTCGACCCGGCCATCACGCCAAGCCCGCTATTGGCGGTCTGCGGCGCACCGTGGCCGTGCAGGTAGATACCCATGCCAAGGCTGAGCACGAAAAACAATGCGCCCAGCACGCCGGTGGCGCGCGTAAGAAAGGTCGCGGAGCCGCGCGCGCCGAACACCGTGCCCGAGGCACCGCCACCGAAGCCGGAGCCGGCGTCGGCACCTGCCCCGTTCTGGAGCAGGATCAGCACGATCATCGCCGCAGCGATCAGGATGTAAAACACGCTGAAGATGACGAACATAGGTTTCTAGTCGAGCCTGTTTGCTAGCTGGCTTGAGGCGCCTGGTGTGCCGCGGCGCAGATAGCCAGAAAGTCGGAAGCCGTCAACGAGGCGCCACCGATCAACCCACCGTCCACGTCCGCCTGCGCGAACAATTCGGCAGCATTCGCCGCCTTGACACTACCGCCATAAAGCAGTCGAGTCAGACAGGAAAGTGTAGCATCTTCGCTTTCCAGTTGGCTACGAATGAAACCATGTACCTGCTGGACCTGCTGCGACGTCGCGGTCTGGCCGGTGCCGATGGCCCAGACCGGTTCGTAGGCGATCACCGCCGTGTCGAAACTGGCAATCCCGCAAACACGCAACACCGCCTGTAGCTGGCGCGCGATGACCGCTTCGGTCTCCTCATTCTCGCGTTGCTGCAAGGTCTCCCCCACGCACAGGATCGGGGTGAGTCCCGCAGCGCGGGCAGCCGCGAATTTGCGCGCCACCAGCTCGTCGTCCTCATGGTGATACTGCCGGCGCTCCGAATGGCCGGCCAGTACCCAGCGCGCACCCACATCCGCGAGCATCGCGCCGGATACTTCGCCGGTGTACGCGCCTTGTCCCTCGTGCTCGCTCAAGTCCTGCGCGCCGATACCCAGACCACTATCGCGATGTTGCGCTGCCAGCTCGGCCAGGTACGGGAACGGCGGGCACACGACGACATCGATTGAAGTCGACTTGGCCGCAGCGAGCTCGCCCAGCAGGGCGGCGGCCATCGTGCGACTGCCGTGCATTTTCCAGTTGCCGGCAACCAGTTTCTTGCGCATGGTGTGCATCCACAGCGATCAGTGTGCAAGCTTAGCGAGCCCCCGCGCCGGCGGCAAACCAAACCTGTCGCTGGCATGAACTGATCACCTTATTCGAGAATGCGGTGCGACCCAAGGAGCCTGTCGGACTTTGCCGGTTGAGGCCGACCGAGTAAAGTCCGACAGGCTCCTTGGAAACCCCATGTCCCTTGAACGTCCTCTCAGTCTGATCACCGGCGCCTCCTCCGGCATCGGTGCGGAGTTCGCGAGGCAACTCGCGTCACTGGGCCACGATCTGGTACTGACCGCCCGCCGCGTCGAACGCCTGGAGAACCTAGCCGCCACGCTGCGCACCCGGCATGATGCCCAGGTCACCGTGTTGCCGCATGACCTCGCCGAGCCGGCGGCGGTTCGGTGGCTGTGTGGTGAACTTGACCGACGCGGCCTGCAGGTGGACTGGTTGATCAACAATGCCGGCTACGGCGTGCCCGGCACGTTCGACGCCAACGACTGGGCCACTCACGCCGACTTCCTGCAGGTCCTGCTGCTGGCGCCGACTGAACTGGCGTGGCGCCTGCTGCCGGGCATGCGCCAGCGCAGACATGGCCGCATCATCAATGTCGCCTCACTGGCCGGGCATGTCCCGGCGCCGGCCGGGCATACTTTGTATGCGGCAAGCAAGGCGTATCTGATCAGGTTTTCGCAGGCGCTTGCCTTGGAGAATCAGCCGCGCGGCGTCCACGTGTGTGCGCTGTGCCCGGGCTTCACCTGGTCGGAATTCCACGACGTCACCCGCACCCGCGAGAAGATGGACAAGCTGCCCGGCTTCATGTGGCTGAGTGCCAGCGAAGTGGTTCGCCAAGGCATCGCGGCGGTCGAGCGTGGCGACGCGGTCTACATCCCGGGCCGGGTCAACCAATTCATCAAGACAATGCTGCAACTGATGCCAGATCGACTGGCACTACGGTTGTCCGCGCGGCAATCGAAGCGCTACCGGAATACGAAAACCGGCTGATCCACCCGGCGACAATATCGTGCTGTCGCCCGCCGCATCGCAACCTGGCCGAGGGGCTGGGCAACCGCTTGGCGCCAGCGAACTCGCTTGTCGAGGACTTGCTGCATGGCAGCAGGTCCCGTGTGCGTGCGGTCAATTTATCCGCCGCCGCCTGGGGCGGCACAGGTCGGGCCAATCCATGGCGACCTTGATATTGCTACAGGTTCATGAGCGTTCGGCTACCATTTTTACTATCGCGGCGAGCTTCTCCGCCAACTGTTGCACTTCCGCCGTCTCGGCGCCCTCGACGGTGACGCGCACCAGCGGCTCGGTGCCCGAAGCACGCAAGACCACCCGGCCGCGGCCATGCAGGGTCCGCTCGACCTCGCCCAAGGCCTGGCGTACCTCGTCGCTGTGCAGGGCCTCACGCGCGCCACCGGCGCACACGTTGAGCATGACCTGGGGAAATTTCTTCAGGCCCTGACGCGCCACGGCCAGATCCAGACCATCGTGCGCCAGCGCCTCCAGCACGGCCAGCGCGACAATGATGCCGTCGCCGGTGCTGGCACGATCCAGGCACAGGATATGCCCGGAGGTCTCGCCGCCCAGCATGCCCTGGTGCTGGCGCAACTGCTGCATCACGTAGCGGTCGCCCACGTTGGCCCGGATCAGCGGCACGTCGAGCGCGGCCAGCGCCTGCTGCAGCCCGAAGTTGCTCATCAAGGTGCCGACCACCGGGCCGCTCAGCAATCCGCGCGCATGCAGGTGCCGCGCCAGGATATAGAGGATGTCGTCACCGTCGGCCAGATCGCCATGCCGGTCGACCAGGATGACGCGGTCGCCGTCGCCGTCGAAGGCGATGCCGATGTCGGCGGCATGCGCCAGCACGGCCTGCTGCAACGCCCCCGGATGGGTCGAGCCCACACCTTGATTGATGTTGAAACCATCCGGCTTGTTGCCAATCGCGATCACCTCGGCACCCAGTTCGGTGAACACCTTGGGCGCGACCTGGTAAGTCGCGCCATGCGCGCAGTCCAGTACCAGCTTGAGCCCGCGCAGGCTGAAGTCCGCGGCCACGGTGGCCTTGCAGAATTCGGCATAACGCGCCACCGCATCGGCGACGCGCACGGCCTTGCCAAGCTGTTCGGAGGGCACCGTGGCGAACGCCGCATCAAGCTCCTCTTCTATCGCCAGTTCCACCGCGTCGGACAGTTTCTCGCCGGCGTCGGAAAAGAACTTGATGCCGTTGTCGCAATGCGGATTGTGCGAAGCGCTGATCACGATGCCGGCCTGGGCACGCATCGAACGGGTCAGGAACGCCACAGCGGGCGTCGGCATCGGGCCGAGCAAACCGACAGCAGCCCCGGCGGCGACCAGACCGGCCTCCAGCGCAGACTCGAACATGTAACCGGAAATGCGGGTGTCCTTGCCGATCAGCACTTGCGGGCGCGGGTCGCCCTCGCGCCGCAGTACCGCGCCGACCGCGCGGCCAAGCCGCAGCATGAAGTCGGCGCTGATCGGCCACTCGCCGACCAGTCCGCGGATGCCATCCGTGCCGAAATACTTGCGCTCAGTCATCTTGTCTTCCCGAAAAATAGGGCCGCTGCATGGCTACTCGACGGCGCGTCAAGCATCGTCCGGCCAACGTGGCACGGTGGGCTGAGCATCCCGGCGCGGCACCACGTCGGCGGCATGTACCGCCCGCCACACCGCCAACGCGTCCACCGTGGGCAGCACGTCATGCACGCGCACCATCCGTGCACCGCGCTGCACCGCAATCAACGCGGCCGCTGCGGAACCGGCCGCGCGATCAGCCGGCGTGGCACGTCCGGTCAGGGTACCGATCATGTGCTTGCGGGACAGGCCGGCATAGACGCCGCTGCCGAGATTGGCGAAGCGCTCCAACGCGCACAGCAAGGCAAGATTGTGTTCCAGCGTCTTGCCGAAACCGAAACCCGGATCGACCAGCACCTTGCGCCGGTCGATGCCGACCAGCTCGCAGGCAAACAGGCGCTCGGTGAGAAAACGGTGCACCTCGCCGACGACATCGTCGTAGTGCGGATCGTCCTGCATGCTGCGCGGCTCGCCCAGCATGTGCATCAGGCATACCGGCACGCCGAGCTCAGCGGCCGCATCCATGGCACCGTCGCGGCGCAGCGCATACACGTCGTTGATCATGCCAGCACCGGCGGCCACCGCTGCGCGCATCACTTCCGGCCGGTAAGTGTCGATCGAGATCGGCAAGGTGGTACGGGCAGCCAGCTGCTCGATCACCGGCAGCACGCGGCGCAGTTCTTCCTCGAGCGGAATCTCGTCGGCACCTGGACGGGTCGACGCGCCGCCGACATCGAGCATGTCGGCGCCCTCTTCAGCCATGCGCAAGCCGTGCGCCACCGCCTCGTCCGCGCCAACGTGGGCGCCGCCATCGGAGAACGAATCGGGGGTGGTGTTGAGAATGCCGACTACACGCGGGCGATCCAGCCGCAAAAGGCGGCCGGCGCAGTCAAGTACCGGCGCAAACAAATCGTTCGACATGCTCATATCCTCATGGGATCCCGCGCCAGGTTCGGCATCACGCCTCAACCTCGCCGCCGAGCTCGCCCATGTAGCGCCGGTAATGGCGCAACTCGGCGATGGAATCGCGGATATCGGACAGCGCCGTGTGCGCCGATTCCTTGCCCACGGCCATGGCGATCTCCGGTGCCCAGCGTCGAGCCAGTTCCTTGAGCGTGGAAACGTCGAGGTTGCGGTAGTGAAAATAATGCTCCAGCCGCGGCATCTGTCGGTGCATGAAACGACGATCCTGGCAGATGGAGTTGCCGCACATCGGCGATTTGCCCGGTGGCACCCAAGCGCGCAGAAAGTCGACCGTGGCCTGCTCGGCCATGGCGTGATCGGTTTGCGAGATCAGCACCTGCCGCCACAGGCCGGACTTGTGGTGCTGGTTGGTATTCCAGCCGTCCATCGATTCCAGCCGGTCAATCTCGTGACGTATTGCAAATACCGGCCCGTCGGCCAGCACGTTGAGGTTCTTGTCGGTGACCACCGTGGCGATCTCCAGGATCGAGTCGCTGTCGGTGTCGAGGCCGGTCATTTCCAGATCGATCCAGATCAGGTTGTCTTCGTGGGCTTGGCTCATGGAATCTCCTTGTAGCCGGGAGTTTATCAGCCTTGTCCGCGGGCGACGCCCGCATGCGATCATCACGGTCATGCAGACCTTTTTCTGGCACGACTACGAGACCTCCGGCACCGATCCGCGGCGCGACCGCCCACTGCAGTTCGCCGGTGTCCGCACAACCATGGAGCTGGACGTCATCGGCGAGCCGGTCATGTTCTACGGCAAGCCCTCGCGTGAGATGCCGCCCCATCCGGACGCCTGCCTGATCACCGGCATCACGCCACAGCAGGCCGAACGCGAAGGCATCGGCGAAGCCGAATTCGCCGCACGGGTGCACGAGCAACTGGCCACCCCGGGCACCTGCGGCGTCGGCTACAACTCGTTGCGTTTCGACGACGAGTTCACCCGGCAGATGCTCTATCGCAACTTCTACGAGCCATACGGGCGCGAGTGGGAGAACGGCAACTCGCGCTGGGATCTGATCGACCTGGTACGCCTGTGCCAGGCACTCCGCCCGGAGGGCATCGTGTGGCCGACCCGCGAGGATGGGACGCCCAGCTTCAAGCTGGAACATCTGGCCAGTGCCAATCACCTCCAGCAGGAACGCGCGCACGACGCGCTATCCGATGTCTACGCCTTGATCGATCTGGCCCGCCTGATCCGCGTGCGCCAACCGCGGTTGTGGGACTGGTACTACGCGCTGCGGCGCAAGCAGAAAGTGTTCGAGCTGCTCGATGTGGTGAACATGACGCCGCTGGTGCATGTCTCCTCGCGCTACCCCGCCAGCCACCATTGTCTGGCGCTGATCGCACCGCTGGCCGCGCATCCCGCTCGCAGCGGCGAGGTGATCGTCTACGACCTGGCCACTGACCCCGCCGAATGGCTGGCGCTGGACGAGGATGACATCGCCGATCGCATCTTCACCGCCCGCGCCGACCTGCCCGAAGGCATCGAGCGCATCCCGTTGCGCACGGTGCGCGCAAATCGTGCGCCGGCGCTGGCGCCGTTGTCGGTACTGCAGGGCGTGGATCTGGCGCGACTGCAGCTGGATCTGGAACGCTGCCAGCTGCACCGCGACACCTTGCGCGCGGTTGACGGGCTGGCGGAAAAGCTGCGCCGGGTATTCCAGCGTGCCGCCGCATTCCCCCCGCCGGAAGACCCGGAGCTTGCGCTGTACAGCGGCTTCCTGCCCGACACCGACAAGCGCCTGCTGGGGCAGGTTCGCGCCACGCCACCGCAGGAGCTCGGTACACGTGCGTTCCCGTTCCGCGACCCGCGTTATCCCGCGCTGCTGTTTCGCTATCGCGCGCGCAACTGGCCGGAGACTCTCACTGCGCAGGAGTACGCTCGCTGGACAGACTTCCGCCAGGCGCGACTGACCCGGCATGGCGCGCTGACCGCGCTCACCCTCGATGACTATTTCGCGCGCCTGGAAGCACTGCGCCACGACCCCGCCGCGCAGGACAGGCTACCCCTGCTCGATCAGCTGCAAGCCTGGGGTGAACAGCTCGCCGAGAGCATCGATGACTATCCGTCCAGGTAGGGCGGGCACCGCCCGCCTGCGCAGCGGGCCAAACATCCGGCGGGCAATGCCCGCCCTACCCTGTACTTCCACGAGCCACCATGTCGACAAGCTACTTCACTCTCGCCACTTTCCGTTTCCTGCGCGCACTCGGGCGCAACAATCGCCGCGAATGGTTCCACGCACACAAGGACGACTACGAGCGCCATGTGCGCGAACCGTTCCTGCAGCTGATCACCGACATGCAGGTGCCGCTGGCGCAGATCAGCGCGCACTACCGTGCCGACCCGCGCAAGAGTGGTGGCTCGCTCTATCGCATCTACCGCGATACCCGTTATTCCAACAACAAGCTGCCATACAAGGCCTGGCAAGGCTCACGCTTCACCCACGAGCGTCGCCGCGAAATCCAGGCGCCGGGCTTCTATCTGCACCTCGAACCCGCCGACTGCTTTGCCGGCGGCGGCATGTGGCATCCCGAACCGGATGCGCTCAAGCACATCCGCGAATTCCTGATCGATAATCCGGCTGCGTGGAAGCGCGCCACCCGGAGCAAACCGTTCCGCGAACACCTGCAGCTTGGCGGCGAGTCACTGGTGCGCGCGCCGCGTGGCTACGACCCCGCGCACGAGCTGATCGAGGATCTCAAGCGCAAGGATTTCGTCGCCACCACCCGGTTCGACGAAGCACTGGCCTGCTCGAGCGAACTGCTGCCGTGGACGGTGGCCACGTTCAAGCGTGTCGCCCCGCTGGTCGACTATCTGTGCGCGGCACAGGAACTTGAGTTCTAGCAGCAACACAGTCCGATCGACAGCCGCGCATGACGCGCAGTCAACGAGACCGGGCGGCGTGCGTCAGGCGTCGGCGAATGGGAACGCAAGCACATCGGCGATGGCATTGGTGCCGGCCAGGCACATCAGCAGGCGCTCGACACCGAGCGCCACACCGGCGCAGTCGGGCAACGCATCGAGCGTCGCGAGCAGGCGCTCGTCGATGGCAACCTCGCGCAGGCCTCGTTCACAGCGCACGCGGTTGTCACGCTCGAAGCGCATGCGCTGCTCGCGCGCATCATTGAGCTCGTGATAGCCGTTGGCGAGTTCGTACGGCCCCAGGTACAACTCGAAACGCTCGGCCAGCGGCGGCTCGCCCGGGCGAATCCGGGCCAGCGCACACTGGCTTGCCGGATAGTCGTGGATCACCGTGATCCGGTCGCGCGGAAACGCCGGTTGCAGCCGGTGGGTGATCAGCAAGTCGAGCCAGTCGTCGCGCCGCAGGCCCGCCGGATTGATGCCAAACTCTGCCAGCGGCGCCTGCAGCCGGGCTATCGGGTCACGCATCGGATCGATACCCAACTCGTCGAGGAAGCATTGCCGGTAGCTTCCAATCACCACTTCGGCGCGACGATCCACCATCGCCAGTGCGGCATCGACCAGTTCGATTGTCTCCTGCATCAAGCGACGGTGATCCCAGCCAACCCGGTACCACTCCAGCATGGTGAACTCGGGATTGTGCCGGCCGCCCGCCTCGCCGTTGCGGAACACCCGACCGAGCTCGTAGCAGTCGCCGATGCCATCCGCGAGCAGGCGCTTGAGCGGATACTCCGGTGAGGTACGCAGCCAGCGTTCGCGTGGACCCGCATCGACGTGGCCGCTGAAGACGGCGGTGAAACTGTCGATGTTCGGCTCGGTATTGCCGGCGGCGGAAAGGATCGGGGTTTCCACCTCCAGCACAGCGCGTTCGGCAAAGAACGTGCGAAACATTGCATTCAATCGCGCCCTCAACTGCAGCGACGCCAACAAGAACGGATGACTCACGCTGCCGCCCCGTGCTCGTCCAGCAACGTCAGCAGGCGCGCTTCATCCCATACCTCGACGCCAAGCTCGGCGGCCTTGTCGAGCTTGGAGCCTGCTTCGGCGCCAGCCACCACGAAACGGGTCTTCTTCGATACCGAACCGGATACCTTGGCGCCGAGCGCCTCAAGCTTTTGTTTCGCCGCCTCGCGTCCCAGCGACTGCAGGGTGCCGGTGAGCACGATGGTTTGCCCCTCAAGCGGCAGCATGCTGGCCGCAGCCGCCGCCGGGATCGCGTCGAGCAGGCGGTGCATGGCGGCCTCGACGCGATCGAGTTGCGCCAAAGCGCTGTCGTCGTGCAGGAACCTTTCCAGGTTGGTTGCCGCAGATTGTGGCAAGCCGGCGACGATCCACTGCGAGGCACCAGCGGCGCGCAATCGTTGCAAGGTAGGGAAGTGCCTGGCAAGCAAGCGTGTGCGCTTCGGTCCGAGCTGTCCGATCGGCACCATGTCGAGCAGGCTTGCCAGGTTGAGTTTCTCGCGCAGCTTGGGCGATGGCGCCGTCTCGTCGTCGAAGCGGATGCCCTCGGCCAGCAGATCGTCGACCACCCGCTGATTGCCCGCCTGCGCAAAAAAGCCCTCGATCGAGTCGGCCACTTCACTGCCGATGTCCGGCAACAAGCGCAACACCGACGCCGGCATGCTGCGCACGAAGTCGAGCCGGCCCAACCAGCTCGCCAGGGTCCTGGCCGTACTTTCGCCGATATGCATGATGCCCAGCGCGAACAGGAAACGCGCCAGCGTGGTGTGCTTGCTGGCCGCGATGCCGTCAATCAGGTTCTCGGCCCATTTGGTCGCGATCTTGCCGGTCTTCACCGTCTGCGGCGTGGTGTGGTCCCTTTCGTCGGCGCGTCGCTTCATGTCGACGAAGTCATCGACTGTGAGCCGGTACAGGTCGGCCGGCGTGTTCACCATGTCGAACTCGACCAGGTCTTCGGCAAAGCGCTCGCCCAGGCCCTCGATGTCCATCGCGCGGCGCGAGGCGAAATGGATCAGCGCCTCCTTGCGCTGGGCGGCACAGAACAGTCCGCCGGAGCAGCGCCATGCGGCAGCGCCCTCTGCACGCAGCAGGGCCGAGCCGCACACCGGGCAATGGGTTGGCATGTGCCACGGCACGGCCCCTTCGGGGCGCAGCTCTTCGACTACGCGCACCACTTCCGGAATCACGTCGCCGGCGCGGCGCACGATCACCGTGTCGCCGATGCGCACATCCAATCGCGCAACCTGGTCGGCGTTGTGCAAGGTGGCGTAGGTGACCGTGACACCGGCCACCTGTACCGGCTCCATCCGCGCCCGTGGCGTGGCGGCGCCGGTACGGCCGATCTGCACTTCGATGTCGAGCAGCTTCGTGGTCTGCTCCTGCGCCGGGAATTTGTGTGCCAGCGCCCAGCGTGGCGCACGCGAGACAAAGCCCATCTCACGCTGGCCTTCGTAGTCGTCGAGTTTGTAGACCACGCCATCAATGTCGTAGGGGAGGCTGTCGCGTTTCGCGCCGATCCGATGGAAGTACCCGAGCAGGCCATCGAAGCCGCGCGCGATATCCACATGCGGCGACACCGGAAAGCCCCAGTCGCGCAGCTGTTGCAGGGTGGCCGAATGCGTCGCCGGCAGCTCACCACCCTCGACCATGCCGATGGCATAGGCAAAAAAACTCAGGCAGCGTTTTGCGGTGATCGCCGGATCGAGCTGGCGCAGCGAACCGGCGGCGCCATTGCGTGGATTGGCCAGTGGCTTTTCACCATGAGTGCGTGCGTGCTCGTTGAACGCCTCGAAGTCCCGGTGCAGCATGATCACTTCGCCGCGCACTTCCAGCACCTCCGGCCAGCCCTTGCCGCGCAGCTTCAGCGGGATCGCCCGTACCGTGCGCAGGTTGGCCGTCACATCCTCACCGGTTTCGCCATCGCCGCGGGTGGCGCCCTGCACGAACACACCATGCTCGTAGCGCAGGCTGATCGCCAAACCGTCGAGCTTGGGCTCGACCGAGAACACCAGCTCGCCACGCTTCAGCGTCTGCTCGATGCGCCGCACGAACTCGGCTACTTCACGAAAGCGCTCGCGTTCGGTTTCGCCCTCCTGCTCGAACGCGTTGCCCAGCGACAACATCGGGATCGCATGACGCACCTCGGCGAAGCCGCCCTGCGCCCGCGCACCGACCTTGCGTGTGGGCGAATCGTCCGCGGCGAGCGTGGGGTAGTGCGCTTCCAGCGCCTCCAGCTCGCGCATCAGGTGGTCGTACGCGGCGTCGGTGAGGTCCGGGTCGTCGAGTACGTGGTAGCGATAGTTGGCCTGCTCGAGCTGTGTCCGCAGCGCGATGGCGCGGGTCAGGGCTTTGGCGGGGACGGTGGATTCGGCCATGCGGGTCTCCTGGTCCCCGCAGTTTAGCGAGACGGCCATGGTGGTGCTGTCGAAATGCGGCTCAGCGATGCAGGTGACCGGCAGCTTCCGGCTGATAGGTGACTTCCAGCACCTTCAGGCGACGCTTGTGCCCATCGGGCATCGGCCAGTCGATCTGCTGGCCGCGCGCCAGCCCGAGCAGGGCGCTGCCGACCGGGGCCAGGATCGAGACGGTGCCGCGCGCACCGGCCGCATTCGGATAGACCAAAGTGAGGGTCAGCTGCTCGCCGTTGTCTTCGTCTTCGAAGCTTACGGTGGAGTTCATCGTGACGATATGCGCAGGCATCGCCGCCGGCTCGAGCACCTCGGCACGATCAAGTTCGGCGCGCAGCGCCTCGAGCTTGTCGGCCTCGGCAGCCGGCAGGCGCTCCAGCAGCGCTTCAATGCGATCCAGATCAACGCGCGAAACGGTGATGCCTGACTTGCTCATGTCTTTTCCTGATGTACGCGGCTCCTGCCGCACAAAAACACGCGCCGGAACGAAAGCGTCCCGGCGCGTGGGTCGGTAATTGGCTCCCGCCCTTGATCGTTCCTGGGCGACAGATGAAAGTCGCCCGACTTTGCAAAAAACCGGGACGAATTGCAAGCTGTCACAACAGGTATTAGTCGGCAGATGTCGTCTCCAGCCGCTGCGGATGCCACGTTGCAGCCGCTGGAATGTGCTATTGCTGGCGCTGGTCACAGCCGCGGCGAGCGGCGTGTTCGGCCGCCTCCCGTGCAGTCGTCCGGACTGCGCGAGCGGAACAGAAATTCGGCGCCATTCTGCAGTGTATGTTGGGCTGTTACTCTAGCCCTCTCTGTCGCTCGACGCGATTGCCCCTCTCCAAGGAGTGCTCATGCGAAGGCTGTTTGCGCTGGCCGCCCTGTTCGCCTGCGTCCCGGCGCAAGCTTCTGAAAGCGGGGCCAACGTCAACTTCCACCTGACCGCGCATCCGGTTGGCTGGCTGGCGCTGGTGCTGTTCGTGCTGGCCTACGTGGCCGTGATCCTGGAAGAGCGCATCCACGTCGCCAAGTCCAAGCCCGTGGTACTGGCCGCGGCGCTGATCTGGGGCCTGATCGCCTGGCAGACCGGCGGCGTTGGCGGCGGTCAGGACGCCAGGCTCGCGTTCGAGGCGATGTTCCTGGAGTACTCGGAGATCTTCTTCTTCCTGGTGGTGGCGATGACCTATGTCACCGCAGTCGGCGAGCGCGGCGTATTCGATGCGCTGCGCAACCAGTTGACCCGGCGTCGCTTCAGCTACCGCTCGCTGTTCTGGATTACCGGCCTGATGGCCTTCTTCCTGTCACCCATGGTGGACAACCTGACCACTGCCCTGGTGATGTCGGCAGTGATCCTCGCCGTAGGCGCAGGCAACTCGCGTTTCACCACCCTCGCGCTGATCAACCTGGTGGTCGCGGCCAACGCCGGCGGCGCATGGAGTGCGTTCGGCGATATCACCACGCTGATGGTGTGGCAGGCGAACAAGGCGCAGTTCTTCGAGTTCTTTCACATCTTCCTGCCGTCGCTGGTCGACTGGCTGGTGCCGGCCGTGGCCATGTTCGTTGCGCTGCCCAAGGGCAGCCCCGAGCCGGCCGAAGGCAGCAACCCGATCAAGCCCGGCGGGATCAGTATCTGCCTTACTTTCGGTCTGACCATCGCGATCACCGTGATCGGCCGCCAATGGCTGGGCATGCCGGCCGCCTACGGCATGCTGACCGGGTTGGCCCTGCTCAACCTGCTAGCCACCCGCATCGACTACCGGCAACGCCACTATGCGCTGGCGCAGGGCCTGGAACCGCAGACTTATTCGATCTTCCGCATCATCGCCAACGCCGAGTGGGACACTCTGCTGTTCTTCTACGGTGTGTTCGCCTGTGTTGGCGGGCTGGCCGCGCTGGGTTACCTCGAACTAGCCTCCACCCACATGTATGGCAAACTCGGCTTCACCCTGGCCAACTCGCTGATGGGCCTGCTCTCGGCGATCGTGGACAATATCCCGATCATGTTCGCCGTGCTGAAGATGAACCCGCCGATGGATCACGGCCAGTGGTTGCTGATCACGCTCACTGCCGGGGTCGGCGGCAGCCTGCTGTCGGTGGGCTCGGCCGCCGGGGTGGCGCTGATGGGTGCTTCGCGGGGGCAGTACACATTCATGGGCCATCTGCGCTGGACCTGGGCGATTGCGCTGGGCTACGTCGCCAGTATCGCGCTGCACATGTGGATGAACGCACACCTTTTCGGCGGCAGCTGACCACGCCAGCGCCATCACCTGGCTCAAACGGAATCCAACTCGCCGATGCATCATGCCAGCGACATCCTGCTCACCCTGTTCATCATCTTCATCGCGGCCCAGATCGGCGCCGAGATCGCGCAGCGACTGAAGCTGCCTGGCGTGGTCGGCGAGATCGCCGCCGGCTGCGTGGTGGGCCCTTCCCTGCTCGGCTGGCTCACGCCCGCGCAGATTCTGCCTGGTACGCCGGTGGACGTGCTGGCCGAAATAGGCGTGGTACTGCTGTTGTTTGCGGTGGGACTGGAGACCCGGCTGGACGACCTGAAGAAAGTCGGCAAGAGTGCCTTCCTGGTCGGCGTGCTGGGCGTGATCATTCCTTTCGCCGCCGGCACGCTGTGGGCACACGGCGAGGGTTTCGAATGGGTCAAATCGCTGTTCGTGGCGGCCGCCTTCGTGGCCACCTCGGCCGGTATCACGGCGCGCGTACTGCAGGAACTTGGCGTACTGCAGCGTACCGAAAGCCGGGTCATTCTTGGCGCCGCGGTGATCGATGACATCCTCGCGATGCTGCTGCTGGGCATTGTCTCGTCGCTGCAAGGTGGCGGCTCGTTGAACCTGCAATCGCTGTTGCTGACCCTGGCCAGCACGATCGGCTTCGTAGCGATCATCGGCTGGGGCGGTACCCGGGTCATGCGGCGCCAGTCGGGCTGGCTGGAGGCCCCGATCAGCCCGCATTCGGCGCTGACCCTGATGCTGGCTCTGTGCCTGGGGCTGGCCTGGCTGTCCACTCGCTTCGGACTGGCCGCGATCATCGGCGCCTTCCTTGCCGGCATGATCGCGTCGGAAACTCCCCAGCGCGACGAACTCGAACATCAGACCCTGCCGCTGCTCTCCTTCATTACGCCGTTCTTCTTCGTGGTCACCGGCGCCAAGATCAACCTGGCCGAACTGGCCAGCGCCAGCGCGTTGTGGATGCTGGCCGTGGTTACGCTCATCGCGATTGCCTCCAAACTGGCCGGCGGCTTTCTCGGGGCGTTGTCACTGGGCAAACGCAGCGCAGCCATCGTCGGTTTCGGCATGGTGCCGCGCGGTGAGGTCGGTGTGGTGATCGCCAGCCTGGGGCTGGCCGCGGGCGTGTTCAGCGAACAGATCTACGCGATCATCGTGGCAATGTCCCTGCTCACCGCGATGGTGACACCGCCGGTGCTGGCATGGCTGCTGCGAAACCCACGCGACGACAACGGCAACAACCAGGCGCTGAGGCCCCACAGGCTCCTGGCGCGGGAAAGGCCCGGGCAAACTTCACGGACGCACAAATGAAGACCGTACTCATCGTCGACGACGACGCGCTGGTGCTGGAAGCGATCGACCTGCTGCTGTCGCAGACCGAGGGTTTCCGCAGCATCCGTGCGTTGGGCGTAGCCAGCGCGCGCAGCGATCTGCAGCAAGCGCGCGTCGACGTGCTCGTCGCCGACGTCATACTGGCCGGCAGCACAACCGGTATCGAACTCTGCGAACGCGCTATCGAGCGCCACCCGGCAATCGCCATCGTCGTGATCACCGCCGACAGTGAAGTGACGCGCGACGAGATACCCGGGCGCGGCATCTTTCTGCGCAAGCCATTCGGCGGGCAACAATTGCTCGAGGCCATCGACGCTGCACTCAAGCGAGCCGGCGAGAAGCGACACGACAGGACCCACACCGAATAGAAACGCCGCTGGCCATCCCTGCGCATGGGCCAGCGGGCCAGCGGGCCAGCGGGCCAGCGGGCCAGCGGGCGATCGGACAGTCGGCTTCAGGGCTTCTTTTTGCAGGAGTGAGGCTTGCCGTGACCGGAGCCACGCGTGCCGTTCTTCGGCTTGCAGTCGGGTTTGGGCGGCGGCGGCGGGATGCCGCCACTGCCGCTCGCAGCACCCGACGAGCCACCGGAGCCGCGAGTACCACCACCCGAGCCTCCACCTGCCGGCGTAGCGCCAAGATTGCCGCCGGACGCGGGAGGATGGCCGGGCGAGCCGCCACTGCCACCCCCACTGCCACCCGGTGCCGGGCCCGATCCACCAGTACCACCTGTCGGCCCACCGCCCGCGGGTCCACCCTGGGAACCGCCCGACCTGCCCGGCGAACCACCGCCCGAAGGCGTGCCGCCGCCAGAATGCCTTGTTCCGGCGGATGAGAAGTACGGTTTTCAGTCGAGGTGCCGCTCAGCGGCCACTATCCACGGCGAGTGGCAGGCGGGGCCTTTCAGACGCCGAGCTCCGAATCCGGCTCGACAAGCCTTCGGCAGCCAAATAAAAAGACGGGCCAACCCACGCCGACCCGTCTTTTTCGCTGCGCCCCCGAACCTGCCATCCCTGCCAGGTTCGGGTAACCGTCAATCCGACTTTACCTGGGCAGTTCTACTTGGCGAAGAGGTGCTCCACGCCGGCACGTTCTTCGCGTAGTTCCTTGTTGGTCGCGTCCATCCGGGCACGCGAGAACGCGTTGATCGCCAGGCCTTGCACGATCTCGTACTTGCCGTTCTTCACCGTTACCGGATAACCGTAGATCACGCCCGGCGCGATGTCATAGGAGCCATCGGAAGGGATGCCCATCGAGACCCAGTCGCCGTCGGCGGTGCCTTGTGCCCAGTAGCGCAGGTGATCGATCGCAGCCGAAGCGGCGGAGGCGGCGGAAGATGCGCCACGCGCCTTGATGATCGCCGCGCCACGCTGCTGCACGGTAGGAATGAAATCGTTCTCATACCAGGCCTGATCGATCAGCGACATCGCCGCCTTGCCGTTCACGGTGGCATGGTGGATGTCGGGATACTGAGTCGAGCTGTGGTTGCCCCAGATCGTCATCCTGCGGATGTCGGTAGTGTGACTGCCAGTCTTTTCCGCCAACTGCGACAGCGCGCGATTGTGATCGAGCCGGACCATCGCGGTGAAGCACTTCGGGTCCAGATCGGGCGCGTTCTGCTGGGCGATCAGCGCATTGGTATTGGCCGGGTTACCCACCACCAGCACCCTTACGTCACGCTTGGCATGGGCATTCAGCGCCTTGCCTTGCGGGGCGAAGATCGCGCCGTTGGCCTCCAGCAGGTCCTTGCGCTCCATGCCGGGGCCGCGCGGACGTGCACCAACCAGCAGGACATAATCCACATCCTTGAAGGCGACATTCGCGTCATCGGTGGCCACCACGCCGGCCAGGGTCGGGAACGCGCAGTCGTTCAGTTCCATCCCCACGCCATGCAGTGCCGGCAGCGCCGGGGTGATTTCCAGCAAGTGCAGGATCACCGGCTGATCCGGGCCCAGCATGTCGCCGGCGGCAATGCGGAACAGCAAGGCGTAGCCGATCTGGCCAGCGGCACCGGTGACGGCAACTCGAACGGGGGCTTTCATGAACGTTGACTCCTTCTGGGGGTATTCGATCTAGGCTTGGCGCGATCGACACGTTGGGCGAGTTGGGGCATGCGTTTCTCGACGCCGCGGGACTAAAGACATTGATTTTATCACGCTGCAGCCAGTACGCGCGTCCGGGGTCACAGTCCCAGGCTGCGGCAGCGAGACCAGAGGCGCAGATGGAGCCGTCCGACTGGCGGACGGCGCCGCATCACCTGCACAGGAGCACTCCGTATGCATTGGCTTTGGGTATTCGTGATCGGCTTGATTGTCGGGGTGGTGCTGCTGCTAATCTACCACCTGGTCAGGCGCAGGTTGGCCTGAACGCCCTCACGGCAATGTCACCAGTCGGTAATTTCAGACCACGCCTGATTCAACGCAGTCCGTCAGGCCTGTCTCGTGCCACGACATGTCAGGACGAGAAGATCAGCCGCGCTGATCGAGTACCACGTTCCAGTCCTTGACGCGATCGGACTGAGCCGCCAGCAAGGCATCGACATCGCCGTCCACGCTGACTTTCTCGATCGTGTCGCCCTGTTTGATCACGTTGACCACGTCCATGTCGGCGGCATCGACCACTTCGCCGAACACGCTGTGCTTGTCGTCCAGCCACGGCGTGGGGCCGTGCGTGATGAAGAACTGGCTGCCATTGGTGCGCGGGCCGGCATTGGCCATCGACAGCACGCCGGGCTTGTCGTGGCGCAGCGAGGGATTGAACTCATCCTCGAACTTGTAGCCCGGGCCACCGCGGCCACTACCCTCGGGGCAGCCGCCCTGGATCATGAAATCGGCGATCACGCGATGGAACGAAAGCCCGTCGTAGTAACCGCGCTGCGCCAGATTGACGAAATTGGCCACCGTGACCGGCGCCTTGTCTTCGTGCAGGCGCAGGTGGATCGGGCCACGGTTGGTGGTGAAGGTGACGTTGATGGTCATCGCAAATCCTTGGGGTTCGAAAGCGGCACCGTGCCATCTTGCGGGCACGAAGGCCACCAAGAATACCGCACGGCGCGCCGTGCCGCGTTAGCGCAACCCCAGTGCCCGCTGCTCCAGCGCATCCGGGCCGCGCAGCCGTGCCACCGGTGTCGACACCTCGCGTGGCCACGCCGCACCCTCGTAATCCGGTAGCATCGTGCGAAAGTCCAGTCATGCCGACAGGGCCGGGACCGGCAAAAACGCGTTGCCGCAACTCGACGTCGGCGCCGCAGCCGGCTAACTTGAGGCATATGACGAGCCTGCTGATTGCCGACGACCACCCGCTGTTCCGTGCTGCACTGCGCCAGGCGGCCGAGCACAGCCTGCCTGACTGCTGCGTTCGTGAGGCCGCCGACCTGGCAGCTGTGCTCGCGGCACTGGGAGCCGAACCCGACATCGATCTGGTGCTGCTCGACCTGCACATGCCCGGCAGCCAGGGGCTGGCCGGGCTGGCCGCGCTGCGCGGCCAGCATCCGGGCGTGGCCGTGCTGGTGGTATCCGCCCACGATGAGCCGCGCGTGGTGCGCCGCGTGCTCGATCACGGGGCTGCCGGCTTCATCTCCAAGAGCGCCAGCCCCGCGGAAATCGGCAGGGCGATCCGACAGGTGCTCGACTGTGGCAACTGGCTGCCGCCTGCGCTGGCCGATGCCGTCACCGCACTTCCTGCCGATCCTGCTGACACGGACCTGGCCTGTCGCCTGGCCCGGCTCACCGAACAACAATCGCGCGTACTTGCCTTGCTGGCAGAGGGATTGTTGAACAAGCAGATCGCCGACCGCCTGTCGATCGGGGAGCGCACCGTGAAGGCACACATCACGGCGATCTTCGAGAAGCTCGGCGTGCGGAACCGGACACAGGCAGGCATGGCCCTGAAATCGCTGGAGCTGGGCGAGCCCGGGTGGGTCGCCTGATCCAGGCACCTGTCGGTGGCCCTGCCTCAGGCGACCCTGCTTCCTCAGGCGAAATGGGTGGCCCCGATTTCGGTAATTGGCACGGAGGTATTTCTCCCGCGTCGTCGCAGAATATCGTGACCTCAGTTTTAGGTTAAGGGAAGCTCTTGCGGATGCGCCGCGCCGCCAGCACGTACGCACCGGAAAGGGGACCGCACGAAGGCATCGGAAACGCGGCTGCCCGGCAACTGGGCCAGGATCTTCGCTCCCAAGACCTCGCGGTTCACGCTCCCTTCCGACTGCCCGATACCGACGTGAACCGAGTCCCTATGTCAGCCACCCTCGCACGAGTGCTGCATCACGTCCAGCGCCAGCGTCGAATGCGCGTAGGCGCCGCCCGCGCGCATTTCGGCCGCCACCCAAATCGCCTCCATGATCTGCTGTTCGGTCGCACCCTGTTTAAGGGCCTCGGCGGTATGGCCCTTGATACAATAAGGACATTGCGTCGTGTGTGCCACAGCTACCGCGATTAATTGCTTGGTGACATTGGGCAGGGCGCCGTCGGCAAACACGGCAGCACTGAATGCCTTGAAGGCCTTCAGCGGCTCGGGTGCCAGTTCGCGACGCTTGCGTGCCAGATCGACCGTGGATTGGGGGTACATCGACGTTTCCATGTTGTTCTCCTTGATGATCAGTGGGAAACCCGCACGATTTCGCCACAGGCGATCGGCAAGGTGACTTGGGCTGGAATAGTTCCCAACGAAGCGACGGTGCCCGGCTATTTCGTGCTCGGCGGGACGCCGTGAATGAATACGACGCGCCGATCAAGATCCGGCGCCGTGCGGTGGAAGGCCTTTTCGAATGCCGGTCATCTTCCGCGCTTGCCGCTGAATGATCTGCTGCGACACTTGCCTGCATCGTGCCATCCCGTTGTCCCAGGTACGGCGTCCACCCGGGCGTCGAGCCCTTTAAACATAGGCTCGACGAGCGTGCATGGCATTGATCCAGATCAGGTGATGGCCGGCTTCGATCCGCGATCGAGCGAGCCAGGAGTCTGCTCGCTCCCGCGCACCAACCTTGCGCCAACGCGCTGCAGCGTCTGTCTGAGCGCCAGTGGCTTCAACGGCTTGTACAGCACGCTCACGCCCGCCTCGAGCAGTTGCCGGCGCAAGTCGCCGTCGCGGTCAGCGGTGAGCATCACGGTGGGCACGTCGACGTGCAATGCGGCCAATTGCCACCACACCGTCAATCCGGTCTGAACACCGTCGAGGTGAAAATCGAGGATGCTGATGTCCGGCCGCCACGGTACCGAAAGTGCCTGCAGCGCATTGCGCGCCGCATGCACCTGCCAGCCCCAACTCTCGAGCAACGTGGTCAACGCCGTCAGCGCCGTCGATTCGTTGTCCAACACCAGGGCGCGGCCGGCCGGCAGCGGCTGCATCGCATTCGGCACCAGCACGTAGTGCGGAGTGGCCACCGCCAGCGGTACGTCAAGATGAAAAACGCTGCCCTGACCCGGCCACGAGCGCAGCCCCAGCGGATGCCCAAGCAGGTCGGCCATCCGTTGCGCAATCGACAATCCCAGCCCAAGCCCCTGCCCGCCGGCCGTGCTGCCGCGCCGGAATTCCTGGAAGATCAGTTGCTGCTCTTCCAGCGCAACCCCGGCGCCGGTGTCCCACACTTCCAGGCGCAGCTGTTGGCCGCGCCGACGCACGCCAAGCAAAACACGACCCTGCCCGGCATAGCGCAAGGCGTTGGACAGGAAATTCTGCAGCACCCGCCGCAACAATTGCGGATCCGAACGCACCCACGCGCGCGTGTCCACCATATTCAGTCGCACATCGCGATCGATAGCCATGGCGCGAAACTCGGCGCCGAGCGGACCGAGCACCTCGGCCAGCGGAAACGCCCGCGGCTGCGGATGCAGGCGGCCGCCTTCGAGTCGTGCCACATCGAGCAGACCGCTGAGCAGACCCTCGGTGGCGGCGAGCGCACCGTTGAGATGCTGTGCAGTCTGCGCATGGCCGCCGTGCTCGATGAGCGAGTGGGCAAACAGCTGGGCCGCATGCAACGGCTGCATCAGGTCGTGCGAGACGGCGTTCAGAAACCGACTCTTGGCCTCATTGGCCGCCTGCGCTTGCGCCGAGACACGGGCAAGTTCGCGGGTGCGCTCGGCCACGCGCAGCTCCAGTGTCTCGTTGGCGCGCTTGAGTGCGGTCTCGGCCTGGCGGAACGCGGTGACGTCGGTGAACGTGGCGACGAAACCACCGCCGGGCATGGGGTTGCCGCGGATCTCCACCATCGTGCCGTCGGGGAACCTCCGCTCGGACAGGTAGCGGGTACCGGCGCGCATGTGTTGCAGTCGCCGCTGCACGCGAGCCTCGGCATTGCCAGCGCCGAGCAGGCCGGCGTCGACGTTGTAACGGGTCAGCTCGGCCACCGGACGGCCTACCCGGAGCATCTGCGGCGGGTAGTTGAACCGCCTCGCATACGGCGTGTTCCACGCCACCACGTGCAGCTCGGCATCGACCACGCAGATGCCCTGGCTCATGTTCTCCAGCGCGGTCTCCAACACACGCTGCTTGAAACGCAGGTCCTGCGCGGCCTCGCCGACGATGGCCACCACGGTGTCGAGGTCGTCGCCCCCCTGCCGGTGCACCACCTCCAGCAACAACCGCGCCGATGCGGTTCCGATCACCGCGGCCAGCTCGTGCTCCACTTGCGCGATGCGCATGGTTCCGGACGAGCCCTTGGCGGGCACGCCCTCGAACAGATGCCTGACCCGCTCCGGCGGCAGGAAGCGCGCGGCCAGCGCGCGCAGTTCGACGACGCCGACATGACCCACGCTGACCGCGCGCGTACTGTGTCCGAAACGCGAACCGGCCAGCGCCCGCATCACCGCCACGTTCGCCGCCAGGCTCAGCACCACCGCGCGGCCGAGACGGTTCCAGTCGCCCAACCCGAGCAAATCGTCCGGTGCCAGCCAGTTCACCCCAAACGGTCCCGCGCGCAGCCACGGCAACGACGCCGGCAGCAGCGTTGGCAGCACCGCGTACATCCACACCACGGTGCCTGCTGCCAGCCCGGCCATGACCGCGCGCGGACCCAGCTGCGGCCGGTACATCGCCGCGAGTACCGCGGGAGTCAGCCCTGCCAGGGCCGAAAACGAGATTGCACCGATATCGGCCAGGGCTTCATTACGCGCCAGCAGGCGGCTGTACGCCCACGCCAGCATGATCACCACCAGGATCGCCATGCGTCGGTGGTTGAGCAGTTCGCCGCGCAGATCGCCATGTTCATCACGGCCCCACCCGGCGCGCACCCGCAGCGGCGCGATGAAGTGGTTGACCACCATCAAGCTCAAGGTCAGCGTGGCGATCACCACCATGCTGGTGGCGGCACTCAGGCCACCCAGGAACGCCACCAGGGCCAGCCCGTGCTCGCCGCGCGCCAAGGGCAGCGCCAGCATGTACATGTCGGAGGACACGCCGCTCGGCCCCAGCAGCGCATCGCCCAGGCGCGCCAGCGGCAGGATCGGCAGGGAAATAAGCAGCAGGTACAGCGGGAACAACCAGCGCGCCGTATGCAGGTTGCCATCGCTGCGACACTCCACGATGCCGGCATAGAACTGGTGCGGCATGGTAAACATCGCCAGCGCACCGAGCAGGATCAGCACTGGGAAGCCGCCACTGTCCGGCGGCGTCGGCACATGCGCGGGCAAACCTGCAGGCAGCGCGGTGAACAACAGGCTGCCCAGCGCCAGCATCGCGCCGAGCTTGAACAGCGACTCGAACGCCATCGCCAGTACCAGCCCGCGATTGTGCGCCATGGTCGAGGCACGACGCGTGCCGAACAGCATCGCGAACAGCGCCATCAGCAGCGCCACATAAAGTGAGCTGTCCTGCCACGGCGCCGACTCGGACAGCTGGCCGTGGCTAAGCATGCCATAGCTCATCGCCACCGCCTTCAGCTGCAACGCGATGTACGGCACGATGCCGATCACCACTACCGCCGTCACCAGCGCCGCCAGCCCCGCATGCCGGCCCAGCCGCACCGCGATCAGATCGGCCAGCGAGCCGGCGTTGTACTCGCGAACCAATTGCACCATCCGGCGCAGGAACTTCAGCGCAAACAGGTACATCAGGATCGCACCGACAAACGTTGGCGGCAGCCACCAACCGGAGCGACTGGCCTGCGTCACGGTGCCGTAAAACGTCCACGAGGTGCAGTGGATCGCCAGCGACAGCGCATACACGATCGCCCAGCGCTTCTCGAAAATGTGCGGTTGCCGCTCACCCAGCAAGGCCACGCCGAACAGCAGGCCGAGCCAGCACAACGCGGCGATCGCGATAACGCTGGCGCTCAGCATGGTCTGTGCGCCTGTGGCAGCCACGAGGCTTTTGTTATTTCGTTGCTGGTCCAGATCGAAGAGCTTTCACCCTCCTTCGGAGGGCGAGTTACTTTCTCTTTGCGTGGCCAAAGAGAAAGGTAACCAAAGAGAAAGGCCACCCCGCTTGGCGCTTGCCGGGCATCCTGCCCGGCAAGTCCGTGAGTCGAGGCCGGGCTTTTCGAACGGGCATCCTGCCCGTGCGAAAAGGAGCCGACATCCCTGTCGACTCCCGCTGCGCGGCCTGTCGACCCCGACTCACCGCCGCACAGGGGCCCCGGGTAGAGCAGCGGGCCATCCTGGCCCGCACTCGGTGATGAAGCTTGAAAACAAAAGCCAGAGCCAGAGCCAGAGCAAAGTGTCGCGCTGTCGCTGATGCTCCGGTTGTTGACCTGGCCCTTCTGAAGAGTGCAGGCCAGGATGGCCCGCTGCTCTACCGGGGCCCCTGTGCGGCGGGCAGGCCCAGGGCGCGTACCGCATTCACCAGCCAGCGCAACTGCACGCCCTGGCGTGTGGCGTAGTCGGTTCCCGAATATCCCCACCAGTCCCAGCATGCCTGCGGATTCAAAGGCGCGAAATTTGCGCGAGTCTGAGGATATAGCACGGCCACGTCGTAAGCATCGGCCCAGCGGTTGAAGCCGGTGTCATTGACGAAAACCCTGCCGACATGATGCCCGTGAAATGGATCAACCCGAAGCCGCTCGCGCACCGCCCCATCTCGCGTTGAAAGTACCCACGATGCCGCGCCTGAACAGCAGCACACAAAGCACGAAGATCGCGCCATTGATCATGCTCACGTTGTCGTTCAGGCTGGCGAACCAGTGAACTCCCGTGATGTGTTCCAGGAAGTGGCCGATCGCGCCCATTTTCTCCTCCAACACGGTGATGATCACGGCTCCGAGGATCGGGCCCAGGTCCGTCCCCAGGCCACCCACCAGAGTCAGCAGGATGACCATGCCCGAGGTACTCCAATGGACATCGGTGAGTGTCTCGAAACCCATGATCACCGCCTTCATCGCCCCGGCCAGGCCAGCGAAGCCCGCCGACAGCAGGAACATCCCCAGCTTGTAGCGATTGACTCGGTAGCCCAGCGAGATCGCGCGTGGCTCGTTCTCGCGCACGGCTTGCAGGATCTGCCCGAACGGCGAGCGCACGATGCGTCGGATGAACCACCAGCTGGCCACGAAGACCACCAGCATCACGTAATACATTACCCGATCAGACTGCAGTGAAAGGCCAAACAGCGTGCCGCGTGGAATACCCTGCAAGCCATCCTCACCACCGGTGAAATCCGCTTGCAGGCAATAAAAATAGACGATCTGTGCCAGTGCCAGGGTCACCATGGAAAAGTAGATGCCGTAGCGCCGCACCGCGAGCACCCCCATGGCCAGCCCAATGACCAGCGCGACAAATACGCCAAACATGATACCCGCAGGCGTTGGCCACCCCCAACTGGTGAGCGCCAGACCGGTGACATAGCCTGCACCACCGAACAACGCGGCATGACCGAATGAGATCAACCCGGTATAACCGGCCATCAGGTTGAACGCGCAGGCGAACAATGCGAAAGACATGATGCGCATGCCAAGCACGGGATACATTCCCAGCCACGGTGCGGCAACGGCCAGCAGCAGGATAAGCCACATCGTGGAAAGCTGGGCCTTGGAGCGCCAGGACATGCTCATTTCTCCTTACCAAACAGGCCTGCCGGACGCACCGTCAACACCACCGCCATGAGAATGAACACCACCGTGCTCGAAATCGGCGCATAGACCACCTTCGCCAGGGCCTCGATCACGCCCAGCGCAAGACCTGAAACAATGGCGCCCATCACCGAGCCCATGCCGCCAATGACCACAATGGCGAACACCACAATAATCAGGTTCGAGCCCATCAACGGAGAGACCTGGACGATTGGCGCCGACAAGACCCCGGCCAGGCCCGCCAGCGCGGATCCGAAGGCGAAGGTAAGCATGACCAGCAGGGGGAAATTGATGCCGAAGGCCTGAACCAGCGACGGGTTTTCAGTGCCGGCGCGCAGATACGAGCCGAGCTTGGTGCGCTCGATCAGCAGCCACGTTCCAAAACACACGACGACACTGGCCACCATCGCAAACACGTAATACAGCGGCAAATACATGAAGCCCAGGTTCAACACACCGCTGAGCAACTCGGGGGGGTTGTAGGGCGAGCCGGATACGCCAAAGAAAGTACGGAACAACCCCTCGATAAGCAGGGCCAGGCCAAACGTCAACAGCAAGCCATAGATCGGATCCATACCCCGCAACCGGCGCAACATCAATCGCTCGACGAGTAGCCCGACCAAACCGACCAGCAGGGGGGCGAGAAGCAGCATCCACCAGAAGCTCAGGTGAAAATACTGACCGCCCATCCAGGCGAACATCGCGCCCATCATGAAAAAGGCGCCGTGCGCGAAATTCACCTCGTCCATCAACCCGAAAATTACGGCCAGACCCAGCGACAACATCGCGTAGGTCGTGCCATTCAACAGGCCAAGCAGCAACTGCCCCAGCAGGAGCGACACGGGAACACCAAATATCTCAGTCACGCTCCACCTCATACATCAACTGCATGGACCAACTCTGTACCATAAAATCAAGATCCGGCTCGTCATCGCCCGCCGCGACAGCCCCACCTGGTCACTCAGAACGCAACCCCACTTTCCGGTGCCTGGGAAAGTGAGATCGCGGCCCGATTCGGGAAACCCGGTCAAACGACGCCCGACCAGGCCATCATGAGCAAGCTCACGGATCACTTGTCCAATGGGCAGCCATACGCCGCGGCAGGGCCGAAGGCTTCGTTGCCGGGAACGGTCTGCACCACGTTGTAATAATCCCACGGCTCCTTGGATTCGGCCGGGGTCTTGACCTGCATCAGATACATATCGTGAATCATCAGGCCGCTAGGCCGCATGCTGCCATTGTGTATGAACATGTCATTGACCTTCATCTTGTGCAACTCGGCCATGACCTTGGCGCCGTCAGTCGTGCCAGCCGCCTTCACCGCCTTGAGATAGCTAAGTGCAGCGGAGTAGTCACCCGCCTGGGAGAAGCTGGGCATTGCATTCATCTGCGCGTAGAAACGCTTGGACCAGGCACGTGATTCTGCATTCAGATTCCAGTACCACGGTGCCGTCAGGTAAAGCCCCTGCGCCGCCGGCAGGCCTACGCTGTGGATGTCGGTGATAAAGAGCAGCAACCCGGCCAGCTTCATCTTCTTGGTCACACCGAACTGCGTGGCCTGCTTGATCGAGTTGGCTGCATCACCGCCAGCGTTGGCCAAGGCGAGTACGTCGGCACCGGATGCCTGTGCCTGCAACATGTACGAGGAAAAATTGGAGGCACCCAGCGGAGCCATGACATGGCCGAGCACCTTGCCGCCATCCGCCTCGACCACCTTGGTGGCATCCACTTCCAACGCCTTGCCGAAAGCGTAGTCAGCTGTCAGGAAGTACCAGCTCCTGCCACCATGCTTGATCACCGCACCGGCGGTCACCCGCGCTAGCGCCGTGGTGTTGTATGCGTACAGGGAGGTGTAGCCGTTGCACTGCTTGCCGACGATGGTCGACGCCCCCGCACCGATCACGATGAATGGCTTCTTGTACTGTGCTGCAAGTGGCTCTATCGCCAGCATCGCACCGCTATTGGTGCCGCCGATCAACATGTCCACGCCATCTTGCGAGAAAAACTCCTTCGCCTTGGCCGCCGCGAGATCCGCCTTGCTCTGGTGATCAAAAGTCACCAACTCGATCTTGCGGCCCAGCACCGAGCCACCAAAGTCATGAATGGCCATCTTGATGGCCGCAGTACCGCCAGGGCCATCAAGCGACGAATACACGCCCGACATATCCGTGATAAAGCCAATTTTCACGGGTCCCTTCACCTGCGCCTGGGCCGCCGTCGCGAACCCCAGCGTCAGCACAGCCGCCAGCGCTACATGCCTGAATTTCATGAATATGTCTCCTTGATGGTCAGTGTGACATTGCGGCGTTCAAACGCCGAGTAGTTCTTTCAGTTCCGCTTGTTTGTCGCTCAGCTCGGAACGGTCAATTTCCAGCACAATCTTCCCGCGCTCCATCACATAGAACCGGTCCGCCAGGTTTGCAGAGAATCTGAAATTCTGCTCCGCCAGCAATACCGAAAACCCCCTCTTCTTGAGCTCCTTGATCGCACGCCCCAGCGCCTGAACGATGACCGGCGCCAGCCCTTCGGAAATTTCATCGAGCAACAGCAAACGCGCACCCGTCCGGAAAATGCGGGCCACCGCCAACATCTGTTGCTCGCCTCCGGACAGTCGGGTTCCCGGGCTGCGCGCGCGCTCCTTCAGGTTGGGAAACAACTCATGAATCTCGTCGATCGACAAGCCTTCGAAACGGGCCGGCACGTCCGGTGGCAACAGGAAATTTTCCTGTGTGGTCAGACTGGCGAAGATGCCCCGTTCTTCAGGGCAGTAGCCCACGCCGAGCCGGGCAACATGATGCCGCGGCAGGCCAATCACTTCCTTCCCGAACACGCTGATGCTGCCGGTACGTGCGCTGGTGAGGCCCATGACCGCACGCAAGGTAGTGGTGCGGCCCGCGCCGTTGCGACCCAGCAGACAAATCGTTTCGCCGGACTTGATCGTAAGATTGACGCCATGCAACACATGCGAATCGCCATACCACGCATGCAAGTCCCGGATATGCAGTGCCACCGCCTCCACGCTGGCTGGCGAATGGTGGCCCGGATCGATCCCCGGTGCCCGCACTACCGCATCATGCACCGGCGTCGGGCTCATGCGTGTATCCCCTCTTCGGCGTCACCCATGTAGGCAGTAATGACTTCCGGATTTCGTGAAACTTCGTCATAACTGCCCTCAGCCAGTACCTGGCCTCGTTGCATCACGGTGACCCGATCGCAAATTTTTGATATGACCGACATGTTGTGCTCTACCATCAGCACGGTACGACCTTGGGCCACACGGCGAATCAGTTCGGTGACCTGTTCGACATCCTCATGGCCCAGGCCCTGCGTCGGCTCATCCAGCAGCAACAACTGAGGATCCATTGCCAAGGTCGTCGCCAGCTCCAGCGCGCGCTTGTGGCCATAGGGCAGGCTTGATGCCAGCTGGCCGGCCTGCCCGCTCAACCCCACCATATCCAGGAAACGCAACGCCTCTTGATCAAGCCGTGTCAGCGCGCGTGCAGGCATCCAGAACTGATGCGCCAGACCGGCCGCGCGTTGCAGAACGACGCGCACATTTTCCAGCAAGGTCATTTGCGGAAAAGTGGCGCTTATCTGGAATGAGCGCACCATGCCCAGACGCGCAACATCCGCTGGCCGCATGCGGGTGATGTTTCTCTCGCGAAAGAAAATGTCGCCTGCACTGGGTTCGAGGAATTTGCTCAGAAGATTGAAGCAGGTGGTCTTGCCTGCACCATTCGGACCAACCAGCGCGTGGATCGACCCCTCAGCGACACCCAGGTCGACCCCCTCCACCGCCGCAAATCCCGAAAACTTCTTGCCAAGTTTGTGCGCACGCAATATCGGCGCACCCGCCCCACTTCCATGGGACGCCTTGGTATGGCTACTTTTTTGCGATGCAATCATTGCCTCTCATGCCCATCGGATTCGTTCAGTTGTCTGCAGTTGAGTAGCAAAGCCGGGGAACTCACCCTGGCCACTGTAGTTCGTGAATGACATCCCGCGCCAATCCGATCAGTCAACAACCGTGCTAAAAATCACGTGACTCTCTGGCTGAAACATCCGCCGGCATGATGTGCCGGCGGTCAGGTGATTTCTAGAAGTGGTAGATCGCGCTGACACTGAGCTGATTGCCCGAGGTTGTCTGGCGATCCACGCCATTGGTCGTGGATTGTAGCTTGTCATTCAGCCACTGCAGGCCAAACCCGTAAGCACCTGCAATGTAATTGAGACTGACGGCCACCTGGCGATTGTCCAGACGACCGGCAGAGCCCTGGCCCATCCAGGTGATCACGTCGTTGTTGTTGGGCTTGCTAAACCCGTAAAACGCGTCTGCGCTCCAGTGCGGCGTGAACGAATAACCTGCCTGGAAAAAGCCACCGGTATCCTGGATGTCACCGAACTGGGTCAACGCACCGAACAGCTGCCCAATACCCGTGCCGGTATACCAGCTGCCCTTGAACATCCAGGCGCCCGGATGCCAATTGGCACCGACCACAAACGCCTCGCTGTTAAAGCTCGGCTTGATCGGCGTCGGAGAGGTACCAGTTACCCCGCGAAGATCGATTTTGCTGTAGTGCACCACGGCGTAGGCCAGCCAGCTCTTGTCCTCGACATGCAGCCGCGCCTCAAGCTGCGGGCTGAAGCCGACGTTTCCGGCGGTCTGATAGTCGACATTGCTGCCGGGACCGCTCCAATCGCCGGAAAAGGCGCCGAGGTCGAGTCGCCATTTCGGGCCCGTTGTGCCGCGGTTGAGATCCTGCATGTAGACCGCACCGGGGAAGCGCCAAGCGATCAGACCGCCTGCGCTGTAACCCAACGGGAATGCCAGGTTGGTCAGGGACGCGGGAACATTGTCCAGACCTATCGTCAAATTGAACTGCTGGCCGATAATCACTTTGCTACCACTTTCGGGGTTCTGCAAGATCAAGTACGCCTGACGCATACGGGGTATCTCCATTTGCCCGCTAAAGGCACCGGTTCCATTGAAACCACCGAAGAAGTCCACCTCTATGTGTCCACCACCCTGCCAGTTACCGACGAATTTCGAACCTGTGAAGTCGAACCATAGGCGGGTGTTGCGCACATCGATGCCGCTGAGCGCGCCGGCGGAGCCCGGCACCGGGAATTCGGCGTTGGTGCCGTTGCCGAAGATGAAGCTCTTGTCCTGATGGAAGGCGGTGGCGCTGACCCAGCCGTGCATGGCCACTGACACGCCCGGCCCACTGCTGAAAGTGGGTGCCATCTGGTCTTTGAAACTCGACTCCTTCGCTGCGGGTGGCGGCGCACTGGCTTGCGCCTGGATCTGCACCTGCACCTGCTGCTGCGCACCTTCCAGGCGTTTGAGGCTGTCGCGCAGCATCTGCAGATCCTGCTGCTGTTGGTTCAGCTGCTGCTGCTGCTTGTCGATCAGCGAGTGCAAGGCCTTGACCTCATCCTTCTTGTGCGCGGTCGCTGCAAATGTCGGGCTGGCCACGGTAAGACCCAAGACCGCGGCCATGGCCAAGAACAAAGGACGTCGTTTCATTGCAGATTCCCCTTTCGATTCATGATAGTTTCCCCGTGGAAGTAATACAGATCCGCAGTGCCCGTGAGCAGACCACCTGCATCGTAATTGGCACGCGGCAAGGTCCGACAACCCGTTCGTTTTCACATCAACGACATACCGATTGGTCGCCTTCGGATAGGTCGCCAAGCCGGCTGATGTAGCCCCGGTGATCTCCGTCTTTCGCGCCGGACTGCGTGAGGTATCGGGCCGATCGCGCTTGCCATCCATACCGAACAGGACTTGCAGGCGGTCGCTGGGTTTCCAATCAAGTGGGCGCGTGCCGACAGGCTGTCCTGATCGCCATCGTCCTTGCCGTCCAGCGTGTTTCTGGCGTAACCGTCACGCGAGGAATAGACCATGGCGACGTTGCCATTCAGTGTGTCTTTGACACAATGCAATCATTGACTCTCAAGGCCATCGGATTCGTTCGCCACGGTCGCGTGTAGTGAAGAGAAACCACCTTGTCCTTGCCTGCTTTCATCATGCGTCTCGCGGAGTTTGCAACCGGCGATTCCATCAGGAGCCGCCTGACCAAAGTGGACACCACGCACCTCCGGCCCCAGCCACGCTAGCAAGGCCAGCAAGACGGCGACGACCGCCATCCACGAGGCCATTACCAGGGCGTAGTTGCCACCGCTGCGATCGGCCAACCAGGATTGCGCGGTGGCCGTGCTGGCCGCCAGCAGATTGCCCAGCTGATAGGCAAAGCCAGGCAAGGTACCGCGCACGTCATTCGGCGACAGTTCGTTGAGATAGGTCGGCACGATGCCCCAGGCGCCCTGCACCATCACCTGGATCAGGAACGCGCCCAACCCCAGCAGCACCAGCGAGCCACCATGCGTCCACAACGGGATGCTCGGCAGCGCCAGCAGCGCCGCGATGATCATCCCGCGCCGCCGACCGATCTTTTCGGACCACGCCCCGAAACTCAGGCCGCCGACGATCGCACCGGCATTGAGCAGCATCGTCAGCACAGTCACCGTTCCGACGCCCAGATGCAGCTGCGACTTCAGGAAGGTGGGGTACATGTCCTGCGAGCCATGACTGAACATGTTGAACGCCATCATCAGCAGCATCATGTACAGCAGTCGCTTCCAGTGACCGCGCATCGAATCGAGCAGGTTGCGGCGCTGCCCGCGCGCCTGCCCAGCCTGCCACACCGGCGACTCGGGCACCTTGCTGCGCAGGTACAACACCAGCAGCGCCGGCAACACGCCAACCACGAACATCGCGCGCCAGTTCAGGCCCAACACGTCGAACACTACCCAATAAGCGATCGCTCCGAGGAAATAGCCGCAGGGATAGCCGCTCTGCAGGAGGCCGGAAACCAGCCCACGGGATTTCACCGGCACGCTCTCCAGCGCCAGCGACGCACCGATGCCCCATTCGCCGCCCATCGCGATGCCGAAAGCGAAGCGCAGCACCAGCAACACCGTCAGCGTGGGCGCGAAGGCACAAGCCAGTTCCAGCAGCGAAAACAGCAGCACGTCGACCATCAACACCGGACGGCGACCGTAGCGATCGGCCAGCCGTCCAAACAACAAGGCGCCAATCGGACGCGCCGCCAGGGTCAGCAGGATGCCGAGCGTGACCTCGGTCTTGTGCACGTGGAAATCGGTGGCGATGTTGCCGAGCACGAACACCAGCAGGAAGAAATCGAACGCGTCCAGGGTCCAGCCAAGGAAACTCGCGAATACCGTATGCCGCTGGTTGCTATCAAGTTGACGCAGGGGAGAAAGCCATGTCATTGGAAGGTTCCTGCTATGCAACTATCGGAACCCGCGCTTGCCAGCCTAGTATCCCGATCCAGTTTCCCCATAACCAAGGTGCCAATGTTACGGCCCGAATTAAACAGCTTGAGCCCGTTTTCCGGCAGGAACTGATTTGGATTGACCTTCGCGTCGGTCTTGTCGGCCGTTGTCGTGTCATTACCGGCCTGCTGTGCATGCAGCGGCACCGCGCACGGAAGACTGGTGGCCAAACCAATTGCCAGTGACGGAGATGTGAGCTTCATAACTTCCCCTCGCAGTAGAAGCCCGCATCGACGATGAAGGCTGATGCAAGTCAGCATAGGCAGGTGGCGACGAAACGGCACTTGTACCTTCGTACAGTACCCGTCGTGCGCACGCCCCCGATACTCGGGGATCCGTCGAATCCGACGAAGATCAAATAGGGAGCACGACCCGGCGACGACGCCCGCAAGCCTGTTTCCGGACCTGCCCGAGCCCGGCGAGGCACAGGTACGGGAGGCGCAGGCCACGGTGTCGGCGCAACGAAAGCAAGGCGTGCATCCAGGGTGCACAACCTGTTGCCCATGGCCGTGCTCGCACCCCAGCTCATCGGTTGGGGGGTCCGTCCATCGCCCGTCATCGGGCAGGTGGCATGTGGGATCAACTCATGCCCCAAGTGGCCTCGACAGGCCGCTTGCGCGAGGCCTCTGCGCCCATCCCGCGCACTGACACTGCCGTTCGGCAACGCATCAACGCCGACACAGACACAACCGCGAACGCCAGCGCGATACCGGCACCGACGAACGAAAAACTCTCAGGATCTGACGGGTCCCAGCACCTGTTGCGCGCGCACTGCATCGATCATCGCGGGCGCGAGCGTGAGCCACTGGGTCAGCACTTCGGTGGTGTGCTGACCCAGGGTCGGCGGTGCGTTGCGGTAGGTCACCGGTGAGCCCGACAGGCGGATCGGGTTGGCCACCAGCGGCACGCTGCCGGCGAT
>SCRO01000059.1 GCA_004298505.1 Rhodanobacter sp.
GCCTTGGGAGCCCGACGGCGTCACCCCGTCCCCACCGATGATCAGTCGGCGACTCTCTCCCGCCTACGGGGGAGAGTCAACACATAAGGAGCCCGCTCGCGGGCGATGCTTTTGCTCTTGCCATATGCTCTTGCGACTCCCGATTCCCGATTGCCGGCCCAAAAGCATCGCCCGCCAGCGGGCTCCTATGGCTGTTTCGAGCAACCGGGTTGGACGCGCTAGACTTCACGGGATGAGCACCCCTGAACACTCCCCGCTCGGCAAGGACACCGTCTACGCCGATCGCTACGACCCGAACCTGCTGTTCCCGATTCCGCGCGCCGACAAGCGCCGAGAGCTCGGCGTGGCCGAGACGTTGCCATTCCACGGCATGGACATCTGGAACGCCTACGAACTGTCGTGGCTGGACCCACGCGGCAAACCGCAGGTGGCGCTGGCCGAGTTCCATATACCGGCCTCGTCGTCGCACCTCATCGAATCGAAGTCGTTCAAGTTGTACTTGAACGGTTTCGCGCAGGAGCGCATGGAAAGCGCCGACGTACTGACCGACACCTTGTTGCATGATCTTTCCGCTGCGGCTGGCGCCGTGATAAGCGTGCAGTTGGGTCCGACGCGGGCCGCCACCTTGCCCACGGTGGATCTGGACGGCCACCTGCTGGATGCGCAAGACATCGCGATCGACCACTACGGACCGCCGCAGCCGGACTTTCTGCGCGCGGACCTCAGTGTGCAGCCGGTGCAGGAGACCCTGGTATCGCACCTGCTGCGCTCCAATTGCCCGGTCACCGGCCAGCCGGACTGGGGCAGCGTGCAGATCACCTACCGCGGCGCACCGATCGACCACGCCGGCCTGCTGCGCTACCTGGTCTCGTTTCGTACCCATAACGAATTCCACGAGCAATGTGTGGAACGGATCTTCGTCGACCTGATGCAGCGCTGCTCACCGCAACAACTCAGCGTGTATGCACGCTATACGCGCCGCGGCGGCCTCGACATCAATCCGTTCCGCAGCAGCGTGCCCGCCACACCGGACAACGTGCGTACGGTGCGTCAGTAAGCTATCGAGGCTGGTCGTCATCCATCGATGGATGCTCACGCACCGCCTGCAGGTGAGTACCGGGTGAAAATTCAGGCATCGGCGTCGTGCCGCTTATCGGCGCTTCATTCGACTCGCGCTAGCCTCGTCAGCCTGACCCCCGGTACACGGAAGACACCGTTGCGGCGATCGCCACGGAGCGGCATACAGCAACCCATTGCCAGTGGAGTTCCGATGAAACGATCAAGTCTGACCACTCGTCTCGCGCAAGCTGCCGGCCTAGCCAGCATGTTGCTGCTGGCCGCCTGCGGCAAGCACGAAACGCCTGCGCCCACGGCGCCGTCGGCCGCCAGCAGCATGGCGCCAACCGCGACGGTGGCAATCGCCACCTCGGCGCCCGCGCCCGCCAGCAGCGCAAAACCTGAAGCCACGCCGGCGCGCACCGGTACCAGCGCGGTGAACACGCCGGCTCCCGCCACCTCCGCGGTGCTTCCATTCAGGTTCGGCAAGCTGACCCTGGGCGATGCCGTCAACGCAGATCACGAAATCACCCATGCCGTCGATCATTTCGCTGCGGACGACAAGACCCTCTACGCCAGCGTCGCCACCGTCGGCAGGAGCACGGGCGCCACGCTGAACGCGAAGTGGCGTTACCTTGAGGGCCGCGGCCAGCTGGTCAGCAGCATCAGCCAATCGGTCGCCACCGATGGCCCGGCAATCACCACGTTCAAGGTGCAAAACCCGGACCTGTGGCCGGAGGGCAAGTACAAGGTCGAGATCTCGATCGACGGCAAGCCGGTCGCCAGCCAGGATTTCCGGATCGGCAAGCGCTGATCCTTCGAAGAGCATAAGCGTGTTCCATTTAGCGTTGTCTAAAGACCCATAAAGTTGTCTAAATAGCGGTTTCTTATTGTTTTATTGGCACTGCGCCAGACCGGTGGCGCCTACTTCAACCCGGCTGAGGCCACCCACCAGATCAACTGGACGCCACACCAAGCAAAAGCTAATGCAGGCGACGATGCCCCTCCGGTTTCGAGTAGTGCGACGGTGTGGTCCCTGAACACTGACCCGGACCGGGTCACCTTCTCCTCGATTAAAGGGAAACAAGGCCGATCAACGAAGCCGCGTAGCCAGAGCTTTCATAAGGAATGAGCTATAGGGAGCCATGCCCGTGACCAGCGTACGGATTTGTTCATGGACTGCGCCTTCGCCCAAGGTCGAGCCAGGCGCAGCGACCGACAACGCATCGTACGCATCGGTCACATCCATGCTCGTGATCTCGTAACCGTGCCCAAGTGCCATCCAGCATAGAGCTGCCAGTCCGCAAACCACTCCAAAATCGGGCTGACTCACACCAAAGTCCCGTGCTGCACGAACCAGGGTGCGCGGATCCGTCGGGCTGCCCGTGGCCACGTTGATCGCCACATCGAACAATCCCGCGTCCTTGGCGGCTGCAAGCCATCTGCCTTCCGAGCCCGGTGTGCTGGCGATGAGATCCCGTAGAATCTCCGCTGGCGGCATGGCCGGGTACTTCCTGGTCAACGCACGGAACGTGGCCAAGTGCGTCGCCCCCCCTGATTGGCCAGAAGGGCATAGCGCTGATAGGCCTCGGCATGAAGGCCGCTGGATAGCAGGATCTCTTCA
Source organism: Rhodanobacter sp. (assembly GCA_004298505.1). Taxonomy (GTDB): domain Bacteria; phylum Pseudomonadota; class Gammaproteobacteria; order Xanthomonadales; family Rhodanobacteraceae; genus Rhodanobacter. Next base: position 2,681 of record SCRO01000059.1, read on the forward strand.
CAGGCCGCGTGGGCCAGGCCGGTCTCCCCGGGTCAGCCGGCTACCGCGCACGCCTTGCAGCAAGGGCTCGCGGATTTCACGGATCAGCCGCCCAGTCAGCCCAGTGGTCCCGCTTAATCCCACCCCGACAGATTTCGCCGTTCGTGACTGCGCCCTTGATTTTGCTTGAGCCCTCTGAAGAGGACGGCACCGACCGTTGCCCCCCCGAGCTTTTCAGCTCATCCACTGTCCACCGTCGACGTTGAAACATTGCGAGACGATGTAGTCTGCCTCTTGCGTGGCGAGAAAGATCGCCATGCCGGTAGTGTACCCGCAACGTTGACGGCGAACGTTCGGTCGAAATCTTGCCGCTCGATCTCCACAACTGGCGCGGCGGTGAAAAGGGCTGCATTGTTGATGAGGATGTCGATCCCGCCGAGAGCGCTGGTCGCCTGGGCGACACCTCGCTCGATACTCTCCTGCCGGGTGACGTCCATCTCGATGGCAATGGCACCATCGCCAAGTTGGGCGGCCGCTTCTTGTGCTCGCGCTTCGTTGATATCGCCAATTGCCACGCGGGCCCCTTCACGCACATAGGCCCTGGCAAATTCGAGGCCGATTCCGCGTGCAGCCCCTGTAATCAGTGCTTTTTTGCCCTCAAGCCTCTTTTCGACAGGCATCAGTGTTGTTCCTCTATTTGGGTATTGTTTTGGTTTGTCGTAGGGATCCGTAAGTTCATCTTTGGGAAGAGCGGCGTCAGATGCCCAGCGAGCCCTTCCGAAAGAATTTGAAAAGCAGCTCCCCAACAATCAACAATCTCGGCGCCTCACTCGAAAGACTGCATCTCGATCCCCTCGTCTGGCAGGAGGGCAATTGCAGAGCTTTCACCCTCCTTCCGAGGGTGAGTTACTTGCTGTCGCCTGGCCACGCGCCTGTCGGCAACGGGCGTGAGCGGCGCATTTCAGCGCAGCGCCGCTTCCACCTGCTGCCGGGTCGGCGGATCGGCGCCGGGACGGGTACAGGTAATACTGGCTGCGGTGACCGCGAACTCGAGTAATCGATTCATCGCCTCGACGTTGCTGCTCACCGCATCCAGTGCGGCGAAGTTGGGTAGCTGATGCAACAGCGCGGACTGGAAACTGTCGCCAGCACCAACGGTGTCGGCCACTGCCACCTGCTTGCCGGCGACTCGCGCCTGCAGCGCGCTGCTGAAGGCCATTGCACCGTCGCCGCCGAGGGTGACCACGACCAGTCGGGTACCATCCTCGAGCCAGCGCCGGGCAACCGCCTCCGGCGTAACCTGGGGATAAAGCAGCTCCAAATCCTCCACGCTGACCTTCACCAGATGCGCCAGCCCGGCCATCGCCTCGACCCGATCGCGCCAGCGCGACATGTCCGGTTCCACCGTCGCACGCACATTGGGATCCAGCGACAGCATCCGCCGGCCTCGTTCGCGCCTAGCCAGCGCCAGCATCGCCGAGGCGATCGGCTCGGTGACCAGCGTGTAAGAGCCCATGTGCAGGCAGCGGACCTCCGGCTGCAGCGCCGGCAGGTCGGTCTGCTGCGGCGCCCGGTCGGCACCGTGCTCGCCATAGAAGGTGTATTGCGCCACGCCGTTCGCGTCCAGCGCCACCAGGCTCAGCGTGGTGCGCTCGGGTCGGCGCATGAGGTAGTCCGGACAAACCCCCTCGCGCTGCAAAATATCGACCAGATGCTGGCCCAGCGCGTCGTTCGACAAGCCGCCCAGCAAGGCAGCGGCGCTACCGAGTCGTGCCAGGCCGATCGCCACGTTGAACGGCGATCCACCCGGGCGGGCGCGCATCGGCAGCGTATTGCCCGCAGCGGACTCAGTGAACACGTCGTACAGGGCTTCGCCACAGATCAGGAACATGCGCTGCTCAATGCGTGTGAAAAACGGGGACGCTGCAGCGGAAGACCCGCCAGGCGTCGGTGGAAAATGGCGTTGTGGGTAACTTTATGCACCGCCGCTCAGCCTCGCGCCACGCCGGCCATCTCTCGGCGCAGTTGGCCATCCAGTGCCTGCATGGACCGGTAGACGCGGCGTTTGGCACGGTGGAAATCGGATATGTCCGGCGGCGTGGGCGTGGTGCTGGCGCCCAGGCCACTCATGGCGGACATGGCCGCAGGCAGGTCGGCGAAGCTGCCGCTGGCCACCGCGCCCAGCATCGCGCTGCCGAGCAGAACCGGTTCGCTGGTGGCGGCCAGCTGCACCTGCACGCCGCTGGCGTCGGCCATCAGTTGGCGCACCAGCCGGCTGCGACTGGCGCCGCCGCTCATGATCACCCGGTCGAAGTCGACGTGCTGCTCACGCAGCGCGTCGAGGATATCGGCCAGACCGTAGCCCAGCCCGCACAGCCCGGCCACAAACAGCGACTCCAGACCCTGCAGATCGTGATCGATGGTCAGCCCGGCGATCATTGCGCGGGCCGCCGGGTCCGCAGCGGGTGAGCGGTTACCCAGGAAATCCGGCAGCACATGCAGGCCATGCGCCAGGCGGGCAGCTTGCGACGCGTCCGGCGTGCGCGCCAGCACGCGCTGCTCCAACCAGCGCAGCACATCGGTGCCCGCGGCCAGGGCTTCGGCGCTGGCCTGTGCGTAGCCCGGATGCGAGCGCACCAGGGTGTCGATGGCCGCGCCAGCGGCTGACTGTCCTCCCTCGTTGAGCCACAAGCCATCGATCATCGCCGAGTCGTACGGCCCCCAGATGCCGGGCGCAAAGCACGGTGTGGTGGTGCTGCTCAGTACGCACGCCGAGGTGCCCAGGATATAGGCCAGGCGCGCGGTCGGCGCCACCGGTCGGCCCGCCTCATCGGGACTGGCGATGGTGCCAATGGCGCCGGCATGGGCGTCAATCAGCGAGGCACCGACGGCGATGCCGGCGCGCAGACCCAGTTCGCTCGCGACCTCGGGCAACAGGCCTGCGCCCAGCGCGGTGCCGGGTGCAACCACCTGGCTGCCAATCCGCGCGGCATCGTCGTCGAGCAGATCGGCCAGGCCGATGCGCTCGAAATAACGAGGGTTCCAGCCGCCCTCCTGACGCACGTACGTCCACTTGCAGGTGACTGTACACAGCGAGCGAGTGGTGCTGCCGGTGGCGCGGAAAGTCAGCCAGTCCGCCAGATCGAAAAAATGGCCTGCCCGGGAGTAGCTGTCAGGCAGGTGCTGTTTGAGCCACAGCAGCTTGGGCGTTTCCATTTCCGGTGAAATCTGCCCGCCGACATAGCGCAACACCGACTCGCCGGTGGCGTTGATCTGTGCGGCCTGGTCGGTAGCCCGGTGGTCCATCCAGACGATCACGTTGCGCTGCGCTTCGCCGGTGAGGCTGATGGTCAGCGGCTGCGCCTGCGCGTCCAGCACCACCAGCGAGCAGGTGGCGTCGAAACCGATGCCGGCCACGCGCTCGGGCGTGATGTCGGCCGCAGCCACGGCCTGCACGATGGCTTGTACGCAGGCGTGCCAGATATCCTGGCTCGACTGTTCGACCATCTCACCGGGCAAGTACCAGGTGTGGATCGGGTGTACGGCAGTACCCAGCAGACGACCGTGGACATCGAACAGTCCGGCACGCGCGCTGCCGGTGCCGACATCCACACCGATGTATACCTTGTCGTTGCCAGGCTTCATGCGGTTACCAGCAGGTATAGCCACCGTCGGCCAGCACAATGCTGCCGGTCAGCAGACTTGAGGCACGCGATGCCAGGAACAAGGCCACCGAGGCAACCTCTTCCACCTCGCCCAGACGTGCCATCGGCGTACCGTTGATCCACGCATCGTACATCTGCGGATCTTCCTTGACGAACGCGTTGAGTGGTGTGGCGATATAGGTCGGCGCCACCGCGTTGACGCGCACGCCACGCGCGCCCCACTCGGCGGCCAGTGATTTGGTCAGGTGGTGCACCGCTGCCTTGGAGGCATTGTAATAAGCCTGTGCCTGCGGTTTGTTGACGATGAAACCGGACATCGAGCCGACGTTGACGATAGCGCCGTCGCCACGCTCCAGCATGTGCTTGCCGAACGCACGGCAACACCAGAAGGTGCCGTTGAGATTGACGTCGATCACATTCAGCCAGTGCTCGTCGGTGACTGTTTCAGCCGGGGTCTGGCTGCGCGCGATGCCGGCGTTGTTGACCAGGATGTCGACCTTGCCATGGCGCGCGATCATCTCGGCGGCGACTTGCTCTACGCGCGCCGAATCGGTCACGTCCATCAGCACCACCTCGGCATCCAGGCCCTTGGCGCGCAGCGTGGCCAGGCCCTGCTGGGCCACGGCCTCGTCGTAATCGGCGATCACGACCCTGGCACCGGCCTCGGCCAGTGCTTCGACAATCGCCAGGCCAATGCCCTGGCCGCCACCGGTGACCAGGGCCACGCGGCCGTCGAGTTTGTACATGTCCAGATACATAGGAATTTCACTCACAGTGATGATTGGGGAACAGAAGGTGGACTCAGGCCATGGCCAGCTGCTGCGCGTCGAAACGGTGCAGCTGGTGCATGTCCGGCAACAAGGTGACGGTGTCGCCAACCTGCACGCGCAACTCGCCGGTACTGCGTGCGTCGAGGGTGCCGATGCCCGGCACATCCACATAAACGAAGGTGTCGCTGCCCAGATGCTCGGCCTGAATCACCGTGCCACCCCACGCCTCGCCACCGTCGGGGGCTACGGCATCGCCAGGTTGCACACGCAGATGCTCCGGGCGCACTCCAAGAGTGGTCGTGCCGTTGCGCGTGGCGACGGGTCCTTCGAACAGGTTCATTCGCGGCGAACCGATGAAGCCGGCCACAAATACATTCGCCGGCCGCTGATAGAGCTCCAGCGGCGTACCCACTTGTTCGATGCGCCCGGCCCGCAACACCACGATCTCATCGGCCATCGTCATCGCTTCGACCTGGTCATGCGTGACGTAGACGGCGGTGGTCTTCAGCTGCTTCTGCAACCGGGTGACCTCCAGCCGCATCTGCACGCGCAACGCCGCATCCAGATTTGAAAGCGGCTCGTCGAAAAGGAAACCCTTGGGCTCGCGCACGATTGCCCTGCCGATGGCCACGCGCTGGCGCTGGCCACCGGAAAGCTGGCCGGGCCGGCGCTCCAGGTAGTCGGTGAGATTGAGGATGCCGGCCGCGTGCGCCACCCGTCGCTCGATCTCGTCCTTGGGCATCCGTGCCATTTTCAGGCCGAACGCTATATTGCGCCGCACACTCATGTGCGGATACAGCGCGTAAGACTGAAACACCATCGACAGGCCGCGCTTTGCCGGTGCCAGCCGGGTAACGTCGTTGCCGTCGATCAGAATGCGTCCGCCGCTGACATCTTCGAGCCCGGCGATCAGCCGCAGCAGCGTGGTCTTGCCACAGCCGGAGGGGCCGACGAAGACCACAAACTTGCCGTCTTCGATTTCCAGATCCGCGCCGTGGATGACCTTCGTGTCATCGAAGGATTTGGTGACACCTTCCAGCGTGATGCGTCCCATGAATCACCTATCTTTGTTGAGTTGATGGCGGCTTATTTCACTGCGCCGAAGGTCAGTCCGCGCACCAACTGTTTTTGACAGAACCATCCCAGCACCAGAATCGGCGCAATGGCCATCGTCGAGGCGGCCGACAACTTGGCCCAGAACAGGCCCTCGGGACTGGCATAGGAAGCAATGAACGCGGTCAGCGGTGCGGCATGCGAGGAGGTGAGATTCAACGACCAGAAGGCTTCGTTCCAGGCCAGGATCACGTTCAGCAACAGTGCCGAAGCGATGCCAGGTACGGACATCGGCGCCAGGATGTAGATGATCTCCTTGCCGATGGTGGCGCCGTCCATGCGCGCGGCTTCAAGGATGTCCTTGGGGATGTCCTTGAAATAGTTGAACAGCAGCCAGACCATGATCGGCAGGTTGCTCAGGCACAGCACGATTACCAGGCCGAGCTTCGTGTCCAGCAGGCCCGCGTCGCGGTACAGCAGATAGATGGGCACCAGCACGCCCACCGGCGGAAGCATCTTGGTCGACAGCATCCACATGAGGATCCCGCGCGTGCGCCTGGTCGGAGAGAACGCCATGGACCACGCGGCCGGAACCGAGATCGCCAGAGCGACCAAGGTCGAACCCAGCGAGATCACCACCGAGTTCCATGCATACTCGAGGTAGTTGCTACGCGTCCATACCGCGGCGTAGTTCTCGGTCGTCCAGTGGAAAAACAGGAACGAAGGCGACGATGAGAATGCCGCGATCTCGGTCTTGAAGCTAGTCAGCAGCATCCACAGGATGGGGAAGAAAATCACCAGACCGACCGTCCACGCCACCACGCTGGTCAGAACGAGCCTTGGAACGGGAGTGCGACGTGCCATCTCAAGTCTCCAGGTTCTTGCCGACGATGCGCATCAGGAAGATGGCGGCAATGTTTGCCAGCACCACCGCGATCAACCCGCCAGCGGAAGCCGCGCCGACGTCGTACTGCAGCAACGCCTGCGAATAGATCAGATAGGCCAGGTTGGTGGTCTGCACCCCCGGGCCACCGCCGGTAGTGACGTAAATTTCGGCAAACACCGTCAGCAGGAAGATCGTCTCGATCAGGATCACGATACTCAGCGGACGGGCCAGATGCGGCAAGGTCAGATGGAAGAATCGGTCGAATGCGCCGGCACCATCCATCAAGGCGGCCTCTTGCTGCTCTTGATCCAGCGATTGCAAGGCCGTCAACAAGATCAGCACCGCGAACGGCAGCCACTGCCAGGCTACGATCAGGATGATCGAAAGCATGGGGACCTGCGTGAACCAGTCGACCGGAGTCTGCCCGAACAACCGCCACAGCCAGGCCAGCAGGCCGGAAACCGGGTTCATCAACAGGTTCTTCCATATCAGCGCACTGACCGTGGGCATCACGAAGAACGGCGCGATCAGCATGAGTCGAACCACCCGTCGTCCCACGATTACCTGATCAAGCAGCAAGGCGATAAGCACGCCAAAGAACGCGGTGATTGCCAGTACCGCGCCTACCAGTACCAATGTGTTGAGCAGCGACGAAAGGAATGCCGGATTACTGAGGAAATAGCGATAGTTGCCTAGCCCGGCAAAGGTCTTTACGGGATTGAGCAGGTTGTAGTTGAGCGCCGAGAACCATGCTGTCATCGCCAGTGGCACGATCATCCACAGCAGTAGCAGGATGATCGAGGGCGCGATCAGTATTCGCGCGAGCTTTTGCGTCTGTTGCGTTGCCATTAGCCTATCCTGTACCGCCTAGCGAGATGATCAATCACCCGACCATGCCGAGCACAACTCGGCAGCCCCCACCGTTTGGAAGATAGTACAAAACATTGGGACGCGTCATTCATGTTGGAAGCCACCCGTATGTGCATAGGTAACGCTGCGCTGGCAGGCCAGCGCAGCGCCAATCGCGCGATGGCATGTTGAAACTTGCCGAACCGCTTCAGAAATTGAGACTGAATTGCACACCCAGCACGGTAGCGTTCGCCACGTTCGCCAAACCATTCGGGTGCCGCACATACTGGATGCTTGGCATCACCTCGATGCCCGGCGCCAGCGCAATGTTGTAGTTCAGTTCGACCAGGTATTCATGACGTTGCACACCGACTGGCGCAGCGTCAACTACAGGCTGCAACCGGTTGTACAGAAGCTGTGCCGCGGTCAGTTTGCTGCTGACCGCATTGCGAGCAAACGCGAGGCCGATGCGGTCGTTCGGTCGCGAGGGGAAGGCGCCGTTGATAAAGCCACCGACGGCGAGAACCTCGCCGACCTGGCTCATCTGTTTGTCAGGCCGGATCAGGCTTGCGAACAGGCGCAGGCCGCCGCCGGAAGCATTGCGGAATACCTGTTGCTCAAGATTGACGTAGAAGGCATGGCTACTGCCGACGCGCCCGACGGGATCCGGCGTCAGGCCGACCGGAAACCCGGCCTGGTTGTAGATTTTGCTGGCGCTACCGTTGTTGCGAATGGCGCCAATGCGATAGTCGCCATCGATTCCGTCACCGTAGTCCGCCTTGTATTCGACCTCGCCAACCAGCATGGTTCCGGTCCAGCCACCGGAGGGCCAAAGTCTGAGTCCGTGAGACTTAGAAAGGGCGTCCTTGTTGGTGTTGTAGCTACCGGCCTTGAAATACCAGTGCTCGTCCGGCGTGAACGCCGCTACCACACCCAGCGCGCTCAGTGGGTCGCCATACCAGCCGCTGTTGATGTAGTTCGACGAGCCGCCGCTGCAGAATGTCAGATTCTGAAAGGCGCAACTCATGGCAAAGAAGTCAGCGTCGGGATAAAGGCGCCCCGCCTTGATCGACAGGTGATCGGCGAATAGGTGTTGGGTCAGCGAAAATTGGGTCAGGCGTGTGACAGTGCCGCGTCCGTAGATCTGCTGTGACTGCAACAGAAACGGCATCCCGGCTTCGTTGTTTATCAAGGTGCCGTTGCGATTGGTGACCTCCACCTTGAACTCCGCGCCGCGCCAGCCGACCAACTTGTCGAGATCGAAATAGCCGCCAAGAAAGAACTGGTCAGCGTATGCCGTGGTATGGCGGTTGCCGCCCGACGTGTTCTTGGCGCCCTCGCTGAAGTAACCGAGTTTGAAAGTAACCCCTTCGTCAGCGAGTTTCGCCCGCTCGCCACCCCAGTCGCCGGTAATATAGTGGTTCGCCTGGAAACCCTCGGCATGCACAACAGCGCCTGCCAGGCTTGCCAAGATTCCGAGGGTATACGCGATGGCCTTGTGCTTTTTCATGGTCGAATGATCCCGTCAAGGCCTCTTGAGGAGCGGCCTTTTGATAGTTTGGAGGCGGGGCCGCTCGCTTGATCAAAGCGGCCCTCCATGGATGAAACCGGCGCGGGTTACTTCTTGTAGTAGCCCGCGCGCTGCATCTCCCGCTCGGTCGCGGCCTGGGCATTGCGCAGCGCCTGATCCACGCTGACCGAGCCGGTCAATGCAGCCGAGAAGTCCTGGCCCACCGTCGTGGCGATGGCCTGGAATTCAGGAATCGCCGCGTATTGAACCCCCACGTAAGGCACCGGCTGGACCGTCGGGTGGTGAGTGTCTGCACTATCGATGGCGTGCAGGGTCTGTTCGGCGAACGGCGCAGCCTTCAGGTATTCAGGATTGTTGTAGAGCGAGGTGCGCGTACCCGGCGGTACGTTGGCCCAGCCGTCCTTGGCGGCGACCAGGTCGATGTAGTGCTTGCTGGTGGCCCATGCGATGAATTCCTGTGCGTCGGCGGTTTTCTTGGAACTTGCCGGTATGGCCAGATTCCAGGCCCAAAGCCAGCCGGTGGTCTTGCCCTTGCCATCATCAGGCGCCGGGGCAAAACCGACATCGCCGGCAACCTTGGATTGCTTGGGGTCGCTGATGAATGAGGCGGCGACCGTGGCGTCCACCCACATGGCGCAATGGCCGGCGTTGAACAGCGCCAGGTTCTCGTTGAATCCGTTGGAGGCCGCACCCGGCGGGCCGGCTTCCTTCATCACATTCACATAGGTCTGCAGCGCCGCCTTCCATTCCGGCGTATCAAACTGCGGGTGCCAGTTCTCGTCGAACCAGCGGGCCCCGAAGGCGTTGGCCATCGAAGTGATCAAGGCCATGTTCTCTCCCCAACCGGCCTTGCCTCGCAAGCAAATACCGTAGATGTCGTTTTTCTTGTCGGTCATCTTGCTGGCCGCTTTCACGACAAAGTTCCAGGACGGCTGCGCGGGCATCTGCAAGCCGGCCTTCTTCAGCAGGTCGGTGCGATACATCAGCATGGAGCTTTCGCCATAGAACGGCGCGGCGTACAGTTTGCCTTGGTAGGTATCGGCGGCCCGAATCTTGGGCAGCAGGTCGTCGACGTCGTAAGCAGCTCCGAAGGTGAGCGGCTTGAGCCAGCCACGCTTGGCCCAGATCGGCACCTCGTAGGTGCCGATGGTGAGGATGTCGAACTGCCCCCCCTTGGTGGCGATGTCGGTGGTCACGCGCTGGCGCAGCACATTCTCTTCCAGCGTCACCCATTTCAGCTTGATGCCGGGATGGGTGTTGGTGAAATCCGAGGTCAACTTCTGCATGCGGATCATGTCGCCGTTGTTGACCGTGGCAATGACCAGCGTGGTGGTGGGCTTCACCGGCGGCGCCTTGTCATTGACGGCGGCGGTACTGCCGGCGTCGCCGCCACTGCTGCATGCGCTCAGGGCTGTTGCGATGGTGGCGCACAGCGTGAGGTAAACGAACTTTTTCATGAATTTTTCTCCCCGACCCTTTACCGGGCATTTGCCCATTATGTGAACATATACCCGTATATTTCCGGGCTTGTAAAGCACTTTCGATCGTGCAATGCAACATATTCATGCTCTACGGGTACAGCTGCGCGTAGCGAAAAGCTCGCCGCCGATGCGTGCTGCAGGTGCGTTTTTGTAAATGCGGCGAGAGGCGCTCAGCAGCCTCACGCGTCAATCAGCGAGGATCGTTTTTGCGGTGGCTTCGTCGGTGATCAGGCCGTTGAGGATGCGGCCCCTGAGCGCAGCCCTTATCGCCGCAACCTTGGCGGCACCGACTGCCACTCCGATCGTCAAACTGGTTGCAGGCACCGGGTGCGGCATGCTGGTCAGGCGCAGGTTGGTGCCGCCGTGGATCACCTCGCCCGAGGCAGTCAGGGCCCACCCACTCACTTCACCCACCGCGCCCAGGCGAATCAATTCCAGCAGCTCGCTGCGATTGATCAAGCCATCCACATGCAGCGGCGCACTTTGATCCAGCTGGCCTATGCCGACCATGCGCAGATCCGCCTTTTCGGCAATCGCGCGCATTCGCCGTACCGGATCGATCCCCAGTAGCATGTCGCGCTCTGCCGGCGACGACAGGAACACCGGCAGCGGCATCGGATAGTGTGGCGCGCCGGTCAGATCAGCCAGCCGGATCACGGCGTCAAAGTGCGTGGCCGAACCGTCCGGTGAAATATTGCCGACCAACGAGACCAGCTGGTGGTTCTGGGTTTGCATCGGCGGAATACGTTCGACCGTGGCGCGCATCGCACGGCCGGTGCCGATGCCGATGATGCGAGGCGACTCGCTACGCAAGGTAGCCTCCAGCATGGCGGCCGCACGTTCGGCCACACCACTGACCAGCGACGGATCAGCCGGGTCGGTCGGCACGACCTCGCAGTGGCGCAGCGTGTATTTGTCCTGCAATTGAGCCGCCAAATCCATGCACGCGGCAATCGGATGTTCCAGGTGAAACGTGATCAAGCGCTCGCTTAGGCACAGCGAAACCAGGCGTTGCGCGGTGGCGCGGGAGACCTTCAGCTTGCGCGCGATCTCGTCCTGCGTATTACCCGCGATGTAATACAACCAGCCAGCGCGGGCGGCGGCATCGAGGCGGGAGGTTTCGTTGTCCGGACTGGCCATGCGGGGAGATGCGTATGCGATGAGGTGAGCACTCTATCCTAGCCTGCAAGCTGTTACACGCATGGCGATTCTCTGGCCGGGTTCTGCGAACGTCCCCAGCGCGAAACGGTTACATCGCAACCGTGACTCCGTCGTCCGATGAACCTCATCTTGGGTCGCCCCACGTGGAGGTCGTACGCGGTCTTCGCGTGGCGGCCTCAGCCACCCTCATACTGGGCAACGGTGGCGCAGAGTTCTTCGGCGACAGCGTCCATCCGCGTGAACACCCGGCTCGCACCCGAATGGACCAAAGCGCCGGCCACCTCTTCGGCGCCTGCATGGTGCGCGCCACCCGTAAAGCCCCATGCCGTCATGCCCGCTGCACGCGCCGCACGCACGCCGCTGATGCTGTCCTCCACCACGACGCAACGATCCGCTGCCACGCCCATACGTGCAGCGGCAAACAGAAACAGGTCCGGCGCAGGTTTGCCCTGCACGACCATCTCGGCGCTAAACACGTTGGCACCGAAGTAGTCGGCCAGGCCGGTGACCTGCAGGCTGTAGCGCACCCGCAGCAGCGAACTGGACGACGCCACGCAGGTGGCTAAATTCAGCCGCTCGAGCAAGCAGGCAATGCCCGGGATTGGCCGCAGGTTGTGTTTGAAACTCTGCAGTTGTGTGGCATTGAGGCGCTGCTCAAAATCGTCACTCAGCAGTACGCCGCGCTCACGCGCACAGTCGCGCACCACGTCCGCGCTGCGCCCCAAAAAATGCTCGATCACGTAGGGTATGTCGACATCCAGCCCCTGCGCTTGCAGGGCGCCGACCACGGAGCGGCACGCCAACAGCTCGCTGTCGACCAATACGCCGTCGCAGTCGAATATGACCAAACCGGGAGTTATCGCCACGCCTTCGGACCGGAAACCAGACAGGCTGTGAGCCTAACATCAGGCTGAGCAAAAGACACGTTATCGGGTAATTACCCAATGCTTAGCGTTTATCTGTTGCATAAGGCCTGTACCGACTCGATGGCGAGGGCATGGGGGCTGGCATGGCCAGCACCGCACGCACTTTGGCAACCCGATGCGCTTGCGGCAGGCATCTCTACTATTCGGCTCCTCCGCAAAATTTGTGGGTAAAAAAGTGGCGCCGGAGCGACCGATGGCGGTGATGCTGGGTCTGCGGGGGGCGGATACAGGAGCATTCCGGCCCCGCGTCTGAGAAGATGAAATCTGCGACAACCCATCT
>SCRO01000008.1 GCA_004298505.1 Rhodanobacter sp.
GAACGCATGCCCGATCGGCTCGATGCCCGCGGCGCGCAGACTGGCAAAAAACCGGGCCGGATTGCCGATCGCCGCCACGGCATGCACGCGTTGGCCAGCAAAATCGGCCAGCGGCCGGCGCCCCCCGTCATGCAGGGCCAGCACCTCGCCACTGCGCAGTTGCATGGAAAATTCGCCGGCGGCGGGCTGGCCACCGTTGCACACCCGCAAGTCCACCCGCGCCAGGCGTGCCAGCGGCTCGCGTAGCGGCCCAGCCGGCAGCAGGCGCTGGTTGCCGAAGCGGCGCACGCCGTCAATCACGCAGACCTCAACGTCGCGCGCCAGCGCATAGTGCTGCAACCCGTCGTCGGCGATCACCACGTCGCAACCCGCATCAAGCAGGAGTTGCGCCGCGACCGGGCGCTGGCGTCCGATCGCCACGGGCACACCGGTGGCGCGAATCAGGCAGGGCTCGTCACCGACCTCGGTCGGATCGGAGGTGTCGCCCAGCAACAACGGTTCGCGCCGGTGACCGCCGTAGCCGCGACTGACCACGCCGGGCCGATAGCCATGCGCGCGCAAGGCTTCGGCCAGCGCGATGGTCAGCGGCGTCTTGCCGGTGCCGCCGACCGTGAGGTTGCCGACCACGATGACTGGCACCGGCAGGCGCACGCTGCGCAGCCAGTCCCACCGGTAGAGCCTGCCGCGCAGCCGGATCACGCCACCGTACAAGGCAGCAAGCGGCGCCGTCCACCACGGCCGGCGGCCATCGCCATACCAGGCTGATTCGAGCGTATCGATCAGCGCCATGGTTGACCCTCAGTGACCAGCCGGGCTGGGCGCGAGGTCGTGGAACTGCATCCGGTGCAGCGCGGCATAGTGTCCGTCCAGTGCGATCAGCTCGGCGTGCGTGCCACGCTCGACGATACGCCCCTGGTCCATCACCGCGATCTGGTCGGCGCCTTCCACGGTCGACAGGCGGTGCGCGATCACCAAGGTGGTGCGATCCTTCATCAGCCGCTGCAATGCCTGCTGGATCAGCCGCTCCGATTCGGTGTCCAGTGCGCTGGTGGCCTCGTCCAGTACCAGGATCGGTGCATTCTTGAGGATCGCCCGGGCGATCGCGATGCGCTGGCGCTGGCCACCCGACAAGGTGTTGCCGCCCTGCCCGACCTGGGTGTGGATGCCTTGTGGCATCGCGGCGATGAATTCCATCGCATTGGCTGCTTCGGCTGCGGCGACGATGGCCGCCTCGCTGGCGCTGGCCAGCTCGCCGTAAGCGATGTTGTTCGCGACCGTATCATCGAACAGGACCACGCTCTGTCCAACCCAGGCGATCTGTCGCCGCAGCGACACCAGCGTGTAGTTTTCGTAGTCCTCGCCGTCAAGCACGATACGGCCGGCACTGGGTTCGTTGAAGCGCGGCAGCAGGCTGACCAGGCTGCTCTTGCCGCTACCCGAGCGCCCGACCAGCGCCGTGACGGTGCCTGGCGCGCAATCGAGATCGACCTCGCGCAGGGCCGCGACCTCGTTGCGCGGATAGACGAGGCTCACCTCGTCGAAACGCAGCTCGCCGCGCGTCCGCTGCAACTCGGTTTTTCCGTTGTCCCGTTCGGGTGGCAAATCGATCACCGCAAAGATATCCTCCGCTGCCGACAAGCCACGCTGGATACTCGACTGCACATTGGTCAACCGCTTCAGCGATGGCAGCATGGTGCCCATCGCGGTCAGCACCGCAAAGAACACGCCGGGCGTCATGCTGGCCAGTACCTGCGGCCGCGTACCGAGGAATACCAAAGCGGCCAGCGCGCTGGCCGCGACCAGTTGCACCGTCGAACTGGACACCGCGTTGGTGGCGGCGATCTTCAGGTTGAGTCGCCGCGTGTGCCGGATGATCTGGTCGAAGCGCTCGGCCTCATGCGCCTGGCCACCATACACGCGCACCTCGCGATGGGCGCCCACCGACTCTTCCACCGTCCCGGTGACCGAGCCCATGCTGCCCTGGATGCGCCGGCTGATCTGGCGGTAGCGGCGCGCGACCACCGTCGCCACCAAGGCGATCGCCGGCACCATCACCAGCAGCGACAGCGTGAGATAGGGGCTGTAGTAGAGCATCACGAACAGCATCGCGAGCACCGTGAAGCTGTCGGTGACTACGATCTTGGCGGCACTGCTGGCAGCGGCGGCGACCTGCTCGCTGGTATAGGTAATGCGCGAGACCTGCTGGCCGGAGGGTTCGCTGCCGAAATACGGGGCTGGCAACTTCAGGTAGGCGGAGAAAACCTCGTGTTGCATCGCCTGCACCACGTGCCGGCCGATGTAGGAAACGCCGTAGTCGCTGACAAACGTGCCCAGCGCGCGCACAAAGAAGATCGCGATGATCCAGATTGGCATCCAGAAGATCAGGTACGGATCCTTCTGCGCAAACAGGCCGTCGATCATTGGCTTGATCAAGCCGGTAAACAGCGCCAACCCGCCGCCGTCGACCAGCATGCCGACGAAGGCGACCAGGCCGATCGCCCAGTAGCGTCGCGTGTAGCCGAGCAGTCGTTTGTAGGTCGGCCAGCTTCCCGCATCCGGCGTAGCGGCCTGGCGCGTGTTCATTGACCCGCACCCGGCTTGCTCGGCGTGGTGGCAATCGACAGCCGGGTGAAGCCGAGCTGGCCCAGCGCATCCATCGCGGTGACCACGTTCTGGTTCGGCGTCATCGCGTCGGCGCGGATTGCCACGCTCTGCTCGCGGCTGTCGCCGGCATGGCGCGCAATGGTCTGCTTCAGCGCTTCGATGCCCCCGCCCATCACCTCGTCGCTGCCCACGAAGAAGCGGCCATCACGGTCGATCATGATGGTCAGCGCCGGCGCGTTCATGTCGCGGTCGGTGCTACTGGCCTGCGGCAGGGTCACCTTCAGCCGCGAATGCTGCACGAAAGTGCTGGTCAGCACGAAGAACATCAGCAGGGTCAGCAGCACGTCGATCAACGGGATCACGTTGATCTCGAAATCGTCCCCGCGGCGGTCATTGCTGATGCGCATGGCCTGGCCCTCAGCCCACACTCGGCGCGGCCGGCGCCGGCGCTCGGCGGGTGCGGGCCGGTGCGAGTGCGCCCAGGGTCAGGTCATCGAGCAAGGCGGTCGCCTGCTTTTCCATCTGCACGCAATAGCCCGCCACGCGCGAGTGGAAGTAGCGGTGCAACACATAGGCCGGGATCGCCACGGTCAGGCCGGAGGCCGTGCAGATCAGCGCCTCGCCGATGCCGCCAGCCATCTTCGCCGGGTCGCCGATGCCACCGCCCATCACTTCCATGAACATGCGGATCAGGCCGATCACGGTACCGAACAGACCGAGCAGCGGGCCGATCAGGGCGATCGTGCCCAAGGTGTTGAGATAGCGCTCCATCCGATGCACCACATGCCGACCGGTATCCTCGATGCGCTCCTTGATGATTTCACGTGACTGACGCCGCACGCCCAGTGCTGCCGCCAGCAACTCGCCGAGAGGCGAACCGTTCGAGAGCGCCTCGAGATGACCCGGATCGAGCTGACCCGAGCGCGCCCACTGGCGCACCTCATCACCCAGACCCGGCGGCAGCACCGCGCTGCGGCGCAAGGTCCACCAACGCTCCAGCACGATCGCCAGGGCGACCGCCGAACAGATCAGGATGGGCACCATCGCCCAGCCGCCCGCGATGAGAATATCCAGCACGTTTCGACCTCGCCGCGTCACGCTCCGGGAAGCGCGCATGATAGCAGCGTCGCCCCCGCGTACTGCGACGGGCGTGGCAATCCGGCCATCGGGCCGTGTTCACTCGCGCCAGTAGCGGGTTTGCCGCAGACGCCAGCCCGGCTGGCGCCGCGGTGGGCCATCGGCGGGGAAATCCACCTCCATCGCCCCTTGTACCGCGGTGTTGAACAACGGCACTCCGGCATCTGCATAGCGCGCCACCACCTCCGGCCGCGGATGGCCGAAACGGTTGCGCCAGCCCGCGGACACCAGGGCCAGCGGCGGCTTCAGCGCCGCGATGAAGGTGGCGCTGGACGAACTCTTGCTGCCGTGATGCGGCACCACCAGCACCGGTGGCGGCCCGGCATCCAGCGCCGCCACCACCGCGGGTTCCATTTTCAAGCTGATGTCCCCGGTGAACAGCACACGCCCACCGCGCGCCGCGACCAGCAGCACGCAGGAACTGTCGTTGTCGCGACCGCCACCACCGGGCGCGGGACTCAGCACGCGAAAGCTCACGTGGTCCCATTGCCATGCCTGGCCAGCCACGCATTGCGCCATCGGTACCCGCATGCGTGCCGGTTCCCCGGCGAGGCGACGCGCCTGCGGAAAGGCTGCGACCACGGCCTCTACGCCGCCGGCATGATCATTGTCGCCATGGCTGATCATCAGCAGGTCGAGCCGGTTGATGCCAAGCGCGTGGAGCGTCGGCAAGACTGCCGCCTCGCCCAGGTCGAAGCCCGAGGGGTAGCGTGCACCGGTGTCGTAGACCAGCACATGCCCGTGCGTGCGCAGCAGCACGGACAGGCCCTGCCCCACGTCCAGTACCCACACCTGAAACGCACCCTCCGCCGGCACGCTGTGTGGCGGCAGCAACAGCGGCAGGAACAGCAAGGCCCCGAACCAGCGTAGCGGCACGCCGCGTGGCAGGAACATCCACAACGCGCCGAACACCGCCAGCAGCAAGGCCAACGGCTGCACCATCGGCAGATACCATTGCGCACCGGGCCAGTGCGCCATGCGCTCAAGCAGCCACCATTGCGCATGCACGATATGCGCAGCCAACCACAGCACCGGCGTGGCCAACGCCGGATACAACGCCAGCAACAACATGCCGAGCAAGGCGCACGGGACGATCACGAAGCTGATCAGGGGCACCGCGATCAGGTTCGACAGCGCACCCACCAGCGAGGCCTGGCCGAAGAACCACAGGGTCAGCGGCAACAAGGCCACCGTCATCAGCAATTGCCCGGCCGACAGTTCGTGCAGGAACGCGCGCCAGCCGCGCCCATGCGACTGCAGGCACAGGATAAGGAAACCGACCCCGACGAAAGACAGCCAGAAGCCGGCCGCCAGTACCGCCAGCGGGTCGACCAGCACGATCACGATCAGTGCCAGCGCCAGCGAATGCGCGCCATTGCTGCCGCGACGGCTGCAACGTGCCAGCGCCACTACCGCAATCATCAGCAGCGTGCGCACGGTAGGCAGGCCGAAGCCGGCCAACGCGCTGTACACGCCCGCCGCCAGCAGCGCCGCGGCAGCCTGTGCCTGCGGCCGCGGCAGCCATAGCCCGAGCCGCGGACACACGGTGTAAGCCAGCAGCGCCAGCCACACCCCGAATACCGCCGCCACACCGACGTGGAAACCGGAAATCGCGATCAGGTGCGATACCCCGTTCGCGCGCGCCACCGCCCAATCGTCCTGGCTGAGGTCCCGCGTATCGCCCACTGCAAACGCCCGCAGCAACGCCGCATCGTGTGGATCATGCACGCGCGTCTCGATGGCGTGGGCAATCGCCGCACGCACGCCATCGACGCACCAGGCGGGTGCGGCCAGCGTGGTGTTGCCGTCGTCGTCACGCACATAGCCGGTGGCGACGATGCCACGCTCCAACGCCGATCGCTCGCTGTCGGCAGCACCTGGGTCGAGCAGGCCGCGCGGCCGTTTCAGGCGTAGCAAAAGATGCCAGCGGGTACACGGCTGCAGCGGCGGCGCGCCGTCATACCAGGCCACCGTAACGCGCCCATGTAGCGCCAGCGGATGACCGTCCAGGGCGGCGCGATCCACCCGCAAGGTAAAGCGGCTGGCATCGGTGCGTGCCAACGGCAGGCCGACCAGGCTGCCGACGACCGTGATGTCGCGCCCTTCCAGCGCGCGCGGCAGGCGCGCATCCATCGCCAGCGCACCACACCAGAGCGCCCACGCCGTACCGAGCAGAAGAAAAGACACCCAGCGCCAGCGCGAACTGCGCCACGCCAGCGCCAGCGCCACGAGACCGGTCGGCGCGGACACCCAACGTGCCGGCAACATGGGTAACCCCTGCACCAGCAGCACGCCTGCCAGCAGAGCCAGCGCCGCCGTTATTGCCCCCTGTCGCGCCATGCCGCGCACTCCCTTCCATCCCTGAAGACTCCGAGCCTAACGCGACAGCGGCGGCGATGACGCTGAAATAGCTGTAGGCGCACACCTGCCGGTGTGCAGCACTTGATGCCGTGGCCCACACCTCATGCCCGGCCTTCGCCCGAAGTGCTCTCGCCACAGATTATTCACGCATAGACGCGCGCGGAAGTCTGGACGCGCGACCCAAGCAGCCAAACCGGCTGCGCTGGCTCGACGGACGAGCACTCAGACGCTCGACGTCGGGCAGCGGATATGCCGCTCGCCGGGGCGGAAGTCGCCCAGGCCCAGCCGTCAGGTGCTGTCCAGCCAGCGGTAGGGACACAGCACGGGGGCGGCATCATCTCGCCCACCGACAGTACTGTGAAGTAATCGGCCAACAACGGACAGGACGGCATGCTCGCGGCGTTTCTGCCACCCGGCGTTGCAGCTGGCCGCTGAGACCTGAACACCCGCCAAGTCGATGCTATGCCGCGCGCTGGAACCACATGACGTATGCACTCAGAACGCCAAATCAGCTGGCGCGCACTGGACCGTCGGCCTCAGGTCGGGCGAGAACATAGACGTCTACAACCGTACTGAACCCGCGTTTTCCAAGCTCGTTGATCAGCCGGCTGAGAGTGTCACCAGCGCTCTGCCACGACCGTCGAACTCAACCGCCCGGATCGTCGCGGTCCCGGTGAGGTGTGTCGCCGGCCGCAAGAACCGCGCGTCGCGCGAGCTATGGCCCGCCACGATGCTCCACGTCGAAAACATCGCCAATGTCGCCAGGCGCTGGAACACACAAATCGTTTGCAAACCGCTTGCTATCAGGCCGTGATAGATGCCGGCGCCGGCGAAATCCTTCTCAATGTGAAAACGTTGCTGATCCCACTGCCGCGCAAAATCGATGATCTGTTGCTCCGTTAGGCGATACCGGTCGAATAGGTAAGTATCACCCGCATGGATGTCAACACCGTAGGCGATGCGCTGCGGCGCATCCGTCGACTTCGATGGCATTGGCGGCTGACCTCGGTCACAGAAACATACGCTACAACTTTACTACCCCGCGCACACCCGTCCAGCGCATAGTCAGGTAACCGCGCACCGGGGTCCACTTTACTCATCTTTTCCGTATCAAACTTTCATCGACCATCTATCTCTTGCCAGCTTTGCTGGCGCACTAAGCGTGCGCCCACCGCACGACATCGCCATACGCATCCCGAGGTTGCGCAGTTGCATAACAACCGGCGAGACGGCATCTACGGCTCTGGCCAAGGGGCGCTTATGGCTCGCCGAGGTCAGATCTGGCCGTGAAAGTCATACGGTCTGGTCAGGTTCGGGATTTACTGTGCGTTAGCGCCTGCCGCAGAAGTTCGTTGAACGAGGCCGCACCCATCTTGTGCATGAGTCGGCTGCGATGCACCTCGACGGTCTTGTAGCTGATGCCCAGCTCGCGCGCAACCAGCTTGTTGCTCTGGCCATCCACCACGCGATCCAAGACCTGCCGTTCACGCAGGGTCAGTGCCGCAAGCCTTGCCGAGTATTCATCCAGCCCCTTGCGCTGGTTGCGGCGGCTCAGGTCCAGCGCCAGCGCCTGGCGTACGCGGTTCAGAAACTCCTGGTTGTTGTAGGGCTTCTGCAAGAAGTCGAAGGCTCCCCCCTTCATCGCGCGCACGGTCAGCGGCACGTCACCGTGCGCCGACAGGAAGATGATCGGGATCGGTTCGCCGATATGGTTCATCATATCCAACAACTCCGGGCCGCTGATACCCGGCATGCGTACGTCGAGTACCAGGCAGCCCGCGCGATCCGGCGTATAATTGCTGAGAAAGGATTCGGCAGAATCGAACGTCTCGATGCGTAGCCGGATCGATTCTAGTAGCCAGCGCAGCGAGTCCCGTACGGAAATTTCGTCGTCGACGATGAATACAGTTTGTTCGCAGAGGGACATGAGCTTCACCTATTTGCCGGTAGCGTGAAACGAAAGGTGGCGCCGCCGTGGAGATTGTTTCCAGCCGTCAACCGGCCACCGTGGGCTTCAATGATCGAGCGACAGATTGCCAGCCCGAGTCCCAGTCCGCTTTGCTTGGTCGTGAAGAACGGTTTGAAGATACGTGCTAGCTGCTTCTTCGAGACGCCGTGGCCGCGATCGGCCACGCTGACTTCAATCCACCGCTGCTGGCCCCACAGAGTAGTCACCTCAAGCAGACGGTTCGATTCTTCAGTTGTACTCATGGCCTCAATAGCGTTCTTGAACAGGTTGAGTATCACCTGCTTGATTTCGAGTGGATCGGCGAGCAGTGTCGGCAGACCCTTGCCCAGTGACGGCAGGATGGTGATACCATACTGTCGCCGCTCGAAGTCGAGAAAGATGATCATCTCTTCGATCAGGACATTGATGTCGGTCGGTACGAACTCCGGCCCTATCTGACGCATGCACTGTTGTCGAAGGTGTTTGACGATGGCCGCGGCCCGCTCGGCATTACAAATCGCCTGCGAGATGGCCGAGTGGAACAGCTCGGGGGCGTAGTCTTTCGACTCCAGCCGCAGTTCGCAACCGTGCAGGTAGTTCAGCGTGGCACTGAGCGGCTGACCCAGCTCGTGTATAATCGTGGCGGCCATCTCTCCCATCATATTGAGCCGCGAAACATGGCTGAGTTCGGCGCGGTTCAGGCTCTCCAGTTCACTCGTCCGCTTACGTTCGGTGATTTCGGTGTGTGTGACGACGACGCCATAACCCTTTACCGCAATGGGCGCCGCAGTAACGCTAAACCAACGTATCTGCGAATCACCGTAGCTCACGCCGACCTCGACATCGGCAACGACGCGTTGCTCCTTCAGCGCAAGCACGTTTGGTAACTGCTCGTAAGTCAAAGGCGCTCCATCCGCACGAATCAACGACATGGATGTCTTTTTTCCGCCGCCCATCAGGGTAGCTAGCAGGGTCCGAGAGGCGATGCGGCGCAGTGCCTGGTTGATCTCGATGACTTGGCCTTGGTCGTTGGTAATTGAGATGCCTATCGGGAAGGTCTCGAACAACACGCGGTACTTTTCGCGACTCACGAGCAGTACTTCTTCGGCTTCCTTGCGCAAACGAATCTCCGTACGTAGCGCCTCGTTGGCGTCGTTCAGTTTCCGGGTTCGTTCGTTGACTAGCTGCTCAAGGTGTTCATACGCAAGCTGCTCGCGCGCTTCGCTCGCCTTGCGCTGACTAATGTCCTGGAAAATCATGACCACATCGCGCTGCGGATTCGTGGAATTCAGCGGTTTGAGATCCACGTTGCACCAAAATATTTCGCCGTTCTTACGCTTCATCACGCGCTCGTCGGAATACACATTGTGGTTAAGAAGATAACCGTAGCCGATGCGCCCGATGCGATCGAAGGCTTCTGTCGAGGGGTAGAGGATGCGGACGTTCTGGTTGTCGAGTTCTCCCGGCCCGTAGCCGAAAATTTCCTCGAAACGGCGGTTGCATCGCGTGATCACGCGCTCATGCAGTGCGCCGATCCCGACGATCGCGTTATCAAAGATCAGCTGATGCTCCACCAACCTTTGTTTTAGAACGTCGACCTGATCAGATATTAGGTTCTGCATTGGACTAGTAAAGAGACCCATTAAATACCGCGTTATTTTCCGATCCGCACCCTGCCGTATGAACGACTACTTGCAACCGGCCCTTTCACTCCCCTCTCGCTCGTCCGCGTGGTTGACTTCCACCTAGCTTGCTCTGACCCCAGCGTACCGGCAAGCTTCGCCGAAGGAAACCTTCTTCACACTTTCTTCATTCCAGAACTCGGGCTCAACGCGTCGTGGCATGTGGTTAGCCTCTCTCATGGCCGAAAAACGAGAATATCTTCAGGATTGAACGAGAAATCGCGGGTACTGTGGATGTGCAATCTAGTGTGGTGCTTCGTTACTCTTTGGGCTAAGGCGCCGATTGGCACGGATGACTTTTTGCAAGGATCGATTGAGGATAGACTTGAGCTGCATTCCGGTCTCCGCCCTGAGAGATGGGTTGTCGCAGATTTCATCTTCTCAGACGCGAGGCCGGGAATGCTCCTGTATCCGCCCCCGCAGACCCGCAGACCCGGCATCACCGCCATCGGTCGCTCCGGCGCCACTTTTCCCACAAATTCTGCGGAGGAGCCCTAAACATGTCTGATGCTTCGGTGCGCCCTGCCGCAGCAGGGACAGCGTGACACAGGTGTCGAGCGATGACGCGGGCGAGACGGAAGCGCAAGGTCGCGATCGAGGACGGCTGATGGCGCTGCATCGGCCCCAGCCCCGCCCGGGCGGAAGCCTTCGGATACGGCAGGTGCTTTGAATCGAGCACGGCTTTTTTTACTGCCGCGCAAGCGCTCCAGAGTCAAGAAGCCATAGGCGGCGATGCACAGGCTGGCATGGTGATGAAAGCCGCGCCAGTTGCGTCCTTCGTAGTGGCCCCGGCCGAGTTCCTGCTTGAGTTCCAGGTGGTCCCGCTCGATGCGCCAACGACCTTTGGGGGTGCCCACGAGTGCTTTGAAGGTCGTTTCTTCAAACAGCGTCGACAGCCAATAGCGCAGCGGTTCGGCGTCGCCGCGAGGCCATTCGATGACCAGCCGTTCGGGATCCCGCGCGCGGTCGTCGTGGGCAGTGACCACGCGCACCCGGGCAAAGCGACCGGACAATTTCTCCGCTGAGCCCTGTCGCCAGCCGATAGTGCGATACGCCCGCGCCGGCAGCGCCTGCGCCAGGGCACGCACGTTGATGGGTGAGTGCGCCGCATCGCGTCGTCCCCGCATGCGGGGACGACCGGTGGCCGCCGGTGGCGGCGGGGTGGCCGGCTGATGCGTGCCCCACCACACCGTGGTGAGCGGCCGGATACCCAGTGCATAGATCAACTCCTGCGCGCTCAGTTCATCGCGACGCGCACAGTCGTCGCCGTAGGCGGCATCGCCCAGCACCACGCCCCGTGTCAGCTGGGCGGCGACAGCGGCACGGATCTGTGCGGCGGCGATCTGGTTCTTTGTCATGAAGCCCACTGACGTAGGCACGCCCACATCGGCGTACCGCTACGGATCGTCGGTCCACTCGACTGGCAGGTAGAGCTGCCAGGGCCACGGGCAGGCTGGCGGAGTCCGTCGCCAGCGACAGGCTCACCGCCACCCGACAGTTGTCGGTCTTCCCGGTCTGCCCGCAGTACTGGCGGGCCACGCCCACCGAGTGCGTGCCCTTCTTCAGAAAGCCGGTGTCATCGATGATCCAGAAGCACGACTCTGCTCCGCCGCGCGTCAGCGCCGGCAGCACCTGTTCGGCGACCGTGGCCAGCACGGCGGCGTCGCACCAGTCCGAGGTCGATACCAGGTGGTGCATCGATTAATGGGTTGAGCGCACAGCCTGTGGACGTGCGGACTCCACCATCGAGCCCTTGCGCCACCCAAGTAACATCACACATTGCACGTGCCAAGTGGCCGGTGCCGCCCGATCCGCGTGCCCCCACGCGACTACTATCATCGCGCCACACCACTCAAAGCGCGTCTCCGGACTCGTGCCTGTGCTCCATCTTCTCGCGCAGTGATCGAAGATGGGGTGTTTGTGTCTCGATTTCAAAAACACAGTAGAGTAAATACTCTCCGGCAGAGACGGAGGCCTTACCATAGCTAGCCCCTCAAAGAGGCCGTTTCGCCATTGAAGATCACAAGCTCGACAGCAAACGTATCGAGATAACTTGATTGATTCCGAAACCCTTCTAAAGTGCCGACCACCCTAACAGTCAAACTTTGGCAGTCCACCAGCTAGAACTGGGAGGGCTTACCTATGTGAATTATTGACTACCTCAGAGAGCACTCTCCGAGGTAGCCTGTTTTGCTGATGCCAGTTATTAACCACCACCACTTGCAATCTCTTTCAGCTTATCAAGCGAAACGTCTGATGCTTTGACGCCTTTTGGATCGGATTTCATATTCGCAGACCATACAGTTGCATGATCACGTTGAATATCAATCACGTGACCAACCACCGGCATCACCGCATGATATCCATCATCTCCAATATCAGGACGATTCTGGAAAATCATGTACTTCCAGAAGTTTCCCCTATGGTCGTACGCCTCGCCCAAATACGGACGCGGAAAATCAACGTCAATATACACCACTTTCTTGCTATAAGGATGCTCAGGAGGCGGTGTGCCTTCAACGACATAGACCTTGCGTGGTTCCCACCCAATATTCTTGGCGGGAAAGTAATAAGGAGCATCTTTCAGATCCACAGAAGGGAACTCACCAAGTGTGCCTTTCTTTGACAGATCAACACTTACCTCCGGCGAGTGCGCAATAGCAAATATCCAACGAATAGCAACCAGCTTACAGGAGCGATACTTGGTCGGGAACGCATCCCAAATATCCCAGTCATCATAGAGTTGATCTGTTCCTCCGATAGGATCCATCCAA
>SCRO01000060.1 GCA_004298505.1 Rhodanobacter sp.
TTAGGAGGGGACCGCTCTATCCAACTGAGCTACGAGGGCAGCAGTGACGAAGGATAGCGGGGACATCCTGGAAGTGGAACCGGCGCAGTGCGATACCGCGCGTGATCTCAGTCGGTGAAAATGGTTTTCAAGCGGGCGTCAGGCAGCATGCCCGCCGCGATGCGGATCTTGCCGGAGGCATCTTTGTAGACGGTTGCAGGCGTGCCCTGGATGCCCAGTTTCTCCATCAGCGCGATGTTGGCGGCGATACGCTTCCCGGTCGCTGCAGAGACGCTTGCCAGCGGCTGCACGGTGCTGTGGCCGAACGTGTTCTCATGCTGGCGCAGGGCCGCTTGGGGGTCCGGCGCATCAAGAATGGCCGCCGCCCGGTTCAGGCTCTGCGGTGCAATCACCGCCACGATGATGTGGCGCACCTGCACGCCGCCGCCGGCCAACAGGGGCTGCGTCGCCAGCCACAGCTTGTGGCAGTACGGGCACTCGGTGTCGGTGAACACATACACGATGCGTTTGGGCTTGCTGGCGCCTTCGGCGATCCAGCTGGCGTTGCCCAGTTCGGTCCAGGTCGCTTCGCTCAGTGACGGTGCGCTGGCAGCGCGCAGGGATTCTTGGGTGAGGTCGTTGCCTTCGGCGTCAAACAGGGTACCAATCACGACGTGCTTGCCGTCAGCCAACAGATATACCGGCATCGGCCGGCCCTGGTAACTGCCTACGTAGCCCTTGAGGCCGGCGGGCGCGGGCAGGGGGCCCTTGATCGTGACGCCCTTGCTGGCGAGCGCCTGGATCGGGGCAGGGTAATCCTGCGCCTGCGCGCACGCGGTCAGCAGGAGGGTGAGAGCAACAAGCCATCGTTTCAAGGTGATTCTCCGGAAAAGGACGGGCCGCTGTCTGTCACGTGCCCGAGCGATTCGGCCAGCGTGGCGGCGGAAAGCTCGCCCATGTGAACGTCGCGCAGGTGACCTTGCGCATCGAGGAACAGCGTAGAGGGATAACCACGCATGACAAACACGACACGCGCCACCACCAGTGCCAGCAGCAGTGACAGCCATAGCGCGGATTCCACCGACACGCGCCCGCGCTGCCGCAACCATCCATCGATGGCGAAGGCTACGATGACGCCCGCCAGCAAGGCGATCACGCCCGCAGAGAATGCCAGCGGACCGAGCGTGACCACCGCGGAAATATTCGTCGCCTTCAAAAGCTGACCTGCGCCGACCGTGCGGTATCGCTTGAAGCGGGTGGCTGCGCGCTGGATTGGCCCAGGGCTGCGTACTTGCAGCAAGCACCAATCTTCAGCTCGCTGCACGCGCGGCCGAAGTTATTGAATGGTATGAGTCGGTCTCTCATGGCCGCGCGAATCAAAGGGACATCAGGGCGTAACCCTTGCGCTGCAGCTCGCTGATCGTGGTCAGCGCGGAAAGCGCCAGTGTCACGCGCTGGTCGATCCAGTCGTACTGGTAGTCATGTTCGGCCACGGCTTGTCCGCACACCGCTACGTCGACACCGGCCGTGCGCAGTTGCTCGATCACCGGCAGGTTCGGATTGGGGGTATCGTAGTGCTTGCGATACTGCGCGTCGCCAAGCGCGATCGTCGTGGCCGCGCCGGAGGCCACCGCGACGAAATGCAAGTGCTTGAGCGGTACTCCCGCATTGACGTAGAGATTCACCGTGCGCGCCAGGCGTTGCAGCGCCGGGCTGATCTCGCCAGGCCTGGAAGCGGCCGCGGTCAGGCCGAAGACGACCTTGTAGCTCGCCCTGGCATCCGGTTGATAGGCCGCCTGTGGCAACGGGTGGATCTTTCCCGCGGCGTGGATGGTCGGGGCCTGCCAGAAGCCATCGACGTCAAGCGCACCACTGCTGGCAAGGGCAATATCAAGAACGGCAGCCAGCGCCGAGGTCTTCGATGTGTTTTTCCCCGTTGGCCTCGAAGGCGCTGGACCGTCCTCGCAGATGCTTGCCAGCAGCGACGGTAGCTGGGCGGAGGACGATTCGCTGATCTGGTAGAAAATCTGCCTCGATTGACGGCGCTGGCTGATCAGCCCTTCTTCACGCATGCGGGTGAGATGCTGCGAAAGCGCCGACACGCCGATGTCGAGCTCCGCGGCGAGTGCGCCCGCGCTGGACTCGCCGTACCGGTAAAGGCGACACAGGATCAGCAGTCGTGAAGTGTTGGCCAGCGCGCGCAGCAGGCGGGCGGCGGCGGTAGCGTTCGCGTGCAGTGCTTGGGTTGAGGTCATCGATAAATGTATATTTAAGTGAAATGTGATTGTATGGAATTGTTGATGGATTCCGGCGGCATGTCAAACCGCCTGGTCCGGTGCGTCCGCCGCGCGACGAACGGGTATCTGCTCACATCCGCGCTCGCCAGGTTCATGGTTTCCGCGAACCTGAAAGCCGATGACTGTGACAAGAGCGATTCAAGCAGGCGCGGGGCAGGGCCGCGAGTGCCGCCTGCTAGACTGGGCAATTCGATTTTCATTCACGGTGCCCAAGGCACCGTACGTTCAGGAGTCACGTATGTCGCAAGCCATCCTCAAGTCGCTCGGTATCGGTGCTGAACATTCGGGTAGCTATCTTGGCCAGGGCGAGTGGTCGAAAACCACCGACGCCGGCACTTTGCAGCCGCTGAACCCGGCGACCAGCGAGGTGATCGCCACGGTGCACACCTCCAGCGCGGCCGACTACGAGGTGATCGTCAAGCATGCCCAGGCCGCGTTCGAGGTGTGGAAGACCACGCCGGCGCCGCGCCGCGGTGAGGCGGTTCGTTTGTGCGGTGAGGCGCTGCGCAAGCACAAGGACGCGCTGGGTTCGCTGGTGGCGCTGGAGATGGGCAAGATCAAGCCTGAAGGCGATGGCGAAGTGCAGGAAATGATCGACATTGCCGACTTTGCGCTGGGGCAGAGCCGGTTGTTGCACGGCAGCACCATGCACTCGGAGCGTCCCGGGCACCGCATGTATGAGCAGTACCACCCGCTGGGTCTCGTCGGCATCATCAGCGCATTCAACTTTCCGGTCGCGGTATGGGCGTGGAACGCGATGCTGGCGGCCGCATGCGGCGATATCTGCATCTGGAAGCCGTCGCCGAAGACACCGCTGTCGGCGATTGCCGCGATCCGGATCTGCAACGAGGCGCTCAAGGGCGGTGGCTTTCCGGATCTGTTCTTCCTGTTCAATGACGCCGGCAGCGAACTCGCGCAAGCGTTCGTCGACGACCGGCGCGTGGCGTTGATCAGCTTCACCGGTTCCACCAAGGTCGGCCGCAAGGTCGGCGAGCGCGTGGCGCAGCGCCTGGGTCGCTCGCTGCTGGAGATGGGTGGCAACAACGCAATCGTCCTCGATGAAAGCGCAGACCTGAAGCTGGCGATCCCGGGCATCGTGTTCGGCGCGGTCGGTACCGCCGGCCAGCGTTGCACTAGTACCCGTCGCCTGATCGTGCACGAATCGATCTACGACACCGTGCTGGAGACCCTGGTCAAGGCGTACAAGCAGGTCGAGGGCAAGATCGGCGATCCGACCCTTTCGACCACGCTGATGGGTCCGCTGAACAGCCAGGATGCCGTAAAGGGATACCTGGCAGCGATCGAAAAAGCCAAGGCCTCTGGCGGCAAAGTTGCCACCGGTGGTGCGGCGCTGACCGAGCGCAAGGGCAACTTCGTGTTGCCGACCATCATCACCGGTCTGAACAATTCGGACGAGGTGGTGCAGACCGAGACCTTTGCACCGATTCTCTACGTGATGAAGTTCAAGGACCTGGACGATGCCATCGACATGCAGAACAGCGTGCCACAAGGGCTGTCCTCGGCCATCTTCACCGAGAACCTGAAGTCGGCCGAGAAATACCTGTCGGCGGCCGGTTCCGATTGCGGCATCTCCAACGTCAACATCGGCACCTCGGGGGCCGAGATCGGCGGCGCGTTCGGCGGCGAGAAGGAAACCGGTGGTGGTCGTGAGTCCGGTTCGGATGCGTGGAAGTTCTACATGCGCCGGCAGACCAACACGATCAACTACTCCGATTCGCTGCCGCTGGCGCAAGGTATCAAGTTCGAGTTGTAGACGACAGCGTGCTCGCGGGCAGTTCGCTGCCTGCGGCTGATCACGCTAGTATGCATGCGCGTCGACGCCATTCCGACGCAGAGAGCGAGCAAACCGATGAGCGAGCAAGTGCCCTCCTATCGACCTGCTGCCCCGACCAGTACGCTGGCGGTGGTGAGCCTGGTATTCGGCATCCTGGCCTGGTGTGTGCTGCCGCTGGTGGGTGCGATCGTGGCCATCATCTGCGGACACCTGGCGCGCAGCGAAATCCGTAACAGCAGTCCGGATCGGCGTCAGGAAGGGGATGGCATGGCCGTCGCTGGGCTGGTGCTTGGCTACGTGCAACTGGCCTTGGGTGTATTGGCAATGTTCTTGCTGATCGCCGTGCTGTTCTTCGGTTTCGCCATTGCCGGCTGGCATTGACCGTCATGGCTCGTCGCGCAGGCTCTATCCCCTTTGATTTCAGCGGTTATCGCGTACTGGTGGCGGGCGGCAGCCGCGGCATCGGCCGCAGCATCGCGCTGGGCTTTGCGCAGGCCGGCGCGGCGGTGTCGATCTGCGCGCGTGGCGCGGCAGCGCTGGAACAGACGCGTCTGGAAATGGCGGCGCACGATGTCGTGGCGCATGCGCAGTGCTGCGATCTGGCCGATCCGGAGGCTATCCAAGCCTGGGTCACCGAGGCGGCTGGCGTGCTCGGTGGCATCGACGTACTGGTCAACAATGCCAGCGGCTATGGTTTCGGTGAGGGTGATGAAGCGTGGCTGGCCGGCTTCCAGGTCGACCTGATGGCGGCGGTGCGCGCGTCGCGGGCGGCACTGGTGCATCTGCAGCAGTCCGCACATGCGTGCATAGTGCATACCAGCTCGATCGCCGCGTTCCATCCGGGCGCCGGCGGCGCGGCGGCGTACGCCGCAGTGAAGGCGGCGCTGAGCCAGTACACCACCTCGCAAGCATTGGCGCTGGCCGGTCAACGTATCCGCGTCAACGCCATCGCGCCGGGCTCGACCGAATTCCCCGGTGGCCTGTGGGACCAGTGCCGGAAGAAAGATCCGGCCCGCTATGCTGAAGTGCTGGCAAAGATTCCGTTTGGTCGCTACGGCACGCCGGAGGAAATCGCCCACGCCGCCCTGTTCCTGGCCTCGCCCTGGGCGGGCTGGATCACCGGGCAGACGCTGGTGGTCGATGGCGGCCAGCTGCTGCATGGCTGAATCGTCACGAACTTGGCAACAATCGGACTGCAGCACATGAGCGACTCGACGTCGCCAATCCACAAGCCACGCTAAACTGCGTGACATCTTCCGCGACTGCCGGCGATTCGATTTGGCTCTCTACGACATCCTGCGCCCGCTGCTGTTCAAGCTCGATCCGGAGCTGGCGCACCGGCTCACACTTTACGGTATGGGCGTGGCCCAGCGCAGCGGTTTCGCGCACCGGATCGCCGCGCCGCCAGCGGATCTGCCGGTCAGCGTATTCGGGATCACCTTCCCGAACCCGGTAGGCCTCGCCGCCGGGCTGGACAAGAATGCCGAACATCTCGATGCACTCGACGCGCTCGGTTTCGGTTTCATCGAAGTAGGCACGGTCACGCCGCTGGCGCAGCCGGGCAACCCCAAGCCACGCATGTTCCGGCTGCCGTCGCACGAGGCGATCATCAACCGGCTCGGCTTCAACAACGGCGGCGTCGACGCACTGGTGCGCAACGTGCAGCGGTCCAGCTATCACGGTGTGCTCGGCATCAACATCGGCAAGAACAAGAACACGCCGAACGAGAAGGCGGTCAACGATTACCTGACCTGCCTGCACAAGGTGTACGAACACGCCAGCTACATCACGGTGAACATCTCCTCGCCAAACACCCAGGGTCTGCGCGACCTGCAGGAAGAGGCCACCCTGCATAAATTCATCTCTGTTTTGCGTGCGGCGCAGGAACGTCTGGGCTCGCAACATGGCCGGCGCAAGCCGATGCTGCTCAAGATTGCGCCTGACCTTTCCGAGGCCGAGCTCGACTCAATCGCCGCGGTATTGCTGCGCACCGGCATCGACGGGGTGATCTGCAGCAACACCACGGTCGAGCATGCCGCGGTCGCCGACGATCCGCATGGTGGCGAGACTGGCGGCCTGTCCGGCAAGCCGCTGTTCGAACGCTCTACCGCGGTGCTGGCGGGTATGCATCGACGTCTGTACGGACGCATCCCGCTGATCGGTGTGGGCGGCATCCTCGACGGCAGCGATGCGGCAGAGAAACTGGATGCCGGCGCATCGTTGGTGCAGCTCTATTCGGGCCTGATTTATCGCGGCCCGCACCTGATCGCCGAATGCGTCAATGAAATCCGGCGCCAGCGCGAAGCACTAGCAGAAGGATCCAGTCATGTCGATTGAGTACGTGGACATGCCAGCGGAGCGCACCGATATGGGTGGCTACACGCTCACCGAACACGCGTCGCTGGCCACCCTGAACACCTTGCGTGTACCGGCCCGGACCAACCTGCTGGCGGATATCCGTGATGCAGCGAAGTTGCCCGAACTGCTGGACTTTCCTGCCGTGCGCCAGGGTCGCCTGCTGGTGCTGGGCGAGGGCAGCAACGTGCTGTTCACCAGCGACTTCAACGGCACCGTGCTGCTGATGTCGACGCGCGGCGTACAGGTGGAGAACGACGGCGACAGCGCCCGTATCGCGGTGGCCGCTGGCGAGCGCTGGGATGACTTCGTGCGCTGGACGCTGGGCCAGGGTTTTGCCGGGCTGGAAAACCTGATCCTGGTTCCCGGCACCGTCGGCGCCGCGCCGATCCAGAACATCGGCGCCTACGGCTGCGAGGTGGCGGAGTTCGTCGAGAGCGTCGAGGCCTGGGATATCCACGAGCGCCGGGTGGTGACCCTGGAGCACGCCACCTGCGCGTTTGCCTATCGCGATTCCGTGTTCAAGCACGAACCCGGTCGCTACATCGTCACCGCAGTGCGCTTCGTGTTGCCGCGCAGCCGGCCATTGTGCACCGATTACGCCGGTATCGCCGAGGAGCTGCGGCGCATGGCCGTGGATACGCCCGCGCCGTTCCATGTCGCCGAGGCGGTGGTGCGTCTGCGCACGCGCAAGCTGCCCGATCCGGCGGTAATCGGCAATGCCGGCAGCTTCTTCAAGAACCCGATTGTCGACGCCGCGTTGGCCGGTGCGTTGAAGCTCGAACACCCCGAGCTGCCTGCATGGCCTCAGACCGGCGGTCGCAGCAAGATCTCCGCTGCGTGGATGATTGAGGCCGCTGGCTTCAAGGGCCTGCGCGAAGGCGATGCAGGCATCTCCAACCGCCACGCGCTGGTGCTGGTCAATCACGGCAACGCCAGTGGTTCGCAGCTATGGGCCTTGGCGCAGAAGGTGATGCTCGGCGTGCACGAGAAGTTCGGCGTGCAGTTGAAGCCGGAGCCGGTAGTGATCGGAGCCCGCTGAACCCATCCACGGTTTGTACTTCGCCGGCGGAACGCACAGACTGGAAAAGTCCTTCCGACGGAGACAGGTCGTGAGTTTCGAACATTCCGCACCGTCATGGCACGTATCGCGCTGGTTCAACAGCGCGCCGCTGACGCTGGCTGACCTTCGGGGGCGGGTCGTGCTCGCGCATGCATTCCAGATGCTGTGTCCGGGCTGTGCCATACAGGCTTTGCCGCAGATGCAACGGGTGCAGCGGATGTTTCCCGCCGAGCGTCTGGCGGTCATCGGATTGCATACGGTGTTCGAACACCATGAGGCGCAGGGGCCGCTGGCACTGGAGGCGTTCCTGCATGAGTACCGCTATACGTTTCCCGTCGGCGTGGATGAACATGCCGATGGCGATCCACTACCGCTGACGATGCGTGCCTATGCCATGCAAGGTACGCCGACGCTGATCCTGATCGATGCGCAGGGACGCTTGCGCGAACAACACTTCGGGGTGCTGGATGACCTTGCGTTGGGCGTGGCGCTGGGTCGGCTGCTGGCTGAGGCGAGTAGCGTGGATACGCATACGTGATCGGTGGCGCATGCGCGGGTACCAGCCGTTCGGCGGACGGATAATCCACCGCCAATCGACTCAACATAAGGTGGGTGATGTCACAGCCAGGGGCCATCGCCATCACCATCACCATCACCAGCGCCTTCGTCGGCGTGCCATACATTTTGGGCGCGGTGACCGCGTTCGGCCTGGCAGGATCTATCGCGACACGACCCCGACTATTTCTGGTTCCTGTCCGTGGTGCGCACTATCGCGGATCCGATTGCCTTGATTCTCGGGTTGATCGCGTGGTAGCACCTTCCTGATTGGCAGCCAGCTTTGCGTTGCGCATCCAGGGCAAAGGCATCGCCCGCGAGCGGGCTCCTACAACACCCAATGGGAACTGCGTGTCGCAGCGACGGAAATGGTTTGCACCACAATTCGACACGTTAGCCGGGCATCGTCGCCATCCGTACCAGCACGCCGGCCAGGCTTTTCAGATCCTGTGCGTTGTGCGCGGCCACTCGCCGCAGGTTTCGGGCTGAACCGCCGCGCAGGTAGGTGAGCCACGCGGCGGGCGCTTCGGAGCCGGGCAGATCATCCTCGCGTACCACGCCGAGCAACTGGCGTTCGGCGGTGGCGAGCCGGCAGTTTTCCCATTGGTGTTTCCAGTGGCGGCGTACCGGATGCAGCAGGTCAAGATGGCCGCGGCCAGTCAGCGGATTGGGCAGGCGGGCCAGACGGTAGCGGGTGGCCAGCAGCGGGGCGTCGTAGCACTTGCCGTTGTAGCTGACGAGCACGGTGTCTTCGCTCAGCCATGCGGCAAAGGTGCGCAGCATCGCGGCTTCCGCCGCCATCGTGGTGAGGGTGAGCTGGCGAATGCGGAAACGGCCGTCGATCCAGTCGCCGGCGCCGATCATGAAGGCGCGGGTACCGGTGCCGCCGGCCAGGCCGGTGGTTTCGGTGTCGAAATACAGCAGGTGGTAGTGATGGACGGGCTCCATCCGGGCGAATGTAGCGTCGATGATCGCTGGCGGGGTGAGCCAGTCAGCGAACTCTTCCGTATAGCGCAGGCCGGGCGCGATCTCGACACCGGGTACCTCGCGGTCGCTGGACAAAAGCGTGGCTGGACCACGCCTCAGTTGCGCATGGCGTTGCAACAGGCGGCGCAGCTCGGGCGAGATCGCGCGTTCTGGCGCGGTGGCGGTATCTGCGAGGGCATGCAGACGCGGCGACGAGGCAGCCGACAGAAACGTCGGCTTCGCTGGTTGCGGCAGTGCGTTCGGCGCAGCGGTCGAGACCTGGCCCGCCTCCGCGCGCAGCTTGCGCATCCGGGTCGCGAGCACACTCACAGTGCCACCAACAAAGCGAGCACGCGTAGCGCCAGCGCCTTCGGTGTCGTGGCAGCCGGATCGTCGACGGCCTGCTCGTCCGCAGCCGGCACGGGCCCCACGCAGGCAGGACAGCCTGCGCGGCAGTCGCAGCGCTCGATCAAGCTGACCGATTGCGCTACCAGATCCTCCCGTCGCTGGAACAGCGGTTCGCTCTGGCCGATGCCGCCAGGGAAAGCGTCGTAGAGATACACGGTGGGCGTGAACGGCGCATCTGGCGCCAGTGCCACCGGCTGGCCGTCACTGCCGCGCAGTTGTCCCCGGCCGCGGAGGTCGGCGCTGACAAACCAGGCGCCGTCGCCGCTGCCTACGGATTTTTGCAGGTCGCACGCCTCGGCCATCACCGCCACCGTGGCCACGATGTGCAACGCACAAGCCGCGCCGAGGAAACCATCCAGCGCCTGCTGGCGTTGTTCGAACGCGGCCTCCAGCACCGCCTGCGGCAGCTGCCACCACACCGCGGTGGTGTGCAGTTCCTGGTCGGGCAGGTTGACCGGGCCGTAGCCGATGTTCTCGTGCGAGTAGAAGCGAATCTTCTTGTAGCCGGGCACGCGACGCACCACGTGCACCTCGCCGTGGTGGGCGCGGCCGCAACCGGCATGCGAGCTGTCGAAGCAGTCGAGTACCTTGAGTTTGGTGTAGTCGATGGCGTCGGTGTAATAGTCGACATGGGTGCGCGTGACATAGGCCTTGCGACCTTCCCAGTCCAGCCTCTCCACCTGGTAGGGCAGGGACTGGAGCATGTGGATCGCGCCTTCGTACAGGGTGACTGCGGCAGCGGAATAATCGACTTCGGCGATGATGGTCTGGCGGCCATCGGTGCGGTCGACCACCACGAAGTTGCCGTCGGCCACAGAGCGCAGCGACACCGCGATGGCCGGGTAACTGTCGGCGATCCATTCCCAGCGGTCGCCCTCGCGATGCAGCACGCCTTCCTCGCCCAGCAGGTCCAGCCAAGGCGTGGCGACTTCAGTGCCGAACATCTCGTCGCCGATGAACGGCAGCTCGAACGCGGCGCAGCGGATGTGGTCGAGCAGGATCAGCGGTTGATCGGGCTGGATGCGCGCATGTTCGGGCGTGGCGCCCTGGAAGAATTCCGGGTGGCGCACGAGGTATTGATCCAGCGGATCGGAGCTGGCGACCAGCACACCCAGCGCGGATTGCTGGCGCCGACCGGCGCGGCCGAAGCGCTGCCAGGTGGCCGCGACGGAACCGGGATAGCCGTTCAGCACCACCACGTCGAGGGTGCCGATGTCCACGCCCAGTTCCAGCGCCGAGGTACTGACGATGGCGTCGATACTGCCTTCACGCATGGCGCGCTCGGCGGCGCGGCGTTCCTTCGGCAGGTAGCCGCCGCGGTAGGCGCGGATGCGCGGCGGTTGGCGCGGGTCGTGGTCGAACACATCTTTCAGATACTTGGTCAGCACCTCGACCATGCTGCGCGATTGCGCGAACACCAGCGTCTTCATGCCCGACTTGATCGCCAGCCGGGCGATGCGGTTGGTCTGCGAGCGTGCCGACGCGCGCAGGCCCAGATCCGGATTGACCACCGGCGGGTTCCACAACAGCACGTGCTGGTCGCCGGTCGGCGCGCCGCTTTCGGTAATCGCGGTGACCGCATCCTCGATCAGCGCCTCGGCGTGCTCCTGTGGATTGCCGATGGTCGCCGAGCACAGGATGAACTGCGGGGTGACGCCGTAGAACGCGCACACGCGCTTCAGCCGACGGATCACGTTGGCCACGTGCGAGCCGAACACGCCGCGATAGGTGTGCACCTCGTCGATCACCACATAGCACAGGTTCTCGAAAAACTGCGCCCACTTGGTGTGATGCGGCAGGATCGCCTGATGCAGCATGTCGGGGTTGCTGACTACCACGTCGCCATGCAGACGGATCGCCTGGCGCGCATCACCGGGGGTGTCCCCATCAAAGGTGAACGCCTTCACGCCCAGCTCGCCGGCCCGGTTCAGCTCCAGCAGCTCGGCCACCTGATCCTGTGCCAACGCCTTGGTCGGAAACAGGTACAGCGCCTTGGCCTTGTCGCGCATTGCCGCGCTGATCACCGGCAGCGTGTAGCACAGCGACTTGCCCGAGGCGGTAGGCGTGACGATGGCGACATGCGCGCCTGATCGGGTCGCTTGCCACGCCTCGGCCTGATGTCTGTAGAGCTGTTCGATCCCGCGCGTGCGCAAGGCGTGGGCCAGGGCCGGCGGCAGATCCTCCGGCAACGGGGCGAACGACCCTTCCCGACCAGGCACCACGAACGCGCCGGTGATTCGCGCGGCGTAACGCTTCGACAGGCGCTGGGCCAGCGTGCGGCCGTCGCCGGGATCGCGCAATACGAGGTCGTCGGTGGCGTAGCGGTCGGGCAGGGTATTCATGGTTCAGCGTCCGCGAAGGGTTTCGCCGATTAGGCCGGCGCGGCGTCTCACCGAGTGAGAATGGGGTATTCGCTGAGCATTTCAGTGAGTGCCTGCGAGGATCGACGGCAGGTCGGCGATCGAGCTCCTGTAGCGTGGCCTCGCCAGCGGTCAAACGACCGTCGACGAGATTGCAGGTTCATACGCACGTCGATGAACTTCTGGCACGGTCGACCGTCACCATGGTGTGGCACGATCACCTGCGGTCTGCATTTGCATGGCCAACACCCATCACCTGGAAGGAATCTGCACGATGACGATCAACAAGCTCAAACCGCTTGCCTGGAGCCTGATGCTGGGCCTTGGATTGCTGGCGGGCCATGCCGTGGCAGCCACAACTCCGGAGTCCGGCGTTCCGAGTGGCAACGTGCTTCGCACCACGCTGGACAACGGTCTGCGCGTGGTGATCGTGCACGATTCGCTGGCACCGATGGTGACCACCCAGATCACCTACCTGGCCGGCGGCTACCAGACGCCCAAGGGCTTTCCCGGCACGGCGCATGCGCTGGAACACATGATGTTCCGCGACAGCAAGGGCCTGAGCGGCGCGCAACTCAACGAGATGACCGGCAAGATGGGTGGCGACAATAACGCGTTCACCACCAATGACGCAACGCAATATTACTTTGTGGCGCCGGCGGCCTATCTCGACGTGCTGTTGCACATCGAGGCCTCGCGCATGCGCGGCGCCGAGTTGGGCCCGAAGGACTGGGGCCTGGAGAAAGGCGCGATCGAGCAGGAAGTCTCGCGCGATATCTCCGACCCCGGCTTCCTTGCATTCGAGAAGGCCGAAGGCATCCTCTATGCAGGCACCGGCTATGCGGCCGATCCACTGGGCACGCGGCCGTCGTTCGACAAGACCACCCCATCCACGCTGCAGAAGTTCTACAACGACTGGTACCAGCCGAACAACGCGATCTTGGTGATCGTGGGCGACGTTGACCCCGCCGCCACTTTGAAGCAGGTGAAGCAGCTGTTCGGCGGGATTGCGAAAGGCGACGTGCCGGCGCATGCGCCGGTGAAGCTGACGCCGTTCAAGGCGCAGACCATCCGCAGCACCACGCCGGACGCCACCGGCACGGTACAGTTCCTCTATCGCACACCCGGCATGAAGAGCGCCGATGCGGCGGCGACGACGGTGCTGATGGATGTGCTCAACAATGCGCGCAGCCCGCTGTTGGCGCTCGCCGTGCAGGGCAAGGTCCTGAGCGCCGAGGTGCAGGTCCAGCCGTTCAGCTATGGCGGCGTCGGCGTGATCGAAGCCGGCTTTGGCAAGGGTGCCGATCCGAAGCAGGCACAGGCGGAGCTGGACGGCGTGATCCAGCACGTGCTCAAGGACGGCGTATCCGCCGATCTGGTGGATGCAGCCAAGCGCGCCGAACAGGCCCAGTTCGAGTTCAGCAAGAACAGCGCCGTGAGTGTGGCCAGTTCCTGGTCGCAGGCGTTGGCCTGGCAGGGATTGAACTCGCCCGAGGAAGCGGAGCAGCAGATCCAGGCGGTCACCGTCGATGAGGTCAACCGCGTGGCGCGCGAGTATCTGAAACCCGATCAGCGCGTCACCGTGGTGCTGACACCTGACCCGAACGGCAAGCGCCCGCCCAACAGCAATGGCTTTGGTGGTTCCGAGTCGTTCGGCGGCAACGACAAGCTGGATGTGCCGCTGCCCACTTGGGCAGCGCAGGCACTGGCCCGGCTCGAGATGCCGCACTGGACGCTGCACCCGACCAGCATGCAGCTCGATAACGGCATCACCCTGATCGTGCAGCCGGAGTCGGTCAGCAAGACCGTCACCGTGGTGGGCCATGTCGATCACGACGACAAGCTGCAGGAGCCGAAGGGCCAGGACGGCGTGGGCAAGTTGCTCACCTCGCTGTTCGACTACGGCAGCACCAGCCTGGACCGCAATGCCTTCCACAAGGCACTGGATGCGATCGCCGCCAGCGAGACTGGCGGCACCGACTTCTCGCTGGCGGTGCCGAGTGCGCATTTCGACGAAGGCATGCGCCTGCTGGCCGACAACGAGCTCCATCCCGCGCTGCCGCAGCAGGCATTCGACGTGCAGCAAAAGACCCTGGCACGCACCCTGGCGGGCGAACTGCAATCGCCGCAATACAAGATGATGCGTGCCCTCTTCAAGGGGCTCTACCCGGCCCGCGACCCGGCCCTGCGCGAGGCGACACCGCAGACGGTTGGCAAGCTCACGCTGGGCGACGTGAAGCAGTATCGCGACAGCGCCTATCGACCCGACCTCACCACCATCGTGGTGGTCGGTGATGTCACGCCGGATCAGGCCAAAGCCACCGTGGAGAAGTATTTCGGCGGGTGGAAGGCGGCTGGCGCCAAGCCGGACGTGATTCCCGAACCGCTGCCGTTGAACCCACCCAGCTATGTCGTCGTGCCCAATGCCTACGCCTCGCAGGACCAGGTGCTGATGGGGCAGACGCTGGATATGAACCTGCACAACCCCGATCGTTACGCGCTGGAACTGGGCAACGACGTGCTCGGTGGCAATGGTTTTGCCTCGCGGCTGATGGTCGACATCCGCGTACGCCACGGTTTTGCCTACGGCGCCAGTTCAGGCATGAACTTCGAACGCTCACGCTCGCTGTTCTACGTGCAGTACGGCAGCGATCCGGCCAAGGTGGCGCCGGTGGACGCGCTGGTGATGAAGAACCTCAAGGCCATGCAGGACACCGCCGTGACCGCGCCCGAGCTGACCAATGCGCGGCAGTACCAGATCCGTTCCATTCCGGTGCAGGTCTCCAGCGTCAACCGCATTGCCCGCGCGCTGCTGTCGTGGAGCTGGCATGGTGAACCGCTCGACCAGCCGATGGTCGCCGCGAAGTACTACCTCAACCTCACCTCCAGCGAGGTGCAGGCGGCTTTCAAGAAATACCTGAAGCCGCAACATCTGGCCCAGGTGGTGCAGGGCCCGGCACCGGCGAAGCACTGAGTTGCAGGGCGCGTCGACTACATGGCCGCAGCGGCCATGTAGTCGGGCGTTCCGAGGCCTTCTACAGTGCTGGTTGCGCGGACGCCCGGAGTTGTCGTCGAGCGACCCGCGTTCACGCCCGGGACATCCGATGAACGACAAACTGCGATGTCTCGCGCCCGGAGCGCCCATGCATCTCGTCAATGCTGATCGCCGCGTAACCACGTCCCGAGCCACCCCGGGGCAGGCACGATGGTGGGTGCTGCTGCTCCTTTGCATCGGTGCATCGACGCCGGCCAATGCCAGGCAGGCCCGCCACGGACAACTGAAGATCGACGTGATCCGCGACCGGATGACACTGGCCATGACTGGCCATCCCCGGGTTTATCTGCACGGCGAGATTGACACTGACGCGCCGCAGCGCTTTCAGGCCATGATGAAGTCCGGACGCATTCCCGCAAGCTCGGACATCTACCTGAATTCCACCGGTGGCAATCCGATTGCCGGCATGGCACTTGGGCGGATGTTTCGCTCGGCCGGCATGGCCACGCACCTGGGTACGCCGCGACCGCCGAAGCACGCCAGCGTGGCGGCAAAGACGGCCGTGTGCGTGGACGCCTGCGTCTACGCCTATCTCGGTGGCCTGTATCGCTGGGCACCCACCGGCATGGACCGTATCGGCTTCAGCGTACCTCCCGCAGCCAGCACGAAAGCATCGCCTGGCGCGAACAGGTATCTGGCGGACATGGGCATCGACGTTGCCGCGCTCGCCACGGCAGCCACGCCTTCCCGCGCCGGCATGGCGTGGATGACGGCGGACCAGATGAAGGCCCGCGGCCTGGCTAACAATGGGAAACTCCCGCTCACCGCAACCACCCAACTGTCCGCTCCCACACCGACCCTCGAACTGAAGCAGGTTGGGCGCAAGGGCACCCATCGCGTCACGATCCAGTGCAGCCCCGGCAAGACCACGGTCACCGCCTTCGACGATGTAGGTGCCGTGCGAGCCCGCCAGGTCGCGGCACGTGGTACGCGTTCGTACTTCCAGCTCGGTGACACACCGCTACTGGGCCGGCCCGGCG
This sequence comes from Rhodanobacter sp., assembly GCA_004298505.1. GTDB lineage: Bacteria > Pseudomonadota > Gammaproteobacteria > Xanthomonadales > Rhodanobacteraceae > Rhodanobacter. Next base: position 15,814 of record SCRO01000060.1, read on the forward strand.
ATGGTGCCGTCGTGGAGGGCGGCTCCCTGGTGATCCGCCGCGCGTACCCGCCTGCCGAGCTGGTGGATCTGGTCTCGGCCTGGTCTTTTGGTGCCTGGGTCGATGGTCGCAGCCGCGCGTTTCGCGATGGCTTCAGCATGCCCACCCACGTGTTGCACAAGCAGCTCAGCGATTACTTCTACGCCTGCTGGCGCGCTGCACCATGGTCGCCGCGGCAAAAGAAGCCGGGCTGAGTTGCCACACGGCCACATTCCGGCGCTCGCCGCGGTATTGCCGCGCGACGCGCAAGCAGGCAAGGTTGCACGTATGAGTATCGACACCACCGCCCGCGAGCTACCTGCCGCGGATGCAGCGCTGCTGGAGATCGACCGGGCCAGCGTCGTGCAGGGCGCTCAGCTGGCACTCGACCGGCTGACCTTGCGCGTGGCCGGGGGCCAGCACACCGCGATCCTCGGTCCCAATGGCTCGGGCAAGTCCACCCTGGTGAAATTGATCACGCGCCAGCTGTATCCGCTGGCGCAGCGCGACGGCGGCGGCGTGCGCATCTTCGGTCGCGAACGCTGGAACGTGGAGGAGTTGCGCGGCCTGCTCGGCATCGTCTCGCCGTCGATCCAGCGGAATTATACCAGCGCACCGCCGCTGGAAGTATTCGACGCCGTGGTGTCGGGCTTCCTCGCCACCCGCGGCGTCACCGATCGCCAGCAAGTGAGCGCCGCCATGAGTGAACGCGCCTTCGACGCCTTGGCGCAGATCGACGCCAGCCATTTGTCCGGTCGCATGATGGAAACCCTCTCCACGGGGGAAGTGCAGCGCGTGCTGATCGCTCGCGCCCTGGTCCATCGACCGCGCGCGTTGCTGCTGGACGAACCCAGTGCAGGTCTCGACATGGCCAGTCGTCGCCAGTTGCTGGAAAGCCTGCGCCAGGTGGCCAGACAGGGCACCACCTTGCTGCTGGTCACCCATCACGTCGAGGAAATCCTGCCGGAGATCGAGCAACTGGTGCTGCTGCGTGACGGCCGCGTGCTGCAGCAAGGCAGCAAGGCTGACCTGCTCGCCAACAATGCGCTCTGCGCTGCCTTCGGCGCGCGAGTGCAGGTTACGCGGCACGGCGATTACTACGCGGCCGTGCTGGCGTGATTACTCATGGGCAGGCCCTCAAGCGCGATCACCTTCGCTGACGCCGCCGAACCTCCTGCCGTCGTCCATATTCATTCGGGCCATCTGGCCGGGTAGTGCCGTGCTACGGCAAGGAACGGGCGAAATGGAAGTCGATGGAGCACGAGCTTGTGCCTGGCGTAGCCAATTTGGCTCCCGTAGCGGTTAGACTCGGCAGCACGGTGTGACACGCTCACATTGACCTGCATCAGGGCGTCAGGATTCGTCTGGCGCGAAACTCAACAACTTCACCTCCAGCCACGTATCTATGACCAGCCCAGAGCACATCCCCGACGGTAGCAAGTTCATCAGTCCCCAAGGCCGGCGTGCGATCAAGGGTGGCATCCGTCCGAATGCGGCCAGCAGCGTGCCTGATGTCGGCCGCAAGCCGCCGTGGCTGCGCGTCAAGCTGCCCTCGGGTGCGCAGTATGAAGCCGTGCACGAGATCGTGCGCAGTCACAAACTGAATACGGTTTGTGCCGAATCGAAGTGTCCGAACATCGCCGAGTGCTGGGGGCGCGGCACCGCCACGCTGATGCTGATGGGCTCGGTCTGCACTCGCGCCTGCAAGTTCTGTTCAGTCAGTACCGGCAACCCGCAAGGCTGGCTCGATCCGCTTGAGCCATTGCAGGTAGCCGATGCGGTAGCACTGATGGGGCTGAAGTACGTGGTGCTTACCTCGGTCGACCGCGATGACCTGGCCGACGGCGGCGCCGCCCACTACGCCGCCTGCGTGCGCGCGATCCACGAGCGTTCGCCGCAGACCTCGGTGGAAGCGCTGACCCCCGATTTCGCCGGCAACCTCGATGTCGTGGCGAGCGTGCTCGACGCTGGCCTGGTCACCTACGCGCAGAATCTGGAAACGGTGGAACGGTTGACCCACCCGGTGCGCGATCCGCGGGCCGGCTATCAGCAAACCCTCGATGTGTTGGGTTTCGCCAAGCGGCACGCACCGAAGACGCTGACCAAGACCAGCCTGATGCTGGGTCTGGGCGAGACCGACATGGAAATCGAGCGCACGCTGGACGACCTACGCGGCGCCAACGTCGATGTGGTCACGCTCGGCCAGTACATGCGGCCGAGCCAGCATCACCTGCCGGTACAGCGCTTTGTCACCCCCGACGAATTCCATCATTACCGTGAGCTGGCGCTCGGCAAGGGCTTTCTGGAAGCCGTGGCCGGGCCGCTGGTGCGTTCGAGCTATCGCGCCGAGCGCGTACTGGAACACAACAACTTGGGGTTGTGAATCCTCCGGCACCGCGTTCGACCCGGACGTAGCAAGATCGACCGCCTTGCCGCCCAGGGTCGCGATGAACACCAGCCGGCCGGTTGACGCCGGCTATCTGTCGCCACCTGGATCAGCACTTCGCAATGAAGAACGGCGCCGTTTCGCAACGGCGCCGTTCCTGTTTCTCATCCGGGCTTGATCAGAGCGCTTCGCTTACTGCTGAACCTGCAACTCCGTGCGACGGTTCTGCGCACGACCGGCGTCGGTAGCGTTGTCACCGATCGGGTCGTTCTTGCCATGCCCGATCGGGCCTTCCAGACGGCTGGCG
>SCRO01000061.1 GCA_004298505.1 Rhodanobacter sp.
CACCGACAGGGTGGCGGTCTTCGTAGCCGCCCAGGCAGGCGCGGAAATGGCGGTGGCAAGGACGATGAGAGCGGCAAGTTTCTTCATGGGTGGATCCTCCGACGGGTCAGTAAAACAGCGGGGCGAGATAGGGAAAGATCAGCGCCACGAGCACCAGGGCTGCGACGATCCAGAACAAGACTTTGTAGGTGGTCCTGACCTGTGGCACAGCGCAGACGTCACCAGGCGCGCAAGCCGTGGCAGGCCGGTAGATGCGTCGCCAGGCGAAGATCATCGCGATCAGCGCAGCGCCAATAAAGTACGGGCGGTACGGCTCAAGCACAGTCAGGTTGCCGATCCAGGCGCCACTGAACCCAAGGGCGACCAAGACCAGCGGACCAAGGCAACAGGTCGACGCCAGTAGTGCGGTGATACCCCCGGCCAGAAGAGCGCCGGAACCTGTTTTCTGGATGCCTTGGGTATTTTTCATGGAGGGCTCTGCATGGAGGGGGACGCTATGGGAGCACTCTATTCGCGTACTTAGGTACAGAGTCAAGCGTCTGGGTTTCAGTGGGTGACCTCCGCGCTGTGGCCTGCACTGATTCCTGCCAAAGGGTTCTGTCTGAACACACATCAACCCGTTACGATCAGCTGATGTGTCAGCAAACTACGTAGACACACCGCGAGGTCGAATGTCGCGTCGATGGCCAGCGCCGCCACATGCGCGGTCTCCAAGTCGCGCGTATCGATCAGTGTGGCGATGCAGGTGAAGCTCGCCGCGTCCAACGCTGCCATCGCCACCTCATTGCCGTCGCGCCAAAGCGCGACCTGTTCACCGCGACCATCCAATTGCAGCCGCGCGCCCTCGGGCGCGGTGGCGTAACGCCAGATCGTCAGCACCGGATGCGCACTGGTCAGCAGGTGCAAGCTGGGATGCAACCGCACGGGCAACGATAGCGTGTCATCGAGCGTGGCCGGGGCCAGTGGCGATGCTTCAGCGGCCAGTGCGGACTGCTGGCGTAGCCACTCCAATTGCGCCACATCAGGCAAATAGGCAAGTGCTGCCGCTTCGGGCATCGTGGCCAGAAACGCGGCGAAGGCGCCGCCGAACGTCTGCAGGTTGCCGCGCGCCGACGGATGGTGCAGGCGATAGCGCATCGCTGCGGCCTCGAAGAAGGCCTCGCCGACCAGGGCCCGCACCGCGGGGTATGTGGCGCACAGCGTTTCGATCTGCGTACTGGCGATGGCGTTGCTGTAGACCTGCAACCGCGCAGCAGGCGTGAGGGCGGCACCGACGACCCACTGCGCGAGGTCGCCGCCACGATCGAGCATGGCGTCGGCGAAACCGCGTTGCAGCTCAAGCAGTGTGGGTGCGGTGACCATTGAGCAGGGCCTCGGCGCGGTCGGCTTCCGCCAGCAACACCTCCAGTTCAGGGATGTCCTGATCCCACTCGATCAGGGTGGGCACGGGGCCGACCAGGTCCAGCGCCTCGGCGTAGAGTGCCCAGACTTCGGCATCCACCGGTCGGCTGTGGCTGTCGATCAACAACGGTGCCGCGAGATCGGTCTTGCGGGTGAAGCCAGCGAGGTGGATCTCGCGCACCGCCGCGCGCGGCATCGCACGCAGATAGGCATGCGCGTCGAAGCCGTGATTGACGCTGTTGACGTAGACATTGTTGACGTCGAGCAGCAGGCCGCAGCCGCTACGGCGTATCAGTTCGGCGACGAACTCCCACTCGCTCATCTCGGCGTGTTGGAACGTGAGATAGCTGGAGACGTTCTCGACCAGGAACTCCCGGCCCAGCGCGTCCTGCACCTGCTGCACGCGCGTCACCATCAGGTCCAGCGCCTCCCGGGTGAACGGTAGCGGCAGCAGGTCGTTGAGGTGGATGCCGCCGATCGCGCCCCAGCAGATGTGATCGGAAACCAGCCCCGGTTCGAAGCGTTGCACCAGCGCACACAGCGTCGCCAGATGCTCGTCGTCAAAGGTGTCGGCCGATCCCAGCGAGAGGCCGACACCGTGAAGGCTCAGCGGATAGTCGGCGCGCACATGCTCGATTGCCGCATGCAGTGCTCCGCCGTCGGCAAACAAATTCTCACTGTGCACCTCGAACCACGCCACGCGCGGACGTTCGCTCAACACCCGCTGCAGGTGTGGCGCACGCAGACCGATCCCGACTCCAGAAGGAGCCGAGATCGGTCGCGCCGCGAGCGTTCTCGCGTCGTGCATCATCGCGTTGCTTAGCCCTTCAGTGCCGGTTCGAGTTTGCCGCCGTCGATCTTCTCGCACAGGCCCTTGGGTACCGCGACGAAAGAGTTTGGATCGCGGGCTTTGGTGTCCTGGCCGGCGCAAGAGTGGCCTGCTGCTTTGCAGTCGTTCTTCTGCGCCGCGTTGATGCCGTAGCACTTCTCCATATGACTCATCGACATCGTTTTGCTCTGCATGGCTGCAGCCGATGCGACTGTGGTCAGACCCAACGTGAGTCCTCCCGCCAGAACGGATTTCAGAATCGATGCGGTGTTCATTCTCAACTCTCCAGTACGTGGCCAGAAACACTCCGGCCTTCTTAGAAGGTGACACGCGGAACTCATGCGGAAACATTTCCCATGTCGACCAGCGACATCCTCATCTTCGAATCGCGCGACCGGTCAATGCCCGCTATGGGTACAGAGCCTACTCCCGTACTTTGGTACGACATCAAGCGTGGATTCCAGGACCCACGGGAGCCTTGGCCGATGCCTACTGTCCATCTTGACCCGGCATGAGATGGAAGGTCGGATATGCGCATGCGATTTCCGTGATGATGTCGCTTAGCAGCCGGCGTGCTTCCTGTTCGCAGCCTCCGCAGCCACCCGAGCAACCGGTGAGCCACTGCAATGCTTCGAAACTGCGCACCCCTGCCACCACCGCGTGGCGAATGTCCTCCTCGGTCACGCTGTTGCACACGCAAATGTCATTCATGATCCAGCTCGCGTGGCGGAGCCGTCCTGTCGTAACCTGAGACGCAGCGGATCGCAGACGTCGGCCCCGCATTAGCCTGAAGCACGGAGTCGTATCCACGATCTACGGCGCGAAGTCGGCACGTCAACCCGCGCCCTCGGGGAGGAGCGCAGCGGGCGTCAACCACGCATCCAGCCGCGACCATGCCTGTGATCCGAGATGCTGCTGGAATGTGTTTCGCGCCACCCCGAGTAGCCGAGCAAGCCGGGCGTCGATGGGCATGGCTTCGTCCGCCACAAGAACCTCTTGCAGCGCACACGCGAGATCGCATTGCAGCGCAGCCCCATCGGGCAACGGAACGCGTGCTTGCGACAGCCGCTGGATGAGACGGGCGGCGATGGTGTGCGCCTCTTCCTGACTGAGCTGATCGACCGTCTCGCGCTGGTACCAGTACGAAGGGTTCGGAAATGTGGCAAGCAACGTCGACGACGCCGCGGCAGCTACCAAAGCCACCTGGCTGTCACCGCCGAGGGCAGCACGCAGGAGACCGACCTGCTGGTTGACCCCAAGCTCACGCAGCCATTTGATCGCGATCACGTCACCGCGATGGTGCAGCCAAGCCTCTGCAATATCAGGGTGAACCTCTAGGCGTGCCAAAACGGGTTTGGCAAGGCACCCGCAACCGATCTGCGGCACCGCCTCGCACACAAGCGGCACCGAGTAGATGCCAACGGACACGGACATGGGCTTCTCCAAAGGGATGAACCGGGCGTAAGCT
>SCRO01000009.1 GCA_004298505.1 Rhodanobacter sp.
AGGTGGCGCTGCAGTGGACCGACTCCTACCAAGAGACGATGTTCTGCTTTACCAACAATATCCCGCAGCGCGACGGCGGCACTCACCTCACCGGCTTTCGCGCCGCGCTGACCCGATCGCTGCAGAACTACATCGAGAAGGAAGGCCTGGCCAAGCGCGCCAAGGTGGCGTTGTCGGGTGACGACATGCGCGAAGGCATGATCGCGGTACTGTCGGTGAAGGTACCCGATCCAAAGTTCTCCTCGCAGACCAAGGACAAGCTGGTTTCCTCCGAAGTGAAGACGGCGGTGGAACAGGTAGTCAACGAGAGGCTTGGCGAGTTTTTGCTGGAGCATCCGCTTGAGGCCAAGGCGATCGCCTCCAAGGTGGTGGATGCCGCCCGCGCGCGCGACGCCGCCCGCAAGGCGCGCGAGATGACCCGGCGCAAGGGTGCACTGGATATCGCCGGACTGCCCGGCAAGCTGGCCGACTGCCAGGAGAAGGATCCCGCCTTGTGCGAGCTGTTCCTGGTCGAGGGCGACTCCGCCGGCGGCTCGGCCAAGCAGGGCCGCAATCGCAAGACCCAGGCCGTGCTGCCGCTGAAGGGCAAGATCCTCAACGTCGAAAAGGCGCGCTTCGATCGGATGCTGGCCTCGGCCGAGGTCGGCACCCTGATTACGGCGCTGGGTACCGGCATCGGCAAGGACGAATACAACCCGGACAAGCTGCGTTACCACCGCATCATCCTGATGACCGATGCGGACGTCGACGGCTCGCACATCCGCACCTTGCTGCTGACCTTCTTCTACCGCCAGATGCCGGAGCTGATCGAGCGTGGCCACATCTATATCGGCTTGCCGCCGCTGTACAAGCTAAAACAAGGCAAGCAGGAGCTGTACATCAAGGACGACACCGCGCTCAACAACTACCTGATCTCGAGCGCGGTGGACAACGCCGCGCTGACCTACAGCCAGGACGCACCGCCGATCACGGGCGAGGCGCTGGAAAAACTGCTACGCGGCTACCAGCAGGCGCTGGATCAGATCGTCAAGCTGGCACACCGCTTCGACGCTGCGTTGCTGCATGCCTTGCTCGAGCATCCCCCGCTGGAACCGGCGCTGTGGGCCGATCCCACGGCCATGCAGGCCTGGCTGGACGCTGCCGCGTTGCGCCTTGCCGCCAGTGGTCTGGGCAAACCGCACTACAGCTTGCGCCTGCGCCCGGCCGGAATCGACGAACATTCCGCCGCGATCGAGGTGATCCGCCAGCAGCACGGGCTGAGCCACACCTGGTTCCTGCCGCAAGCGTTCTTCAGCAGTGCCGAATTCCGCCCGATCCTGGCGATCAGCCAGCAGATCGCCGGGATGATCCAGCCCGGCGCCGTGGCGCGACGCGCCAGCGCCTCGCGTGGCGTGCTCAGCTTCGCCGACGCACGCAACTGGTTGCTGGAAGAGGCCAAGAAAGGCCGCAGCATCCAGCGATTCAAGGGTCTGGGCGAAATGAACCCCGAGCAGTTGTGGGATACCACGGTGAATCCCGAGACCCGGCGCATGCTGCAGGTTGGTGTCGAGGACGCGATCGCGGCCGACCAGATATTTTCCATGCTGATGGGCGAGGCGGTCGAACCGCGTCGCGACTTCATCGAGGCAAACGCGCTCAAAGTGGCCAATCTGGACATCTGAGCGACACACAGTCACCACGATGTCCACCTGCGTCGCGTCGTCTGTGTCACGCTGCCCCAGTGACTGCCGGTCACCGCCCCGCATCATCCCAATCGCCGTCTGGCAACTGTACGATCATCTCAACACCTTGATTTTGAACAAGCTCTCATGCGGCACTGCGACTTGTTATCGATTGCCGGATCGAGTTACGCTGCGTGACCTGTCCGTCGGCGTCGCCGCACGCTGCCCTTGCGATGAGGATCACCATGAAACATCTCCGAGGCTTTTCCATGCTGGCCGCTGCGGCCTTGCTGTTCGGCCTGGCCAGCAGCCCGGCGCTGGCCAGGCACCCGGAAAAAACCAAGCAGGCGACGGAATATCCCGACAGCACGCGTGTCGAGCCGAAACTCGACCTGACCAAGGAAGCGGATCAGAAACAACTCCAGGCGGGTTACGACGCCCTCAACAAGGGCGACACCGCCGCCGCCGAGGCGACCCTGCAGGCTCTGCTCGACAAGAGCAGGAGCAAATATGCCCAGGCGATGGCCCTGCGTGGCCTGGCCCTGGCGAAGTACAACACGCACGACTACAAGGCCTCGATCGCGTTGCTGCAACGCGCGCTGACCAATGGCGTGTTGCCGAACGACGCCTATTTCGACGTCGAGTACATGCTGGCTGCCGCGCAGCAAGCGGACGAGCAGTATCAGGCTTCTCTGGCCACCATTGCCAAATGGCGTGCCGAAGGCAAGAAGGAAACCCCCGAATCCTACGCGATCGAGGGCAACGATCAGTATCGGCTGGGCAACTACGCAGCAGCGATTGCGGCGGTAAAGAAGGCCAAATCGCTGACCGACAAACCCAATCCGCAGTGGGACCAGATCCTGATGGCCAGCTATGCTGCCTCGGGACAAGGCGACCAACTGTTGAAGATCGCGCAAGACAATCTCGCGGCGCACCCGGATGACCCCAAGGCCATCGAGACCGCCATCCAGGCGTTGCAGCAAGCGCAGAAGTATCCCGAGGCGATCAAGGTCATGGAGGCCGCGCGCGCCAAGGGCCTGCTCGATAGCGAGGAAAACTACGTGCTGCTGGCATCGCTGTACTACAACCAGGCCTTGTCGAGCGATGATGCCAAGCCGCTGGCGACCAAGGCGGTTGCCGTCATCAACGAAGGCATGAACAAGGGCATCATGCAGCCCAGCGCCGACAATTACGTACTGCTGGGCAAGGCCGATTTTGTAGCCGGTGACATGAAGGCGGCCAGGCAGGCCTTCGACAAGGCGCTGCCATTGGCCAAGGACGGAGAGCCCGCCCTGCAGATCGCCAACATGGAACTAACCAGCAGCCAGTACGCCAAGGCCAAGGCGATGGTCAAGGAGGCCCTCAGCAAGGGCGTCAAGCACACCGGTACCGCCTACCTCGTGCTGGCCGAATGCGAGCGTGGACTGCACGACAAGGCCGCACGGATTGCCGCGTTGAAACAGGCGGCCCAGCAACCCGAATCCGCCGCGCATGCCAAGGAGCTGCTCAAGCAGCTGGGGGTATCCGGCAAGTAGTGGCGAAGGCCCGCTCGCCCGGTCGTGGACATGATGGCAGGGCTTCCCTTGAGCATATATACAAAAGTCATGTCGTGTTGTAACGTTCAAAATCTTTCCCTGCGTTTCCCCAGCAGCAGCATTGTTCCGGGTACCTTCCAGTCATCGAGAGGGTTCCCGGCAAGGTCCTGTGGCGACGTGGCCTCCCAATTGATCAGCTTCCAGATAGTGACAGATGGCCTCAAGTAACGAAGAAACCGGGCGGTTCAGTTGGAAGCGGACCTGGGCACTGGCAGTGGCCATCGGGCTGCATGCATTTGCTTTCCTGCTGATTGTTGCGCCCATGGCGCCGCCCAACCAGAATCACAAGGAAAAGGAAAAAATTGTCCAGGTGAGCTTCATCGAGCCGCCGCCGCCACCGCCACCGCCACCGCCACCGCCGCCGGAGCCGCCGAAGCAGCCGCCGCCGAAGATCATTCAACGGATCAATCCGCCACCGACGCCGCCGCCGCCGGCGCCGCCGCCGCCGGTCACCGAGGTTTCGGCCAACGCCGTACAAGCCCCACCGCCCGCCCCGCCCGCCCCGCCGGCGCCGCCACCGGACATCGCGGCAGGTTCGGATCTGAGCTACGGCACCCGGCCGAGCCCGCCGTATCCGCCCATGGCCGCGCGCCAGCACCATGAAGGCACCGTGGTGTTGCTGATACTGGTTGGCCTGGATGGTTCGCCCAAGACAGTCGAAGTGGAAAAGTCCAGCGGCTATCGGGAATTGGATCGGTCGGCCAAGGAATGGGTGATACGCCACTGGAAGTTCAATCCAGAGGTGAAGGCCGGCAAGAAAGTAGAAGGTTATGCGCGTGTTCCGATCACCTTCAATCTCAGTGGCTAGAGCAATTCAAATCCAACCCGCTGTAATTCGCATCCAGTCGATTACAGTTACAGTTCACGCTTGACTTTCCTAGGGTAGCGTTATGTTCCTACAGACTCCCGCAGTAACCGGTAACACCAACGCCGAAGCCATGAAACAGATGGGCTTCGAGAACCTGATGCAGAACTTCGACTGGCTAGGCTGGGTGGTCTTCGTGACCCTGGTCGCGATGTCGTTTCTGTCCTGGTACTTCATCATCGCCAACGGCATCCGCAATGCCACCGTGAAGGCTCGCGCCGACAAGGTCATCGACGGTTTCTGGGCCAATGGTTCTACCCAGGACGCGATTCGTGAGCTGGAAGCCCAACCCAAGAGCGAACCGTTCTCCAAGATCGCGCTCGAGGCGGCCTCGGCGGTGGCGCATCACCAGCAGACCACGGCCGGCACCACTGGCCGCCTGGCTGAATCGTTGAGTCGTTCGGAGTTCATCGATCGTGCCCTGCGCCAGTCGGTGGCACGCGAGAGCATGCGTCTGGAAGGCGGCATGACTTTGCTCGCCACGGTCGGTTCGGCCGCACCGTTCGTCGGTCTGCTCGGTACCGTGTGGGGCATCTATCACGCACTGATCGGCATCGCGGCCACCGGCAACGCATCCATGAACGCCGTGGCTGGCCCGGTGGGCGAGGCGTTGATCATGACCGCATTCGGCCTGTTCGCGGCCATCCCGGCACTGTTCGCGTACAACTTCTTCAACCGTTCCAACCGCGTGGTCTACGCCCGTTTCGACGAGTTCGCGAATGACCTGCACGACTTCTTTGCGACCGGTTCACGCATAGAAAGCGCGAAGTGAGGGACTGACCCATGGCCGTAAGTCTAGGCGGTGATTCCAGTGGTCCGATGTCGGAAATCAACGTCACGCCGCTGGTCGACGTGATGCTGGTGCTGTTGATCATCTTCATGATCACGGCACCACTGATGTCGCATTCGGTCACGATCGACCTGCCCATCGCCAACCCCAAGGCCAAGACGCCGAATCCGAAGACGCCACCGCTGGACCTGGCGATCAAGCTGGACGGCAACCTGTACCTCAACGATCACCGGGTTACCGACGCGGAGTTGCGCGCCAAGTTGCTGGTGGAAGCTCAGCGAACGCCGCAACCCCAGCTGCAGATTCGCGCGGACCGCGAAGTACAATTCATGGTCGTGAAGAAGATCATCAGTGACGCGAAGGGTTCGGGCATGGTGCACGTCGCATTCATGACCACCGACGCGCCGAAGGGATAATTTAAAATGGCGATTTCAACCAAGGGCAGCTCGGGAGCGATGGCGGAGATCAACGTCACGCCACTGGTCGACGTGTTGCTGGTGCTGCTGATCATCTTCATGATTACCGCGCCGATCCTGGCGCACAAGATCGAGGTGGATCTGCCGCAGCCGAACAAGGACGTGATCCCGCCGTCCAACCCGCCGAGCCCGATCAATCTGAAGATCGATCAGAGTGGGGCGTTCTACTGGAATGGCACGCCCGTCGACGAGTTGGGCCTGAAAGCGCAGTTGGCCGTGATCGGCCAGCAGGCGCTGCCCAACCAGCCGGAAATCCAGATCGCCGCCGACGACCATGTGGCCTACGAGTTTGTGGCGCGCGTGCTAGCTGACGCCAAGAGCTACAACCTGGTGAAGATCGGATTCAACGAGGCACAGTAAGTTTCGCGGCAACGGCGCTCTGGCATGAATACCCCCGCTTCGGCGGGGGTTTTTGTTGGGAGCGGGCAATCCCTTCAGCGCAGAATTTGCAGATAATTGCGCACGCTGGTGGCCAAACCCTCATACAAGGCTTCGCCAATCAGTGCATGACCGATCGACACCTCGGCTAGGCCGGGGATGGCGGCCTTGAACGTACCCAGGTTCGCCTGGCTGAGATCATGGCCGGCGTTCACGCCCAGGCCGGCCTGTTGCGCACGTCGTGCGGTGTCAACGCATGCTTCGAGCGCGGGGCCCGGATGGCCTGCCGCGAACGCGTGCGCATATGGTCCGGTATAGATCTCCACCCGCCGGACTCCGATCACCGTGGCGAGGTCGAAACCCTCGCTGCCGGCATCCACGAACAGACTGACGCGGCACCCCAAATCGACCAGTACCCCGACCACCGCTCGCAAGCGGGCGATATCCCGGTGCAGGTCGAAGCCATGGTCGGAGGTAATCTGGCCGTCGTCATCCGGCACCAGGGTAACCTGGGTGGGTCTGACCTGACGTGCCAGCTCGATCAGGCCAGGGTAGTCGCCACGTGGCTCGGCGAACGGGTTCCCCTCGATGTTGTATTCCACCCGTCCCCGCAGCATGGCGGCCAGGGCGTGCACGTCCGCCGGACGCACGTGGCGCTGGTCAGGACGCGGATGTACGGTAATCCCGCCGCAGCCGGCTTCGATGCAAGTCTGCGCCGCACGGCAGAGGTCCGGTTCGCGGCCCCCGCGTGCATTGCGCAGGACAGCGATCTTGTTGAGGTTGACGCTGAGCAGGGTCATGACGGACGGACGTTATGGAAAGAGGGAACGGTAGCGACGAGGTCACGAAAATACCGACTCACTTGGCCGGCCCACAACAGTGCGCCAATCAGTCGGTGCTGGCAAGCATCTGCAGCTGTATGGTGCGTGGCGAGCCTCTCCACGCTAGTGCGGCAATCAGGTCGACGCTGATGACAAGACGCTGCAGCTGCCATACATCGATATCCTCGCCGTCGAAGCGCAGCAGGCGCAGCTCCGCTTCCGTACTGAGCACACGCAGTCGCTGCAAGCCGTAACCGAGGCCGCGTCCGTGCGCCTTGAGCAGCGCCTCCTTGGCCGTCCATACCTCGAGGAACGCCGCAGCACGAGTCTCCTCAGGCAACGCGGCGATGGCGTCTGCCTCATCGCTGCCGAAGAACCGGCGGGCCAGCGGTAGCGCGTGCGGCCGTGGACGTCGGCGCTCGACATCGATACCGGGCGCAATGCCGCGGGCCACGGCAATCAGCGCGTGATTTCCGCTGTGCGACCAGTTGAAATCCAGCGTGGAGCCGTGCCGGTGATCGAGTCGCGGACGACCATGCGCGCCGTCGACCAGGGTTACGTCTCCAGCATCGATCCCGAGATACGCCGCTAGCGTTCGCAGCAGTGGTTGGCGCCCCTGCGTCGGCCGAAAGTCCAGCTGCCAGACGTGGATCGCATCGCCGCCCAGCGTTGCGGCGGCATCGACCAGGTGGCTGGAGCGTGCTGCGATCATTCTCGCATGTTGCCGCCGCCTGCCTGCATGCACAAGCGGACGCACGCCATCGTGCAGCGTAATCAACGCGGCAGGGTCGACGCTCCCATCAGGAATTCGTCCACCGCTCGCGCGCACTGGCGGCCTTCGCGAATTGCCCAAACCACCAGCGACTGGCCGCGGCGCATGTCACCCGCCGCGAACACCTTGTCGGTGCTGGTGCGATAACTCGCCTGACCGTCGGTGGTTGCGCTCGCGTTACCACGCGCGTCCTTGTCTACGCCGAAAGCATCCAGCACGGCTTGCGAGGCCGACACAAAGCCCATTGCGAGCAACACCAGATCCGCCTGGATCTCGAATTCACTATCCGGCAGCTCGCTCATCTTGCCGTTCTGCCACTGCAGCCGCACGCCGGACAGGCTCCTGACGTTGCCTTTGCCGTCGTCGTTGAATCGCTTGGTGGCAACGGCCCAATCACGCTGACAACCCTCCTCGTGCGAGCTGGACGTACGCAGGCGCAGCGGCCAGTAAGGCCAGGTCAACAGCTTATTTTCCTGCTTCGGCGGTTGTGGCAGCAGCTCGAACTGGGTGACCGCTGCAGCACCCTGCCGAGTCGAGGTGCCGACGCAATCCGAACCCGTGTCGCCACCACCGATCACTACGACCTGTCTGTCGCTAGCAACGATCTGCCCCGTCACGATATCGCCTGCGACCACCCGGTTTTGCTGCGCCAGGAACTCCATCGCAAAGTGCACGCCCTTCAGGGCACGCCCCGGTACCGGCAAGTCGCGCGGCGCCTCCGCTCCGCCGGCCAATACCACTGCATCGAACTCCTGCTGCAACTGTGTCGGCGTGATCACGGCCGACCCGACCGGCGCATCGGCGAGTGCGCCGATGAAAACACTGGTGCGAAACTGCACGCCCTCGGCGGTCATCTGATCGACACGGCGATCGATATGACCCTTTTCCAACTTGAAGTCAGGGATGCCATAACGAAGCAGGCCACCGATCCGATCGTTCTTCTCGAACACGGTCACGGCATGACCGACCCGCGCCAATTGCTGCGTCGCGGCTAGTCCGGCTGGGCCGGAGCCGACCACCGCGACCTTCCAGCCGGTCAGGCGCGCCGGTGGTTGTGGTACGACCCAGCCCTCCTCCCACGCCTTGTCGATGATCTTGTGCTCGATCGACTTGATCCCCACCGCGTCGTCGTTGATGTTCAACGTGCAGGCCGCCTCGCATGGCGCTGGGCAGATGCGGCCGGTAAACTCGGGAAAGTTGTTGGTCGAATGCAGCACGTCGATCGCGCGCTTCCAGTCCTGCCGATAGACCAGATCGTTCCAGTCGGGAATGATGTTGTTCACTGGACAGTGTTTGTGGCAGTACGGCGTGCCGCAATCCATGCAGCGCGCACCCTGGATCTTCGCCTCGGCGTCGGTCAGCTGCGCGGTGAACTCGTGCCAATGCTGTTTACGCTGGCTCGGCGGTTCGCTGGTTTCCAACACCCGCGGGTATTCGAGAAAGCCGGTAATCTTGCCCATGGTGTAACTATCCTCCTGCCGGCTCAGGCCGTGGCCTGTGTGGTGGATGAGCGCGCGGTCTCCGGCTCCGATTCGCCCAGCGCGCGCTTGTATTCGTGCGGCATCACTTTCACGAAGTGCGTACGCGCATTGAGCCAGTCGTGCAGGATCGCGCGGGCGCGGAAGCTGCCGGTGTAACGGAAGTGCGCCTCCACCAGCCGACGCAGGATCGCCTCGTCGGTTTCGCCGGGAGCGCCTCGGGTCGGTGCATGCCAGAGTTCGCGCGGGACTCGAAGCCCCTGCTCGACACTGGAAAACACCGGCTCGAGCGCGACCATAGCCAGGTTGCAGCGCGACTGGAACTGCACCTCGGGGTCGTACACATAGGCCACGCCACCGGACATGCCGGCGGCGAAGTTGCGGCCACTTTCGCCGAGTACCACAACGGTGCCGCCGGTCATGTACTCGCAACCGTGATCGCCAACGCCCTCGACCACTGCGGTGCCGCCGGAGTTGCGTACCGCGAAACGCTCGCCAGCGACGCCGTTGAAGTACGCCTCGCCCTCGGTGGCGCCATACAGGACCGTGTTACCGGCGATGATGTGTTCCGGCCCGAAGCCGTGGAAGTCGTTCGGTGAGCGCACGATGATACGCCCGCCGGACAAACCCTTGCCCACGTAATCGTTGGCCTCGCCCACCAGGTCGAGGGTGATGCCGCGCGCCAGAAACGCGCCAAAGCTTTGTCCGGCAACGCCATCCATCTGGATGTGGATGGTATCGTCGGGCATGCCGGCATGCCCATAACGGAGTGCGACCTCGCCCGACAACATGGCGCCTACCGTGCGGTTCAGGTTGCGCACGCTCACGATGAAGCTGGTTTTCTCACGCCGTTCCAGCGCGGGCCGAGCCTTCTCGATCAGGTTGTGGTCAAGGGCCTTGTCGAGGCCGTGATCCTGCGCGGTCAGATGCCGCCTCGCTACCTCGGCCGGCACGTCCGGGCGATGGAACACGCGGCTGAAGTCGAGCCCACGCGCCTTCCAGTGCGCGATGCTCTGGCGGGTATCCAGCAAGTCGGCGCGCCCGACTAGCTCGTCGAAGCGGCGGATGCCCAGCTGCGCCATGATCTGCCGCGCCTCCTCGGCGACGAAGAAGAAGTAATTCACCACGTGCTCGGGCTTGCCGCTGAACTTCTTGCGCAGCACAGGGTCCTGCGTAGCGACGCCGGTGGGGCAGGTGTTGAGGTGGCACTTGCGCATCATCACGCAGCCCTCGACCACCAACGGTGCGGTAGCGAAGCCGAACTCGTCGGCCCCCAGCAAGGCACCAATCACCACATCGCGGCCGGTTTTCATCTGGCCGTCCGCCTGCACCCGGATACGCCCGCGCAGCTGGTTCAGTACCAGCGTCTGCTGGGTCTCGGCCAGGCCCAGTTCCCACGGTGTGCCGGCATGCTTGATCGACGACCACGACGAGGCACCGGTGCCGCCGTCGTGGCCGGCAATCACCACATGGTCGGCCTTGGCCTTGGCCACGCCCGCCGCGACCGTGCCCACGCCCACCTCGGACACCAGCTTCACCGATATCGAAGCCTGCGGGTTGCAGTTCTTCAGGTCGTGGATCAGCTGGGCCAGGTCCTCGATCGAGTAGATGTCATGGTGCGGTGGCGGCGAGATCAGGCCCACGCCCGGCACCGAGAAACGCAGCCTGGCGATATAGTCGGATACCTTGTGGCCGGGCAGCTGGCCACCTTCGCCGGGCTTGGCTCCTTGCGAAATCTTGATCTGGATCTGATCGGCCGAAATCAGATAGGCCGCGGTGACCCCGAAGCGGCCTGAAGCCACCTGCTTGATGCGCGAACGCAGCGAGTCGCCGGCCTGCAATTCGAGGTCGCGTTCGATGTGTTCCTTGCCGAGGATGCCGGCGACGGTGTCGCCCTGCTTGATCTTCACGCCACGCTGCTCGCCCTGGTAGCGCGCCTCGTCCTCGCCGCCTTCGCCGGTGTTGGATTTGCCGCCGATACGATTCATCGCGATCGCCAGCGTGGTGTGTGCCTCGGTCGAGATCGAGCCCAGCGACATCGCGCCAGTGACGAAGCGTTTGACGATTTCCTTCGCCGGCTCCACCTCGTCCAGCGGCACCGCGGCGGCCGGGTCGGTGCGGAACTCGAACAGGCCGCGTAGGGTCATCAGGCGCCTGGTCTGGTCGTTGACCAGTTCCGAGTACTCCTTGTAGGTCGACGCGTTGTTGGCGCGGGTGGCGTGCTGCAGCTTGGCCACCATGTCGGGCGTCCACATGTGCTCTTCGCCGCGCACGCGCCAGGCATACTCGCCGCCGACGTCCAGCGCATCGGCCAGCACCGGGTCGTCGCCGTAGGCGCTCGCGTGCAGGCGCAGTGCTTCCTCGGCCAGCTCGAACAGGCCGATGCCCTCGATGTTGGTGGTGGTGCCGGTGAAGTACTTGTCGATCACGTCGAGGTTCAGACCCACCGCCTCGAAGATCTGCGCACCGGTATAGGACATGTAGGTGGAAATGCCCATCTTGGACATCACCTTCTGCAGGCCCTTGTCGATCGCCTTGATGTAGTTGTGGGTGGCTTTGGCTGCACTGATCCCGTCCGGGCTCGCGGCGAAGTGCTGCGCCAGTACCTCCATCGCCAGATACGGGTGAACTGCCTCGGCACCGTAGCCGGCCAGCAGCGCGAAATGATGTACCTCGCGCGCCGAGCCGGTTTCCACCACCAGGCCGGTGCTGGTGCGCAGGCCTTTGGTAACCAGGTGCTGGTGAATGGCCGAGGTGGCCAGCAGGGCCGGAATCGCCACGCGCTCGTGGTTGCTGCCGCGGTCGGACACGATCAGGATGTTGTGGTTCTGGCCGATCGCGTCGGTGGCCTGCGCGCACAGCGAAGCCAGCCGCGCCTCGATGCCGGCCTTGCCCCAGCTGGCCGGGTAGGTGATGTCGAGCTCGAAACTGCGGAACTTGCCGTGCGAGTAGCGCTCGATGTCGCGGATCTTGGCCATCTCGGCAAAGTCCAGCACCGGCTGTGACACTTCCAGGCGCAGCGGTGGGTTGATGTTGTTGATGTCGAGCAGGTTCGGCTTGGGCCCGATGAAGGACACCAGCGACATCACCAACTGCTCGCGGATCGGGTCGATCGAGGGGTTGGTGACTTGCGCAAACAGCTGCCGGAAATACTGGTATAGCGACTTGCTGCGATCGGATAGCACGGCCAGCGGCGAGTCGTTGCCCATCGCCCCGATCGCCTCCTGGCCGTCGTACGCCATCGGCAGCAACTGGAACTTCAGGTCTTCCTGGCTGTAGCCGAAGGCCTGCTGGCGGTCGAGCAGGCGGTCACCGGAGCGTGTTTCGGCGGGGGCCTCGGGCAGGTCGTCGAGCTTGATACGGATGCGCTCGATCCACTGCTTGTATGGCTTGGCGTTGGCCAGCTGGTCCTTCAGCTCCTTGTCGTCGATGATGCGGCCCGCTTCCATGTCGATCAGCAGCATCTTGCCCGGCTGCAGCCGCCACTTCTTCACGATGTGTGACTCGGCGATCGGCAGCACGCCGGCTTCGGAGGCGAGGATCACCAGATCGTCGTCGGTGACGATGTAGCGCGCCGGGCGCAAGCCGTTGCGATCCAGCGTCGCGCCGACCTGGCGCCCGTCGGTGAAGGCGATTGCCGCCGGCCCGTCCCACGGTTCCATCATCGCCGCGTGGTACTCGTAGAACGCGCGGCGGTTGTCGTCCATCAGCGTGTGACGCTCCCACGCCTCGGGAATCATCATCATCATCGCGTGCGACAGCGAATAGCCCGCCATCGTCAGCAATTCGAGGCAGTTGTCGAATGAGGCGGTGTCGGACTGGCCCGGGTAGATCAATGGCCACAGTTTGGCCAGGTCGTCGCCGAGTACCGGCGAGGAGATCGCACCGGTGCGCGCGTTCAACCAGTTGACGTTGCCCTTGACCGTGTTGATCTCGCCGTTGTGCGCGACCATGCGGTAGGGATGCGCCAGCTCCCACGCCGGAAAGGTGTTGGTGGAGAAGCGCTGATGCACCATCGCCAGCGCCGATACCGTACGCGGGTCGGTCAGGTCCGGATAGTAGGTACCGACCTGGCCGGCCAGCAGCAGGCCCTTGTAGACCACGGTACGGGTGGACATCGAGGGCACGAAGTATTCGCGGCCGTACTTGAGATTGAGTGCGCGAATGGCATGGCTGGAGGTCTTGCGGATCACATACAGCTTACGCTCCAGCGCATCGGGCACCATGATATCGGGGCCGCGCCCGATGAACAGCTGGCGGATCACCGGCTCGCGCGCCTTCACCGCCGGCGACATCGGCATCTCGTCATCGACGCGCACGTCGCGCCAGCCCAGTACCAGCTGGCCCTCGGCGCGCACGGTGCGCTCCAGTTCCTGCTCACAGGCCCGTCGCGAGGCATGCTCCTTGGGCAGAAAGATCATGCCCACACCATATTCGCCCGGCGGCGGCAGCTGGACCCCCTTGAGTGCCATTTCCTCGCGGTAGAGCAGGTCGGGTATCTGGATCAGGATACCGGCGCCATCGCCCATCAGTGGGTCGGCGCCGACGGCGCCGCGATGGTTCAGGTTGCACAGAATCAGCAGACCCTGCTCGATGATCTGGTGGCTTTTGCGCCCCTTGACGTGGGCGACAAAACCCACGCCGCAAGCGTCGTGCTCGTGCCTGGGGTCGTACAAACCCTGCGCGCGCGGCTGATCCATGGTCTGAACTCGGGAGATAAATAGGGAGTCTTGACTATAGTGCGTCGCAACAAAGATATGCAAGAAAAATCAAATAGCCGTCTATAAGGCTGTGTGCGATGGCGTCGCCCGCGAGGCCCGGAGCGGGCTGCCGGCCTGCCATGCATCACCTGAGCAAGTGGCCGCGGTCGGGTCGGACGCCGTGGCCACGCATCGATCTCGTCATCGGGCGGGGGCTCTGCTAGCGTGCAGGATCGGGAAACCTGTACGAGGGGGAAGCTTGAGTTGATTCATGGCTGGCTGCTGTTGCTGGTATCGCTGCTGTATGTCGGGGTGTTGTTCGTGGTGGCCTATGCAGGCGACCGGCGGCCCCTGTACCCGCGGCAGCCACGGCTGCGGCCGATCGTCTACAGTCTGGCGTTGGCGGTGTACTGCTCGTCGTGGACGTTCTATGGCGCGGTCGGCACAGCTGCGCGCGGTGGGCTGGCCTATCTGCCGATCTACCTGGGACCGATCCTGCTGTTCGTATTCGGTTTCGGCTTCCTGCGCCGGCTGCTGCAGGTAGTGCGCCAGCGCAAGATCACCTCGATTGCCGACTTCATTGCCGCGCGTTTTGGCAAGTCGCACGGTCTGGCGGCCCTGGTGGCGGTGATCGCGGTGGTTGCGGTGGTGCCTTACATCGCTCTTCAATTCAAGGCGGTGGCGCTGTCCTATGGCGTACTCGGCGGGGGCGTGCCCGACGCGATCCGGACCGGCGGCGTGGACAGCGCGCTATGGTGCGCGGTGCTGCTGGCAGCGTTTGCGATCCTGTTCGGCACGCGCAGTATCGATGCGACCGAGCATCATCACGGCCTGATGCTGGCGATCGCCCTGGAATCGCTGATCAAGCTGCTGGTGTTCGTGACGATCGCCGCCTACGCACTGTGGCATGGGCCTGGCCTGCTCGACACGGTGCAACGTCCGTTGCGCGAATTCAGCCACGCCTTGCCACCGGATTTCCTGACCCAGACCATCCTGGCCCTGTGCGCCATGTTCTGCCTGCCGCGGCAATTCCAGGTCGGCCTGGTCGAATGCGAAGATGCCGGCGATCTCTGGCGTGCGCGCTGGCTGTTGCCACTGTATATGGTTATCGTCAGTCTGGCGGTGCTGCCGATCGTGGCCGCAGGCGCCCATCTGCCGCTGGTCAGCGGTAGCAACGCCGACGCATGGGTGCTCACCCTGCCGCTGGCGCACGGCGACACTGGGGTAGCGCTGCTGGCCTTCATCGGCGGATTCTCGGCCGCCACCGGGATGGTGATCGTGGCCTCGGTGGCGCTCTCGACGATGATCAGCAACGACCTGGTCATGCCCGCCCTGTTGCGTATCCGGCGCTTGCGGCTGGAGCAGCGCAGTGATCTCTCGCGCCTGGTGCTCAGCGTGCGCCGCGTCGCCATTGTCGCGCTGGCATTGATGGCCTACGTCTACTACCGCGTCGCCGCCAACGCGGAAAACCTGGCCGCGATCGGCTTGCTGGCCTTTGCCGCGGTGGCACAGTTCGCGCCGGCACTGATCGCGGCGTTGTACTGGCGCGGCGCCAGCCGGCGGGGCGTGGCGGCGGGTCTGCTCGGCGGCTTCGCGGTGTGGATTTACACCCTGCTGCTGCCGGCCCTGATTCACTCGGACGGTTGGCTGCGCGAGGGTCCGTTTGGCTGGGATTGGCTGCGCCCGCAGGCGCTGTTCCACTTGAGCGGGTGGGATCCACTCACGCATGGCACGTTCTGGTCGCTGCTGGTCAACGTCGGTTGCCTGGTGTATTTCTCGCTGCGTTTCCGCCCCAGCCTGGAGGAACGCCTGCATGCGGCGATGTTTGTCGACGCCGACCGGATCAAACGCAGTGGTGCCGGCGATTGGCGCGGGCGGGTGGTAGTCGCCGACCTGCATACCATCGCCGAGCGCATCGTAGGCGCACGTGGCAGCGCGCGCGCCTTCGAGGAGTACGCGCGGCACCGTGGTCGAGCGCTGTTGCCGGGTGAGGCCGCCGATCACGCCTTGATCCAGCATACCGAACGGCTGCTCGCCTCGGCGGTGGGTGCCGCCAATGCGCGTCGCATCCTGATCAGCGCACTGTCCGGCAGTGGCCTGGGCCTGGCCGAATCGATGGCCCTGCTGGATGAGGCATCGCAGGAGCTGCGCTTCAACCGCGAGCTGTTGTCGACCACGCTGGAGCACGTCTCGCAGGGGATCAGCGTGGTCGACGCGGACATGTGTCTGGTGGCGTGGAACCACCGTTACCAGGAGTTGTTCGATTACCCGGATGGCATGGTGCACGTTGGCGTGCCCGTGAGCGAACTGATTCGCCGCAATGCCGAGCTTGGGGAATGCGGTCCGGGCGAAGTAGACGATCATGTGGCCAAACGCATCGACTACATGCGTGCTGGCTCGTCGTATATGTTCCAGCGGGTTCGCCCCAACGGTACGGTGATCGAGATGCGCGGCCGCGCGCTGCCGGGCGGCGGTTACGTCACCACGTATACCGACGTCACCGCCTACAAGCAGGCCGAGCAGGCGTTGATCGAGGTCAACGAAACGCTGGAACAGCGCGTCGAACAACGCACCGCCGAACTTACCGAGGCGCTGTCTGCCACCGCCCAGGCAAGGCGCTCCGCGGAAACCGCGAACATATCCAAGACGCGTTTCCTGGCCGCCGCCAGCCACGACCTGCTGCAACCGTTGAATGCGGCACGGCTGTTCACCTCGGCGTTGCGCGCGCACCCGGGATTGGATCTCGAAGCCAGCGCGCTGGCCGAACGCATCGATGCCTCGTTCCACGCCGCCGAGGATCTGCTCGATGCCCTGCTCGACGTCTCGCGGCTGGATGCCGGAAGCTACCATCCGGAAGTCGGCGGCTTCGCGCTGGCCGAGTTGTTTGACTCGCTGCATGCGCAGTTCGCGGTGGTTGCCGACCAACGCGGGCTGCGCATGCGCGTGGCGCCGACCACGCTGGCCGTGCGCAGCGATCCGCAATTGCTGCGTCGGATCGTGCAGAACTTCCTGTCGAATGCCTTGCGCTACACCAGCAAGGGTCGCGTCCTGCTCGGCGCGCGGCGGGTCGCAGGGGAAGTGCGCATCGAGGTGTGGGATTCCGGCCCGGGTATTGCGGCGGAACAACGTGCGCGCATTTTCGGCGAGTTCCAGCGGCTCGACCAACCCTCGCCGTGGGGCGAGAAGGGCCTGGGCCTGGGCCTGTCCATCTGCGACCGCCTCGCCGGCATTCTCGGCCACCGGCTCGACCTGCACTCGCGGGTCAACCACGGCAGCTGTTTCGCCGTGACGGTACCGCGCAGCGAGTCCGTGCCGGCGCAGCGCCAGCATGTGCAGCGCCGGGGGCTGGACAAGCAATTGCCGCTGACCGTGTTGTGTCTCGACAACGACACCGACATCCTCGATGGCATGCGCGCCCTGCTCGGCCGCTGGGGTGTGGATTGCCGTGTCGCGCAGGATGTGACGCAGGCACGGGCAAGCCTGGCGTCAGGCGCGATCGACCTGATTCTGGCCGATTATCATCTGGGCGACGCGGTCGACGGCTTGCAGGCCATGCAGCAGCTGCGCGAGGCGCTGGGTGAATTGCCCCCGGTCGTGCTGATCACCGCCGACGGTAGCACTGCATTGAAGCAGCGCGCGCGCGTTCTCGGTTATCCGGTGCTGCACAAACCGCTGCGACCGGCGGCACTGCGTGCCTTGATGACGGCGCTGCTGCGCCGCTGAGCCGGTGGCGTCAGTCGGCTTCCTCCGGCAACGCCGGCATGCCGTCTGGATCGACCGCCAGGTGGCTGGCGATCAAGGCAACCTGGGTGCGATTGTTGACGCCGAGCTTGCGCATGATCGCGGTCATGTGGGCCTTCACGGTGGCTTCGGACACGCTCAGGTCCCGCGCGATCTGCTTGTTCAGCAAACCCTCGGCGAGCATTGACATCACCCGAAACTGCTGTGGTGTCAGCGTGGCAACATGCACGGCGGCGGCCGCTTCGTCGGGTTTGAGTTCGCCGGTCTGCCCGAGCATGGTCGGTGGCAGCCAGACATCGCCGTCGAGCACGGCGCGGATCGCCGCCGCGATGTCGGCCCCGCCGCTCGATTTGGGGATATAGGCCGAGGCACCATGCGCCAGCGCGCGGCGCGCCACCTGCGCCTCCTCATGCCCGGACACCACGATCGTCGGCAGCCCCGGATACTGGCCGCGGATATGCGCCAGCGCGGAGTAGCCATGGGCGTCGGGCATGTGCAGGTCGAGCAGCAGCAGCTCGGCGTCGGGAAATTGCTCGATCAGGCCGAGCAAAGCGTGCACGCTGTCGGCGCTGTGTACCCGCGCCTGCGGCAAGGTGGCCAGCACCGCGCGCTGCAGTGCGTCGCGGAACAGCGGGTGGTCGTCGGCGATCAGGATGTCGGGCATGCGCGAAGGCGGGATTCGGAATGGGAGATTCGGGATTCGGGATTCGGACGTGGCGTTCTTGCGAATCCCCAATCCCCAATCCCGAATCCCGTTGAGGATCATTTGATCAAGCGCTCATCCACCAGGTTCTTCACCACGCTCGGATCGGCCAGCGTGGTGATGTCGCCGAGCTGGTCGGGCAGGTTCTCGCCGATCTTGCGCAGGATCCGGCGCATGATCTTGCCCGAGCGGGTTTTCGGCAGGCCGGGCGCCCACTGCAGGTAATCGGGCGTGGCGATCGGGCCGATTTCCTTGCGCACCCAGGCGATCAACTCCTTGCGCAGCGCGTCGCTGCCGGTCTCCCCGGTGACCAGGGTGACGTAGGCATAGATGCCCTGGCCCTTGATGTCGTGCGGGCAGCCCACCACGGCAGCCTCGGCCACCTTCGGGTGCGCCACCAGCGCGCTCTCTACTTCGGCGGTGCCCAGGCGGTGGCCGGACACGTTGATCACGTCGTCGACCCGGCCGGTGATCCAGTAGTAACCGTCCTCGTCGCGACGCGCGCCGTCGCCGGTGAAGTAATTGCCAGGGTAGGCGCTGAAGTAGGTGTCGATGAAGCGCTGGTGGTCGCCGTAGATGGTGCGTACCTGGCCGGGCCAGGAATCGGTGATCAGCAGGTTGCCCTCGGCCACGCCTTCCTGCACCTGTCCGTCAGCATCGACGATGGCTGGCTTGACGCCGAAAAACGGCAGCGTGGCCGAGCCCGGCTTGGTGGCAATGGCGCCAGGCAGCGGCGAGATCATGATGCCGCCGGTCTCGGTCTGCCACCAGGTGTCCACGATCGGGCAGCGCTCGTCGCCGACCACGCGGTGGTACCACTCCCACGCCTCCGGGTTGATCGGTTCGCCCACCGAGCCGAGCACGCGCAGGCTGGCGCGCGAGCACTTCTTCACCGGCGCCTCGCCTTCACGCATCAGCGCGCGGATCGCGGTGGGTGCGGTATAGAAGATCGTGACCTTGTGCTTGTCCACCACTTGCCAGAAGCGGCTGTAATCGGGGTAGTTGGGCACACCCTCGAACATCACGGTGGTGGCGCCATTGGCCAGTGGGCCATACACCACGTAGCTGTGGCCGGTGACCCAGCCGACGTCGGCGGTGCACCAGTAGATATCATCCTCGCGCAGGTCGAACACCATTTCATGGGTATAGCTGATGAACACCAGGTAGCCGCCAGTGCTGTGCACGACACCCTTCGGCTTGCCGGTGGAGCCGGAGGTGTACAACACGAACAGCGGATGTTCGGCCTCGACCGGGGTGGCTGGGCAATCGGTCGACTGGCCTTCCATCAAGGTGTGGTAGTAGCGGTCGCGCGGCGACTGCATGTGCACGGCGCCACCGCTGTGACGCACCACGATCACCGTTTCCACACTGTTGGTGTTCGGCCGCTCGAGCGCGGCATCCACATTGACCTTCAGCGGGATGTGCTTGCCCGCGCGCAGGCCTTCATCGGCGGTGATCACGATCTTCGCCTGCGAGTCGGCAATGCGCCCGGCCAGCGAATCGGGCGAGAAGCCACCGAACACCACCGAGTGGATCGCGCCCAGGCGCGCGCAGGCCAGCATCGCCACCGCCGCTTCCGGAATCATCGGCAGGTAGATCGCCACGCGGTCGCCCTTGGCCACGCCGAGGTTCTTCAGCGTGTTGGCGAACTTGCATACTTCGGCGTGCAGCTCGCGATAGGTAATCCTGCGTGAATCCTTCGGGTCGTCGCCCTCGAAGAGGATCGCCACCTTGTCGCCGCGCTTTTCCAGCTGGCGGTCGAGGCAGTTCACGCTCACGTTGAGCTCACCGTCCTCATACCAGCGGATGTACAGGTCTTTCGGGTCGAACGAGACGTTCTTGATCTTCGTCGGCGGCTTGATCCAGTCCAGGCGCTGGCCAATGCGACCCCAGAAGCCCGCCGGGTCGTTCATCGACTCGGTGTACAGGCGGGTGTAGTCGTCGTGGCGCAGGCGTGCCGCGGCAGCGAAATCGGGATCAACGGGGTAAAGCTTGGACATGGCGAACTCCTGTGGGCTCATCACGGAATAGTGGCAAGGACATCATGCGTCGCATCGTCGCGGTGCGTCCGCTGACGTCTCCGAGTGTAGCCGCATCGCTTTGAAAGTCCGCAGCGACCCTGCTCGACATTGGTCGAAGTTCGACCATGGTCGAATAGCGGTCCGCAGTGCAGCATGGCCACACTCGCTACGCGTTTCTAGCCTGGGGAGTCATCTATGAGCAGCCAACTTTTTCGTGGACACCGGACAATTGCACTGGGGGTGGCCTGCGCGCTTGCCCTACCGCTTGCGGCGCAAGCGCAAGACAGCACGCATGAGCAGCAGCTCGAGCAGCGGGTGGATCAGCTGCAACAACAGCTGGATGAACTGAAGCAAGTGGTGCAGGAGCAGAAGGCGGCGGCAGCGACGGCGGCAAAGGCCGCGCCGCAGAATGTCGCGGCCGCGCCGGCCAAGCCGGTTTTCACGAGTGCGCCCGGCGTGTCGGTCGCGTTGCACGGCTTCATCAGCGCCACGGCATTTAGTCAAGACAAGAGCTTCTATTTTGGTAACGGCCAGTTCGCCGAGTTTCCATTGCCGGGCTCCAGCGGCAGATTGAGCGGCGTAGATGTACGCAATACGCGTTTCTGGCTCGATTTCAGTGGCGCCAAGTTTGCCGGCGACTGGACCGGCGGCGGTCGCATCGAGATGGACTTCTTCGGTGGCTTCAACGGTACCGGCCCCTTCAGCCAGCAGCAGGCCACGCCGCGTCTGCGGCAGGCTTATATGGATCTGGACAATGCTGACACCGGAACCAAGATTCGCCTGGGTCAGCAGTGGGAATTGATGTTCCCGATCGACAATGGACCGTCGTCGTTGTCGCACATCGCGTTTCCCCTGGGCTTCGGTACCGGCATGGTCGGCTGGCGTTTCCCAGGCGTCGTGGTGATGCAGGATCTCAATCACGGCTCGGCCGGACCCCAATGGCGTCTGGACCTGGGTGCCTTCGAGGGCAGCTGGAATGGGCCCGGCGACAATGTCAATTACCTGACCGCCGGCAGCACGGGCTTCCGCCCGCAGCTTGAAGCTCGCCTGCATGTGCAGGACGGCAAGACCTGGCTGGCCTATATCGCCGCGCACTACAGCCAGGTCGATCTGCGCGGGGTTGGCGCCACGGTGGTAGCGCCGATCAAGGACAAAGTCGAGAGCGTCGGCTACGAAGTGGGCGGCCAATGGAAGCCGGGCGCATTCACCCTCAAGGGTTTGGTATACCGCGGCAAGGGCTTGGGCGAGATTTTCGGCGACCTGGTGCAGTTTGGCGACATCCAGGACACCGGCGGCTATGCGCAGGTCGGCTACAGCTTCACGCCCCACTGGAGCGCCAACCTGTTCTACGGGATGAGCAAGCCCGACCAGCATGATGTGATTGCCTGGCTTGGCCACGGCTCAGTCGGCCGCCTCGAGAGTCGGCAGTCGGCGTTGCAGCTGCAATACGCCAGCGGCGCCTATGATCTCGGCATCGAATGGATGCACGCCAAGCTCGACAGCACCAGCAATGGGGTGGATCGCAAGAGTACCAGCGGCAATCAAGTGAGCGTGAGCGCGTTGTATCACTTTTGACGCGGGCGGGGGCCCCAGGGTGATGCGTTCCGACTCGGCGCTGGATAAGGGAGCAGATGGGCAACGCGAAGGCGTCGCCGGACTTTCGTGACGCGAGACCCCCGGCCCGAGCCGGTCGCGTGCCGACTGCCGGTTACAGGGCCTGATCGACGGCAGCCGGCTCGGCGACAAGGAGATGAGGGTGAGTTCGGCACTCGCTGGTATGCCCGCACATGGCGGTACGAGACAGGCGCTCGTGCCATTCCTTGGTCAGTTGAGGAGCTCTGTCATGAAAAAGTATCTATCCAGGTGCATCGTTGGCGCGCTGACGCTGGCGCTGTCAACGGTCGCGCTGGCCGCAGCAACACCGGGTCTGCAGCCCACGCCCGAACAGTTTCCGTCCAAGTTCGGCAGCATGACGTTCCCGACTACCTTTCCTGCCGGCACCACACTCACCATTACCCAGTGGAGCCATTTCGTGCCGCGCTACGACAAGTGGTTCGACCAATACGCGCAGACATGGGGCAAGAAGAACCACGTCAAGGTCACCGTGCAGCACATCAACCTGGCAGATCTGGGCTCGACCCTGGCCGCATCGATCGCGGCCGGCAAGGGTTCGACCCTGTTTGAGACGGTCTCCACGCCGGCGTCCTTCGTCGAGGGCTTGCAGGACCTGACTGACGTGAACCACGCGGCGGATCAAGCCTTCGGCAAACAGGAGGACGTCTGTGCCAGCCAGGCCTATCTCCCGATCAAGCACATCTGGTACGGCTATTGCCACGCCTGGGTGCCCGACCCCGGCGACTACCGGGTGTCATTGTGGAAGGCTGCCGGCTATCCGAACGGCCCGCGCAGCTATGACGATCTCTACGTCGGCGGCGTGAAGATCTTCGAGAAGACCGGCATTCCGGTGGGCGTAGGCATGTCGCCGGAGCTGGACTCCGAGTTTTATGCGCGCTCGCTGATCTGGTCTTTTGGTGGTTCGTTGTTCGACAAGTGCGGCAACGTGACACTTGATTCACCCCAGGTGCTCAAGGCGGTCGAGTTCCAGGCGAAGCTTTTCAAGAATGCGCAAACACCGGAAGTCTTCGCGTGGAATGCCGCCTCGAACAACCAGGCCTTCATCTCCGGCCAGGCGTCCTACATCCAGAACTCGATCTCGTTCTACCGCACTGGGCAGCAGACGAGTCCGAAGATCACCGCGGACACGGGGTTCAGCCCCGGTCTGAAGGGGCCGGATGGCCAGGTCCACCAGACCTCGCATGTGTGGTTGATCTACACGTTGCCGAAGTACGTGACGGACAAGCAGCAGGTGCTGGCCGCCAAGAAGTTTTTGCTGGACCTCACGGCAAATGCCAGCTGGGGTACCTACGAAAGCCAGTTGTATGACTTCCCGGCGCACAGCAAGGCCGTGCCGCAGCTATGGGCCAAGGGCGGCTGGCTGGATCGCGATCCGTTCGGTTCGGTGCCGCCCAACAAGCTCGAGGTGCTGCGCAACGCGGTGGAGTGGACCGCCTGGCCAGGCTATCCCGGCTCCGCCAACCCCGCGGTGAGTGAGGTGTACAACACGCATCTGCTCTCCACGATGATGTCGCAAGCCGCGCGCGGTCAGAAGACGCCGGCCCAGGCGGTGCAGGCCACCGCAGCGCAGCTTGGCAGCATCGTCGCCAAATGGAAGGCCAAGGGCTACATCGGCTGTCCAGCCCAGTGAAGCATTGCACCAGGCGGGAGTGATTCATGGCGACGCTTGAGCTGCGCGGACTGAAAAAGTATTACGGCAATACCCATGCCGTGGATGGCATTGATGCAGCCATTGCGGAAGGCGAGTTTCTGGCCATCCTCGGACCGTCCGGCTGCGGCAAGAGCACCACCATGCGCATGATCGCGGGTCTGGAGGCGCCCAGTGCAGGCGAGGTGCTGATCGGTGGCAAGTCGGTCACGCACCTCCCGCCACGCGCACGCAATGTGTCAATGGTGTTCCAGAGCTACGCGCTCTATCCGCATATGTCCGTGCTGGAGAACATCGCCTTCCCGCTGAAGGCGCGCGGCGTACCCCGGACCGAGCGCGATGCCAAGATCAAATGGGCGAGCGCCATGCTGGGCATCGAGCCGCTGCTGCAGCGCAAACCGGGAAGATTGTCCGGTGGCGAGAAGCAGAAGGTCGCGCTGGCCCGTTCACTGGTACGCGACCCGGCGTTGTTCATCTTCGACGAGCCGCTCAGTTCACTGGACGCCCAGGTCCGCACCATGGCGCGCAGTGAACTGCGCCTGTTGCACGACCGCACCGGTGTCACCACGGTGTATGTCACCCACGACCAGATCGAGGCACTGGGCATGGGCGATCGCATCGCGATCATGCAACACGGTCGCGTGCGTCAATTGGGGACGCCGCAGCAACTGTATGACCAGCCGGCCGACACCTTTGTGGCCGGATTCCTGGGCTCGCCGCCGATGAACCTGCTGCAGCGCGGCGGCCGCATCATCGGCATCCGGCCCGAACATCTGTTGCCGGCACCGCCGGGCACCACGGATGACCAATCCTTCGAGCTGCAGGTGCGCATCAAGCGATTGGAGTTCCTGGGCACGGACTGGCTGATTTACGGTCTGCTTGAAACCGGAGCGCAGGGGCAAAAGGTACTCTCGAAAGTATCTCCGGGCATCGCCGCCACGCTGCAGGAAGGCGCACTGCAAACCTTTCGTGTCGAGCGTATGTGTCTGCGCTTCTTCGACCCGGCCACGGGTTCGCGAGTCGACGATGGCCCGCGCTGACACCGAGGTGCGCGTCAGCCTGGGCGATCGTGAAGGTCTGCTCGGTACGCTCATGCTCGCGCCGGCGTTCCTCTATATCGCCGCGCTGGTGGGCATTCCGTTCTTTCTCGCCATTGCGCTCAGCCTGAGCAGCGCCACGATTGGCGATCCGCACATTCACGGTTTTGTCGGCCTCGCCAACTTTGCCCACGCCATGCATGAATCGGCATTTCCCATTGCGTTGCGCAACAGCATCATCGTCACCTGCGCCACCTTGATCCTGACCCTGGTGCTGGCCACCGCCGAGTCCGAATTGCTGGTCCGTGATTTCCGCGGCAAGTGGTTGTGGCAGATCCTGCTGATCCTACCGTGGGCGATGCCGGTATCGCTCGCGGCGGTGGACTGGTTGTGGCTGCTTGACTCGGAGTTCAGCCCGCTCGACTGGCTGCTGCGGCAAGCACACTTGCTGGGTCCGGGTACGCCATGGGGGCCGGCAAATCATCTTTATTATTACGGCAGGGAATGGCTGGGCCTGGGCGCGATCACGATGATCAACGTGTGGCGCTTGCTGCCACTGGCCACGATCATCGTGCTGGCCGGGCGCACCGCGATTCCGCGCGAGATCTTCGAGCAGGCGCAAGTTGATGGCGCGGGCTTCTTCCGCGTCCTGTTCCGTATCACCATCCCCGCCTTGCTACCCCTGCTGGTGGTGGCCGGCATGTTCACGGCGCTGCTGGTGTTTGGCGACATGACCGTGGTTGCCTTGACCACGCGCGGTGGACCGGGCTATGCCACGCAACTGTTGCCGTACTGGGCTTATCTCAAGGGCATCGAGGGTGGCGCGCTCAGCGAGGGCGCCGCGGTGGCGCTGTTCATGTTTCCGGTATTGCTGGCCGGTGCCGTCCTGGCGCTGCGCATGGCTTACCGGGCCGACTCGAATTGAGCGGGCTCGCCATGAAGAAAATTCTGCGCCGTTCGAGCTTCTACCTGGGCTTGCTGCTGTTCACGATGTTTGCCGTCTTCCCGGTGATCTGGATGGTGATCACCGCGTTCAAGCAAGACGGCGATCTGTACAACGTGGCCAACAACCCGTTCATCTACAACCTGCCGCCGACCCTCAAGCACATCACCTTCCTGTTCACCCACAGCAGTTTTCCGACCTTCCTGCGCAACTCCGCCTTCATTGGTGTGGTCGTGGTCATCATCACGCTGCTGCTGGCGGTTCCCGCGGCGTACAGCCTGTCGCGCCTGGTCGGCCATTGGGGCGAGCGTTCCGGTATCGCGGTGTTCCTCGTCTACCTCATTCCGCCGACCTTGCTGTTCATCCCGCTGTACCAGATCGTCAGCTTCCTGCGCGCCACCAACACCGTGTGGGCGCTGATCCTCGTCTACCCCACGATCACGGTACCGTTTTGCACCTGGCTGCTGCTGGGTTTCTTCAAATCCATGCCGCGTGAGCTGGAGGAATCAGCGCTGATTGACGGCTGCAGCCGATGGCAGTCGTTCCTGCGCATCGCCCTGCCGCTGGCCGCACCGGGTATCGCCACATGCATCGTGTTCGCCTTCGCGCTGTCGATCAGCGACTACATCTACGCCGCGGTCTTCGTGAGCTCCACCGCGGCACGTACGGTAAGTGCCGGCGTGCCCACCGAACTCATCCGCGGGGATATCTATTTCTGGCAATCGTTGATGGCGGCGGCGGCGATCGTCTCGATTCCGCTGGCGGTAGCTTACGGGTTGTTGTTCGACCGCCTGGTGAAAGGCTTCCAGAGCTGACGCGGGCACGGTTGCGCCGAATACGCATCACACCGCACGAGAGCGCAACGACAAAGTCATCTTCATACCTCGGCAGGAGGCTTCACGACTCAGGTAACGCACGCCAGACAGCTATTTTTCATACCTCGATGCAACACCCGAACGCATACGCTTGATTTGTATTTGCAGGTGTATGTCCACTACCGATGCGCTGAGCATCTTTGACAGGAGAACACCATGGCAGAAGATATCAAACAGGCCAACCCGGCGGCGCTGGGGCTGGTCGGCTTCGGACTCACCACGGTTATTTTGAGCTTGATCAACGCGGGCGTGTTGCCCAAGGGCGGTGAACCGGTAGTGCTGCCGCTCGCCTTTGCATTTGGCGGGTTGATTCAAATGCTGGCAGGGCTGCTTGAAGTAAAGGCCGGCAACACGTTCGGCATGGTGGCGTTTCTCAGTTACGGCGCATTCTGGTGGTGGTTCGCGCTGCTGATCCTGCTCGGCAGTCACGGTGTCCTGGATTTGTCGCAGGCGGGCAGCACGATTGCCGTGACGCTGATTGGCTGGGGCGTGTTCACGCTGTACATGTGGGTGGCAACGTTCAAGGCCAGCAAGGCGCTGTGGTGGATCTTTCTCACGCTGTGGGTGACGTTCTTCCTGCTCGGTTTCGGTGATCTGCTCGGCATGCCCGGCCTGAGCATAGCCGGTGGCTGGTTGGGACTGATCTGCGGCCTGCTCGCGATGTACACGAGTTTCGCCATCGTGACCAATATCAGCTTTGACCGGACCGTTCTGCCGGTAGGTGCGCCGTTTGTGGGTTGAGCGAATGCAGACAGGTGCAGCGTGGGTTCCCTGGATACGGCAATGGGGACCGTCAAGCTCCACGTCATGCCAGTAGCGCGATGGTGTCGCCGGTAGGTAGCGCCGCCGCCGAAAATGATGATTCAGGTTAGGAGATAACGACCATGACAGACAAAAGCAACGTCGACGAACACACCGAGGCCAGCGAAGCGCAAATCGCGGTGCACTGGAAGGAAGAGCAGTATTTTCAGCCTTCGCAGACTTTCATCGAACAGGCGAACATGACCGATCCGGATATTCGCCAAAAATTCGGGGAGGCGAATTTTCCGGACTGCTTCAAGGACTATGCGGACATGTTGACCTGGTCAACGCCGTATACCAAGGTGCTGGACACCAGCAAGCCGCCGTTCTGGAAATGGTTTGTGGGCGGCAAACTCAATGCCAGCTACAACTGTATCGATCGTCATCTCGCGCAGTATCGCAACAAGGCCGCATTCATCTTCGTCGGCGAACCGGAACAAGACCCGCCGGTCGCGATGACGTATCAGGAGCTGTATGTCCGGGTCAACGAGATGGCGGCGCTGTTACGCGATTTCTGCGGGCTCAAGGCCGGCGATCGGGTAACGCTGCATCTGCCGATGACGCTTGATCTGCCCATCACGATGCTCGCCTGCACGCGCCTGGGCGTCATTCACTCGCAGGTATTTGGCGGGTTTTCCGGTCAATCCTGCGGCTCACGCATCCAGGACTCGGGTAGCCACGTGCTGATCTCCACCGATGCGTATTGGCGTTCGGGCAAGTTGATCGATCACAAGGTGAATGCCGACATTGCGGTGCAGACAGCGGAAAAGCTGGGCCAGCATGTCGACAAGGTGCTCATCTGGCAGCGCTATCCGGGCAAGTACAGCTCGCCGACGCCGATGGTCGAGGGGCGCGACTTCTTCGTCAACGAGCTGCTGCAGAAGTATGCGGGCAAGCAGGTTGAACCGGTACCGATGGATGCGGAAGCGCCCCTGTTCCTGATGTACTCCAGCGGCACCACCGGCCAACCCAAGGGCTGTCAGCACCGCACCGGCGGGTACCTTGCCTATGTGGCCGGCACGTCGAAGTACATCCAGGATATCCACCCGACCGACACCTACTGGTGCATGGCCGACATCGGCTGGATCACCGGGCATTCGTACATCGTCTATGGGCCGTTGCTGCTGGCAGCGACCAGTGTCATCTACGAAGGTGTCCCCACCTATCCGGATGTGCGCCGCCCGTGGCGCATTGCCGAGCGCCTGGGCGTCAATATCTTCCACACCTCGCCGACGGCGGTCCGTGCGTTACGCCGGGCCGGCCCCGAGGAGCCGCGCAAGTGCGGCCACCACTTCAAGCACATGACGACGGTCGGCGAACCGATCGAGCCGAGCGCGTGGCGTTGGTACTACGACGAGGTCGGCAAGCGCGAAGCGGTGATCGTGGACACCTGGTGGCAGACCGAAAATGGCGGATTCCTGTGCAGCACCATACCTGCGCTTGATGCCATGAAGCCGGGCAGCGCCGGACCCGCCATGCCGGGAATCTACCCGGTCATCTTCGACGACAATGACGAGGAACTCGTCAAGGGTTCCGGCCAGGCCGGCAATATGTGCATACGCAATCCCTGGCCGGGGATCATGCAGACGATCTGGGGCGACGACCAGCGCTTCGTCGACACCTACTACAAGCGCTATTGCAAGGATCCCCAAAGCAAGGACTGGCGCGATTGGCCCTATATGTCCGGCGATGGGGCGATGCAGGCGGCGGATGGCTACTACCGCATTTTGGGCCGGCTTGACGACGTCATCAACGTCTCCGGCCACCGCCTGGGCACCAAGGAAATCGAGTCGGCATGCCTGACGGTGCCGGAAGTGGCGGAGGCGGCAGTAGTGCCTGTCATGGATGAAATCAGGGGGCGCGTGCCTGACGTGTATGTCTCCCTCAATGCCGGCTCAACGGGCATGCCCGGGTCGGGGGCCTCCGCTGATGTGGTCGATCGGGTGATCAAGGCGTGCGAGGACATGATCGGCAAGATTGCACGGCCGCGCCAAGTTTACATCGTGCCGGATATGCCCAAGACCCGGTCTGGCAAGATCATGCGTCGGGTGCTCGGTGCCATCTCCAACGGGCTCGCTGTTGGCGATGTGACAACGTTGGCGAACGGGACTGTCGTAGAGGAGATTCGGGTGATGGTGCAAGGCAAGCATGCAGTGGCCTCCACCGATGCGATACCCGAGGACATCGCCAAGTTCGGGCAACACGACTGACCGGCCGGTCGGCTGGTGGGTGGTTGAAAAACCATCTGCCAGTGCTGGACTCGCGTCGGTCGTCAGAGTGGTACGCGGTTTGCAGCGCACGCGGCGCGTGCGCTGCAAACAACCCGGGTGCACCAACCCGCGGCGTTGAATCGATGGGTTTGTCCATGGAACAACAAGTACTGGAAGAGGCATTGCGCCGCGTTGCGGAGGCGACGCGCGCGGCGTGCGTGCGCGCGGCGGCGGACGGCTACGAACGGGCGGGGCTCGGCGGTTTGTGCGAGGCGGGTCGTTGGGAGATGGCGCTCGATTCAATCCAGTCGCTCGATGTGAAGGCCATCATTGGCGAGCTCTCGAAGGTATCGAGTGAAGCATCCGGCGCGGACGAACGAGATCGCGCCAGCTGACGGAACGTTCCGACCGCTCTGCCATTGAACCGACGCTGCAGCGGAGGGCGCCGCTGCCGCCGATCGTGCGCCGTACTGTAATAGTGGTCAGCTTGACGCGGAAGCCTCTGGCGGTTTTCGCCTGGCTGGAACCGCAGGTGCTGGAGTCATGCCGTGCACCACAATGGCTTGTGCCGCTGCGGTTTCCTGCGTGCGACGACGATTCAGGCGCGCCGGATCAGGCCAATGACCACCAACAAGACGACCGCGCCGATCACGGCGTAGCTGATGCTGGTGAGCAGCGGATTGCCGAGGCTGAAACTCACGCCGAGCGCGGGCAGCAGCCAGCCGGCCAGGAAAGCGCCGATGATACCGACCACGATATTGCCGAGTAGGCCAAAGCCGAAGCCGCGCACGAGCAGACCGGCCAGCCAGCCGGCGATGGCGCCTGCCAGCAGAAAGATAATCAGGGCTGTAGTGGTCATCGCGCACTCCTGAGTTCGGGCGGAAAGTGCCCGGGATCGCGTGAAGGTCATCGCCACGCCGGGCAAGCGTCCGCGTTGTCGTGTGCAGCGACGGTGACGAGGCAATACGGCGTTATCCTGTCACCATCATGTGGCGCCAGCGGCGCAGGAGTTTTTACCGATGACGACAGCAATACCAAGTTATGTGCACGGGGCCAGCGTGCAGCCCCTGCTGGGCGACACCGTGGGCGCCTTGCTGGATCGCGTGGCGGCCGCGTATCCGGAGCGCCCTGCCCTCGTTGCCCGTGCGCAGGGCGTGCGCCTCAGTTATCGCCAATTCCACGCCGGGGTCGAGGGTGTCGCCGCCGGCCTGCTGGCACTGGGCCTGAAGCGCGGTGATCGAGTCGGCATCTGGGCACCGAACCGGGCCGAGTGGGTCATGCTGCAATTTGCCGCGCCGAAGGCAGGGCTGATCCTGGTCAACATCAATCCGGCCTATCGCACGCACGAGCTGGAGTATTCGTTGAACAAGGTCGGGTGCCGCGCGTTGGTGCTGTCACGGCGCTTCAAGACCACGCACTACCTTGAGATCCTGACCGAGCTGGCGCCGGAGCTGGCAACGTCCGCGCCAGGTCGACTGCAGGCGGCGCGTTTGCCGACCTTGCGCGACGTGATCCTGCTTGGCGATGAGCCGGCGCCCGGCACGCGCAGCTGGGCCCAACTGGTAGCGCGGGGCGATGCCAGCGCGCTGGCGCAGCTGCATGCGGCAGCGCGGGCGCTGGGTTTCGACGATCCGGTCAACATTCAGTTCACCTCCGGCACCACGGGTTCACCCAAGGGCGCCACGCTGACCCATCACAATATCGTCAACAATGGCTGGTTCATCGGTGAGGCGATGCGCCTGACCGAGCACGACAAGTTGTGCATCCCGGTACCGTTCTACCACTGTTTCGGCATGGTGCTGGGCAATCTGGCCTGCGTCACCCATGGCGCCTGCATGGTGATTCCTGGTGAGGGCTTCGATCCGTTGGCCACGCTGGAGGCAGTGGCGGAGGAGAAATGCACCGGCCTGCATGGCGTACCCACCATGTTCATCGCTGAACTCGAGCATCCGCGCTTCGCCGAATTCGACCTCACCTCGTTGCGCACCGGCATCATGGCCGGCTCACCATGCCCGATCGAGGTCATGCGCCGGGTGGTCAGCGAGATGCACATGGACCAGGTCACCATCGCCTATGGCATGACTGAAACCAGTCCGGTGAGCTTCCAGACCGTGCCGGACGATCCGCTGGAGCGGCGGGTCGACAGCGTGGGCCGGATCCATCCCCACCTGGAAGTGAAGCTGGTCGGCGAGCACGGCGAGGTGGTGCCGCGCGGTACGCCCGGCGAGCTGTGCACGCGTGGTTATTCGGTGATGCTGGGTTACTGGGATGACGAGGCGCGCACCCGCGAGGCCATCGACGAGGCGCGCTGGATGCACACAGGAGATCTGGCGGTGATCGACGCGGATGGCTATTGCAGCATCGTCGGTCGGCTCAAGGACATGATTATCCGCGGCGGCGAGAACGTGTACCCACGCGAGATCGAGGAGTTTCTCTACACCCACCCGAACATCCAGGACGTGCAGGTGTTCGGCGTGCCCGATGCGAAGTTCGGCGAGCAGGTGTGCGCATGGATCCGCCTGCGCGAGGGCAGCGAGGTCAGCGAAGTGGAAATCCAGGACTACTGTCGCCACCACCTTGCCTACTACAAGGTGCCGCACTACGTGCGGTTCGTCGATGTATTCCCGATGACAGTGACTGGCAAGGTGCAGAAGTATCTGATGCGCGAGGTCATGGCAGCCGAACTGGTGCCCTGATGACGATGGCCGAGCCCTCATGTCGCAACCACTGAGATCCGATGGCGCGACCGTGCACCCATGAGTGCTTCCATGCCCCCGCCGGTTCGGCCGCAGCAGCTTGCCGCGACGCGCGCGCACAAGGGTCGTGGCGCTGCGTCCAACCCGCAGGGCCGCTTCGAGAGCATCCGCCACCAGGCCGAGGATGACGGCTGGCAGAGTGCGTTGCTGGATGAGGACGCGCCGCGTCCGCGCACCGAAGTCACCGTCGAGCGTGCGCGCAGCGTGATCAGCCGCAACGACTCGCCGGATATCGCCTTCGACCAGGCGATCAATCCCTACCGCGGCTGCGAGCACGGCTGCATCTATTGCTTCGCGCGCCCTTCGCACAGCTATCTCAACCTGTCGTCGGGACTCGATTTCGAGACCAAATTACGCGCCAAGGGCAACTTCGCCGAGGTGTTGCGTGAGGAGCTGGCCAAACCCGGCTACAAGGTCAGCCCGATCAACATCGGCAGCAACACCGACCCGTACCAGCCGATCGAGAAGCGCTGGCAGCTGACCCGCGGCGCGCTGGAACTGCTCGCCGCTTGCCATCACCCGTGCACCATCGTGACCAAGAATGCGCTGGTCGAACGCGACCTCGACATCCTCGTGCCAATGGCGCGCGAGCAACTGGTGCAGGTGCTGGTCTCGGTCAACTCGCTGGACAACCGCCTCGCCGCGAAACTCGAACCGCGCGCCAGCGCGCCGCATCGGCGGATCCAGGCGATCCGCACCCTGGCCGACGCCGGCGTGCCGGTGGGCGTGCTGGTGGCGCCGATCATCCCGGCACTGAACGACAAGGACATGGAGGCGGTGATGGTGCAGGCTGCCGAAGCGGGCGCACGCTGCGCCGGCTACACCACGCTGCGCCTGCCGTACGAGTTGAAGCAGCTGTTCCGCGAATGGCTGGCCTTGCATGCGCCGCAGCGTGCCAAGCACGTGATGAGCCTGGTGCAACAGATGAACGCCGGGCGCGACTACGACAGCGACTTCGCCACCCGCATGCACGGCCAGGGCGTGTTCGCCGACCTGCTGCGCCGGCGCTTCGAGCTGGCCTGCCGCAAGCACCGCTTCGCCCGCGCTCGAGAGCTTGTGCTCGATACCTCGCGTTTTGTGCCGCCGTGCAAGCCCTCGCCGCAAGGCGTGCTGTTCTGATCCGCGTGCGTGGATGCCTCGCGAAGGTTGATGCGCTGCAGCTGGCGGAGCTTGGGCTTCATGGCGTGGCTTCCTCGATCAGGGTTTGCGCTTCGGGCAGGCGCAGCTTGCCGGAGATCAGACGGGGGAGCAGGGTGTCGCGGAGCTCTGAAAGAGGTCGCGCGGTCTCAACGTTCGTCAAAATTCGTTCAAGCAGTGGCTCGACATGCCTATTGAAGGTATCACCAAGCGAATCTGGCGGAATGGGGATTGGATAGCCCGAAACATCCTTCCAACTTGACCGCGGCATCTTTGCGCCGTTCGAAAGACGCGCGGCGTAGTCAATCAGCGCATCACTTGAGGCATGCATCAACAAAAAACTCTGAAAGGCGGCACGCGTGGGACGCAGCACGAGTATGTCTGTCGAGCAAATTCCGCGAGAAGGGGCGAGACCAACCTTGTGAAAGGTTGGCCTGAGTTTCCCGAAAAGGAT
The DNA here is from genome assembly GCA_004298505.1 of Rhodanobacter sp. Classification (GTDB taxonomy): domain Bacteria; phylum Pseudomonadota; class Gammaproteobacteria; order Xanthomonadales; family Rhodanobacteraceae; genus Rhodanobacter. Next base: position 33,498 of record SCRO01000009.1, read on the forward strand.
GTCCGATCGCTCGAACCAGAACTTTCCGCTCACCAAGCCCTGAGCGGTTCCGTGGTCTCCTAACGCAATGGATTTGCGTGGTAAGTGCTCTAGGCCGAAATAAGGCGTGGCAGGATCAACCTGCTCGGGCTTGGCTTGTTTTCTTGGGTTGCCGGATACCGTACCGAGGCCTCCCGTGTGCCAACCCTGCGGAATCGGGCCAAGCGGGGAATTTTCGAAGGAGTCGGGAAACAACGCGGCGGTGGCGGCGTCCATGCCGTCGGGCTTGCGGCCTTCAGCTTTCGCGTGCACCGGATCGAAGTCGATGAACCACGATTTGAACAGGGCCTGCGCGATGGCTTCAAGGGTGATGTTGGTTTGACGCAGGAGTGAAATTCTTGCTTCGATGGTTCCCAACACCGCTGCAATTTCAGTCTGCTGCGATAGGCAGGGAAAAGTAACCGCCATCCCACGCTGATCGCGCAAACTGACGTAGTCAGCCATGTCAGTTTGGCCTTTCAGGTAACCAATTTGATTCAAGAAGTCGCCACTCTGCATCCAGAAATAGAGAAAGCTTGGAAGAAGTGTCTGATGGTCAGTTGAGCGCCAGTAGCAGAGTTGTGGAGAGTAGACAAATTGCTCAGTGTCCTCGGTGACGAACGCAAAGCGCCCAACTGTCCCTTTTGAAGTAAAGACAACATCACCTGGTTGGCTGAGCTTTGCCCCAACTCGGGCGATATTGGTAGACGGGAAGCGATCTGCTTGCCCGAAATGAAAGCCGTCGTTGATGTTCGCGGCACGAGCGAATGGCATACCTTCATTGCCGAGTTCAGAATTCTTTGCACGGTAACCGTCTCCGATTTCGAGAATGCCCGTATCAATAAGTTCTTGAGCGCGATAGGTGCCAGGCTCCAGCGTTGTACGTGCTTTATCGTCAAGCATGTAGCGAGGAATTAGCTCTGCGACGCCCTTGGAAGTAGGAGGATGAGTAGCCTGAACATTAGGATTCGCAGGCTTGCTCCAACCCGCGGACTTTCGCTCAGACGCCATAACCCAACGCCCCCAGCTTCTCCCGGATCAGCGCATCCAGCTCAACTCCCCTCGCCATCTGCTTGGCGAGCTGCGCCGCGAGTCGATCCATCTTTTCGCTGAACACCTCGTCGTCGTCCTCGATCTCCTCCGCGCCCACGTAGCGGCCTGGGGTGAGGACGTAGCCGTGTTCGGCGATTTCGGCGAGAGGCACGCTGCGGCAGAAGCCGGGGATGTCGGCGTGGGGTTCGGGTGGCGCTTTGGGTGCGCCCTTGGGGCTACGCTTGGTGGGATCGGGCTTACACGAATGGCATGTTGTGCGTGAAGCCGTCTGCGCGCCAGCGGTGCACGGTGTCCCCGATGCGCCCGATATCCTCGTCATCAAACACGCGGAAGACGCGGCCTTCCATCCGGCCGAGTTTGCGCGCATCGATAAACAGCACTTCGCGGCGGCGGTCGCGGCCGTTCTTGGTCTTGTCTTTCGCCAGGAACCACAGGCAGGCGGGGATCTGGGTGTTGAAGAACAGTTGCGGCGGCAGTGCCACCATCACCTCGACCACGTCGCGCTCGACCATCGCCTGGCGGATCGTGCCTTCGCTGTTCTGGTTGGAGCTCATGCTGCCGTTGGCCAGCACCACGCCGGCCTGCCCGCGTGCGGACAGGTGGTGCAGGATGTGCTGCAACCAGGCGTAGTTGGCGTTGCCGGCGGGCGGCGTGCCGAATTTTGCCAACGGCGGTCGTCGGCGAGGCGCTCGCCGCCCCAGTCGCTGATGTTGAAAGGCGGGTTGGCCAGCACGTAGTCGGCGCGCAGATCCGGGTGCTGGTGGCGGTGGAAGGTGTCGGCCGGCTCCTTGCCTAGCAGCCTGTCGGACTTTGGTTGGCCGGGCTGCGAATCCTGGCCGTAGATGCTGAGGTCGCCGAAGCGACCGCCGTGGCTTTCGACAAACTTCTCCGACTGCACGAACATGCCGCCGGAACCGCAGCACGGGTCATACGCCTTGCCCTGGTGCGGACCGAGGATTTCTACCCGTACCTTGACCACCGAGGCGGGTGTGTAGAACTGGCCGCCCTTCTTGCCCTCGGCGCTGGCGAACTGGCAGAGGAAGTATTCGTACACCTCGCCGAGCACGTCCTTGGCCTTGTCGCCCGCGCCGAAACCGATCGTGGAGACCAGGTCGACCAGCTCGCCGAGCTTGCCCGGTTCCAGTTGGGCGCGCCCTACGCGCGTAACGCATGCCACATCTCGAACGATGGCGGCGCCGGGGTTTCGGCGTCGCGGTCGCCGACCACGATCAGTATCGGTGTCTTCACCTGTTTGATGAAGTTGATCGGCGAGCTCTTCGCGTACACGACCGGATCGTCATCACCGGTGGAAGCTGGCGGGCCGTGCCCACCCTACGCCAGGGTCATGCCTCAATGCGTGCCGTCGGCTTGCAGATGGCAGTTCGTGGCCACCTCGACCTCGTCCTTCGAGCCCAGGAACACCGGCACGCGCTGGTGCAGGCCGGTCGGCTGCAGTTCCATGATGCGCTGGCGGCCGGTGCTGGCGGCACCGCCGGCCTGCTCGACGATGAACGCCATCGGGTTGGCCTCGTACATGAGGCGCAGCTTGCCGCCCTGCTTTTCGATCTCCGCGTCCAGCGGGTAATAGAACACGCCGCCGCGGGTCACGATGCGGTGCACGTCGGCCACCATCGAGGCCACCCAGCGCATGTTGAAATCCTTGCCGCGGGGCCCGCTCTTGCCGGCCAGCAGTTCGCCGATGTAACGCTGCATCGGCGCCTGCCAGTGGCGCTGGTTGGACATGTTGATCGCGAACTCGGCGGTCTGCTCCGGGATGCGGACGTTGCGTCGGGTCAGCACGAAGCTGCCTACTTCGCGATCCAGGGTGAACTCGTGCGTGCCGTGGCCGAAGGTCAGCACCAGTACGGTAGCCGGGCCGTACACCACGTAGCCGGCGGCCAGCTGTTCGGTACCCGGCTGCAGGAAGTGTTCGGCCTTCGGTTCGGTCACCCCGTCCGGGCAGTGCAGTACCGAGAAGATTGTGCCGACGGAGATGTTGACGTCGATGTTGGAGCTGCCGTCCAGCGGATCGAACATCAACAGGTGGTTGCCCTTCGGATATCTGTCGGGAATCTGTTGTGGGTCTTCCATTTCCTCGGAGGCGCAGGCGGCGAGGTGACCACCCCAGGCATTGGCTTCGAGCAGGATCTCGTTGGAGATCACGTCCAGCTTCTTCTGCGCCTCGCCCTGCACGTTGATGCTCTGCGTGCCGTCGCTGCCGGCCATGCCGAGCACGCCGCCCAGTGCGCCCTTGCTGGTGGCCACCGCGATGCGTTTGCAGGCGCGTGCCACCACCTCGATCAACAGCGAAAGTTCGGCGTTGATGTGGCCGGCGCGGCGTGCCTCGATCAGGAACTGGATCAGCGAGATGGGCTGCATGTCACGTCCGTGGCAGATGAAACGTTTATTATCGCATCTGGCGGTCCTTGTAGGGGCGCGCTTGCGCGCGCTGCTCCTGCTCTGTTGCGTGATGGAAGAGCACATCAAAAGCATCGCCCGCAAGTGCGCCCTGGCGGCCTATCTGTGCGCCGTGGATGTCGACCAGGTGGTCTGTGCTGACAAGTATTCAAGCGCCCGCTGCCGCGCTACGCTGCATGGGCCGGTCCGGATGGCGGCGCTCCACCCGCGCGATGCGGCGTCTGCTCCGGGCATCCGGCCTGCCCTGCCAAGGAGCGTGCGTGTACATCACCTCGAGGATCACCCGTCTGGCCGTCTTCGTACTGGCCCTGGGACTGTTGTCGCTGGTCCAGGCGGCGCCCGCGCCGGCCAGTGCCGCAGATGGCAGTGCGGATGCGCAGTTCACACGTATCTACAACACCGAATGGGCCTGGCGCACAGGTCACCCGGCGGCCGGGGCATCCGCCGCGGCGCCAGACAACAGCCGGCTGGACGATGTCGGTGCGCTCAGCCAGCAACGGCGACTGGATTACTGGCAACATGTGCTCGAGCAGCTTGATGCGCTCGACGTGACTAAGTTGACCGCGGCGAACCGGGTCAACTTCGAGGTGTATCACGCGCAGATCAGCAATCTGCTGGCCGACCAGAAGTTCAAGACCTGGCAGATGCCGTTCAACAGCGACTCGGCGTTCTGGTCAGATGTCGATTATGAACTGGGCGGCGATCACCTGCGCCGCGTCGGTGATTACCGCAAGTATCTGGATCGGCTGAGCCAGATCCCGGCCTACTTCGACCAGCAGATCGCCAACATGCGGCTCGGCCTCAAGCGCGGCTTCAGCGTACCGCGTGAGGTGCTGAACGGGCGCGACGTTTCGATCGCCGCGGTGGCCGACCTGCAGGATCCTACCCAGAGCAGCTTCTACACGCCGTTCAAGCACCTGCCGGCATCGATCCCCGCCGACCAGGCGCAGACGCTGCAAGGGCAGGCGCTGCAGCGCATCCGCGACGAGGTGATTCCAGCCTACGCCAAGCTGCTGAAGTTCTTCCGCGATGAATACGTGCCGCAGGCGCGCACCACGTTGGCGGCCGAGGCCATGCCCGATGGCAAGGCGTTCTATCGCCAGCAGGTCCGTGAATACACCACGCTCAACCTGAAGCCCGGCCAGATTCACCAGATCGGCCTGGAGCAGGTGGCCAAGCTCCACGTGCAGATGCTCAAGGCGATGAAGGACACCGGCTTCAAGGGCAATTTTCCCGCCTTCCTCGCGTTCCTGCGCAACGATCCACGGTTCTATGCGAAGTCGCCACAGGAGCTGCTCGACAGGAGCGCCTGGGTGGCCAAGGAAGTGGACGGCCAGATGTCGAAATTTTTCGGTCACCTGCCGCGCTCGCGCTTCACCATCGAGCCGGTGCCGGCCGATATCGCGCCGTACTACACCTCAGGCCGCGGCGGTCCGGGCGTCTACCTGGTCAACACCTACGATCTGAAATCGCGGCCGTTGTACAACATGCCGGCGCTGACCCTGCACGAGTCCTATCCCGGTCACGCGCTGCAACTGGAGCTGGCGGCGGAACGGCATGGTCAACCCGCATTCCGCCGCAACGGCTATATCTCCGCCTATGGTGAGGGCTGGGGCCTGTACTCCGAATACCTCGGCAACGAGATGGGCATCTACAAGACGCCGTACCAGAAGTTCGGTTACCTCACTTACCAGATGTGGCGCGCCTGCCGGCTGGTGGTGGATACCGGTATCCATCACCTGGGCTGGACGCGGCAGCAGGCGATCGACTACCTCACCGTCAACACCGCGCTTTCGGACCGCGAGATCGCCAACGAGGTGGATCGCTACATCAGCTGGCCCGGCCAGGCGCTGTCCTACGAGCTGGGCTACCTGAAGATCCGCCAGCTGCGTAGCAAGGCGGAACAGGCGCTGGGTCCGAAATTCGACATTCGCCACTTCCACGACACCGTGCTATCGACCGGCTCGGTACCGCTGCCGGTGCTGGAAAAGCGCATCGACCACTTCATCACCGACGGTGGGCCGGAGCCGGATTTCGGTTGCGATTGCTCCAAGGCGAAAGACGCGAGGGGTCGGTGAGCGGGTTCGCGGCAGCCTGGTTTTGACTGTAGATATGTAGTAAAATCACGCATGGCCTCACAATGAGAGTGTCTTGCCATGAATGCCCACGCGCCCCACGTTGCTGAAATCTCCCCGCACTACGCTGCGCCGACTGAGATGCTGGCGGGTCCGGCGTTACGCACCTTCTTGCGCATGGCCGAGCACTGGAAGCTGCGCATCGCCGACCAGCGCAAGCTGCTCGGCGATCCGCCGGAGTCGACGTTCTACAAGTGGAAGCGCGAGCGCGACGCGGCGCTCGGGCGCGACACGCTGGAGCGGATCAGCTACCTGCTGGGCATCTGGCAGGCCCTGCAAATCTTGTTCCCCGACCCGGATCAGGCCGATGCCTGGCTGCACAAGCCGAACACCGCATCGTTGTTCGGCGGACAGTCGGCGCTGGAACGCATGTTGTCGGGTAACGTGGCCGATCTCTACGTGGTGCGGCAATATCTCGACGCGCAGCGCGGCTGAACATGGTCGCGCGGGGCGAGATGGTCGTGCGGGATGCTTCATGTCTCTGCCGACCTGAACGGCGAACCGCCTTCATGGAAGCCCGATGTCGACCGATCTGCCACCACTGAAACGCATGCGCTGGAATCAGGCTTACCGCATCGTGCCCAGTCGCTTCCCCACGATCGGCGTGTACGACCGCGTGGCGGATCCGGCCGATCTCGACGCCGTGTTCGCACTGGAGGCGATGACCAACCCGCGCCTGCGCGAGGAGGCCGGAGCGTTGCGACAGGTGCCGAAGGAGCGCCGCCTCAGCGGGCCGGGCGCCACGCCGGTGATGGCGGCGTTCACTCATCTCAATCCCGAGGGTAGTCGCTTCTCGGATGGCACCTGGGGCGTGTTCTATGCCGCGCACAGCGTGGCTACCGCGGTTGAGGAAACCGTGTACCACCGCGAGCGCTTCTTCGCCGCCACCCGCGAGCCGGCCTGCGAGGTCCAGATGCGCTGCTACCGCACTCACATCGACAGCAGGTTGCACGACATTCGCGGAGCCTGGCCGGCGGCGCACGATCCGCACAGCTACGTGGCCAGCGTGGCGCAGGCGCGCAAGCTGCGCGCTGCGGGATCCAATGGCATCGTGTTCGACAGCGCGCGCCATGTTGGTGGCGAGTGCCTGGCAGCGTTCTACCCCGATGTGGTCGCCCCGTGCGTGCAGTCGCAGCACTTGATCTACCGCTGGGATGGCGCGCGCATCGCGCAGGTGCTGGAAGTGTCGGAGTTGGTGCGACCAAGTCAGGCGCGCGGGCATGACGGCCTTGCGTGAAGCCGATCAAGCCAGTCCGGCTTCCTCTGCCGCTCAACCTCGAAAGCAATCACGCCTCATGCCGTGACGCCATCGCCGCGTTCACGCCAGTGTAGCGCCTCAGGTATCCGTGTCCGTCGCCCAGCCGACGCGGTCGCCGCGGTGGAACACGCGGTCGCCGTCCAGCACGTCGCCGGCCCCCTGCGCCGGCCGTTCGTGCAGCCTGGCGTAGAGCGGGGTGAAGTCCGGCCGCGTGGCGTCGAACAGCTGCTCGAAGTTCTCGATCACGAAATAGGTCTGCTGGTAGGTATCGATGCGGTAGCGCGTGCTCATCACGCGCTCGATGTCGAAGCCGATGCGGTTGGCCGAGGGTGAATCCAGACAATAGATCGACTCACCCTTGGAACTGACGATGCCGGCGCCGTAGATGCGCATGCCCTGGTCGGTGTTCATCAGGCCGAATTCCACCGTGTACCAGTACAGGCGGGTCAGGTGCATCAGTGCTTCGGGGCCGATCTTGAACGCCTTCATGCCGCCGCGGCCGTAGGCCTGCATGTAGTCGGCGAACACCGGATTGAGCAGTAGCGGCACATGGCCGAACATGTCGTGAAACAGATCCGGTTCGCTGAGGTAATCGAGCTGGTCGGGCTTGCGAATCCACCAGCTGACCGGAAAGCGCCGGTGGGCCAGGTGA
>SCRO01000062.1 GCA_004298505.1 Rhodanobacter sp.
GCCTTGGGAGCCCGACGGCGTCACCCCGTCCCCACCGATGATCAGTCGGCGACTCTCTCCCGCCTACGGGGGAGAGTCAACACATAAGGAGCCCGCTCGCGGGCGATGCTTTTGCTCTTGTTGTTGTTCTTGCTTTTGCGATTCCCGATTCCCGATTCCCGATTCCCGATTCCCGATTCCCGGCAAAGAGCATCGCCCGCGAGCGGGCTCCTATACTGGCCCCGGGCACCCGAAGAACATTGTCCGCCGCTCAATGCACCCAATGGCCACTGCGCTGACGCGGCGGCGTTTCGTCATTCTCGTCGGGGCGTTGCTGCAGCACCATGGTCTCCACTTCCGCTTCGGTGGCCGGCTTGGACTGCCAGTACTGGCTGACCGCATGCAGCACCATCGGCACCTGAGCCAGGCACTCGTCGTATTCGTCGTCGCTGAGCTTCTCGAATTCCGCCTCGGCGCTGAGTACACCTTCGTCTACCGCCAGCGCCATGACCGGACCGAGCAGTTCCATCAGTTGGGGGTCCTCGGCCAGCCGGTTTTCCCACAGCGCAGCACGCAAGTCGATGCCGCGGCTGAAACCTTCGCACCAGCCGGCGGCGGACAGCAGCGGGCCGGTTTCTTCGGTGACGACCTCGCCCAGGATCGGCTCGTAGGCTTCGACATCGAGTTCGGCACTGATCGAGTCGTTGAGCTTGGCCAGCAGGGCCAACACGCGATTGCCTTCGTTTTCATCCTCGAACGGTTCGTGCAGCACTTCATGCAACCACTCGTCCGGCAGCACCAGCAGCGGGCCAACCGCCAGCGCACTGAGCAGGCCGTGGACGCCGTCCAGCAGTAGGTCGCGTTCGCCGGTGTGGGCGCGCAGGTAGCGATCCAGTTCGTCCAGTTCGTTGTCGTCCAGCGAGCTGGGCCATTCGTTCTTTGCAGTCATGTCGTTCAAATGTCCAGTTCCAGCGTCACCGGGGTGTGGTCGGAGGGCCGCTCCCAGCGCCGCGGTTCACGGTCGATCGCCGCTGTCGTGGCGGCGGGCTTCAGGGCATCGCCGATCAGGATCAGGTCGATGCGCAGGCCTATGTTGCGGCGGAACGAGGCTTGCCGGTAGTCCCACCAGCTGTAGTGGCCGGGGTCGGACTCGAACAGCCGGAAGCTGTCGTGCAGGCCCAGCTCGGTGATCGCCTTGAGCGCAGCGCGCTCCGACGGCGAGCACAGGATGGCATCGCCCCAGGCCACCGGGTCGTAGACGTCGCGGTCATCCGGGCAGATGTTGAAGTCGCCCAGCACCACCAGGTTTGGGTGACGCTCGTGTTCGCGGGCCAGGAATTCGCGCACCCTGGCCAGCCAGTCCAGCTTGTAGGCGTATTTTTCGTCGCCGACCGCCTTGCCGTTGACCACGTACAGGTCGACCACGCGCAGATCGCCGATGCTGGCGGCCAGGATGCGCCGCTGCGGGTCGTCCAGGCCGGGGATGTCGGTGATGATGTCGGTCGGCGGGTCGCGGGCCAGGAGCGCCACCCCGTTGTAGGTCTTCTGGCCCGAATACACCGCCCGATAGCCGGCCGCAGCCAGTTCATCAACCGGAAACTTCGCGTCCTCCAGCTTGGTTTCCTGCAGCGCCACCACGTCGGGCTTGGCGTCGGCCAGCCACTGGGCCAGGTGCGGCAGGCGTACCTTCAGCGAGTTGACGTTCCATGAGGCGATCTTCATGCGGGCATTGTAAAGGATGCCCCGATCTGGCCGCTGCCGGGGCCGGCAACCACCCGGTGGGGCCTCCGCCAGGTATTTGCGGCAGAAAGCCACCGAAACCGCCAGTTCCAGTGTATGCTGCGGGTGCGAGTATCCCGGGCGACCGGGATGGCTTGCCCATCTTGCGGTCAAGTGCATCTCGCTCCAAGCCGCAAATCATCCATGCTTCAAAGGTAAAGTTACATGTCGGATCGTCAGAGCGGTACAGTCAAGTGGTTCAACGACGCCAAGGGTTTTGGCTTCATCACGCCGGAAAGCGGTGATGACCTGTTCGTGCATTTTCGCGCGATCCAGGGCACGGGATTCAAGTCCCTGCAGGAAGGTCAGCGCGTCACGTTCATCGTCACCAAGGGCCAGAAGGGCCTGCAGGCTGAGGAAGTCCAGGCGGCCTGAAGTCGCATAGACTCAAACGCCTGAAAAGTAAGGGCCCGCTTCGGCGGGCTCTTTTTTGGTGCGCCCGCCAGGGCCTACATGCTTGGACGTTGGCCTATGGGGGCAAAGCGTCACGAAGCTCCAAGAGTAGACTGGCGATGTAGCCGCACGGTGCGTTGGATTCGGATTGCGGGAGGATGTGCATCGCAGCAAGCGAAGCCTCGTCAAGGCTGGGTTGCAAAGCCAGAATCTCGGCAAGTGGCGTCGGCGTTACCGTAAAGCCCCGCAGCGGCAGATCGGGCGGCGAGTGGCTCGCGATGCTGGCAAGCAAATCGATCTTCTCTTGTGGCCACGCGCGGCCCAGTCCCTTGGGTTCGACAAAACACAGTGCTTGCCGCTCGCCGCGCTTCAGCCACAACAGAAAATCCGGATAGAAACCTGCGCCGGTGAAAAAGCCCAAGCCGGTGCGAGCTTGGTTGCGCAACAGATAGATTTCGTGACCTTGCCACTTCGTATCTTCGGCGTGTGCGTTCCAGAATTCGCGCAGATCGAAAACAAAACGCGCTTCACTCTCCACCAGTGCAGACGGGCTCATGCGCGCTCCCGACTCGGCGTTCCCGAACAGCGCAAGCTGGCCGTTGCGTTCTACGAATGGCTGATCGACAAATAGCGGTGCGTACAGGTGACGGTCGAAATACATACGTGGGAGCGGTGTGCTGCCTTCATCAGCACTTTCGACTGTGGCCAGTTTCAGCAGCTCTTGCACCCGTGCGCTGACGTCGCCCACGCCGACGCTTTCATCCAGTAATGCCAGTAATTTCGCAGCCGATTCGGCACCGAGGATCCCGCCGCGTTGGCATTCCTCCACGCGACTTCGCAACTCCGCGACGATGTCCTCGCGCGTCTCGGCCTCGATGCGCACCGCCAGCATGGACTCCCCGTCCACATCATAGCGCGGAAAATTAGGGTTATCCGCCACTTTCAATGGGGCGGCCTGCATTCGTGCAGAGTAGAATTCGCGCCGGCTGCGGTTGAGCGCGTTGTCCAGCGCGCGCGCAACGCACTCCGCGGCAAGGGACGCACGGCGGTGAATAACGGCCGCGTCGTCTCCGCTCAATTCACCGGATTGCGCTTGCACCACCGATCCTTCGCCCAACGCCACGGCCAACGAAGGGGACAACGCAATGCGGGCCACCGGGTTGCGGCGGCGCCACTCCAACGCAGCGTCGTACAGTGCAGCCGCGTCGAGCCAACCGGCTACCTTGTAGTCTTGGCGCGACGCGACTCCGAGCGCGGCCGCTACTCCGATGCCCGTGGTCAGCGTCAGACCACCCTCCAGCGTGAGGCGTGCTGCGTCGCGTGTCGGATCGGGCAAGACCACGCCGTCGAAGGCGACGTCATCACCCGTCAGCGTCAACAGGCCCAGCACATCCACAGGCGGCGCGTGCTCGCGCAACGGCCAGAAATGCACGGCACGCGCCACGCCTTCGTGGCGCAGGGTTTCAACGAACTTCTGCAGGTAATCGGCGCGCACACCGAACACGTTGAGCGTTTCCAGCAGACGCACGGTTTCCGGCGCGGTAGCTCCTGCGCGTTTCAGGCTCATGCCTTTACCGCGCAGGCGCACGCCGCGGCCAAACATCTGCACGATTTCGCTGCCGGCGCCGCGACCCACGTTCATAAGCGCCATCGCCGAGACTCGCCACGACGACCAGCCTTCCACGAACATCTTTGCGCCAACCAGGAAGCGCAGGTTGTCGTTGGCCTCGATCCGGGCGAACAGCGAACCTGCGAGTTTGTCATCTTCGCCCACGTCCAGCTTGCCGCCCTTGCGCACCTGCTCCACGAATTTCTTCGCCTCGCCCACACGCACGACGCCACAGTAGCGGTCATCGGCCGCGCCGGTGGAGCGCAGACCGATTTCGTTATCAGACAACAGGTGCAGTCGCAGCCGGCCAGCGCCTCCAAATAACTGTATTTGCGCATCTGTAGCCAATGCGTGCCCATCAGTGTCCTTGAGTGCGCCAAAGTCCAACGGATCGCCTTCGAGCGCACTCTGCATCGCCGCCACGTCGCGGCGCACGCGATCGAATTGCTTCGCGAGCCATACGGTGTCGCGCGCCGCATGGTCCAAGAATCCAAGCAATTCCGCTACATCGGAATTTTCAGCCGTCACCGACCTGCCCAAGGCCACCCACAACGGCGAGGCGAGCCGATATTCGGCCAGCATGGTCGGGTTGGCCGTGGTTTCGCGCACCTGGCGGTAGAAGGACAGAAGCCCAGCACCCAGGGTCAAGTCGCTGCCGTCGCGCGCCGGGGCATTCAGGATGCGGAAATCCTTGCCAAAGCCATCACCGTGGAACCGCGCATAGCCGAAATCCACGACCGCGCATTTGGCGTATTCGTCGTATAACTGGGCGTCGCCGGCTGCCATCTGCGCAAAGGTTGCCGAATACTCGAAGACGAAGCCACGACTTTCGGGCGTGTTGCCCGCGGCCAATGCCTCGCGGATCGCGCGCCATTCGCGCTCGCCTTTGCTGTCGGCACTAGACGTGCCGCCCTTGTGGCCTTCGTCCACCAGCAGCAGGTTTGGTCCTTCGTAGCGCGATACCGGCTCGGACACGCCTTTCTTCGGCCGTCGCGCGCCCTTGTCGTCCACGTAGAACTTCGTGATTTCGACGATGCGAACGCCGAGGTCGCCGAGTCCGGACAACGCCAATTCCGTGCGATGTTGACTCGACAACGCTTCGTTCGGCGTAAGCAGCAGAATGTTGTCCGGCGCGAACAGACGGTAATCGAGGAATTGCAGCAGGTTGACGTGCAGCAACAGCGTCTTGCCGCTTCCGGTGGCCATGAAGCAGGCGAGCTTGCGCAGGTCCTCTGGCTTGTACGGCGAGAGGAATGGTGCAAATGACTGGCGCTTGACTTCCAGCGCGCGCAATAAGGGGCCTTCACCGGATTTCAGCAGATCGAGCGTCATTTCCGTCAACAGCGCCGCCAGCCACTGGAAATACGTCAGCCGGAAATCCGGTCTGCCACCCCCGACACGCGCCTCGTGGCGGCGGATGTTGGCGTCGTATTGGCGCAGCTTGGCATCCGAAACGATGCGACCGGCGCGGCTGAGCAATGCATCGACGAAGCCGCCGCCTTCAATGGCCGATTCACTCAGTCGGCGCAGCAAATCACCGTAACGGCCACCAAGTTGATCGGTCAGGTATTCCAGCAACACCAACGAACGCGCAAATGGCCGTTGCTTGTAGGCATCGATCGCCACGCCGTGCGCCAGCACGCGTGCGGCGCGACGCGGACGGCCGCGTGTGCGCGAAAGGCTCACGCGTCGCGTTCCATGGGCGCTCGTTCCAGCATGCGCCGGATTACTTCCGGATCCAACGAACGGCCGTTCGGAGAAGACAACACCGCGTCACGGTTGTACCAGATGGTTGCGTAGTCGCCGAGTGAGTGGCCGAATTCGCGAGCGACGATTTGGTCAAGCCACTGCATTTCCTTCTCGGCGTGCTGCTTCAGCTTCTTGCCGATGAGTATGTCGTCGCAGTCACGCAAAAACAGCAGGTGCAACTCTTTCGGCTTGCCGTTGGCATGTGCTTCGATGAACAGATAGCGTGGCGAAGTCTTGTCCGTGCGCGCCACGTCGCGCACCCGAACCGGGTGCAGGCCAAGCAGCAACAATGCGGTCGAGACGATGTCCACTTTTACCAGCGCTGGTGCGCCGTTGACGGTTTGCGGGATCGTGCAATCAAACGGCTTGGCCAACTGCGCGTGGTTCAGCGCTACAGAAGACTTGCCAGCCGCGGCTTCGTATACGTACCGCAGCGGTTCGTCGGCGAAGCTCATCTGCCCACCTCGGCGCGCGTCGGCCTCAGCCGGTAATTCCAGCGCGTCCAGCGAGTCCTCGTAGCGCTCCAGCCGCAGCACCTCGACCAACTTCGGCGAGCGCACCGACCAGTGCGCCTCGGCATCCTCGCCGTCGGCAACCTGCATCGCCACGCCCGGCTTAGGTTTGCCATCCTTCCATTCCGGGCAGGCGATCACCTTGGCCATGCGCGGCAGCAGCACAGTGTCGAAGTATTCGCCTTGCTCCACCAGCACGAATTTTCGCGTGCCGCCGTCGTCGCGATTGAGATTGATCACCGCATGACCGGTGGTGCCGGAGCCGGCGAAAAAATCCGCAACGACAGCCGAACCGCTGGCCACGAAGGGAACCAACTCTTCGATCAAGCCGGTCGGCTTGGGGTTTCTGAACGGCAAGGTGCCAGTGAACAGTGCGCGCAACTCGTTTGCGCCAACGCGACCGTCAAGCGTCAGTATGCTGCTTCGCTTGTCCTCGAACTCGTGTGCGTACACTTTCAACTCGACGATCTTGTTCTCATCGTCACCGAACAGTATGCGGCCTTCCGACAGAAGTTCGTCCATCGTCTCCTTCGGAAAGCGGTAACCCATCAACGGCTGCTTGCACGCTTTGCCAGTCCGAGGATGCTTCACGGCATAGCGATAGCCTTCCTTACCCGGGTTGTGGACGCTCTGGCTTCCCGTATACACACCGCCAACATCGATGTATTTGTAACGATCCAAACGTCCAAGGAAAGCTTTGTTCTCGCGGAACCACTCTCGATACGCCTTTTCCAAGTCCGGCGCATCTTTATACTTCGCGATCAACTCTGCGCCGATGCGTACCAAAGCCTCTTTGGCATCGGAAATCGAACTTTTCCAAGGTGTTGCACGCGCTTCGGTACTGGCGCCGAAACATTCAACATATTCGTGTTCCGTGGCGATCTGAGTCGGGTTGTTGTCGGTAACATTGTGCCAAATGATTTCGCCCAATCGGTTATCGATGCCAAACACTGCGCCAAGCGTGTACTCGAGACGCTCGCGCTCGTTCTGGTCTATGGAAGAAAATAGCGCGGCATGATCGTTCAATGTCTTGCGCGCGGCGGCGAGACGTTCAAACATCATCGTCGCCCAGGTTCCGTGCTTGCCAATCGCGTCGTTGTAGAGGAAGTCGTCCTTGCCGGTGTTATACGGCGGATCGATGTAGATGCACTTCACCCGCTGCTTGTACGCGTATTCCAGCGTGCGCAGCGCAGCGTAGTTTTCCGAATAGATCAGCACGCCGCCGGTCGCGGCTTCGATGTCATCGAACAACGCCAACAACCGGTACCTGAAAGCTTCGTCGAAATGCCGCGTATGGATGCACAGGTGCGGGTACGCCTTCAATAATTCGTTGCCGCGCTTGGCCGCCTTTTTTGCATCCGCGGCCTTGGGCAGCGATTTTTCGCCCAGCCATGCCAGCCATTCGTTGACTTGTGCGGGGTTAGCGCAGGCGTTGGCGATCAACGTTTGCGCCGGCTTGCCTTTCGGGAGCGCGGAGGCGCGCGCCAGCCAATCGCTGGCGAGCACGAACTTGCGCTTTTCGAACAATTGCGCCTGCACGTCCTCAATGGTAGCAAGGAAGGCGATGATGTTGCGTCCGAGATGGCGCACCACGGCCAGCTTTCCACGTTCGCGCATGAGTGCGTCGCCGTCGACGCGGTCCCAGATTTCCAGGAATTCGTTCTTGAGGTAGTACTCCAGCTCGCCAGTCAGGAAGTTGTCGAGCTGTGGGTGCACGAAGAAATCCTGCGTCTGGCCCGCAACATAGCGAGCAACGTGCTTTTTCAGTAACACTTTGTCCACGCCGGACGGAATTTTCGCTTTGCGCGGACCGCTGCCTTCGAGCCAGTTGTTGAGTATGCGTTCCTGTGCACCGCGGCCTTCGACGGCCTCGACATCACCGGCGTCTTCCCCGGATTCTTCTCCGCGCTGGCGCTTCGTCTCGAAGCGCCGCGTTTCATCCTTGTCGAGAGGACGGAACGCTAGCCGCACGCGCAGTTCGCCATCCGCTTCCTCGATGCCTTCAGGCAGGTAATAGCGCTTGGGGCCCTTGACGTTATCCTTTTCCACGTCGGCTTCGGCGACTTCGATGCGGATGGCACGTGCCCCATCGCGCCAGACGTAGCTGCTGAAGCGCTCGCCGCTCTTTACGTAGTGGCTGCCCTTGGTGGCCCACCAGAAGTGGACGTCTTGCCCGTTATACGGCACCGAATAGGCAGCTTTGCGGCCGCGTCGCGGACGGGTGACGAAATCGCCATCGTCGTAGTAGCGCGCGAAAAAGGTGTACAGGTGATGGAAGATGCGGCCTTGTTCGTCTCCGCCGGGCTTGCCGGGCAGTGTTGCCAGCGCCGTGTCGATCTGCCGTCGCAATTCGTTGTCGAGAAACGCATCGATTTCGCGGCGCCGGTAGTTAAGGATGCGATAGATGCCGAAATCCAGTGCGGCCAGGTCAAGCTGCAGGATGTCGTCTTTGAGCAGCTTCAGGAATCGCTCGCGCGCGGTAGTGGCGGATGTGGCAGTCATGACTCGTCCCGTTGGGCAGCCGCGGCATTGTCCCATGCAGCCGCAAGGCGTGCGTCCAGCGTCACCAAGGCGACATGCCGCGTCAGCGCCAATTGAAGGTACGCCGCATCGTAGGCCGAAAGCGCCCAGCGCCGAGCCAGCGCAGACAAGCTCGGCCAGGCCGGTTCGATGCAGTCGATTGCGAGTTGGTCGAGCAATCGGTAGCGTTGGTCGATCTCATCCGCGCGTTGTGGGTAACGGATAAGTTTGGTGGTGCACACGCTGGCCAGCTCGTAACGCAACAAGGTGGGCGCGATGAGATTGCCTGTGATACTGGCGACGATCGGCGCGGCTTCCGGTTCGTCGAACAGCACCGCCGCGATGGCGGAGGCGTCGACGACGGTCGCGTCAGCGGTGGCGGGCATCGCGCTCGCCCCGAACGATGGAGGACGATTCGGCTGGCATGCCAGCGCCGAGCGCGCGCGCGCGCTGCCACAGCGCATCGAGACTGAGCATGTCGGCGCTGGGTGGCGGCGCGCCGGATTTGCACGCGCTGACCTTGCGCCCGCGTTTGTCGGACGTGGTGGCGCCGGTGCGATACACGGCGCGCGGGGGCTCAGACACGCCGGCAGGGGCTGCTTCATCGACGGCGCGCTCCAGCAGCAAGAGCAACTCCTGTTGCTGCGAGCGGCGATTGGCGGCGGCGCGCTGGCGCAGGCCCTCAGCGAGCCGCTCGGGCACTTGTTTGATGGTCAAGGTGACAGGCATTGAAATTGCGACTGAATGGGTATGGATGCATTTTGCATCCATTTTGACTTCACGGCAAGTGCGGGATGGGCCACCAAAGGTCGGCAAGCGCCTGGTGCGGCGCGTTACGCCAGACCGTAGCTGCGCAGCAGCGCCTCGGGTTGCGGCTTGCGGCCGCGGAAGGCGATGAAGCTTTCCAGCGCCGGGCGACTGGCGCCGACGGCGAGAAACTCCTGGCGGAAACGTTCGCCGGTTGCCCGGTCGATCACGCCGTGCTCCTCGAATTCGCCGAACGCATCGGCGCTGAGCAACTCGGCCCACAGATAGCTGTAATAGCCCGCCGCGTAGCCGCCCGCGAAGATGTGGCTGAAGCCGTGCGGGAAGCGCTGCCATGCCGGCGGGTGCAGCACGGCAACCTGCTTGCGCACCTCCTCCAGCACGGCCAGCGTGCGTGCGCCCTGCGCCGGGTCGTATTCCAGGTGCAGCAGGAAATCGAACAGGGCGAACTCCAGCTGGCGCACCAGGAACAGGCCGGCGTGGAAATGGCGCGCGGCGAGCATGCGCTCGAACAGCTCGTCCGGCAGGCGCTCGCCGGTTTCGTAGTGCTGCGCGAACAGATCCAGCGCCGGGCGGTTCCAGCCGAAGTTTTCCATGAACTGGCTGGGCAGCTCCACCGCGTCCCACTCGACCCCGTCGATGCCACCAATCGAGGGCAGCGCGATCCCGGTGAGCAGGTGATGCAGGCCGTGGCCAAACTCATGGAACAGCGTCAGCACATCGTCGTGGGTGAGCAGGGCAGGCTTGCCTTCGGTGGGCGGCGCGAAGTTGCAGGTGAGGAAGGCCACCGGCAACTGCAACTGTTCGCCGTCATCGAAACGCGCGCGGCACACATCCATCCACGCCCCGCCGCGCTTGCCGCTGCGCGCATACAGGTCGACGTAGGCGCCGGCGAACACGCGGCCATCGGCATCACGCACATCGTAGTAGCGCACCTCCGGATGCCACGTATCCACGCTCTCGCGCACGGCCAGGCTGATGCCGTACAGCCGGGTAGTCAGTTCGAACAATCCGTCAATCACCGCCGGCAGCGGGAAGTACGGCTTCAGCTGCTCCTCGTCCAGCGCGTACTGGCGCTGGCGCAGCTTTTCCGCCGCATAGCCGACATCCCATGGCTCCAGCGTATCCAGCCGCAATTCGGCATGGGCGAACTCGCGCAGCGTGAGCAGCTCGTGTTGCGCCACCGGCTTCGCGCGCGACGCCAGGTCATGGAGGAACTCCATCACCTCGGTCGGCGAGGTTGCCATCTTGGTCGCCAGCGACTCCTCCGCGGCATTGGCGAAACCGAGCAGCTGCGCGGCCTCATGGCGCAACGCCATGATCTGCTCGATGCGCTGGCTGTTGTCGAACTTGCCTGCGTCCGGGCCCTGGTCGGAGGCACGGGTCTGGTAGGCCCAATACACCCGTTCGCGCAACCCGCGGTCGGTGGCGTAGTTCAGCACGGCCTGCACGCTGGGTTGCTTCAACGTGACCAGATAGCCATCCAGGCCCTGCTCCTTCGCATACTGGCGCAGCACCGCGCGACCGGATTCGGGAATGCCGGCAAGATCACGCTCGTCGGTAACGGGTTCGTGCCACGCTTCGCTGGCATCGAGCACGGCGTTGGAGAACTCGGTGGAAAGCCGCGAGAGCGTCACCCCGATCTCGCGGTAGCGCGAACGTGCCGGCTCTTCCAGCGCCACGCCGGAAAGCCTGAAGTCGCGCAGCGCATGCTCGACCAGGGCGCGTTCGGGGCGCGGCAGCGCGGCGAAATCCGGCGCATCGGCGAGGGCCTGCACCGCTGCGTACAAGTCGCGGTTCTGGCCCAGCTCGATCGCGTGTTCGGTGAGCTTCTCTTCGGCCGGTCCGTAGACCTCGCGCAAGGCCTCGCTGTCGGCGACCGCATGCAGGTGCGAGATCGGCGCCCACGCACGCGCCAGACGCTGTTCCAGGCGCTCCTGGGTCAGCATTACGCTAGCGAAATCGCGCGGGGCGCCCGGTGCGACCAGCGCGTCGATCGCCGCGCGATAATCGGCCAGCAGTGTCTCGATCGCCGGCGCGACGTGCTCAGGGCGAATTTTCGAGAACGCCGGCAAGGTATCCTCGGCCAGCAGCGGGTTGTCGTGGTTCATGCAGTCTCCTTGGGACCATCAGCGTGGCGTTCGCGCCGCGCGAAATCAAGCGCGATCCCGCGCCGGACGCCGTGCGCGGCTAGAATAGGGCGATGAGTTCCCTGCGCAGCTTCAAAGACATCGCCCCCCGCCTCGGTCAACGCGTCTACGTCGACCCCGGCGCCAGCGTGATCGGCGACGTGGTGCTGGGCGACGACGTGTCGATCTGGCCCGGTACGGTGCTGCGTGGCGACGTCAACCACATCCGCGTCGGCGCGCGTACCAGCATCCAGGATGGCAGCATCGTGCACGTCGCCCACGCCGGTCCGTACGGGCCGGGCTTCCCCTGCCTGATCGGTGAGGGCGTCACCATCGGCCACGCCGCCGTGGTGCACGCGTGCAGCATCGGCGACTACTGCCTGATCGGCATGCATGCCACCGTGATGGACGGCGCCGTGGTGCACAAGCACGGCTTCGTCGGCGCCGGCAGCCTGATTGCGCCGGGCAAGGTGGTCGGCGAAGGCGAACTGTGGCTGGGCAACCCGGCCAGGTTCGTGCGCCGGCTCAGCGACGCCCAGATCGAGCAGTTGCACTACTCGGCGGACCACTACGTGCGGCTGAAAGACGAGTATCTGGCATTGGCTTGATCGAACTGGAACGGCGCTTCCTGGCAACACATCGACGGCGCAAGGTAACCGGCGCCGCCGCCGATCCGGCTGGCCAGGCCTTTCACGCGGCCTGCTGCCGCAACCATCGGTAGACCGGTTCGGTGTCGGGACGCCGGCCGTGCCACAGCGCGAAGGCGTCGGCCGCGGTTTCCACCAGCATGCCGAGGCCGTCGCAGGCGTAGCGCGCACCGGCAGCCCTGGCCCAGCCCAGAAAACCGCTCGCCGCGTTGCCGTAGGAGAGGTCGTAGCAGACCGCGCCGCTGCCGAGCAGGGTGAACGGAAGTTGCAACGCCACGCCGAGCACGCCGGCCGAGGTGGCGTTGACGATCAGGTCATGGCCGCCGAGGTCGGCGAGTTCGTCCCAGTTGCGGGTGCGTGCCCGCGCCGGCTCGCCCATGGCGTGGACCAGCGCATGGGCGGCTTCGGGCGAGCGGTTGACGATGGTCAGCATTTGTACGCCAGCGTCGAGCAGGTGCCAGGCCACGCCGTGTGCAGCGCCGCCGGCACCGAGCAGCAACGCGTGGCGTCCGCGCAGGTCGACGCGATGGCGTTCGGTGAGATCGCGCAGCATGCCGTCGCCGTCGGTGTTGTGCGCGGCCAGGCGACCGTCGGCCAGGCGGGTGAGCACGTTGGCGGTGCCGGCGCGACTCGCCGCAAGGCTGCGCTCATCGCCCAGCGCGAACGCCGCTGCCTTGTGCGGCAGGGTCACATTCGCGCCGGCGCCGCCTGCGTCGAAGAAGCGCCGCACGGCCGCATCGAACTGCGTCGGCGCCGCATCGATCGCGCGGTACTCCAGCTCGATGCCGAACTGCTGCGCGAAAGCGTGGTGGATCCGCGGCGACAAGCTGTGGCTGATGGGATGACCGAACACGGCAAACTGGACTGCGGGCATGCGAATTCCCTGAAGTGATGGCTGGTTCCGATTCTACGCAACGGGTCGCCGAGCCGTAGGGTGGGCACTGCCCGCCCAATGCGGTGAGGACGGTCGCAAGCGGTGAGATGGGCACACGGCAAGCTGCGGGCAACTTCCCGAGGAGACTTCTCATGCGCAGGCAAGTCTTGGCCTCACCGCAGCATCAATCCCTGTTTGCCGCCACCATGCTGTGGTTGTGTGGTGGCGGCTTTTTGCTGATCACCACCCTGGTCCCCGCGCATACCGTCCTGCTCGGCTGGACGCCCACGTTCTGGCTGCTCGCGGCGCCACTGATGGTGCTGCTCGCACTGGAGCCGCAGCTGCCGCGGCAGCTGTTGCGGCGCCGGCGTCCACATCGTTTGCACGGGGTCCACGGCGTGGTCTGGCACTGACGATTCAAGTGGCGCCCTGGCGCTTGCGCTCCATCCGGCGCAGGAACTCGCCCATGATGCGCAAGTAGAGTTCGTCGCCCAGCTGGGCGTCCTCGACGCCGGCGTCGATCGACGGATTGTCATTCACCTCGATCACCACCGGCTTGCTGCCGACCTGCTTGAGGTCGACCCCGTAGAGACCGTCGCCGATCAGGTGGGTGGCCTTCAAGGCCAGCTTGATCACCTCGCCCGGCGCATCCTTCACCGCGATCGTCTCGAAGCCGCCGGATTTGGCCGTGCCGTTGGCGCCGTGGTTGTAGATCTGCCAGTGCCCGCGCGACATGTAGTACTTGCAGGCGTAGATCGGCTCGCGGTTGAGCACGCCGACACGCCAGTCGAAATCGGTATAAACGTATTCCTGCGCCAGCAGCAGGGCGCTGTGCTGGAACAGGCTGCTGGCCGCGGCCGTCAGTGCTTCCTCGTCCTCGACCTTGACCACGCCGCGCGAGAACGAGCCATCGGGAATCTTCAGCACCAGCGGGAAGCCGAGCCTGGCGACGACTTCCCTGGTGCTATTGCTGTCGTCGCGGTAGAGGATTTCGGTGCGCGGCACGGCGAGCTTGCGCGACACCATCAGGTCGTTGAGGAAGATCTTGTTGGTGCAACGCAGGATCGAGGTGGGGTCGTCCATCACCACCATGCCTTCCTTCTCGGCGCGGTGGGCGAAGCGGTAGGTGTGGTTGTCGCTGGCGGTGGTTTCGCGGATGAACAGGCCGTCGTATTCGGCCAGGCGCTGATAGTCGTTCTTGCCGATCGGGTCGACCTCGATGCCGAGTTCCTTGCCTGCGCCGATAAAGGCCTTCAGCGCCTTCTTGTTCGATGGTGGCATCTGCTCATTCGGATCGACCAGCATCGCCAGGTCATAACGGAACGGCCGGCGCGCGCGTGGCTTGCGCCACAGCTTGCGCGAGAAGCGGTCAAGCTCCCCGGCGAACGCATCCTCCTGCGCATCGTCCAGCGTGTGCAGGCCGACCGGCTTGATCGCGCTGACCTGCCATACGCGGTCGCGCTCGAACTCGATCCGCAGCAGCGGGCAGGGGAACATCTCGAACACCTCGCGGGCGAGGTCCTGCAGCGCCGGGTAGGCGGTCACGCCGAAGTACACCAGGATGCCGAAGTCCGTGGTGTCGCGGCCCCCGGCCGGCAGGAAGTGGGTCAGCTGGGCGTTGAGATCTTCGATGTCCAGGCCATACAACGAACGCCGGCGCAGGTCGTTGACGGTGCGCACCGACGGCATCACCCGGTGCCCGCGTGCCTCCGCCAGGAGCGAGACGTAGTAGCCGGTGCCCAGGTACTTGTAGCTGCGGCAGAGGTTCAGCACATGCGTGCGTTCATCGCCGTTGACTGGCTGGCGCAGGTAGTCCATCGCGCTCATCACGTCGACGGAGGGATAGTAGGAGCTCCAGTCGGAGGCTTTTTCGACAACAATGACCAGGCGGGTCATGACACCTCTCGAAGCGGAAAACAGCCGGCGGATGCCGCCCGCAGGACGGCGACAGGAAAGGGGTGAAGTCTGGCACAGCAAGGCGCCGGCGCAAGGGATGCCACTGAAGGACACGTAAATGTCGCGTCGCGCCGGAGGCCTGCAGTCGCGCGTCGCGGCGCCTGCTACAGTGCGTGCGGCATCCCCGTCGAACCTGCCCCATGCCGTCTGCGCCAGCCTCCGCTCCCGTGCGTATCCGTCGCGCCGACTCGTCCGATCTCGACGACCTGGTGAGGCTGGAGCAATGCGCATTCGACGGCGATCGCATGAGCCGCGCGCAATACCGTCGCCATCTCGCCAGCGATTCTGCCCGGATCCTGTTGGCCAGCGCAGGTCGGTACGACTTCCTTGGCAGCGTCGTGCTGTTCTTTCGAAGACGCAGCACGCTGGCGCGGGTGTACTCGCTGGCGACCCGGCCCGAGGCGCGCGGACGCGGCATTGGTGCCGCCTTGCTGGCGGCAGCCGCCGCTGCCGCGCGGCGTCGCGGCTGCCGCGCGCTGCGACTGGAGGTGCGCACCGACAACGCCGCCGCGATCGGCCTGTACGAGCGCCTCGGCTACCGCCGATTCGGCAGCTACGCGCACTACTACCAGGACGGCACCGACGCCTGGCGCTACGAACAGGTGCTGGACTGAGCTGACCCAGGCCGCCCCGGCGCGCAGCGCGTGCGGACGGCTGATTTACGTCAGGTCGCGAACGCCTGATCGCTGGCACAATCAGGTCTGAGCCGACATCGTGGCTGGACCGGGGCCCGCACGCCAACGCCGCCGTTCCACCATGTCGCCACAAGGTGCCCGCTAAAGGCCAGCATGAATTGACGCGGGTGCAATCGCTCATCCGGTGTCGACAGGTTGGCCGCTCCGCACCAGGATCCCGATGGCCGCCATCGCGCAAGCACAGCCGAACATTGCCCTGATCAAGTACTGGGGCAAACGCGACACGAAGTTGAACCTGCCGGCCACCGGCTCCTTGTCGATCACCTTGGCAGCGTTGTGGACGCGCACCCGGGTCGAGTTCGATGAATCGTTACGGCACGACGAGTTGCGCCTGAATGGCAGCCAAGACCCGGCGGCTCGCGCGCGGACCAGTGCCTGCCTGGACCTGCTGCGTCGCCTGGCCGGCACCACGACGCGCGCCCGTATCGACAGCTGCAACAATTTCCCCACCGCCGCGGGCCTGGCGTCCTCGGCATCCGGCTTCGCCGCGCTGGTGGTGGCAGCCGATGCCGAGCTGGGCCTGGCGCTGGACCGTCGCACCCTGTCGGCGCTGGCGCGGCATGGTTCCGGCTCGGCGGCGCGCTCGCTGTTCGGCGGGTTCGTCAGCATGGCAGCCGACCACCGCGCGGACCGCGAGGATGCTGTCGCGGAACCCCTGCTCGATGCCGCCGAATGGCCGCTAGCCGTGGTGGTTGCGGTGACTTCGCACACGCGCAAGAGCGTCGGGTCCGGAGCCGGCATGGAACGCAGTCGTCACACTTCGCCATTTTATCCGGCGTGGGTCAGCGGGGCGGCGGCTGATCTGACGGCCGCCTGCGCCGCCGTGCAGACGCGCGACTTTGCCGCCCTGACCGCGGTGAGCGAACACAATTGCCTGAAGATGCACGCGGTGATGCAGTCCAGCCAGCCACCCTTGCTGTACTGGAGTGGCACCACATTGGATTGCCTGCAGTGCCTTCGCGCCTTGCGCGAGCGCGAAGGCGTAGAAGTATTTTTCACGAGCGACGCCGGTGCGCAGGTGAAAGCTGTTTGCCTGCCGGGAGCAGTCACCCGGGTGGCCGCTGCGCTGGCGGATATACCCGGCGTCGAACAAGTGTTGATCAGCGGTCTGGGTGAAGGCGCGCAGCTAGTCAACGATGGTGAGGCGATCTGATGCGCGTCGTCGCGGCGGCACCGGGCAAGCTGGTGATCACCGGTGAATACGCGGTGCTTGAGGGCGCGCCGGCGCTGGTGTTGGCGGTTGACCGCGCGGCGCGCGTGACGCTGGAGGGTGCCAGCGACTGCGGCTACCAGATCACCGCGCGCGCACTCGGCATCCGTGCCGCACGCGGTCAGCTGGACACGGTCGGTCGGATGTCCTGGCCGGCATTGGATGCCGCGGCGGCCGAACAGTTGGGGCTGGTCAGTGCAGTATTGGAGGCGCTCGCCGCGAATGGCGCACCTGCGCCGTTTCACGCCACACTGGACACACAGGCTTTCTACGCGGCGGCCGACCGGCAGGCCAAACTGGGGTTGGGTTCCAGTGCGGCGCTGACAGTGGCTCTGGCTGGCGCGGTCTGTGCACTGGACCGGCGGGACCCGCCAGGCATCGACACCCTGATTGCGGCACACCGGCAGGCGCAGGGTGGCCGCGGCAGCGGGCTGGATATCGCCGCCAGCCTGGTCGGGGGCCTGCTGGCGTATCGCCTGCACGACGGACACCCACGGATCACCCCGGCAACGTGGCCGGTCGGGTTGGCGTGGTGCTGCGTGTGGTCCGGCAAGTCGGCATCGACCGGGGCCTTCCTGGCCGGGTTGGCAGCATGGCGCGCCCGCGCACCCGCGCGCCATGCGACGGTGATGCGCGACCTGGGCGACTGCGCCACTGCCGCAGTGGTCGCCGGCAGCGCGGCGGCGCTGCTCGGGGCGGTCGCGGCATACGCGCGGGCGCTGGATCGACTGGCCGCCGCCAGCGGTCTGGACATTGTCTGCGCCGAACATCGCGCGCTAGCCGCGCTGGCCGCACGCCACGAAGTGACCTACAAGACCTGCGGTGCCGGCGGCGGCGATATCGGCATCGCGTTGACCACCGACGCCGAACGCCTGATGACCTTCCGCCAGGCAGCGAGCCAAGCCGGATTTGCCGTGCTCGACTTGCAGCCGGCTACGGCCGCCCGTGTGCGCAGGCACTGAATCATCAATCACCTCAAGGGAGCCCTCGTGGACCAGCTACTTGCGACCGATCAACCCGACTCGCCCGCACCCGATCCATCCGAGGGGACGGCGAACCACCTCGGCGTGGCCTCGCCTGCGCGCATGCCTGGCTTTCATCGGTTGTCGGTCACCGAGCGCGTGCAGCTGCTGCGCAGTCGCGGACTGCTGTCACAGACGGACCACCGCGCCCTGATCAGCGGCGCACAACAGCTGGACCTGGCGCAGGCCGACAAGATGATCGAGAACGTCATCGGCGTGATGGGGCTACCGGTGGGACTGGGCCTGAACTTCCTGATCAACGGCAAGGACTACGTGGTGCCGCTGGTGGTCGAGGAGCCGTCGATCGTGGCCGCGCTGAGCTCGGCCGCGAAACTGGTGCGCGGCAGCGGCGGCTTCACCACCGAGAGCACCCGACCGTTGCTGATCGGCCAGGTCCAGGTGGTCGGATTGGCGCACTCGAGCCAGGCCCGCACGGCCTTGCTGCAGTGCCGGGACGAGATCATCAACCTGGCCAACAGCCTGCACCCGAACATGGTCGCGCGTGGCGGCGGGGTCGCAGATATCGAGGTGTTGATCCATGCCGCACCGGACGGTGGCCGCGACATGGTGGTGCTGCATCTGCTGGTCGACACCTGCGACGCGATGGGCGCTAACCTGGTCAACACCATGTGCGAGGGCGTAGCCCCTCTGGTGGAGTCGATCACCGGCGGCAAGGTCTGCCTGCGCATTCTGTCCAACCTGACCGATCGCGCGCTGGTGCGCGCCAGCGCGGTGATTCCGGTGCACGCATTGGCGGGCAAGGGCCACGATGGCGCGCAGGTACGCGACGGGATCATCCTGGTCAACGATCTGGCCCTGGTCGATCCCTACCGTGCCGCGACCCACAACAAGGGCGTGATGAACGGGGTGGATGCGGTGGCGCTGGCCACCGGCAACGACTGGCGCGCACTGGAAGCCGCCGTGCACGCCTACGCCGCGCGCGGCCAACGCTACTGCGCGCTGACGCGCTGGTCGCGCAACGCGCAGGGCGACCTGGTCGGCAGCATCGAATTGCCGCTCAAGGTCGGCACCGTGGGCGGCTCGCTGCAGGCGAACCCGATGGTGGCGATCAACCACCGCCTGCTGGGTTCGCCCGGTGCCCGCGAGCTGGCCGAAGTGATGGCCGCGGTTGGCCTGGCGCAGAATTTTTCCGCGCTGCGCGCGCTGGTCACCGACGGCATCCAGCAAGGCCACATGACCCTGCACGCGCGCAGCGTGGCAATGGCGGCCGGCGCCACCCCGGAGATGTTCGACCACGTGGTGGAGCGCCTGCTCACCGACGGTGAGATCAAGGTCTGGAAGGCACAACTGATCGTGGCCGAACTGCGCGGACAGGCTACGCCGCAATCGTTGACTCGCAGCCACCAGCCAGCCAGTGAGCAAGGCTGGGCCGCCGGTCACGGCAAGGTGATCCTGCTTGGCGAACACGCCGTGGTCTATGGGCGTCACGCGATTGCCGCGTCGCTGCCGCTGGCGATCCGCGCACGCGTCGACGATGCACGCGATGGCACCACGCTGCTGATCCCGCGCTGGGGGATCGAGCAACGTCTGCAGCCACAGCTGGTGCGTCCCGGCTCGTTCCTGCAATCGGTGGCGCTGCTGCTTGAGCGGCTTGACCTTGGCCAGCGTGCGCTGCGGATCCAGGTGGCGCCGGACATGCCCCGGGCGATGGGCCTGGGTGGCTCGGCGGCACTGGCGGTGGCGGTGATCCGCGCCCTCGACCAGCACTGCGCGCTGGGCCTGGACGATGCCACCATCTGCGCGCTGGCCTTCGAGTGCGAAAAGATCGCCCACGGCACGCCGTCAGGGATCGACAACACGGTTGCCACCTACGGCGGTGCGCTGCTGTATCGGCGCGGCGAGCCTGCGCAGATCCGCCCGCTCGGGCTGAAACAGCCGCTGCCGCTGGTGATCGGCTTCAGCGGCAGTGAAAGCCTGACTGCCAAAATGGTGGCGCGCGTGCGCCAGGCGTGGCTGCAACATCCGGCGCGGTACGAGCACATCTTCGATGAAATCGATAGGCTGACCCGGCACGCGATCGAAGCGTTGGAGGCGCAGGACCGGAGCGAGCTGGGCGAGTTGATGAATATCTGCCAGGGGCAGTTGAACGCGCTGCAGGTTTCCAGCCGGGAGATCGAAGAACTGGTCCAGCTGGCGCGCGAGTACGGCGCCAGCGGCGCCAAGCTTACCGGTGGCGGCGGCGGTGGCGCGGTCATCGCGTTGTGCCCCGATGGTGGTGCGCGCGTGGTTCAGGCGATGCGCGACGCCGGCTACCAGGCGTTGGAGGTGTCCTTTGGCTGATACTTCGCAGCTTCATGTCACTGTCTCGTCCGAAGCGGAGCAGCTGATCCTGGTCGACGCCGACGACCGTCCTGTCGGGCACGCCAGCAAGGCAAGCTGCCACGACGGTCGCGGCCAGCGCCATCGCGCGTTTTCCCTGTTCATCTTCAACGAACACGGTGAGCTCCTGCTGCAGCAGCGCAGCCGCCACAAGCGACTGTGGCCGGGTTACTGGGCCAATAGTTGCTGCAGCCACCCACGTCAACACGAGAGCATGGAACAGGCCACCGAACGACGGCTGCAACAGGAGCTGGGCATGCGCTGTCCGCTGCGCTTTCTGTTCAAATTCGAATACCAGGCCGATTACCGCGGGCTCGGCGCGGAACACGAACTTTGTTGGGTCTACAGTGGCATCTGTACGACGCCCGTGCACGCCAATGCCAACGAGATCGAGGCCTGGCGTTTCGTCACGCCGGCCGAACTCGACCGCGAAATGGCCACCGACCCGGAGCGCTTCACCCCATGGCTGAAATTGGAATGGCAACAACCGCACCGCGATCCGGCGATGCCGGCATGGTGAGGAGGGCGCTGCGCGAATGCCTCGGCCCGGCGGCTGCCCCATGAGCGAATTGCCGGTGCGCTGCACGATGGTCTCGGTGGTGGTGCTGCGTGCCGCGGCTGCCCGCGTTCTGCTGATGGAACGTGCCGGACCGTATCTGCCCGGTGCGTGGAGTTACGTGGCCGGGCACCTGGAAGCGGGCGAGACCGGCTGGCAGTGCGCGCGGCGCGAACTGGCCGAGGAAACGGGGCTGGTGCCGCTGACGCTGTACTCCGCCGACCGCTGCGAGCAGTTCTATGACGCCGCTGACAATGCCATCCAACTGGTGCCTGCGTTCGTGGCGATGGTCGCCGACGCTGCCGCCGTGGTCCTGAACGGGGAGCACCGCCAGTTTGCCTGGCTGGAGTTTGACGAGGCGATCGCACGGCTGCCGTTCGGCGGCCAGCGCGAGCTGTTTGCCCACGTCCGGCGCGAATTCGTCGAACGCACGCCATCGCCGTGGTTACGCATGCCGCCGTAGCGAACGCGCCTCACCCGCCCAGCGGGTGGCTGATGCGCTGCGCGGTCGCCGCATCGGGTCGCGCCACCAGCGCCCCGCTACGCATCAGGCTCACCGCGTAGTGACCGCCGTCGACCAGCGGCAGGAACGCGCCACTGCCGTAGACCGTATCGACCTCGGGCAGCCACTTGGGGTATTCCCTGCTGAGGGCGACCAGATCAAACGAGCCGGCGCTGTCGAAACTGATGACGGTACGCGCTGCGCTCATTTCCTGCGTGGGATCGTCGTAGCGCCCGGACAGGCGGTCCAGCCGGTACAGCGGCGGCACCCCGGCCAGCAGTGCGGGCAGTTTCCATTTCAGCACGATCGCCTCGACGCGCCAGTCGTCGCCGGCCAGCTGCACCTGGCGCGTACTGCCGTCGGGACTGGTGAGAGTGAGCGCCCAGCGCTGCGGGGACAGAATCTGTGCATCGATGTCGACCACCGGCGCCTCCTCGCCGAGCAGTCGATAGCCGCGCAAGGCCGCGCCGGTGCCGGCAAGCAGCAGGGCAAGCGCGAAGCACACCACACACAACACCGCGCGCCCGCTGGCGGCGAGGTGCCGACGCGCGCGCAGATGCCGACGCAGTACGACCAGTTGCACCAGGGCGACCAGCACGAACACCGCCGCCAGTACCAGCAGCACGGTCATCGGCATGCGCAGCAGTGTGCTCCAGTCCATCAGCAGATTCCTCGTCGCTGCAATGCGCGTTCCATGATCTCATCATAACGGCCTCCAGCACCATGCCGTCGCCTCGTTATACTGTGGCTCTGTCCAGGAAACTCTCCCATGCGCCGATCCGTGTTGCTGTTGCCGCTTGCCTTCGTCGTCGCCCTGCTTGCCGGCTGCGGCAACAAGGGGCCGCTGGTCCTGCCACCGACCAGGCCGGCACCGGCGGCCAGTGCACCGGTACCCGTCGCACCAGCCGCCGCGAGCACCCGCACGACGCCCGCGACCGGCCGACCCTGAGCACGGCACGATGCAACTGCGCTTCTCCAAGATGCATGGCAGCGGCAACGACTTCGTCGTGCTCGATTGCCGGCAACAGGCGTTCCCGCTCGACGTGGCGCAGATCCGCGCGCTAGCCGATCGGCATACCGGCGTGGGGTTCGACCAGCTGCTGAGCGTGGAGGCCACGCGCGATCCATCCTGTGCCTTCTATTACGGGATCTGGAATGCGGATGGGTCGCCATCCGGCCAGTGCGGCAACGGCGTGCGTTGCGTCGCCGCGTGGCTGCATCGGGCGGGCGCGCTGGCGATCGGCGTGGATGTGCGGATCGAGAGCCCGTCCGGTCCGGTGACCGTGCGCCTGCTCGCCGCCGACGAGGTCACCGTGGACATGGGCGAGCCTGAGTTCGAGCCATCGCGCATTCCGTTTTTGGCGCCGGCGGCCGCCGATACCCATGAAATCACGGTGCACCACGACTTGATCAGGATCGGCGCGGTGTCAATGGGCAACCCGCATGCGCTCGTGGTGGTACCGGATCTGGCCGATCCCCGCCTGCAAAAGCTGGGCCCGTTACTGTCCTCCCACGCAAGCTTTCCGGCCCAGGCCAACGCCGGCTTTGTGCAGAAGCTCGATCGCGGCCACCTGCGCCTGCGCGTGCA
The DNA here is from genome assembly GCA_004298505.1 of Rhodanobacter sp. Lineage (GTDB taxonomy): Bacteria > Pseudomonadota > Gammaproteobacteria > Xanthomonadales > Rhodanobacteraceae > Rhodanobacter. The sequence goes on from SCRO01000062.1 coordinate 22,826, forward strand.
TGAACGTGGCGCGGGCTGGACGCTGGCTTGCGGCACCGGCGCCTGTGCCGCCGTGGCCGTGCTGCACCGGCGTGGCGAAGTGGATGATCATGTCGCCGTGGAACTGCCCGGTGGAACCTTGCGCATCGACTGGGCCGGATCTGGCCACACGCTGTGGATGACCGGCCCGGCGGCCTTCGTGTTCGAGGGTGAATGGCCGATTTGGGCCTGAATGCGTGCTCTGGGCGGTTGTAGCGCGCCCGCGTCCATCGCACACTGCAGCAAACGGACATCCTCGCCCGGTTGTTCGGCCCGACCCCAAGGACCTCCACGCATGACTGCCACCCTGCTCGACGATGCCACCCAGGCCCGCGTGGTCGCCGCCTATCTGAAGCGCCACCCGGAATTTCTCAGCGAATATCCCGAGCTGGCGGCCAGGCTGACGATGCCGCCACGCGAGCAGGGTGGCGCGGTCGCGTCGCTGGCGATCTACCAGATGCAGAGTCTGCGCGACAAGAACGCCGAACTGGAGCGACGGCTGGCCGAACTGATCGAGATCGCCGCCGACAACGAGAAGCTGATGGAGCGCGTGCATGCGCTGACCGTGGCCTTGCTGCGGGCGAGCACGATGGAAGTGACCGTGCGCACGGTGATCGCCAAACTCAGTGCGGATTTCCATACGGAGCAGGTGCGCCTGCTGCTGTTCGGGGACGAGCCCCCATTGCCGCGCGCCAACTGGCTGCAACAGATTCCGGGCGGTGCCGCGGCGCTGCCGGAGTTCGCCGAATTCCTGCACAAGGGCGAGCCCAGGTCGGGGCGTCTATCCGGCGAGAAACTGCAGCGTCTGTTCGGCGAGGACGCCAGCGACATCCAGTCGGTGGCGATGATGCAACTGGGTGATACCGGCATCCTGGCTATCGGCAGCGCCGATCCCCGCCGGTTCCAGCCCGGCATGGGTACGCTGTTCCTGAAAATGATCTCAGCCACCATCACTGCCGCGCTGGCGCGCTCGCGGGATGTCTCCTGAGCCGGTCATGAGTGCGGCCAGCCAGGTCGAGGCCTGGCTGGCCCGGCTCGCCGGCGACCGCCATGCGTCACCGCACACGGTCGCCGGTTATCGCCGCGATCTGGCCAAGCTGCTGCGCTACATGGAGTCCGAGCAACTGGTCGCGTTCGAGTCGCTCGATGCGAACCGGATGCGCAGCTTCATCGCCGCCGAACACCGCGCCGGACTGGCAGCGAAGAGCCTGCAGCGCCTGCTGTCGTCCTGTCGCAGCCTGTTCCGCCAACTCAATCGCGAAGGCCTGATGGCGCAGGACCCCTTGCTCGGCGTGCGCGGGCCGAAGGTGCGCCGCAAGCTGCCGCAGGTGCTCGATGTCGACGAGGCGGGCGCCCTGGTCGAAAGCGACAGCGGCGGCAGGCTGGCGCTACGCGACCGCGCGATGCTGGAGCTGTTCTATTCCAGTGGCCTGCGCCTGTCCGAACTGGTTGGCCTGTGCTGGCTCGACCTGAACCTGGACGAAGGCGAGGTGCGCGTGCTGGGCAAGGGCGCCAAGACCCGCATCGTGCCAGTCGGCCGGCAGGCGGTGGCGGCACTGCGCGCGCTGGGCGCCGAGCGGGGCATGGCGCCGCAGACGCCGGTGTTCCGTGGCCGCGGCGGCGCGCCGATCAATCCGCGCACGATCCAGATGCGCATGAATAAGCTGGCACTGCAGCAGGGCCTCACCAAGCACATCCACCCGCACCTGCTCAGGCACACCTTCGCCAGCCACATGCTGGAATCCTCCGGCGACCTGCGCGCGGTGCAGGAGCTGCTCGGCCACGCCGACATCGCCACCACGCAGATCTACACGCACCTCGACTTCCAGTATCTGGCCAAGGTGTATGACGGGGCACATCCGCGGGCGCGGGCGCGCACGCCGGGAATCGGGAATGGGGAATCGGGAATCGGCAAGACCGGGCGCGCGAAGCCGGATGGCCACGGCGAAGGATGAAGACCAACGAGACGCGCCTTGATCGGCGACGGAAAACAGCACGAACCTCCAAACCAGCCTGATCTGCAACTCCCAACTCCCGACTCCCCATTCCCGATTCCCCGCACTCCATCCGTTGAAGCGCCGCCATGGCGACCCCACCTCGGATGACTCAAGCACACTAACTTGCGGAGCTCTCATGGAATCGTTTCACGCCACCACGATCGTCTGCGTGCGCCGCGAGGGCCATGTGGTGATCGGCAGCGACGGCCAGGTCACCCTGGGCAACACGGTGATGAAGGGCAATGCCTGCAAGGTGCGCCGGCTCGGCAAGACCGGTGAGGTGGTGGCCGGGTTCGCCGGTGCCACCGCCGATGCGTTCACCCTGTTCGAACTGTTCGAACAAAAGCTGGAAAGACACAACAACAACCTCACCCGCGCTGCGGTGGAGATGGCCAAAGAATGGCGTACCGACCGCCGCTTCGGCAAGCTCGAGGCGATGCTGGCGGTGGCCGACAAGGAGGTCTCGCTGCTGATCTCCGGCAATGGCGACGTGGTCGAGCCCGAACACGGCCTGCTTGCGATCGGCTCCGGCGGCCCGTTCGCGCAGTCGGCCGCGATGGCGTTGCTGGAGAACACCGAACTGGACGCGCGAACGATCGTCGAGAAGGCGCTGAAGATCGCCGGCGACATCTGCATCTATACGAACCACAACGTGTCGATCGAAGAGCTGTGATTCGGAAATGGGGACTCGGGAATGGTCAGCGCACCAGCGTCCCGTAACCCGTGCCTTTCCGATTCCCCATTCCCCCCCTATTCCCGGCGAAGCCATGTCTGAACTCACCCCGCGCGAAATTGTCAACGAACTCGACCGCTACATCATCGGCCAGAACGACGCCAAGCGCGCCGTGGCGGTGGCGCTGCGCAGCCGCTGGCGGCGCATGCAGCTGTCGCCGGAAATGCGCAACGAGATCACCCCGAAAAACATCCTGATGATCGGGCCCACCGGCGTGGGCAAGACCGAAATCGCGCGGCGACTCGCGACGCTGGCCAACGCGCCGTTCGTGAAGGTCGAGGCCACCAAGTTCACCGAGGTCGGTTATGTCGGCAAGGATGTCGAGTCGATCATCCGCGACCTGGCCGATGGCGCCTACAAGTTGACCCGCGAGCAGGCGATCAAGCGCGTGCGCACGCAGGCCGAGGATCGTGCCGAGGACCGCATCCTCGATGCGCTGCTGCCGCGCCGACAGGCCGAGCCGAGTGACTGGAGCGATGCTGCGCCAGCCGCCCCGGCGATCGACAGCGACACCCGCCAGAAGCTGCGTAAGCAGCTGCGCGAGGGCGCGCTGGACGAGCGCGAGATTGAACTGAACCTGGCGATGAACGTGGGGGTAGAGATCATGTCGCCGCCAGGTATGGAGGAGATGGGCGCGCAGCTGCGCCAGATGTTCCAGAACCTGGGCGGTGCCAAGTCGCAGACCCGCAAGCTGGCGATCAAGGCCGCGCGCCCGTTGCTGATCGACGAGGAGGCCGGCA
>SCRO01000063.1 GCA_004298505.1 Rhodanobacter sp.
CCATATCGGTCTCTCGATGGATTTCATAATGCATTACATACCATGTAATTACATACCGATCAATCACACAAGACGCCACAGAAACACGCTATTTCTCAGGCGGGATAATGTTGGATTATCACGCCTGATGCCGCTTAGACGCGAAAAAGGCGCCCGACGCCCGTACAGATGCCTGACATTGAGCGTCTAGCCAGAACGGCTCGGCAGTGCGGCAGCTCATCGCCGAGTGCGACGACTACTTGAAGGTTTAGCAGACGCGCGAGCTGGCGGCGCACCTCGTCAGTGTCTTCAAGATTCGAAAGTAATCACCCCTTCTTCAGAAGTGAGAGCCGACGCTCGGCGACGAGCGCGAGCAAACGATGCACTTCCCGGTCGAACACTAACCCCCGGATGACAGGCCTGTTGGTGTAGAAGGAATTTCGGTACGAAATAGCCAGCGGGAGCATACGGCAGCTGTCAGCTCAACGGCTGAAAATACGCCCAATGCCGCGCCGAAGCCGAAATGCAACACCTCGCCGAAAATGAGACTCCCCAGGCCGAAGCCCACGAACAGTGTGAATACGTTCAGGCCCATCGCCTGTCCCGGACGCTTGCCGCCGAGTGTTGTCACAATGCCGGCGAAGAGAGGCTGGGTCATGTCGTAGCCCAATGACAGCACCGCCGCCACGAGTGGCGCAAGCAGCAGCGGGAACCCGACGAGCAGCGCGGCAGCGGCGAGCGCGCTGAATACGAGCCCGATCGGCAATAACTTCGCACGCCCCCACCTGTCCGCCGCGCGGCCGATGACCGGTCCGAGCAGAAATCCCGGCACGCCGTAACCCAGCAACGCAAGGCCAATACCCATAGGCCCAAGGCCGTAGTGTCGCTGGAGATACACACCGAGCCAGGTGAAGACGCCGGAATGGAACATCGAATTCACGAAGACGTAGCCATACGTACGCCGCCCTCGCGCTGTCTCAAGCAGAGTCAGGTAGCCCCGAAAGAGCTCACCGACCGAGCCGCCGATTGGCTGCATCGCCCCGGCGATCATGCGGCGATAGGGCAGAAACAGACCAAGGACAACTCCCCCTGCGATCCCGGCCAGCAGGAAAAGTCCACGCCAGCCGATGAATGGCACCAGCATCGCGCCCAGTGGCGAGCCGAAGGCCATGCCTCCCGCCATCGCGCCGAACAGCCAGCCGAGGGGGCGGCCGCGCTGCTCGTAAGGAAACAGCTTGCTGACGAGAACCAACGCGAGTGGCACGACGCCACTGGCACCCACACCTGTCAGCACACGCCATAGCGCGATCTGACTGACGGATGTCGCGGTCGCCGTCAACGCTGTCAAGATCGCGAAAGCCGCCAGGGAGGCGAACATGACACGATTAACGCCCACTCGATCAGCCAGCAGGCCATAGACCAGGGTGGCAACGCCGTAAGGAATCAGGTAAGCCGGTACCACGAGACCGACCGCTTGCACCGACGTACCGAAAGCACTTGAGAGTGCTGGGATGATCGGCGCGACCATGTAAGCCTGGAAAAAAATAATGAACGTGGCGGCCGCGAGCATCCGCAGCAGGCGCTCCCGTTCGTGATGGTCGGGGCCCCGGGCGGTGGTGTCATGTTTCACGTTGAATTCCTTGCTACGTCAATCGGTCAGCTTGGCCTAACCCGCCAGTTGGGGAATGACAAAAAAATACGCGTTCAGCATGTACAACCCGGCCAGCACCAGCGTGATCGCACCAGCCACCTCGAATGCCTTCTGGTAACGCTGAAGTATCGCGAGACTCTCCAGCCAGCCCACCGCTGCGGCGCCCAGGATGACGGGGACTGCCCGCCCCATCGCAAACGCAAACAAGAGTGTCGCGCCGAACAGGGGCGATCCGATACCCGCCGCGACACCGAGCAGCACCACAAGCGCAGGCGTG
>SCRO01000064.1 GCA_004298505.1 Rhodanobacter sp.
AAACCAGTCGCGTTTGATTTCGGGCGGCAGCCCCTGGAGCGTGATCGGCGTCGCCGACAGCGAGCTTTTCAGCTGCGCCAGGGTTGTCGGGAGAAACCGCGACAGCGCCCGATTTGCCAGCAGCAGTGTAGACGCGGGGGCCTCCGCCAGCTGCCCCAATGCGTTCCCGATGCGCAACAGCGGTGACTCGGACGCCAACTCACTGGCGATGCCGGTAGCCTCGTCATGCGAGTGCCGCGCGGCCTGCCTCAGTTGATCGACAGTCGGCGCCGGCAAGTTCGTTGGGGGATCGGTGACTGAGAACATCAAATCCGAGGCTTGTTGAATCTGGCCCAGTTTCGCAGCTTGGTGCTGCGGGACGAAGTCCGCACCGGAAACGACTTGCGCTACCTCCGGCAGCTCACTCAAGCAGGCGCTGAGCGCCCGCGCATCCGCCAGGTCCCTGACCAGCACATTGATCGTAAACGGGTTGGTGGTCGGATTGCCGCGCAACGAAGTCAGGGTGCGCATCGCTTCACTGTCGGCGCGCTGGGTGTGCAACGGGTTCGCATCGAAGGGCATGATGAAGACACCGTAAAGGCCGCCCGCCGCCAGCAGCGCAAAGGCCGCCAGTACCGGTCGTCGGTGTCGCGCCAGCCAGGCATCTGCACGGGCTCCGCCGGGAAGTGGCGCGCCTTCGCGCTGCGGCCCGCGCGCGGCAAGCAGCACCAGCAGTGCTGGCAGGATCGTCAACGTGCACAGCAAAGCCACCAGCATGCCGACACCAGCGATGATGCCCAATTCGGCCACGCCGGTAAACCCGGTGGGTGCGAAAGCCAGGAACCCGCACGCGGTAGCAAGCGCCGCCAGACCGATCTGTGCGGCGACTTCGAGCGCGGTTGCGTGCAGCGTGTCCGCGAATCGGCGGTCGCTGCGTTGGCGCGCTTGCAAGCGCACGCTGAACTGGATACCGAAGTCCACCGCGAGGCCGACAAACAACACGGTAAAAGCTACCGACACCAGGTTCAGGCGACCGATCGCGAGGGCGGCGAAACCTAACGTGTACATCAAGCCGGCGATCAGGGTCAGCACAACCGGAACGATCAACCGCCACGAGTGCAACGCCAGCACCAGCCAGATCAACAGCAATAAGGCACTGCCCAGGAGCATCGGCAGGACGCCCTCGGTCAGCGAGTGGAATTGCTCGTCGGAGAGTGGTACGGAACCGGTGTAGTCGACCCGCACGCGTCCCGCTTTCACCTCGGGCAGGCTATCGGCGATGCGCACCATCGCCTGCGTAGCCACGGCCCCAGGCTCCAGTACATGGTGATTGAGCGCGGGATGGATAGGCACGAGCTCTACGGGGCCGCTGGCAGCGACCAGCTTGGGTACCAGCAGGGCCTGCCAGGACAGTGGCGCGTAGTGCCCCGCCAGTGCGTATTCAAGCGTCCGCGCGACATGGCCGAGTGCCGCATCGTAGGCTGTCAGCCCGCCACCCATCCCGTGGCGTACGCCTTCGACCAACAAGTCCAAGCCGTTGAAAAGACCGCGCCCGGACGGATCGATCGCCAACGGTCCCAGCAGAGGTTGCGCCTGCAGCATCCGGTTGATGACCTCGCTCAGGTCCGAGCGCGGCAGCAGCAGCAACCCCTCATGGTCCAGAAAGGGACTGATGCCGGGCGTAGCTACCGCGGGAAACAGGCGCGGATTCGCAGCGAGTTTGTGTGCCAACGCGGTCGCCGTGTCGCGAGCTTCCTCCACGGTCGGGGCGCGAACAACGGCGACCAGCGTGTCGCTGAATTGAGGGAATTCCTGCGTGAACCGTATGCTTCCCTGGCGCCACGGCAGTTGGCTCGAAAACAGGTGATCGGTGTCGGTGTCGATGCCGAGATACGCACGGGTGGCAGCCGCGCTGAGCAACAGCAGCAACAGCGCCAGCAGGACCACAATGAGCGGGTACTGGCCGCTACGGTCCACCAACCAAACCAGACCGCGTCGAACAGTCTTCGCCACAAAAGCCTCTTTCGTTCGTCCTTTCGAGAATCGGTAGCATGCGCCGGAGGAAACACGCGCCCTTGGAATAACGCCATGATCGACCGAGCACCCGAGCAGGCGCAAGCGGGAACCATGGCGCGTTCAGCTTGCCTTGCTCGATTACCGGGCCTGCGGCCACGAAGAGCAACGCCACCGACAGAAGTCATATCGTCTCATCTGGTCGGGGCTTGGCACCGATCACGTTGCAAAGGCGCACTGGAGCACTTAACCTCGTCCAGTGGGACGCGCCAACGATTCTGCGAACCACCGCGACTTGCCTGTCATCACGAAATGAATCTGACGTAGCCGAAGCGTACGTTCCTTGCAGTTCCACTGGAAACCGGAAGTTACGGTTGTTGCCCAGCCGCGACATCGGCGGATGCCGAAACCATGGTTCGGCTGGGGTCGCTTCAAGGAACGGAGAGATGAGCGTGTTGCGCATTTTCGGCACCCTGCTGCTGGCGGCGGCACTCTTGGACACGACTTGCCTTGGGTCGGTACAGGCCGCTACTGCGGAGGAAACCCCGCAGGAGATCGTGCAAGCCATGGTTGACCAGCTCAGCCACGCGGTCATCGGCCACCAGGCCGAACTGCACGGCCACCCGGAGCAGCTGACCAAGATCATCGATAATGTCGTGCTGCCAAATTTCGACCTGCCGTTCACATCGCTGCTCGTGCTCGGCCAGTATGCCAGCGCGACGTCGCCGGCGCAGCGAGTCGCGTTCAACCACGCGTTTGACGACGCGCTGGCGCGGGGGTTTGCGAAAGGACTGATCGACTTCACGCAAGTCCGCGTTACGGTATTACCCTCTGAAGTTGCCCGTGACCAGCGACGCACTCTGGTACGAACCCAAGTGCTGCAAAGTAATGGCCAAACCGTGGCGGTCGATTACGCCTTTCGTAGGGGCAGCTCCGGACAATGGAAGATCTACGACGTGATCATTGAAGGCATCTCTTACATAACGCTCTACCGCAGCCAGGTGGTTTCACAGTTTCAACAAGGCGGCATCGATGCCGTGATCAAGCGCCTTCAGACACGCGGTATTGTTGGCGTAAGCCACTGAGACGCCGAAATAATGGTCACTAGTCGCGCCCTATAATTGGTCTTCTCTGCGCCGGCTCGGCCGACCCTCCATGGAACCCCGTCATGCCACAAACGATGAAAGCCCTGGTCAAGCGCAAGCCCGAACAAGGCATCTGGATGGAAGAAGTGCCGATACCGCAGGTCGGCCCGAACGAAGTGCTGATCAAGATCGGGAAGACCGCGATCTGCGGCACCGACCTGCACATCTACAAGTGGGACGAGTGGAGCCAACGCACGATCAAGCCCGGGCTCACCATCGGCCACGAATTCGTCGGTCGGATCGTGGAAATCGGCCCCGGCGTGACCGGCTACAAGATCGGCGATCGTGTCTCGGCCGAGGGCCACATCGTTTGTGGCCACTGTCGCAACTGTCGTGCCGGCCGCCAGCACCTGTGCCCGAACACGATCGGCATCGGCGTGAACCGCAATGGGGCGTTCGCCGAATACATCAACATGCCGGCCTCGAACCTGTGGCCGATCCCGGACCAGATTCCGTCCGAACTGGCCGCGTTCTTCGACCCGTATGGCAACGCCGCGCATTGCGCGCTGGAGTTCAATCTGATCGGCGAGGACGTGCTGATCACCGGTGCCGGTCCGATCGGCGTCATTGCCGCAGGTATCGCCAAGCACGTTGGCGCACGCAATGTAGTGGTCACCGACGTCAATGATTTTCGCCTCAAGCTGGCCGCCGACATGGGCGCCACGCGCGTGGTCAACGTCACCAACCAATCGGTCAAGGACGTGATGAAGGACTTGCACATGGAAGGCTTCGACGTCGGCCTGGAAATGAGCGGCAACCCGCGCGCCTTCAACGACATGCTCGACTGCATGTACCACGGCGGCAAGGTGGCCATGCTGGGCCTCCAGCCCAAGGGCGCCGGCATCGACTGGGACCGGGTGATCTTCAAGGGCCTCACCTTGCAGGGCATCTATGGTCGGCGCATGTACGAGACCTGGTACAAGATGACGCAGATGGTGCTAACCGGCTTCCCGCTGCAAAAGGTGCTGACCCATCAAATCCATATCGACGACTTCCAGAAGGGTTTTGATCTGATGGCTAGCGGTCAGTGTGGCAAGGTAGTCTGTTCCTGGCACTGAGCAGCCTCCAGGGGGCTGAGGCCGCTCCAGTGAGCGTGCTGACTGTCGTTATCATGCTGACCACATTCAGCTTGCCCGGATTCGGGCAGCTGCCGTTGACAATGACCGTGGACGGTAGCCCAACCGGGTGGATTTCGGTCTGCACCGAAACGCCGGCAACGGTTTTCCACCGCGCGTGAAAGGCCCACAATGGGCCTACCCTCCATGCGGAACCCGACCATGAACTACCCCGACCAGGCGCGCTACGCCAACGAACTTAAGTCCATCCGCGAACAGGGCCTGTTCAAGGCCGAGCGCGTCATCACCTCGCCCCAATCGGCCGAAATCACGCTGCAAGACGGCCGCAACGTGCTGAACTTCTGCGCCAACAACTATCTGGGGCTGGCCGACCACCCGGATGTGATCGCCGCCGCCAAGGACGCACTGGACACTCATGGTTTCGGCATGGCCAGCGTGCGCTTCATCTGCGGCACCCAGGATCTGCACAAACAGTTGGAGGCAAAGATTGCCGCGTTCTTCGATACCGTGGACACGATCCTCTACGCAGCCTGCTTCGACGCCAACGGTGGGCTGTTCGAGCCGCTGCTGGGCGAGGAGGATGCGGTCATTTCCGATGCGCTGAACCACGCCTCGATCATTGACGGAATCCGGCTGTGCAAGGCCAAACGCTTCCGCTATGCCAACAGCGACATGGCCGACCTGGAGAAACAGCTCAAGGCTGCTGACGCAGCCGGCGCGCGCACCAAGCTGATCAGCACCGACGGCGTATTCTCGATGGACGGCTTCATCGCCAAGCTCGATGAAATCACGGCGTTGGCGGCGAAGTACGGTGCGCTGGTCCACATCGATGAATGCCATTGCACCGGCTTCCTCGGCGACACCGGCCGGGGGGCGGCTGAAGTGCATGGCGTGATGGACAAGATCGACATCTTCACTGGCACCCTGGGCAAGGCACTCGGCGGCGCCGTGGGCGGCTTCACCACCGGCCGCAAGGAAATCATCGAAATGCTACGCCAGCGATCACGTCCCTACCTGTTCTCCAATTCACTGCCGCCCCACGTGGTCGCCGCAGCCATCAAGGTATTCGACATGCTGGCCAGCGCTGGCGACCTGCGCGAGAGACTCAAGGAAAACACGCGCTACTTCCGCGAGCAGATGACTGCCGCCGGTTTCGACATCAAGCCGGGCGTGCACCCGATCGTGCCGGTGATGATCCACGACGCGAAGCAGGCACAGGCCATGGCCGCGGGCTTGCTGGACGAAGGCATCTACGTCACCGGATTCTTCTTCCCGGTGGTGCCGCAAGGTCAGGCGCGCATCCGCACCCAGATGAGTGCCGCACACACGCGCGATCATCTCGACCGGGCGATTGCCGCGTTCACCAAGGTCGGCAAGAAGCTGGGCGTGATCCCGACCTGAGCGCCGCCGTGGGGACGGCGGGAGTCCGCTGGCGGCGATACTTTTGCTGTGATCCACAAGACAGAGATCAAAACAGGAGCATCGCCCGCGAGCGGGCTCCTACCGACGGGGTGGGGGGCGGCGCACGACCACCATACGGCACCGCTGCACGCATCGCCGAGTTGCGCAGTTGCATAACAAGAGTCGAGACGGTATCTACCGGCGGGTCGAAGATGGGGCGAGCGAATGCACTTCGTCGGCGCTCAACCGCCGCCACTGCCCTTTTGCCAGTTCGCCCAGAAGCAGCGGGCCGATCGCGACACGGATCAATCGCATCACATCAAAACCCAGCGCTGCCAGCAGCCGGCGAATATGCCGGTTGCGGCCCTCGTCCAGCACCACCTCGAGCCATGCGTTCTTCATGCCGGTGCGCAGTAACGTCGCCCGCCGCACCTTCAGCATGTCGCCTGCATCTTCGATGCCCGTCTGCATGGCAGCCAGTATCGCCGCATCCGGCTGCCTGGAGACCTGCACGTGGTAGGCCTTCTCCAGATGGCTGGCCGGATCGGTGATGCCCGCGGCCCATACCGTGTCATTGCTGAGCAGCAACAGCCCTTCACTGGCCTTGTCCAGCCGACCGACCGGCCCCACCCAAGGCAGCCCAGCTTCCGCGAGTGCGGTGTAGACAGTGGCGCGGCCCCGTTCGTCGGCCGCACTTACCACCAGCCCTCGCGGTTTGTTGAAAACAACGTAGACACTCTCTGCCGCCTCCACCGCCCGGCCATCGACCGCCACCTGCTGCCGGTCGATCAGGGTCGGGTAATACGGATCAACAATGACGTGACCGTCGACGCTGACCCGTCCGGCGCGAACCCACTGCTCGGCCTGGCTGCGCGAGCAGGCCCCCAGCTTGGACAATACGCGTGCCAACCCATGGCACGGCGACGACTCGCGCGTCGTCGCGGTGCGTACTGGCTGCGGCAATGCGGGACGAGGCATGACATGAGCCTATTGGCCAATCGTGAGTGTCGCAAGAAGGTGCAGAAAAAACCCGGCCGAAGCCGGGTTTTTTCTGCAGCACCAGGTTTCGCTTACTGCTGAACCTGCAACTCCGTGCGACGGTTCTGCGCACGACCGGCGTCGGTAGCGTTGTCACCGATCGGGTCGTTCTTGCCATGCCCGATCGGGCCTTCCAGACGGCTGGCG
>SCRO01000065.1 GCA_004298505.1 Rhodanobacter sp.
GTGATCGCGACCGGAAAACGTGCCCAGTTCGGTTTCGATGCGCGCGCAACTCTCCGCGCCGAGCGGTTCCAGACGTACCCGCAGCAGGCCGTCGCCAGTTTGCCGCTCGACCATCGCCGCGGGGTCGGACTGCAGCGCCAGCGCTTCGCCGAGCAGGGCCAGGAACAAGCGGAACGCGTGGCGGTCCAGCGTACCCAGTGCAGACAAGGTGGTGGTTTTGCCGCTGGCCAGGCGCGCGCGTGCGGCCTCGACCTGGGTATGTTCATCGGCCAGTTGGCGCGCCAGCAATTCGCGTTCGTGGTTGCGTTCGCGCACCCGCGGTGGTGGCCCTTTCGGCGTGGCCGAACCGTATTCGCGCAAGCGCGGATGGATTGCGATCGCCGGCGCGTCGGGCCAGTGCGTGGAGGCAGGCACCTCATCATCGCCCACGCACAGGCTCAGATGCCGTGCCGGGTTGAGTGCAAACGCGGCGCGCCACAGGCGCTGCGCATCGGCCTCGTCGGCGCAGTCGCTGAACCAGCGCGCGAGCAGGCGGAAATCGGCGGAACGATCGCTGCGCCCGCTGCGGCGGTCATTGAGATTGGCCACCGCGGTCATCAGTTGCGGGATCGCCGCCAAGGCACGACTGCGCAGCAACTCGGCCTGGGCGACTTCGCCCTCGGCGCCGGCGAACCAGCGCGACAGACCGTGCCAGCGTTGCCGCCACGCGGTCATGCGTTCTTCCAGCGCGCGGCGTTGGCCGGCATCGTCGGGTGCGGCGTCGCGCGCCTCGCGCTGGGCGGCCAGCCACAGCAATGCGTCGACCTTCGGCTGCAGCAGCGCGATGCGCTCGGCAATCACCGCCGAGCGTGCCACCAGGTCGCTGATGAAGCGCTCCAGGTAGCCGATCAGGCGCTGCTTCCACGCCAGCAACGCGTTCATGTCCGCTTGCTGCAAATCGATGCCGCGTGCCACGCCGGCCATGAATGCCTGTGCGTTGTCGGCCAAATCGCCCAGGCGCTGGGCCAGATCGCGCAAGACTTCGTGCACCTTGGCGGCATCGGGCGTCGGCGCGGCGGCCAGGGTGCGCAGCGCTTCCAGGCGCGTGGCGATGTCTTCCAGCGCCACGCTTTGCAATTCGGCGCGGCGGCGCAAGGCGTGGGCGAACGCGGTCAACGCGGTTTCGACCGCCTCGCCGCCCTCGGTCAGGCGATACAGAAAGCGGGCGCGATAGAAATCCTCGATGCTCGCCACCCGTGCGGTGTCGGGCTGTGAATCTACGTTGCCCCACTCCGCCAGCTGCGCCAACGCGGCCTGCACTTCGTCCAGTGTCGGCAGCGCGCCAGCAGCCCCTTCGCCAGCGGCGCCTTCCTCGCTGCGGGAAATGCGCGCCAACACCTCGTCCGGCCGCAAGTACGGCACGAACTCTCGCTTGGCCGCGGCAAACGCGTCCATGACTGCGCGATACAGCGGCGCCTTGTCGGCACTGACATGGCGGAACAGGTTGCCTTGTGCAGAAACGGGATCGGTCATGCGGGATCGGATCAATGCGTGTCGGATGCCGTGCGCAGGCGGTTCGACGTATCCAGATGGGAGAGTGTAGCGTGCCGCCGCGTGACCGGCTGCGTCCCGGTCATTGCCCAGGCTGCTAGGCGGCGTTCCGGCGCTTCAGGTGCACCAGCAGCAACGAGATCGCGGCGGGGGTTACCCCGCTGATGCGCGCAGCCTGGCCGAGCGTGGCCGGTTGTGTGCGCTTGAGCTTGAGCAGTACCTCGGCCGACAGGCCGCGGACCCGGTCGTAATCGAAACCGTCGGGAATGGCGGTGTGCTCGTGTCGGCGCTGGCGTTCGATCTCCTCGCGCTGGCGCTCGAGATAGCCGGCGTACTTCACCTGTACCTCGACCTGCGCGGCCACGTCGTCACGCTCGACCGGCGGGCCGAAGACATCGATGCGGGTAAGCCCAGCGTAGTCCAGCTCGGGCCGGCGCAACAGCTCGATGGCGCTGGTTTCGCGGCTGACCACCATGCCAAGCTCGCGCTGCAATGCGTTGCCCAGGGCGTTGTTCGGCGCGGCCCACAGTGCGCCCAAGCGCTGCGTTTCGCGTTCTACGGCGTCGCGCTTGGCGCGCAGCGCGTCGTAACGGGCTTGCGCTACCACGCCGAGTTCGAAACCCTTGTCGGTCAGGCGCAGGTCGGCATTGTCCTCGCGCAGATGCAGCCGATACTCGGCGCGCGAGGTGAACATGCGGTACGGCTCGATCGTGCCGTTGCTGGTGAGGTCGTCGATCAGCACGCCGATGTAGGCTTCACCGCGGCGCGGGTACCACGGTGCCTTGCCCTGCACGGCGCGGGCGGCGTTGAGCCCGGCGAGCAGGCCCTGCGCGGCGGCCTCCTCGTAACCGGTGGTGCCATTGATCTGGCCGGCGAAGTAGAGACCGGTGATGGCCTTGGTCTCCAGCCAGGGGTTGAGCCCGCGTGGATCGAAATAGTCGTATTCGATAGCGTAGCCGGGGCGGGTGATGTGGGCGCGCTCGAAGCCGGGAATCGACTGCACCAGCGCAAGCTGCACATCGTAGGGCAGCGAGGTGGAGATGCCGTTGGGATAGATTTCGAACGTGTCCAGTCCCTCCGGCTCGATGAAGATCTGGTGCGAGTTCTTCTCGGCGAAGCGCACTACCTTGTCCTCGATCGAGGGGCAATAGCGCGGTCCGACGCCCTCGATCTGGCCGGTGTACAACGGCGAGCGATGCAGCGCACCACGGATGATCTCGTGGGTGCGCTCGCTGGTGTGGGTGATCCAGCAGCTGACCTGGCGCGGATGCTCGTCGCGCGAGCCGAGGTAGGAGAACACCGGCGCCGGGGAGTCGCCTGGTTGCTCCTGCAGTCCGCTGCAATCGATGCTGCGCAGGTCGATCCGCGGCGGCGTGCCGGTCTTCAAGCGGTCGGCGGCCACCGGCAGCTCGCGCAGCCTTTGCGCCAGCGTGATGGCCGGCGGGTCGCCCGCCCGACCTCCGGCGTATTGCGCCGCGCCAATATGAATCTTGCCGGCGAGGAAGGTGCCGGCAGTGAGCACCACCGTACGTGCGCCGAACGAAAGCCCCATCTGGGTCATCACGCCGGTGACGCGGCCACCTTCGATGATCAGGTCGTCTACCGCTTGCTGGAACAGCTCCAGATTCGGCTGGGTTTCCACGAGGTGGCGGATCGCTGCCTTGTACAAGGCGCGGTCGGCCTGGCAGCGAGTGGCGCGGACGGCCGGGCCCTTGGAGGCGTTGAGCGTGCGCCACTGGATGCCGGCGCGGTCGGCGGCGTGCGCCATGGCGCCACCCAGCGCATCGATCTCCTTGACCAGATGCCCCTTGCCGATGCCGCCGATGGCCGGGTTGCAGCTCATCTGGCCGATCGTCTCGATGTTGTGGCTGAGCAGCAAGGTGCGTGCACCCGCGCGTGCTGCAGCGAGCGCGGCCTCGGTGCCGGCGTGGCCGCCGCCGATCACGATGACGTCGTAGTGGGTCGGGTGACGCATGTTGTGCCCTAAGCGCGCAAAAAGTGACAAAACGGGTCGCTATGGTAATGCCAGCACGCTTTCGCCGAAGGGTACGCGGCGCTGGCACAGATCCTGCTTCATCCGACTGGCACTTTCATGGGCAGACGCTGCGCCAGGAATGCGCGCCGAGGTCGAGCGGACAGGGGTTCGATCGTGCACCGTGAGAGGAAGCAAGGCGGCACCCTTCGGGGTGCCGTCGTCTTTGCGCACTGCGTCTGTATCCGCCTTCCCGGTCGCGCCGGCTTCAAAAACACGAAGCCCCGCGGCTTGGCGGGCGCGGGGCTTCGTGCTGATAGATCTGGCGCCAGGCGGTCTCAGGAACAGGGGGAATCCAGGATGACCGTATTGCCTGGCGCCAGAAAGCGATAGTGCGGGCGTCTGCCTCACGTATTGCAGCGGGACTTGAAATTGATTTTCACCGCCAATGCGTGAACAAGGTGTGACTGCAAGGGGATTTTGTGCCGGGCCACGGCAACAGCTGACGCGGGACGTCACTGTTGCGAAGGGATCGGCAATCGACTGTGACAGGTGTCACACATTGGCATGGGTGATGCATCTACCCAATCACCCAGCCACTCATCGAGAAATTCGCCATGGACATGAGCTTCGACTTCCAGCCCGTCTACCCGCATCACGACCTGCTGGTCGAGCTTGGCGAGGTGGAGATGGCGCTGGATCATCTGCGCGACTACGCCGACGACGACCACAACTCGCAGCAGCCTGAGCTGGAGACGCGCATGCAGAGCCTGCTCGAAGCACTCGATCACCTGGCCGTGTGAATGAAACGTCCTGCACGTGCAGGCGCGGGAAGCTTGGCTGTTGTTGACCGCGCCCACCTTGAGTGCCACGTTTCAGTGAGTCAGCACGGTGCCGATGATTTCGCTCAGGTTGCGCGACAAGCCGGCGTGTCCGGCCAGCTCCATGATCGCTGCCTGCGCCAGCGCACACCGCCCCGGTTCCAGCCGTTGCCAGCCGTTGAACGCGGTGGCCAGCCGCGCCGCCACCTGTGGGTTCAGCGAGTCCAGCGTCACCAGGCGCTCGGCCAGGTAGCGGTAGCCGGCACCGTCCGGGCGATGGAACCCGCTCGGGTTTCCACGCACGAATGCCCCCAGCAGCGACTGCACCCGGTTCGGGTTGTGCAAGGTGAAGGCAGCATCCTTCTCCAGTCGCATCACGCGCGGCAGCGCCACCTTGCCGGGGTTCTGCGCCTGCACCGCAAACCACTTGTCCAGTGCCAGCGCATTGCTTGCGTAACGCTGGCGATAGTCCAGCAGCACCTGGTCGCCCGCGGCGGCTTGCCCGCGCACCAGCACGGCCAGCGCCGCGAGCCGGTCGGTCATCCCGAGCGCGCTACGGTACTGCGTCGCGGCCAGTTGGTGCGCCTGCTCGTTGTCGCACAACTGCAGCAACTCCAGTACCCGATGCTTGAGCCGGCGGCGTGCCTGGCTTGGTGCGTCGAGCGCGATCGTGGCCTGCGCGGCCAACGCTCGATAGCGTTGTTCCAGCGCGTCGGCGCCGAGCCGTTCGGCCAGCACACGCTGCAGCGCCTGGCGCAGTTCGTGGATGCGCGCGGGGTCGACGTCGCTCTCGCGTTCGGCCAGTTCGATCTCGCCCGGCGGGGTGAGCAGGTCGGCCAGCAGCGCATCCTCGAGGTCGCCGGCATTGAACAGCCGTGCGAGCGCGTCGCACCACGCTTGCCGGGCATCGCCGGCGGCGCCGTCACGCAGGTTCTCGTAGGCGCGTGTGGCCAGTAGTTGGCCCGCTTCCCAGCGATTGAAGCCGTCCGGATCGTGGGCCAGCAGCAGCGCCATCTCGGCCGGCGTGTAGTCGCACTCCAGGATCACCGGGGCGGAGAACCCGCGCAGCAGCGACGGCACCGGCGCACGATCGATGTCGCCGAAGACCAGGCTCTGCCCGGCCTGCGCCAGCACCACCACGCGTTCGCGCGTATCGCTGGCCGGTGTGCCGTCCAGCCGCAGCGGCAGCAGGTCGCCGTGGCGTGAAAACAGCGCAAGCTTGACCGGGATCGGCAGCGGCGCTGGCGCGAGCGTCCCGGCGCTGCCGGGTGTTTGCTGGCTCAGTGTCAGCGTGTATTCGCGCTGCGCCGCGTCGTAATGGCCGTGCGCGCGCAGTCGCGGCGTGCCAGGGTGGGCATACCAGGCGAGGTAGGGCATCAGGTCGGTGTCGGTGGCCTCGCCCAGCGCGGTGAGGAAATCCTCCAGCGTGGCGGCGCGACCGTCGTTGCGTTCGAAGTAGCGATCCATGCCGCGGCGAAAGCCGTCCGCGCCGAGCCGCCCGGCCAGCATGCGCACCAGCTCGGCGCCCTTCTCGTACACCGTGGCGGTGTAGAAATTGTTGATCTCGCGGTACTGCGCCGGGCGCACCGGATGCGCCAGCGCACCGGCATCCTCGGGGAACTGCGCACGGCGCAGCAGGGATACATCCTCGATGCGCTTGAGCGAAGCGGAGTTCATGTCGGCCGAGAAGCACTGCTCGCGGAACACCGTGAGGCCTTCCTTCAAGCTGAGCTGGAACCAGTCGCGGCAGGTCACCCGGTTGCCGCTCCAGTTGTGGAAATACTCGTGTGCCACCACGGCCTCGATATGGCGGTATTCCTCGTCCGTGGTCGAGTCCGGGTCGGCCAGCAGGTACTTCGCGTTGAAGATGTTGAGGCCCTTGTTCTCCATCGCGCCCATGTTGAAATCGTGGGTGGCGACCACGTGGAACACGTCAAGATCGTAGTTGCGCCCGTAGACCTGCTCGTCCCAGCGCATCGCGCGCTCCAGTGCGTCCAGCGCGTAGTGGCAGCGGTCGATCGCATCCGCCTCGGCCCAGATGTTGAGCTTCACCGCACGCCCGTCTGCGGTGACGTAGTCGCGCTCGATCCGCTCAAGACGCCCGGCGACCACGGCGAACAGGTAACTCGGCTTCGGGTGCGGGTCCACGAAGCGGGCCCAGTGCCGACCGCCTTCCAGCGCGCCGGCGCCGTCCGGATTGCCACCCGCGAGCAGCACCGGGAAGCGTTCGCGATCCGCGCGCAGCGTCACCGTGTAGCGCGAAAGCACATCGGGCCGGTCGGGGAAGAACGTGATATGGCGAAAGCCCTCGGCCTCGCACTGGGTGAGCAGGAACCCGGTCTCGTGCGGGCCGGAAAGATACAGGCCCTCCAGTGCCGTGTTGGCCGCGGGCCGCACCCGCACCCGCGTTTCCAGCACGCTGCCGTCGCGCACGCCATCCACCTCCAGCACCGTACCGTCGTAACGGTAGGCGCTGGCGGACAGCTGCTCGCCATCGAGCCTGATCGACAGCAGTTGCAGGTTCTCGCCGTCCAGTTGCAGCGGGGCTTGTTGCGCGGGATCGCGGCGCAGCTGCAGGCGCGCGGAAATTTCGCTGGCGTCGATGCCGAGGTCGACATCCATTTCGATGGTTTCGACGCTCCAGGCGGGTGCGCGATAGTCGCGCAGCCGGATCAGCGCGGGGCTTTGTTCCGAAACTGCATGCATGGGGGGAATGACTTGGATTGGGGATGGATCAGGCTAACATGGGTGCTTTAAGCGAGGGAGAATCCGGTGACCGGATCAGGCCTGACGCGATATGGCGTGGCGCAGTCCCGACTGGGCGACCAAGGCGTCGTGGTGCTGCACGACCGGGATGATCGGTGCCGCGTACGGATTGCCCTGCATGGGGCCGCCCTGCTCGGCTTCGAGGTGCCGCTCGGCGGTGGCCTGCATGACCTGGCCGCACTGGACTTTCGCCAGCCGCGCCGCGTCGGCGACAGCATCCTCGATCAGAGTTACGCCAGCCTCGCGGCTGATCCCGATGGACGCATCCGCACGCATCTGCGCGATCCGGCCAGTGGCTTGGGTCTGGCGGTTTGGCAGGAACGCGGCGTGATGCATGCCTTCACTGCCGACACCTTGAGTCGCGATGCGCGCCGTGCGATCGCGCTGGAACCGATGGAATGCATGGCTGATGCGTTCAACCGGCCCGAGTGCGCCGACGCGATCCGGCTGGAAGCGGGCGCCGAACGACGTTTTCGGTGTGGCGTGGAGGTTGCCCGCGCATGAACAAGCCGATGGACCGCCTGCCCGTTATCGAACAGATCCGCGCTGCCGCGATGCGCATCGCACCATATGCGCAGGTGGCGCCGGTCATGCGCAGTGCCGCGCTGGATGTGTTGAGTCGATCTGCAGGCGCTGCCCTGGTAAACCGGTGTCAGCCGGCTGCAGCTTCCGCCGTCGTGTGGGCGGTGGCTACCGGTGGCGTTGCATCGGGCGCATGGCTGAACGCATTGAGGTCCAGCTGGCTGACCGGGATCGGCCGGTAGTCTTCGTCAAACGCCACCTCGCCCGGCTTCCACCCGGCCGGCCGCCGCACCGCACCCCAGAAGCGTTTCAGTGCGACCCAGTGCAGGCCGATCAGACCGTAGTTGTTGTCCGCATCGACCATCGGATCACCCACCCCGGTCGGTCGCGGCGCCATGCCGTACAGCGCAGTGCCGAAGATCACGTCCCAGACCGACAGCACCTGGCCGTAGTTGCAGTTGTGCAGGGTCGGTCGCTCTGGGTCGACCCGCATGTGGTGCAACCGGTGGAACTTCGGATCGACGAAGACGCGCTCGAAAAACCGGCCGAAGCCGATCCGCGCATTGGTGTGCGAAAAATTTTGCACCAGCTCGCCGATCAGCATCAGCCAGGCGAACTCGTCCGGATCGACGCCGATCGTCAGTCCCACCGTGGCCAGGATCATCGACTGGATGAAGCCGTCGACCAGGCTGCCGCGGTCGTTGGTCCAGCAGCTCATCTGGCGCGTGCTGTGATGCATGCTGTGCAGCGCCCACCACCACGGGATCGCGTGTTGGGTGCGGTGCATCCAGTAGTAGACAAAGTCGTAGACCAGGTAATACAGCGCGAACAACAGGTACGGATGCTGGTTGAACCAGGGCATCCAGTGGGTCAGCGCCAGCGGCGAACCGGTGCTCGAGGTGGCCGTGTCGACGCCGCCGAACAGATGGCTGAACGGGGTCAGCACCAGGTAGGTGAACAGCGGAAAGATGCCCAGCAGCATCAGCAAGGTGTAGTTGCGATCGACCAGGGTGAGCTTGCGGTCCGTCCACTTTTCCGCCGGGAACCAGGTTTCCAGCGGGCGGAAGATCAGGCCGATGATGCCGACCTGCAGCGCCGCGATCAGCAGCGAGGCCGCGATGTCAGCGGGGTTGCCGGAGAGGCCGCGCAAGTGCAGCAGGTCGAGCAGCGGCACCACGGCATGCGTGCTGAGCCAGCCGACCAGATGTTGCCAGAGCAAGGGGAGATCAAACATCGACGCGTATTCGGACCTGGTGAGAGGGCATGATATCGCCCACGGCGACCCCGCGGGCTGAATGGCTGCTCAGCCGCGTCGTCGGGCCCTGATGCCACTGACCGCCAGCAAGCCCAGCAGCACCAGCACGATGCCCGCCCCTTCGAGCGCGGACGGCCGTTCACGCAGGATCAGCCAGGCCAGCAGCACGCTGAGCACCGGCACGCCGAGGCTGGAGACGCTGGCCACCGTCGTGGACAACCGTTGCAGCACGATCGACCACAACCACCAGGCCACCGCCGACGCCAACACTGCGCTATATGCCAGTCCGCCGATGAAGGCCCGGTTCCAGGCGATCGGTCGCTGCGGCACGACCAGCGCGACCAGGCCCAGCGCCAGGCCACCGGCCAGCATCTGCCACGCGGTGAGGTTCAGCACGTTGAGGGCGTGGCGGCGGAACAGGCGTTTGCTCAACACGGTACCGGCCGCCCACGCCAGTCCACCGATGAGCGCCAGTGTAGTGCTCAGCATGCTGCCCAGCGCATGCCAGGGTTCGATGATGCACAGCAGGCCGGTCGCCGCCAACGCTAGCCCCAGCCAGTGCCGTGCCGTCGGCCTGTCGCCGAGTAGCAGCCACGCCAGCAGCACCGCCCAGAACGGCATCGTGTAGGCGAGCAGGGCGACATGGCCGGCGCCGCCATGGAGCAAGGCCAACTGCTCAAGCCCCTGGAACGCCGCGGTCTGGCACAGCCCGATCAGGATCGTCGGCAGCAGCGGTGGCGGCCGCAACGATTGGCGCAAGACCAGCAGCACCGCGAACAGCACCGCCGCACCGATCAGGTAGCGCAGCGCGGCGAAGTCGAGCGGCCCGGCGTACGCCAGCACCTGCTTCATCACGACCCAGCTGTAGGCCCACAGCACGATGGTGGCGAGCAGTGCCAGCGCCGCGCCGCGCTGCGGTGATGAAGAGGGCGACATCGGGAGGGGCCAGAAGAGGGGCGACAAGTGTAGCGACGTCGGTTGCGGTTTGCGGCAAGTCACCTGCATGATGCCGTCATGAGCCAGAGCGCCGTACCGATCCGTTGTCATTGGGCCCGCGAAAGCGATGCACTGATGTGTGCCTACCACGACACCGAGTGGGGCGTGCCCCTGCGCGACGATCGTGGGCTGTTCGAGTTCCTTTGCCTCGAAGGCGTCCAGGCCGGCTTGTCCTGGCGCACCGTGCTGGCCAAGCGCGCGCATTACCGCAAGGTATTTCATGACTTCGAGATTGCCCGCGTGGCCGCCATGGCTGATCGCGAGCTCGATGAATTGCTGCTCGATCCGGGCATCATCCGCAACCGGCTCAAGGTGTCGTCGAGCCGCGACAATGCGATTGCCGCGCTCGGGGTGATCGAGGAATTTGGAAGTCTGGGCATCTATTTGTGGTCGTTCGTCGATGGCAAGACGGTGCTCAATCGCTGGCGTGACCAGGCGCAAGTGCCGGCCAGCACCGAGCTGTCCGACCGCATGAGCAAGGCGCTCAAGCGGCGCGGCTTCCGCTTCGTCGGCAGCACGATCTGCTATTCGCTGATGCAGGCGACCGGCATGATCAATGACCATCTGGTCGGTTGCTTTCGGCATCGGGCGTGCGCCGATGCCGTGTTCGACCTCACTTGTTTCCGCCTTGGAGCGCCGCAATGGCCCGGTCGAGGGCGGCGCGCGCGGTCTTGAGTTCATCCAGCACCGATGAACCACCGGGTGCGGGAGGCGTTGGCGTCGGCGTGGGTGCGGAGAACGCGGCAGCGGTATGGGTGTCGGGTACGCCCAGGCCCGTGGCGGGATCCCAGCCCGGTCCGGCCTGCCAGGCGCCGTTGTTGCCCTGCGTGATGTCGCGTGTATGTGGCGCCGCCTTGCCGGCGGCCACGCCTGCGTACAGGCCGGTTTGTGCCAACCCGATGCGCGTGCCGGACAGCTGCACGATGCGCGCCACCAGCCCGGCCCACAGCGGCGCCACCGCGCTGGTGCCGCCGATCACCATTTGCTGTCCATCGACCAGCACCTGGTAGCCGGTTTGCGGATCGGCTACGGCGGCGATGTCCGGCACGCCACGCCCGCTGCTGCCGCCTGCCGTCCGCTTCGGCACGCCCACGTTTTGTTGCCACGCCGGCAGGGCAAACACGTCACTGACACCGCCGCCGGTGGCACCGCCCTGGCCGCCATCGTTCCATACGGTTTCCGAGCTCACCTGCCCGCTCGCGGTGAGCTTGAGCGAGGTTCCGCCACAGCCGAGCACGTGCGGACTCGACGCCGGGAAATCAGCGTGCACGGCCGTGCCATCACTGTCGCTGCTGCCGCTGTCGCCTGCTGCGGCAGTGACGGTCACCCCCATGGCGACCGCGTCCGCGAAGGCCGCGTCCATGGCGGTACGCGCCGGCGCCGTCCACTTGTCTTCACTCTCGCCCCAGCTGATGCTCAGTGCGACCGGCGCCGGGCTGGCGTGCGCTGCGGCACTGACGGCGTCAAGAAAGCCCGCGTCGGTGTTGGGCGCGAAATAGACGAGGAAACTGGCCTTGGGCGCAATCGCCCCGGCTACCTCGATGTCCAGCAACACCTCGCCGTCCGCGCCCGTCGGATCCTGGCCCGGCTGGTTCTTGGCGCCATCGACGCTGATCGCCTTCACGCTCGGCGCCTTCAGGCCGAGTCCCTTGAAGTAATTGCGCAGGTCGCTTTGCGCGAAACCGCCACCCAGTTCGATGATGGCGATGATCTGCCCCGACCCATCGGCAGCCGGCATGCCGTAAACGTCGGCAAGTTGCAGCGGCGTATAGCTCACGTTGCCGGCACGTGGCTGCGCCACGACGGCGCGTGGCCGCGCCTGCGGTGCGGCACTGCCGAGCACCGCGGTCACGATGCCGGCCAGATCGTTCGGAATATGCGCAACCCACGCGCGGATCGTGGCGGCCGGACCCTCGACCTGAACCCGGCGCGAGGCGGGATGCACTGCGACCACCTTCAATCCGGCCGACGTGGCAATCTTGCGGACGGCCCGGATGTCCACGGGATCAGCGCCGAAACGCGCTGCGAGTTGCGCCGACGTGAGCGCGCTGGCAGCGGGCGACAGCTGCGTCAACGGCGCCCGTCGGCGCACCACGATGGTGGCCGCTGCTGCGGGCCGCCCTTTCGACGTCGTGCCGTGTGGTTTCGAAGTGGCCATGACCGGATGATGAGCCTCGCTCGGGCCGCGCGACAGCTACAGCGCTGTCTCATGCCTGGCGAGTTTGAGCGCGGTCACGTGACTCCAACGTCAAATTAAGTCTGAAGAGGGATAGCGGGTCGTCGATGATCAGACGATGATCCTGGGGTCAAATGGCCCACGCGGATTGCTCGCGACACCCACTCCCGTGCAGGCGGGTTCGGCGGGATTCGGTGTTGGCGGCGGCGCGGCGCTACTGTAGTCGCGTAGGGTGCGGCCAAGCGTATCGAGCACGTCCAGCATCACCGGCGCCGTCACCGATTTCGGCAAGGCATGGGCGCAGACGCATGGGCGATTAGCCTGCGCTGGGCAAGGTTCAAGTATTCAGTGGAGGGCGCGTTGGTATGCGGCGCTGGTTGGTCGAAAATCACGGGTGCCGATCCGGGAATGCTGTGTTCGGTGCTTCTTCGCCGGTCGCGGAACCGGAATACGGCAACTTGCGGGCATTGCACGGGGCTATGCCCCTTCCGTCGCTGCCTGATCAGACTGCCGAAACCGGCAGTTCAGCGGTTTCACACGGTGCATCGTTGCGCTCACGTATAATGAAGGCTTATTCATGCTGCGAGCGTTTACGGGTCGCCATGCAAGCTGATGCATCCGGGATCCAACCGATGTTTGCGCGTCTCGTCGCCGGGAGCGACGACGCTGGGCAGATCGCGGACGTAGCCGTCTCGATCTGGCGCGACGTGGCCGCGGCGCTGGCACCGATCATCGGCCAATCCGGTGTGACCGCGCTGCTCAAGCGCAGCATTCATCTCACTCGCGCCGCGCATCCGTGCCTGTCAGCCGCCAACGATGGCGCGTTGCCCACCAACGAGCTGGCGATGTTGCAGGCGGTGCTGTCGCAACAGGACCGCATCGAGGCGATCGCGACGAATGCCGCGTTGCTGCAGCACTTCCATGAAGTGCTGATTACCCTGATTGGCGCGTCGCTCACCGAGCGGCTGCTGCGTCCCGTATGGGACATCACCTCACGCGGCGACGCCGTACCGGAAGCCATCACATGACCATTGCCAAAGCCACCATCAACCGGCTGAGCACGGGCGTGCCCGGATTGGACGAGGTGCTTGGCGGCGGCCTGCCCGAATTTTCGTTCAACGTCATCGCCGGTCCACCCGGCAGCGGCAAGACCACGCTGGCGCACCAGATGATGTTTGCGCTGGCCACGCCGGCGCGCCCGGCGCTGTACTTCACCGTGCTGGGCGAGCCACCGCTGAAGATGCTGCGTTACCAGCAGCAGTTCGACTTTTTCGACAGCGAGAAGGTCAATCACACGATTCACTTCATCAACCTCGCCGAGGAGATGGCTACGGGTGACTTGACCCGGGTGCTGGCGCGGATCGTGGCCGAGGTCGAGGCGCGCGGGCCTGGCCTGGTGTTTGTCGATTCGTTCCGCTCGGTGATACTGGCCGGGCTGGCTGAGGGCAGCCAGTTCATCAGCTTGCAGCAGTTTGTCCAACAATTGGGCATGCTGATGACCAGCTGGCAGGCCACTACCTTCCTGATCGGCGAGTATTTCAGTGACACGGACCCCAGCCCGGTGTTTACCGTGGCCGATGGCTTGATCTGGCTGCGCCAGGACATGCAGCGCGATTCGATGGTACGCAAGCTCAACATCGACAAGATGCGTGGTCAGGCCACGATGCCAGGTTTGCATACCTTCCGGATCGGCACGGCCGGTCTGCGCGTGTTCGCTCCATCGCTGGCGATGAGCGTGTCCGCGCCTCCCACAGACTCGCCGATCAAGGAGCGAATGTCGATAGGGGTGGCTGCACTGGATGCCATGATGGGTGGCGGCCTGCCGCGCGGTTACTCGCTGCTGGTGGCCGGACCGTCCGGGTCGGGTAAAAGTATCCTGGCGGCGGCGTTTCTGATCGAGGGTGCCAGCCGCGGCGAGACCAGCGTGATTGCCGCGTTCGAGCAGCGTGCCACCCAATCGCGCGGCAAGCAGATCGCCGAACTGATCGAATCCGGTCAGATTGGTGTGGTCGACACGCGCGAGCCCGGGCTGTCGGTCGACGAGGTCTCCGTGCTGCTGATGGCCGAGGTGGATCGGCTCAAGGCCAGCCGCGTGGTGATCGATTCGCTGTCGGGTTTTGAATTGTCGCTGGCGCCCAGCTTCCGCGCGGACTTCCGTGAGGCGATGGCGCGGATGGTGTCGGCCCTGGGCAGCACCGGCGTGAGCGTGCTGATGACCTCGGAGCTGGAGGATCGCTACACCGAACTGCGCTTCAGCCCCTATGGCACGGCGTTTCTCACCGACGCGATCATCGTGCAGCGCTACATCGAGGTGAAAAGCCGCCTGCTGCGCGTGATGGCGGTACTGAAGATCCGGGCCAGCGTTCACTCGAGCGAATTACGCCTGTTCCACATCGATGACAACGGCATCCAGATCGACGGGATGCTGAGCAACTACGAGGGCCTGCTGGGCGGCAGGCCGACCCGCAGCCAGCCTGGACTGCCGCAACGGTTGGGCCCCGACGATGGATGATTGCCAAGCGGGCCTGACGCCGTGACTGAGCGGTCCGATTCTGCCGAGGTTGTGGCGAGGCGTGCGACGGCGCTGCTCGACAAGGAGGCAATCCGCCTGCGCCACGAACTGGTGGAACTGCAGCAACAGCTTTCCAGCGCGCGGCAAGATCTCAGTGCCCAGCGTGCCACCCAGTTGCGAGAAGCCAACCAGAAACTGGTACTGGCCGCGCTGCAGGCTGACCAGGTCGCCGAACAGGCCCTCACCGACCTGGCGACCCTGAGGGGCACCTACCAGCGCGATGGGTTGACCGGCGCGATCAATCGTGCGCCGATGCTGGATCGGGTTCAGCAGGCTCTGCTGATGGCCCGACGCGACCAGCGACGGATGGCCCTGGTGTTTGTCGATCTGGACGATTTCAAGCAGATCAACGACCGCCTCGGCCATGCCGCGGGCGACGAGGTGTTGCAAATCGCGGCGCGCTCGCTGCAGTCGGTGCTGCGCGAATCAGATGCCGTGTCCCGTTATGGGGGCGACGAGTTTCTGGTGTTGCTGGCGGAAATCTCGGCACCTGCCGATGCCGGCCGGGTTGCCGCCTCGATGTTGGCGGCGCTCAGCGTGCCGGTGAGCGTCGGCGGGCAGTTGCTGGAGCTCTCGGCCAGCCTGGGCATCGGCATTTATCCCGATGACGGGGAGGACATGGCCACCCTCATCGATCGTGCCGACAGCGCCATGTATCGGCACAAACGCCACGGGCTCGGCAATTTTCGGCTTCAGGGTGAGGCCTGGTACCAGGAGCGGAACCCAACGGAGGGCGTGCGCCAGCGGCATGCGCCTGAGCGCACATCGGAACCCTTGCAGGAGTCACCACTGCAGAATTTGCGCGAGGCCAACGCGCAACTTGTGCTGGCCGCATTGCAAGCGCAGCAATCCACGCTCGACGCGACCGCAGCACAGCGCCGGCAGGTGAACTTCATGGCGATGGTCGCCCATGAATTGCGCAACCCGCTGACGCCGCTGCGCATCGCTACCGATCTGTTGATCAACCGCTCCACCGACGACATACCGGTCGCGCGGCTGCAGGCGATCATCGATGGCGAGGTTACCCACCTTACCCGTCTGATCGACGACCTGGTCGACGGCTCACGCTTGAGTACCGGCAAGCTGCGGATTGATCGCAGCGATTTCGACCTGCAGGATATTCTCAACCAAGTGGTGGATTTCTGTCGGCCTGGCATGGAGCTTCGCCACCAGCACCTGAGCATGCACGCGTTGCCCGAGCCGGCCGGGATACACGGTGACCCGGTGCGGATGACGCAGATCTTCCGCAACCTGCTGGACAACGCCAGCAAGTACACGCCGGAAAACGGCGAGATAGCGATCGAGCTGCTGGTGCTGGATGGCTCCGCCGTCATCAGCGTGCGCGACAACGGCATCGGCATTTCCGCCGAGGCGCTGCCGGCGGTATTCGACCTGTTTGTGCAGGATGAATCTGCCTTGCCACATTCCAACGGCGGGCTGGGTATCGGCCTGGCGGTGGTGCGTGACCTGGTACAGGCGCATGGCGGACAGGTGGTTGCCCACAGCGCCGGTCGCGGTCGCGGTAGTGAATTCGTGGTGACGCTGCCGCTGGCGAAGCCGGATGTGACCCATTGAGGCTCTGATCCGGTCATCGATGGCGCCGGCTCCGTGTCCCCCCACCGGCGCCCGCTACCGTTGCGCGATCCACCGTGTAGCAGCCACCGGCCGGATCGATTTCGATCACCGTCATGTCCGGCTGGATGCCGAAGAACTGCAGGGTCTGGACCGGGGGTCGATAGGTGTTGCGCGCGATGTTCGCGGCGGAGCGCGAGGCGCCGTTGACCGCTAAAGAATCGCCACGCGAACGGTGGGCCATCGCCGCGTCGTCCAGCAGCGGTATCGCCATGTTCCTTGCGGGTTTCAGCTATCGGTGATTTAACGGTTTTGACATCGATACGCCGGGCGTATTACGGTAGACCAATCGATCATCTGGAGACGATCTATGTCCGCAGTCACGGTTTCGCCGAAATTTCAGGTGGTTATTCCGCAGGCGGTGCGCGAGTCCATGGGACTGCTGCCCGGCACCAAGTTGCAGGTGATTCACTATGAAGACCGTATCGAGATGATTCCAGTGCGCCCCAGCAAATCGCTGCGCGGGTCGCTGCGTGGCATCGACACGTCGGTGCCGCGCGATCGTGATCGCGTATGAACGTGGTCGATTCGTCCGCGTGGCTGGAGTATTTCGCGGACGGGGCGAATGCCAAACATTTCGCCAGAGTCATTGAAAAGCCTGACGAATTGCTGGTGCCGTCAATCACGTTGCTGGAGGTGTTCAAGCGTATCAGCCAGCAACGTGACGAATCCACGGCGTTGCAATACGTGGCGGTGATGCGGCAAAGCACGATCGCCGAACTCGACGCCGCGCTGGCGTTGCGTGCGGCTGTGCTCGGGTTGCGGCACAAACTGCCACTGGCCGACAGTATCATCTACGCCACCGCACAAGCCGCCGATGCCCTGGTGTGGACGCAGGATGCCGATTTCGAAGGCCTGGCCGGGGTGAAGTTCTGGCGCAAAGGGTAGCTTGGCTGGACATGGCCGCACGCGCCGCATGCACCAACGGGAATGCTCGCCGCTGACGTCGGGGGAGTCGGATACGCCTTGTGCAAGCCGTCTCTTCGGCTTGAAACGTAATATCCCCGGACCTCAGACGCCGATCACCACTGTCGATCCCGACACTGGTGCAGCGACCATGCCGCCGGAGTGGCGCTGAAGCCGCCGTCCGCGGGACTGCGTGGCCCCAGGTTCAGGGCTTCACGAAGCGCAACGTCATCCGGTCCGATTCGCCCACTTGCTCCAGCTTGGCGTGTTCGCTTGCGGGGCCGGCCAGATTGGGTGGCAGACGGTGCACGTTGATGTCTTCGGGGTCCTTTGGGTTGGCGTTGATCGCGGATACGCCATCGAGGCGAAAGCCGGTATTCAAGCCCAGTGCGATCAGGTAATCCTCGGGGATGCGGTGCAGCTTTTTCGAACTTTCCACCGCGTCGGAGAATGGTTTGGCGCGATGCTCGACCACACCAAATACGCCGCCGGGTTTGAGCACGTCGAACGCCGACTTGAACACGGCCGCCAGCGTGTCAGGACTGTGGTTGAGCCAGTCGTGCGTGTTGCGAAAAGTCAGCACCATGTCGGTCGAGTTCGGTGCGCCGAGGTTTACCTGGAACGGCGGCGCGAACGGCACGACTTTCTCGATGTGGCCGAACACGGCCGGATTGGCCTTGATCTTGTCGGCGAACTTGGGCGAGCCCGCTTCGATCAGATGGCCATGCTTGTACAGGAATGGCGCCAGGATTTCACTGTACCAGCCGCCGCCCGGGTCCAGTTCAATCACCGTCATGTCCGGCTTGATGCCGAAGAACTGCAGAGTCTTGACCGGGTGCCGATAGGTGTCGCGCGCCTTGTTCGCGGCGGAGCGCCAGGCGCCGTCGGCGGCCTTTTGCAACTGAGGGGTGACGTTGCTGACGGGTGGCGTGGCGGCGCAGGCCAGGCCGGGCAGCAGGCTGCCGGCCAGCAGGAGCAGGAGCTTGCAGGTGGGATGGGACATGGCTCGGGCCTCCCGGGTGAGGTGTTCAAGCCTACTCCTGCATGCGTACGCTGGCAGCTGCCTTCCTTGGAGCTGGTGTGACTTCAATGCGGTGTTGGTCTTCGCCAGCGGCCCGTGCTGGAACGTGGTGAAGGCTTGCTGCACGTCGCCGAGCTCGCGGGTCAGGGCGTCGAGGTAGGTCAGTTGATCGTCGGTGAGGCGTCCTTCCCACGACGTGATGGCGCCGTACCAATCGTCGGTGTGTTCGCGCAGGCGCTCCTCGCCGGTGATCGCGATGCGCCAGCCCAGCACGTGGATCGCCTCGCCAGGGTGTTCGCCGCGCGCATGCGTCGCGACTTGCCCACCGTCACCGCGTTGCGCCAGCACGCTGGGAGTGGTCACGCGGATCGTTCATGCATCTCTCGTTGCCGGATCGGTCGCTGAACTGAAATTCACCTCACCGCGACATGGACACGGCTAAATTGTAACAACTTCAACATCTAAGATTATTGGCGTCGCAGCGCCAGCCTTCGTACCAGCCAGGGGTTGGTCGATTCCAAGTAGTTGGTTTTCTGGATCAAATTGAAGAGGGGATCAAATGAACAATTTCCGGAAATACGCCAGATACCTGACTTGGTCCCTGGTCCTGACGTTGGGCACGCTGCTTGCGGGGTGTGGCGGTGGCGGGGGCGGCAGTCAAGGGCGATCCCCCATCCTTGGTGCGGGCAGTGTTGCCCTTGCACCCACGGTGACTGCGGTCGCGCCGGTCAACGATGCCACCGGGGTGACGATCAACAACACGGTCATCAACGCGGCCTTCAGTGAACCGATGGCACCGATCACCGGCGCGGCGAGTTTCACGGTGACATGCGCGGCGCCCTGCACCAATCCCACCGGCAGCGTGAGTTTGGACAGCACCAACCGCATCGCCACCTTCAGACTGGCAGCCGGAGAGACGCTCTCGCCCCTCACGCTCTATACCGCCACGGTCACCGGGGCCAAGAGCATCGCCACCGGCCTCGCCCTGGTCAGCCCGTATGTATGGCACTTCACGACGGGCATGGTGCCGGACACGACCCGACCGGCTGTGGTGCTGACCGTACCTGCCACGACGAATCCCGGTCCGACGACGGGGGTGCCGACCAACACCGCCATCACCGCGGCTTTCTCGGAGGACATGGCCCCCGCGACGATCACCCCGCCCGCACCGGCGCCAGCCACCTTCACGCTGACCGGACCCGGCTCGACGGTTGTGGCAGGCAATGTGGCCTATGCCGTAGGCAGCAGGACCGCGACCTTCACGCCCAGTGCCGTGCTCGCAGCCAACACGACCTATACCGCCACGATTACCACCGCAGCCACCGATCTGGCTGGCAATGCACTGGCCGGCAATCAGGCCCCGCTGCCTGCGGCCAGCGACTATGTGTGGACCTTTACCACGGCCGCCGCCGCCGTGCCACCGGCCAATATCACGGTCTCTTCCACCAACCCCAGCTCGGGCGCCGTCAATGTACCGACCAACGCGTCCGTCAACGCGACCTTCAACGTGCCCTCCGGCTTGCGGATGGATCCGGCAACCGTGACCTCGACGACATTTACCGTGACCGGGCCGGCGCCAGCCCTGACTCCCGTCACGGCCGCTTCGGTGGTGCTCGATACGGCTACCGGCCACATCGTCACGTTCACCCCGCAAAGCGCCCTTGCAGCCGGTGTCACCTATACGGCCACGATCAAGGGCGGTGCCACCGGAGTCAAGGATCTGGCCATTCCGGCCAATACGATGGTGAATGACTACAGCTGGAACTTCACCGTGGCGTCAGCGCCACCGCCGCCGCCGCCGCCGCCGACCAACATTCTTGGCTCGGCATCCACGTTCGGGGTTTTCGGTGGCTCCGCTGGCATGACCAGTTCGGGACTGTTCACCGTGGTCAATGGCGATATCGGCACTACCGCTGTTTCCACTGCGGTAACCGGGTTCCACGATGCCGGTCCGGGCTGCACCTATACGGAAACGCCGCTGAATGTCGGTACGGTGAATGGCCTGATCTACACGGCGCCGCCGCCGCCCACGGTGGCCTGTCCCACGGAAGGCACCGCCGCGACCTTCGCGATCGCTACGCAGGCCCGTGCCGATGCGCTGGCTGCCTACAACGCGCTGGTCGCTCTGCCGGCGGGCGCCAACCCGGGTGGCAACCTTGCCGGGCTGACCCTCGCCCCAGGCACGTATACCGCACCTGCCGGCTCGTTCATGATCCAGGGCGGTGACCTGACGCTTGATGCGCAGGGCAACGCCAATGCCGTCTGGGTGTTCCAGATGGCGACCACGCTCACGGTAGGCGGTCCCGGAGCGGCAGCGCCGCAGAGCATCATTCTGGCCAATGGTGCCCAGGCCAAGAACGTCTATTGGCAGGTTGGCAGCGCCGCCACAATCAATGCGGGCGGCGGCGGGACCATGGTGGGAACCATCATTGCCCAGGCCGGTGCCGCGTTCTCCACGGCGGGCAATGTTGCACTGGTGAGGCTCAACGGCAGGGCGTTGTCGCTGGGTGCTTCAGTGACCCTCGTCAACACAGTCATCAACGTACCTGCACCATGAGGCTTTGATGCTTGCCGATCAGCAACGAGTGCCGACTGGCGTCAGGGCAGAGTGCGACTGACGCCAGAGGCAGCTCGACCAGTTAAGTGGAATACCCCTGCACAAGCTGCGCCGCTGCCGGAATGCCGAGTACCGCAGCTATGAGTCGATACCGATCAGGTGAGACTTTGAACAGGGTCTTTGGAGATACAGAGATGAAAGCAGCAAGAACCTCAATGACGGTGAGCCTTCTGGCGCTCGCTGTATGTGCCAGCCCACTTGCAGTGGCGCAGGACGCAGGTTGGTATGGCGGGTTCAATCTCGGCCAGTCCAGAGCCACGATTGACAATGCAAGAATCACCCAGGGTTTGTTCCAAGCGGGGTTCAACACCAGCGCGATCAGCGACGATGACCGTGATTTTGGCTACAAGGTCTTTGGTGGGTACAGCATCAACAAGTACTGGGCGTTCGAAGCGGGCTATTTCAATATGGGCAGGTTCGGGTTCACCGCGAACACGCTCCCGCAGGGCACATTGAAAGGCAATATCAAGCTCCAGGGTGCGTTCATCGATGCGGTAGGAACGCTGCCTATCACCGACAGGTTCTCGGTGTTCGGTCGGGTCGGCGTGAACCATTCATGGGCCAGCGACAGGTTCAGTGGGACGGGAGCTGTCAATGTGCTCGACCCCCATCCCAGCACCAGCGATACAAATTACAAGTTCGGCGTGGGCTTGCAGTACGCCTTCACCTCGTCGCTGAGCATGCGCGCCGAGGCCGAGCGCTACCGGATCAACGATGCGGTAGGCAACAAGGGCGACATGGACCTGTACTCCGTGGGCCTGATCTACCGTTTTGGCGCAAAGCCTGCCCCGGTGGCATACGCGCCGGAGCCCGCACCTGCCGCACCTGCGCCGCCACCGGAGCCGGTGGCACCGCCCGCGCCGAGGATAGTGACTTTCTCCGCGGACTCCCTTTTCACCTTTGACAAGTCCATCGTGAGGCCTGCGGGCAAGCAGGAACTGGACAAGTTTGCAGCGGACGTCAAGAGCGCTGACTACGACACCATCACGGTCACCGGATACACCGATCGGCTTGGTCCGCAGGCCTATAACCAGGCTCTTTCCACGCGCCGTGCCGAGGCAGTCAAGGACTATCTGGTGACAGTGGGAGGCCTGCCGGCCGAAAAAATCGAAGCCAGGGGTGAGGACGGCTCCGATCCGGTGACCAAGCCCGGTGAATGCACAGGCAACAAAGCGACCAAGCAGTTGATCGCCTGCCTGCAACCTGACCGTCGCGTGGAAGTGGAAGTCCGCGGTACGAAGTAATGCCCGGTGGATCGCGGCTGAAACAATGTGTGAGTGATATTTCGGGATTCGTCATTCCCGTGGCTTGGTGGACAGTCGAAGGGCTGCTCAAGCGGGAACGATGGGGCGATGATCTGACGTCAGGATTCTGAACGCAGGCACCATCCATGCCTGCCATCATTGTCGTGTCGGGCAGTGTCCGGCATGGCATTGATGTCGTGTGAATGCCAGGCGCTGAAGGGGAGCACGCGCACTGCCGGCGATCGTCCAATTCGTGCTTTGGCCCGGGGCCTGCGATGTCAAAACCGATCCACGATGGCACCATATCCGGCTCGTTGACCGGCACAGTGCCGAGCCTTGTCGAAGTCCGGCGCAAGGCGACCCTGCTCAAGGCGGGTGCCCTGCAGAAGGCGATTTTCAACAGCGCCAATTTTTCGAGCATCGCCACCGATGCGAACGGTGTCATCCAGATCTTCAATGTCGGCGCGGAACGCATGCTGGGGTACTCGGCCGCCGAGGTGAAGAACAAGATCACGCCGGCCGATATTTCCGATCCGCAGGAATTGATCGCGCGTGCCAGGGCGTTGAGTGCCGAGCTCTCCACGCCGATCACGCCGGGCTTCGAGGCGCTGGTGTTCAAGGCCTCGCGCGGCATCGAGGACATCTACCAGCTGACCTACATCCGCAAGGACGGCAGCCGCTTTCCGGCGGTGGTGTCGGTCACGGCGCTGCGCGATGCGCAGGACGTGATCATCGGCTACCTGCTGATCGGCACCGACAACACCGCCCGCAAACAGATCGAGGCGGAGCAGAAGAAGCTCGACCAGCGATTGCGCGACCAGCAGTTTTACACCCGCTCGCTGATCGAATCGAACATCGACGCGATCATGACTACCGACCCCGCCGGCATCATCACCGACGTCAACAAGCAGATGGAGGCGCTGACCGGTTGCACGCGCGACGAGCTTATCGGCGCGCCGTTCAAGAACTATTTCACCGATCCGGAGCGGGCCGAGGCAGCCATCACGCAGGTGCTGAGCGAAAAGACGGTCACCGACTACGAGCTCACCGCGCGCGCCAGGGACGGCAGCGAAACGGTGGTTTCCTACAACGCCACCACCTTCTACGACCGTGACCGCCGCCTGCAGGGCGTGTTCGCCGCGGCGCGCGACATCACCGAGCGCAAGCGCCTGGATCAGGTGCTGCAGGAAAAGAATGTCGAGCTGGAGCGTGCCACGGCGGTGGCCGAAAAGGCCAGCCTGGCCAAGTCGGACTTTCTCTCCAGCATGAGCCATGAGCTGCGCAGCCCGCTCAATGCGATTCTCGGGTTTGCCCAGCTGATGGAGTCCGATTCCCCGCCGCCATCGACGGGGCAGATGGAAAGCATCGCGCAGATTCTGCAGGCGGGATGGCATCTGCTGAAACTGATCAACGAGATCCTCGATCTGGCCAAGGTGGAGTCCGGGCAGGTGCTGCTGTCGGAGGAACCGGTGTCGCTGGCCGAAGTCGTGCTCGAATGCCTGGCCATGGTCGAACCGCAGGCGCAACAGCGTGGAATCGCACTGACCTTTTCCCAGTTCGGTATCCCCCGCTTCATCCGTGCCGACCGGACCCGTTTGAAGCAGGTGATGATCAACCTGCTTTCCAACGCGATCAAATACAACAGCAAGCGGGGAACGGTCGAGGTCGACTGCACCGATAGCGGGTCGGGACGCATTCGCGTGAGCATCAGGGACATCGGCGGGGGACTGGGTGCGGAACAGCTGGCACAGCTCTTTCAGCCGTTCAATCGTCTCGGACAGGAGGCCGGCGGCGAGGAAGGCACCGGTATCGGTCTGGTGGTGGCCAAGCGGCTGGTCGAGCTGATGGGGGGCATCATTGGCGTGGAAAGCACCGTCGGGACGGGAAGCGTGTTCTGGTTCGAACTCCTCGCGGTTGTCGAGCCTCAACTTTGCATGGAGGGAGGCAACCCGACGGCATTGGCCCAATCACATGCGGCCCGCGCAGAGCGGTTGCACACCGTGCTCTATGTGGAGGACAACCCGGCGAACATGACACTGGTCGGGCAAGTCATCGCGCGCGCCCCGGATATCCGCCTGCTTGCCGCGGTGAACGGGACGAGCGGCATCGAAATGGCACGCGGATACCGGCCGGATGTGATCCTGGTGGATATCAATCTACCTGACATCAGCGGCTTCGAAGTTAAGAAAAGACTGTCCTCGGACCCGGCCACGGCAGACATTCCGCTGATTGCCATCAGTGCCAATGCCATGCCACTGGACATCGAGCGGGGCCTGAAGGCGGGATTCTTCCGCTACCTGACCAAGCCCATCAAGGTGCCCGAGTTCATGGAGGCAATGAACGCGGCACTGGAATTTTCGGGACCAGGGCTCGGCCAGGGCAAGATGAACGAGGACGAAGGCCGGTGCTCAACCTAGCCGATATTCTCAATGCCAGCATCCTGATCGTCGACGACAAGGAAGCCGATGTGATGCTGCTTGAGCGGATGTTGCGCGGCGCCGGCTATGGACGCATCGCGTCCACGACGGATCCGGGCGAGGTCTGCGCGCTGTATCGCAGGTACCGCCACGATCTTGTCCTGCTCGATCTCCTGATGCCCGGCATGGATGGATTCCGGGTGATGGAAGAGCTCAAGGAAATCGAATCGGACGGCTACCTGCCGGTCCTCGTGATTACCGCGAAACCGGAATACGAGCTGCGCGCGCTGCAGGCCGGCGCGAAGGATTTCATCAGCAAGCCGTTCGAGATGGTCGAGGTGCTGGCGCGGGTCCGCAATTTGCTGGAAGTGCGCCTGTTGCACAAGACATTGCGGGAGCACAACGACGCGCTGGAACAGCGAGTGCGGGCAAGGACTGCCGAGCTCAAGGAAAGCTATATCGAAACCATTTTCGCGATAACGCGCGCGGCGGAATACAAGGACGAAGACACCGGCGCGCACGTGCAACGCATCAGCTATTACAGCCGCGAGCTTGCCGGGCTGCTCGGCATGGATGCAGAGTTCGTCGACAATATCTTTTTCGCGAGTCCGATGCACGACATCGGGAAAATAGGCATCCCCGACCACATCCTGCTCAAGCCGGGCAGCTTCACGCCCGATGAATGGGAGATCATGAAGGGGCACACCTTGATCGGTGCGAGCATCCTGGGCAACAGCAAATCGCCCTATCTGGAAATGGGCGCCGAGATCGCGCTCAATCACCACGAACGATGGGATGGCGGGGGTTATCCGAATGGCAAGCGGGGCGAGGCTGTTCCACTGTCGGCGCGCATCATGAACATCTGCGATATCTACGACGCGCTTCGCAGCAAACGGCCCTACAAGTCCGCATTCGACCATCCGAAATCCGTGGACATCATTGCGCGCGGCGATGGCCGCATCGCTCCGGAGCATTTCGATCCGGTCATCCTGGCGGCGTTCAGGCAAAACCATGCGTCGTTCCGCGATATCTTCGAGGCATACACGGGATAGGTCCCGCCGTGTGTCCTGCGCCGGCTTCCGGGCGACAAGGGCGGATCGGGTCAGTGCACCAGCTGGTTCATCTCCATGATCGGCAGCAGGATCGCCAGCACGATCATCAGCACCACGCCGCCCATCACCAGGATCATCACCGGCTCGAGCAGGGTGAGGAACACCGCCAGGCGTCGCTCCAGCGACTGCGTTTCCAGCTGGGCAGCGCGCTCGAGCATCTGTTCGAGCTGACCGCTCACTTCGCCGCTGGCCACCAGGTGCACCAGCAGCGGCGGGAACGCGCGGGTTTCGCCCAGTGCACGCGCCAGGCTCGCACCTTCGCGTACCCGCTCGGTCGCATGCTCAAGGGCTTCTCTCATCACCAGGTTGGTCATCACCTGCGCGCCGGAGTCCAGAGCGGCCAGCAGCGGCACGCCGCCACCGACCAGGATCGCCAGCGTGCTGGCGAAGCGCGAGGTATTGACGCCGCGAATCAGCGAACCCAGCCAGGGCAGGCGCAGCAGCAGCGCGTGCCAGCGGCGTCGCGTGGTGGGCCGGCGCAGCGCCATGCGTGCGGCCACCGTCGTGCCGACAATGATGGAGACGAGATACGGCCAGGTCGCGCGCAGGAAATTGCTCAGAGCGATCAGCGCGCGGGTCAGCCACGGCAGGCTCTGGCGCGATTGCTGGAACACCTGCACCACCTGCGGCACGACGTAGACCAGCAGCCCGGTGACGATCGCCAGTGCCACGATCGTCACCAGGATCGGGTACAGCAGTGCCAGGCTGGTCTTCTGCCGCAGCGCCTGACGGGTGTCGAGATAATCGGCAAGATGCTGCAACACGGTTGGCAGCGCGCCCGACTCCGCGCCGCCGTGGACCAGCGCCCGGTAGAAGTCGGGGAAACTCTTTTCGTAGGCACCCAGCGCAAGCGCCAGCGAGCTGCCGGCCGTCACTTCGGTCTTCACGCCGGTCAGCACCTCGCGCGTCAGCGGCTCGGCGGCCTCCTCGATCAGCGCATTGAGCGACTGCTCCAGGGTCAGACCGGAGGTGAGCAGGGTGGCCAGCTGGCGGGTCACCAGGCTCAGCTCGGTGGCGGACAGTCCGCGCGCCCACGCCTTGCCCGCGCGTTCGCGCGCAAGCACCCGGTCGACCGCCGCAGGCAGCAGGCCCTGGGCGCGCAACTGGGTGCGTGCCTGGCGCGCCGTGTCGGCCTGCAGCACGCCGGAGACGGTGTGGCCGCTGGCGTCGAGTGCTTCGTAGCGAAAGGCTTCCATGGCGGCGACTATTCGCGCGTCACGCGAATCACTTCTTCGATGCTGATCAGGCCTTGTGCGGCCCAGCGCATGCCGTCCTCGCGCAGCGAACGCATGCCGCGAGCTGTCGCATGCTCGCGCAGGTCCTGCTCGGAGGCGCGGTCATGCACCAGTCGGCGCAGGTCGTCGTCGACCGGCAGCAGCTCGTAGATGCCGGTGCGACCGCGGTAACCGGTATTGTTGCAGGCACTGCAACCTTGTGCCGCGTAGAGCGTGCCGTCGGCCGGCACGAGGCCCAGCACACGCAGTTGCGCCGCGTCGGCCA
Source organism: Rhodanobacter sp. (assembly GCA_004298505.1). GTDB lineage: Bacteria > Pseudomonadota > Gammaproteobacteria > Xanthomonadales > Rhodanobacteraceae > Rhodanobacter. The sequence continues at coordinate 27,060 of SCRO01000065.1, forward strand.
CGTAGGGTTTGCGGCATGCCGGGCACAGCCTGCGTACCAGCCGCTGCGCGACCACACCGATCAGGCTGGAGGCGAGCAGGAACGGTTCCACGCCCATGTCGACCAGCCGGGTGACCGCACTCACGGCATCGTTGGTGTGCAGCGTGGCAAACACCAGATGCCCGGTGAGGCTCGCCTGCACCGCGATCTGTGCGGTCTCCAGGTCGCGGATCTCGCCGATCATCACCACGTCCGGATCCTGGCGCAGGATGGTGCGCAGCGCGCGCGCGAAACTCATCTCGATCCGGGTGTTGACCTGGGTCTGGCTGATGCCGTCGAGGTCGTACTCGATCGGGTCCTCGACCGTCATGATGTTGAGCGCGGCGGCATCCAGGCGCGACAGCGCGGAGTACAGCGTGGTGGTCTTGCCCGAGCCGGTGGGGCCGGTGACCAGCACGATGCCGTGCGGCTCGGCGATCAGCCGGTCCATCTGCGCCAGCGTCGCCTCGTCCATGCCCAGCCGCGTCAGATCCAGTCGGCCGGCTTGTTTGTCGAGCAGGCGCAGCACCACGCGTTCGCCGTGCCCGGTCGGGATCGTGGAGACGCGCACGTCGACCGGCTTGCCCGCCACGCGCAGCGTGATGCGGCCATCCTGCGGCAGGCGCTTTTCGGCGATGTCGAGCTGCGCCATGATCTTTACCCGCGAGACGATCGCGCCATGCAGGGCGCGTGCCGGCTCGATCAGGTCGCGCAGGGTGCCGTCGACCCGCAGTCGCACCACCGAGCGCGTCTCGAACGGTTCGATATGGATGTCCGAGGCATCTTCGCGCAGCGCCTGGGTGAACAAGGCATTGATCAGCCGGATCACCGGCGCATCGTCCTGGCTTTCGAGCAGATCCTCGATCCGCGGGATTTCCTGCAGCAGGCGGGACAGATCCATATCCTGCGCGATGTCGCCGGCCAGCGCGGCGGCGCCGCTGCCACCACCGTTGTAGGTGGCAACGATCAGTTCGTCGAATTCGCCGGCATCGATGCGCCGGGCGTATACCGGCACGCCAAGCGCGCGGCGCAATTCGGCCAGCGCACCGGCATGCGCGCCGTTGCGCACCGCCACTTCGGCGCGATCATCATGCAGCGAAGTGAGAACCACGCCATGGGTCTTGGCGAACGTGTAGGGAATCCGGTTGGCCCGCCCGTTCATCAGTGGCTGCCGCTGTCGGAGGACGGCCTTGTCTGGGGTTTCAGCGGCTTGGTCGACAGGATCACCGGCGCCGTTCGCGGCGGCAGAGCGGGCAATTGCATGTCGGGCAGAATCGGGTCATGTGCCGGTTTGACTTTGTTCTGCTCGCCGAGGATGTGGTCGTAGCGTTCGCTGGTGAAGCCATCGGCATCCTCGCTGTCGCGCACCACGGTCGGCCGCAGGAAAATCATCAGGTCGGTCTTGCTGTGCGAGCGGTTCTTGTAATGGAACAGACTGCCGAGCACAGGGATGGATCCGAGTACGGGAACCTTCTGCTCACCGTCGTTGACCGTGTCCTGGATCAGGCCGCCGATCACCACGATCTGCCCATTGTCGACCAGCACCGTGGTGTTCACCGCGCGCTTGTTGGTGATCACCCCGGCCGGGTTGTTCTTGTCCTGGATACTGGAGACCTCCGTGTACAGTTGCAGGCGTACCGTACCACCCTCGGAGATCTGCGGTTTGATCCGCAGGGTCAGTCCGACGTCGTGCCGTTCGATGGTCTGGAACGGCGTGGGCGTGGTGGCGGCGGCGGTTACCGCGTACTGGCCGGTGATGAACGGGACATTCTGGCCGATCACGATCTGCGCTTCCTCGTTGTCCAGCGTCAGCAGCGTCGGCGTGGACAGGATATTGGCGTTGGCGTCGGTTTCCAGCGCGCGCACCAGCAAGCCCATGTTGAGGATCTGGCCCACGCCGGGAATGGTGATGCTGCCGTTGACTACGCCAATGTTGAGGCCGGGGCCGACCGATGCCGGATTCTGTGAGATGCCGATGATGTTCTGGCCGGCGGTGCCGAAATTGGTGCCGCCAAAGGCCTGCGTGCCGGTTCTACCCAACCCGCTGAGGTTCTGCCACTGAATGCCGAACTCGGCAGCCTTGTCGGCGCTGAGCTCCACGATCGTCGCTTCGACATAGACCTGGGCCCGCCGCACATCAAGCTTCTCGATCGCGGCACGCAGGTTGTTGTAGATCGCGTCGGGCGCGTTGATGATGATCGAGTTGGTAGCCGCATCGGCCTGGATGATGCCGGGCGCGCCTGCCGCGGCCTGGTTCTGGCTGCTGCGGAAGGTCGAGACATCGCCGACCGGGTTGGCGAACCCGTCGGTCTGGCTTGCTGCGCTGCCGGTCGATGCATTGGTGCCCAGCATCGTCGGCGCAGTGCCTGATCGGGCTGTGCCGACCTGGCCTTCGTAGATGGCCCGCAGGGTCTCGGCGAGCTTCATCGCCTCGGCATTTTTCAGATAGACGACATGGATGTTGCCACCGGCGTTGGTAGGTGAATCGAGCATCGCGACGAATTTGCGCAGCTGGCTCAGCCGCGAGGGATCACCGGTGCGCACCAGCAGACTGTTCGAGCGGGCATCCGGCACGACCGTGAAGCGATCGGTGGGGTCCGTCTGGTTGCTGCCCAGGCGCGCCGCCCCTTCCACGAACAGGCGGTTGACCATCCCGGCGACATCGACCGCCGAGGCATAATGCAGCGGTATCACGACCGGACCGCTGACGCTCGGCTGGTCGATCGACTCGATGATTCTGGCCAGGCGCTGCAGGTTGTTCGCGTAGTCGGTGATGACCAGCGTATTGTTGTTCTGGTAGGCATTGATGGTGTTGTTGGGCGAGATCAGCGGGCGCAATACGGGTACCAGTTGCGCGGCCGATTCGTACCTGAGCGTGAATACCCGCGTCTCGATCCGGTCGCCGGACGCATGTGTGCCGGTTGTGATAGCCGGTTGCTGCTTGGCATCGGCCTCGGGCACGATCTTGACGATGCCGCGATCCTCGATCGCCGCGATACCCTGCAGGCGCAAGGCCGAAACAAAAACCTCGTACACCAGCGCCCGCGGCACCGGCCGGGCGGAGACGATGTTGATCGAGCCCTTGACCCGCGGGTCGATCACGAAATTCTTGCCAGTGATCTTGCTGATCAGCTTGACTACCCCTTCGATGTTGGCGTTGACGAAGTTGAGCGTGACGACATCGTCATCCACGCGCACGGGAGGGTTGGCGCCGGTGTTGTCCGCTGGTGTGGGGCGTGCGCTGGGGCTCGTCGTCGTTCCCGCGCGGCCGGCCTGCGCATGCGCCGGCCCGGCCTGGAAAAATGCCAGGGCCAGGGTCAGGCAGAGAGGTCCGGTGTGGGACCAGGTCCGCTTCATATTCAAAGGAAATTCACCATGGGCTAGGAGTCTGTCGGACTCCTAGGGATGCAAGGCCCGGGAGCAGAAATCATTGCCAGGTCCCCTGGCAGATCGGCAACGCCGAAGCGCAGTCGTGCCCGCGCTGACCCACCGGGCACGGCGGGAAGCAGCCCGATGCCTTGCGCACTCCCATGGCCTGACCCAGTTGATTCGACTTCACGATGCCCCCTGCACTTCGGTTTCCAGCGCTGCCGCTGCGTTGTGTCTGTTTGCGCTTGCCGAATGACATTCCGCGGGCGTGCGGTGGAGCTCCCATCAACCGTAAAACGGGTCCGGTGTCAGAAAGTTCACGCGATGACTTTATGTGACCGGACGTCACGACCCGGTGAATTCCGGGTCGTGTGCCTGGCGGGCAGGCGCCGCACAGCAGAGAGATTGCTGGTCGGTTCGGGACCACTTGCTGACCGTTCGAGGTGGACCCGATCGCTCGGGTCACCGTTCCACTGCGCCGGGTTGCGCGGCAAACGGAGCCGCCACGCCTGGCTTTGGCCACGCCAGTGTTTCACGCACGCCGCCACGTTCCAGGACGACGTGATCGGTGCCGACTTTCGCGAGGCGGACACCGGGCGCAACGTCATCGCCTGCGCGCACGGCAAGCACCTCTTTCGCTCCGAGTTGCAGCAACGCGTAGCCGCGATGTCCGTCGGTGGCGGCAACGATACCGAGCAACCGGATCGCGAGGCCGGTCGCGGCGGCAGCGTCGGAATCGCGTTGCGCGCTGCCAAACAGGCCAGCGGCGGCCGTCGCCTGCTTTGCTGTGGGCGCCGGCGCCGGAGCACGCGGTTCAGGACGCGGGGCAAGCCATTCCCAGGTCCAGTGTGCCAATACCAGGCCGAGCAGCGCGATGGCGGCGAATGTCAACAGCGACACGATAGCCGTCGGCACGAAGTTCGATCGTTCAAATGAGATCGTATGCATTTTTCGCCGGGTGGGAGCTGGATGGCCTGATGGAAAACACCGACAGGAAAACAACCGGGCCGGGCCTAGGAGCCTGTCGGACTTTGCCGGTTGAGGCGAGAATTCAGCTGTGCGAGGACAGATTTTCGAGGCTTTGCAGGCCCATAGTGGTTCTATGGGTCAAAAAGCGGCGGAAATATGGACCGCACAGATGGATTCGCAGACCGACCGAGTAAAGTCCGACAGGCTCCTAGATCGCTGCGCTGCGACTGACGGCCCGACAAGGATGCGGCACTGGTATACGCCAAAAACCTGCTGCTTGTCGTGAATGCTCCGATGTAACAGTTTGGCCTGGTTGGATTGTGGCCGCCGGCAACTCGGCGCGCTTGCGCCTCAACGCTCAGGGGCTGGCCGTTGTCCGATGCACACAGGGTACTCACAAAGTCCAACTTACACTCGCCGTGTCCGCCGCGGTATTCGCCTGGGTGAACATTGGCGGGTGCTGACGACAACGGCTCCCTTTGGCTGCGGGGTAGATATCAGCCCATGCCGGATTGATCGAGTGCAAGGGACACATGATGACGACATCAAGAGAACGCGGATTCACCTTGCTCGAGGTGATGGTGGTGGTGGTCATCCTGGGCATTCTTGCGGCGTTGGTGGTGCCGAAAATCATCAGCCGCCCGGACGATGCGCGGGTGGTCGCCGCCAAGCAGGACATTGCCAGCCTGATGCAGGCGCTGAAGCTCTACCGGCTGGACAACCATCGCTATCCATCGACCGAACAGGGCCTGCAGGCCTTGGTGGTGCGGCCGGCTACCGCCCCCATCCCGCCTGACTGGAAGGCGGGCGGCTATCTCGATCGCCTGCCCACGGACCCGTGGGGCAATCCCTATCAATATTTGAATCCGGGCTTGCACGGGGAGGTCGACATCGTCAGCTTCGGTGCCGACGGTGCGCCCGGTGGCGAGGGCAACGATGCCGACATCGGCTCGTGGATGTTGTGATGGCCTGGCATTGCACGCCATGAAATCCCCCGTCGCTGCCGCACGAACCCGTGGCTTCACGCTGATCGAAGTGCTGGTCGTGATGCTGATCATGGGCCTGATTGTCGGGCTGGCCAGCGCCATCGTGCGCCCGGATGATGCCGGCCTGCTGCGCGTCGAGGCCGATCGACTCGCGCAACTGCTGGATCTTGCCGCCTCCGAAGCGCGCCTTACCGGAAACTCCATCGCCTGGACCGCCGACGCCACCGGCTACCGCTTCTGGCGCAAGACCGGTGATGGCGAGTGGTCCGAGGTGCGCGACAGCGATCAGCTGCGCGCCCGCACGCTGCCGCAGGGCATGGTGCTCGCGGGTCTGCGGATCGAGAACATGCCCGCGGAGGGATCCATGCGGTTGGAGTTCGTGCCGTATCGCTCGGTGCTTTCCTTCACCATCGACTTGTCTCTCGGCACAGCGCGTGACACGGTGTCGGGGGATCCGGTGGGCGAAGTGCGCGTGTTGCCGGGCGAAGGAGCATCCAGTGACCCATTGGCGCAACGCTGAACCGCGCGGATTCACGCTGATCGAGGTGCTGGTGGCGCTGGCGATCGTGTCGATCGCTTTGCTGGCGGCGCTGCGTGCGGCTGGGCAGGGCACCAACAGCGTGGGCGAACTGCGCGCCCGCACGCTGGCCGGCTGGGTGGCGCAGAACCGCCTGGCCGAACATCGTGCCCGCGGCGACTGGCTGTCGCTTGGCGTGCAGCGCGGGGAGGAAAGCGAGGGCGGTATCGCATTCGATTGGCGCGAGGAGGTGCTCTCGACGCCGAACCCCGCCTTCCGTCGGATCAACGTGACGGTGTCTGCGGCGCCTGACGAATCGCATGTGCTGGCGCGTTTCAGCGGGTTTGTGGTCAACCCGCCAGCGGTCGACCAATGAACACGTTCGCGCGCAGGCGGCGCAACGGCTTCACCCTGATCGAGGTGCTGGCTGCGCTGCTGATCCTGTCGGCGCTGGCGCTGATGTCGTACCGCGGACTCGGCGCCGTGCTCGATACCCGCCAGCACGTCGCCGCCGAAACCGACAAGTGGCGGCAGGTGGCTGCGTTCTTTGCACGCTTCGAGCAGGACGTGCAGATGGCCGCACCCCGCCCGGTGCGCCGTGCGGCGGGTAGTGCGCCGGCATGGATCGGCGTGCCCACCAGCACGACCACCCAGCCACGGCTGGCATTCAGCCGCTTTGCCTCGGACGAAAACATGGACACGCCCCGTCGTGTTGCCTACACGTTGAACGGCAAGCAGCAGATCGAGCTGTGGCTGTGGCCGGGTCTGGACCTGCCGGCCGATGTGCCGCCAGCACGCTACACGGTGCTGCGCGGCGTGACGACATTCGACCTGCAATACCTCGATGCCGATCGGGTCTGGGTCAACGCCTGGCCGACCTCGCCGCGCGATGCGGCGATACCCCGGGCGGTGCGGGTGCGCATCGTGCTGGCTAGCGGCGAACAGGTCGTGCGCGTGTTCGCGCTCAACTCATGAGAGCCCGTCAGCAAGGGGTCGCCATCGTGCTCGCGCTGACCGTGGTCGCGCTGGCCGCGCTGGCGGTGACGGCGATGATGGTGTCGCAGAGCATCTGGTCGCGGCGGGTCGCGCTGACCGCCGAGCATGCCCAGGCGCGGCAGCTGGTTCAGGCCGGGCTGGATTGGAGTCGCGCCGTATTGAGCGACGATCGCCGCACCAGCACGGTCGACTATCTCGGGGAGCCGTGGGCGCTGCGGCTGCCGCCGATTCCGGTCGAGAACGGCAGTCTCACCGGCCGCATCGAGGACCAGCAAGGCAAGTTCAATCTCAACAACCTGCTCATCGACGGCAAGCTCGATCTCGCGCAACTCGATCACTTCCGGCACCTGCTGGCGATACTCGGCCTTCCGCCCACGCTCGCCGGCTCGCTGGCCGACTGGATCGATGCCGACAGCGAGCCGCAACCTCAGGGTGGCGCCGAAGACGCGTACTACCTTTCGTTGCCGTCGCCCTATCTTGCGGCGAACCGGCCACTGATCGACGTGGCCGAGCTGGCGCTGGTGCGCGGCTTCGATGATGGCGTGCGCGCGCGCCTGCGTCCGTTCGTGACGACACTGCCGCGGTTCACGCCGGTGAACGTCAACACGGCGCCCCCCGAGGTCATTGCCGCCATGGTCGATGGCCTGAGCCTGGATGACGCCCGCATGCTGGTGGCGCGGCGGGATCAAGCCTATTTTCGCAACTTGCCGGATTTCTTCGGTCAACTTCCCAAGGGACTGAGCGTGCCTGCGAAAAACCTCTCTGCAAGCAGTGATTTCTTCCTCGTGACGATGCAGGTCACCATCGGTGCGGCCCGAGCCCGCGGTGTGGCGTTGCTCGATCGCGAGAACGACGGCTGGCCGGCGATCGTCTGGCGCAAATATCCATGAGCCTGCTGCGTATCCGGGTTTCACTTTCCGATCCACCGCTGCGGTGTCAGTGGGCGCTGCTCAATGACGGCCGTGACGTGGTGGTCGGCGAGGGGCCGCTGGCGGCACTCCCGCGCCGGGCCGAGCGCGTGCAATGGGTGATTCCCGCCGCGCAGGTGCTGATCGCGCGGGCGCGTGTGCCGCAGGCGGCCCGGCGTCATGCCGGCTCGGTACTGGCTTTCGCGCTGGAGGATCAGACGATCGGCGAACCGGATGCCAGTCAGGTCAGCTGGCTCGGTGCCGTCGGCGACAGCGATGTGCTGGCGGTGCTCGACAAGCCGGGGCTGGTGCGCTGGGGCGCGGCACTTGGGGCCATCGGCATTCAGGGTCACGAGGTGCACGGCGAAACGCTTTTGCTGCCGCTGGCCACGGACGAGTGGAGCCTGGCCTGGAATGGCCGCGAGGGGTTCGTGCGCAACGGCGAGTTCGAAGGTGCGGCGACCGATTGCGGCGATCGCGCAACACCGCCACTGGCGCTGCGTCTGATGCTCGACGATGCGCAGGCGCAAGATGCGCGGCCGGTGTCGATTGCGCTGTACACGACGGCAGCGGATGCACTGCCCGATATCGCGGCATGGACGCGCATGCTCGGCGTCGCCGTGCGCCCGGCCGGCAGCTGGGACTGGCGCACCGCGTCCGCCGACGCCGGTATCCGCCTGGAGCAGGAACGGCAACGCTGGCGCGCCTTCGCCGGCATGGCCGGGCGCCTTCGCCCGGCGGCCTGGATCACCGCTGCCGCGCTGGCGATTCTGGCCATCGCGCTGGTCATCGACTGGGTCTCGCTGGCGAACCAGCAAGTTGCGCTGCGCCAGCAGATGACAGCGCGGTTTCGTGCGGTCTTTCCCACCGCGGTTGCGGTGGTGGACCCGGTGTTGCAGATGCGCCGCAAGCTCGCCGAGGCGCGGCATGCCGCCGGGCAGTCCGACAGCAGCGATTTCCTGCCGATGATCGAACAGCTGGCGGCGGCCACCCGGACACTCCCGGCCGGCACGATCCACGCGGTGTCCTATGCGAGCGGGCGCATGACCATCGAGCTTGCTGGGCTTGACGAGACTGGCGTGCGCGGCGTGATCGAGCACCTGCAACAGTCCGGCCTCAGTGTCGATCCGCTGCCGGCTTCCAGACACGTCGCTGGTGCGGCCGTGGTGTTGACGGTACGGCCATCATGAAGGCGCGTGTGCTCCAGTTGTGGGAATCGCGCTCGCCGCGGGAGCGGGTGATCATCACTGCGCTGGCCGCGCTGGTGGGCGTGCTGCTGTATGTCGCACTGGTGCTGTCGGCGGAGCGTGCGACCACCGCGCTAAAACCCCGGGTGGTGGCATTGCGCGGGCAGGCGGCCCGCCTCGAACAGCAGGCGACTACGATCGAGAGCCTGCGCGCGGCGCCGGCCATTTCGGTGTCGCAGACCGATCTGCGCGCGCTGGTGCAGGCGCAGACCGATAGCGCCGGCCTGGCGCACGCGCTGGTGAGCATCAATGCGCCGGGTGCCAATCAGGTGGTGGCGGTGTTCGGTGCGGTGTCGTTTGCCGACTGGCTGCGCTGGGTCGCCGCGCTCCAGGTGCAGCATGTGCGGCTGGACAGCTGCCGGATCGAAGCACTGTCCACGCCGGGCCTGGTCAGTGTGACGGCGACCCTGGTGCGCCCGCAGCCGTGATGAAACGCTGGCACCTGTTCGCGTTCGGGCTGGGCATCTACCTGCTCGCCCTCGTCGTCACCGCACCGGCGACGTGGGCCGATGCGATGCTGCAGAATGTCAGCGGCGGGCGGCTGCAGCTGGCCGATGCCCGCGGTAGCCTGTGGTCGGGCAGCGCGCAGTTGCTGATCCGCGATGCGGCCGGGCGCATCGGCGTGGCCACGCCTCTGGCGTGGCGGCTGCGGCCGGCCACCTTGCTGCGGGCGCGATTGGCGTACGCCGTCGATCTCGGCGCGCCGTCGCGGTCGTTTCCGGTCACGCTTTCCTGGTCGCGGATCGAACTGGCGCATGTCGACATCGTCCTGCCGGCGGTGACGTTGGGTTATGTAGCCCCCAAACTCGCCTCGCTTGAGCTCAGTGGCGAGGTGCATCTGCAGATCCAGGACCTCGTCATCGGGCGCCACAGCTTGCGTGGTGATGCCACGCTGCAATGGCTCCATGCCGGTTCGGCGCTGTCGCCGGTGTCGCCGCTGGGCAATTACCAGTTGCGCCTGGTGGGCGCAGGGGATGGTGGTCGGGTCACCCTGACGACGCTCAAGGGACCGCTGCAACTGCGCGGCCAGGGATCGTGGGCCGAAGGCGGCGCGCCCGCCTTTGCCGTCAACGCGACCGTGCCGGCGGAATACCGCCAGCGGCTGGAACCGTTTCTACGCCTGATTGCGGTGAAGCAGGTCGACGGTAGTTTCGCGATGCAGCTGCAGTAGGGCCGTAACGGCAACCATCGGCGGCGTGCACTGGAACGGCTGGAAGCTGGCCTTGCGCGGGACTAACGCCAGCCGCCATCGCGTGCGGCGCGCTCCTGCTTCGCGTCGAAGGCATCGCCGCGGATGCGCGCGTCGACCGCGGCCTGCAACGCGGGCGGCAAGTCACTGGCGGCCTGGCGCAGTTCGCCGCCTTCGGATTTGGTATTCGTGACGACCGCGGGCAGCGACCAGCCAGCAGCAGCATGGCAGGCCAGCCCCGCCATTACCGGGGGGGTGCGGCGGACGAAGGTGCGGCAAATGTGCCCGTCCGCACCGCGAAAAGTCAGGCCGATGGTGATCGCGGCCGATGGATCGGGCGCACTCGCCAGTGTCCGGTCGAGTGTGCGGGACAGGGCACCGGCCGCAAATAGCTGGCCGTCGTGCATGCGCACGAGGTGGCTGTCGGCATTCCACCAGAGGGCCACCGCAAGCACGGCCAGCGACGCCGCCATGGTCGCGCCCGGCAGTAGCCAGCGACGCGAAGTGCGGCGTCGACTCGCGCCAAAGCCACGATGACCCGATGGCGCCGTGAGCGCGATGGGAGATACACGCACAGCCGGTCGTGCCGGCCGCAACAGCGCCGACAGCTGCTCGGGCACAGGCTCGTCAAGCACGGGATCAAACAGGCGTCCAAGTTGCGCGCGAATGGCGCGGGCCTGTTCCACGCGGCGGGCAAGCAACTCGTCATGCGTCAGCGCGGCGTCGATCTGTGCAGCTTCGGTCGCACCGAGTTCACCGTCCAGATAAGCCTGCAAGGTTTCTTCGCTGATTGGATTCATGACTCATTTCCAAGATGGTCCTGCAGGGTGGCGCGGGCCCGCGCCAGACGGCTGGTGATGGTGCCCACCGGCACCTCCAGCAGCTCGGCGGCCTCGGTATAAGACAGACCCTCGACCAGCACCAGGGCCACCACTTCGCGATGATCCGGCGCCAGCGCTGCCAGCGCCGCTGCCAATTCCAGCTTCTGCGCCGGTGCGCTGGCGCCGTCGGCCGCGGTGTCACCAGCTTCCTCCGGAGCAAACAGGTTTTGCGACCTGCCACGTGCACGCAGTTCGTCGCGCCAGGCATTGCGTGCAATCGCAAACACCCACTTGTCCAGTGCGGCATCCGGCCGCCACTGCGCCGCCCGGGTCAGCGCGCGCTCTAGCACGATCTGCACCAGGTCATCTGCATCGGCGACCTGGCCTGCCAATGCCCGCGCCAGGCGGCGTAGGCGCGGCAACAGCGGGAGCAATCCTTCGCGCACGGTTTGGCTCGGATCCACGGCTTACCTTTCCAGTACGTTTGAGGGCAGCGATTCCTTCCCTCGCGCACAACGACACGGTTCGGAAGGATAAACCCACTCAATGCTAGCATCCGCATTCCACGCTTCCGGGCCGTTCTGCCATGACGCTGCAACGCCTGCCTTCCACGCTGATTTCCTTGCTGTCCATCGCGCTTGCCCTGGTTGGCGCGACGCCGGCGCGGGCACAGTTGCGCGGTCCGCCGCCGGGTTTGCCTGCCATGCACGTTCCCGGCGTGGGCATACCCCGCGTACCCGACATGCCGCACGTGCCCGACCTACCTTCGACGGCGTCGATACGGCGCGCCGACGACTTGCTGCATGGGCCGCTGGCCGTGGCGCGCCGAGCGCAGATCACCACCTTGCTGCGCGCGGAACCCGGGCGGGTGACGGTCGATCCCCGAGGCGAGCCGGTTCTGCGCGGTGAGTTTCTCGCCCTGGGTCTCTCGGGCGGGCAACTCGATGCCGTGCGGGCACAGGGGTTTGCCGCGGACCGCCAGGCGTCAGCGGACGCGACGCTGGGACTGGACCTGGTGGTTCTGCGCGACACCCGCGGACGCAGCGAAGCCGATGCGCTGCAGGCGCTGCAGCAGCTGGCACCGAAAGTGACCTTCACCTACCAGCATCTCTACCTGCCCGCGGGCGTGGGCGGCGATGGCGATGCCATCCAGAATGATGCGCTGGCGACAGGGGCAGGCGGCAGCATGCCGCGCCGCGTGGGGCTGATCGACGGCGGCGTGGACCCGGCCGATCCGGCACTCGCACACGCCCGCATCGAGCCATTTGGCTGCAAGACGGCAAGCGTGTCGCGGCATGGTACCGCCGTGGCGGCACGCCTCGTCGATGGCGATCCCGATACGCTGTATGCGGCCAACCTGTGGTGCAGTGATGCCGTGGGTGGCGCCACCTCCAATCTGGTGCGCGCGCTGGCGTGGATGGCGCGCGAAGGCGTGCCGGTAATCAACATCAGCCTGGTCGGCCCCGACAATCCGGTCCTTGCGCGCGCGGTGCAGGCAATGATTGCGCGTGGCCATGTGCTGGTCAGCGCGGTCGGCAACGACGGGCCCGCTGCGCCACCGCTGTTCCCGGCGGCCTACCCGGGGGTGATCGGCGTCAGCGCGGTTGACGCGCATGATCGCGTGTTGCCCGAATCTGTCAGTGGCATCCAGGTGGCTTTCTGCGCATCCGGCGTGGTCGGCCACGGCCGCGACGCCATGCGCGGTACGTCATTCGCGTCGCCGATCGTGGCGCGAAGGGCGGCCCAGTTGCTGGACGCGCCGCGTAAGGGCGCCGCCGCGCAGGTTGAGCAGCGCCTGGCCCGCGAGGCCCGCGACCTCGGGCCCCCGGGTCGCGATCCGCGCTACGGATACGGCTTGCTGTCGCCCTGAACCTGAACGTACGCCGAACCCGATCCGGCAGCAGGGAAGGATCCCCTGACCCCGAACGTAATGGACCTTGCAAGCCGCGGAATCACCGCCGGCAGGAGGTCCCCTCATGCGAAACACCACCTTCAATACCAAGACCCTCAACAAGACCCTGATTGCCGGCGCCCTCGCCCTGGCGATCATCGCTCCGCTGCAGGCCCAGGTGCTGGGCGGGCCGGTCATTTCCACAATGGGCCAGATCGGCGGATCCGTGCACGGCGCAGGCAATATCAATGTACCCGACATCAAGCCGCCGGGTGCCACACCGGGTGCGGCACTGCCGGATCAGGCTGCTTCGAAGGTCGCTGCGGGCGCAGCCCATGCAACACAAGCTGCCCGTCTGGCGAAACAGGCGAACGGCTCCGCTGCCACCCATGCATTGAGCGGACTCGCGAGGGCGAAGGGCGCCGCTGATGCCAACGCCGTTGGTGGGCTCACGACCGCGACCGGCGCCACCGCTGGCGATGCCGGCAACGTGGGCAGCGCAGTGCTTAAGGGTGCCGCCGGCATGGGCAGCTCGGCGTCGGGCGCGGTCGACGCCTCGGGCTCAGGTTCGGCCCGTGGCAATGCGAACACCAGCACTGGCAGTGCTTCCGGGACGAACGGCTCGGCCCATGCCAACGGCGGGGCTGGCGCCCGCGGCTCGGCGCGCGACGGCATCTCGGCCTCTGCGCAGACAGAGGGCGGCGCGAGTGCCGGCGCGAATTCACAGACACACTGATCCGCGAGGAACAGGGTGGCTGCGGGCATACCCTCGCGCGGGTTTTCCGGCGCAGCCATCGAGCGCAACGACGACGATATCTGTTGGGCAAGGCAATCTGCCCTTCGCCGTATCCCCGAAGGAGACACCCATGCAAACCCGGCAACTTACACTCACACTCGTTTGTGCCGCCGTGATGGTCGCGCTGGCGGCTACGCCAGCCATGGCGCAGAGCACGACGACATCCGACACCAGTACCACATTGACTACCACCAACCACGAGTCGACCCGACTGAGCGACGAGTTCTCCACCTTCGCCGGTTCGGATACGAACTCGCAGGCGCTGGTGAACGGCTTGCGTGATGGCACCGCCATCACGCTGACCGAGGTGACCCAGAATGCGGACGGCACCAGCGCTGGTACCGACACCACGATCCAGCCGATCGCCGGCAAGATGGGCTACGGCAACGTGAAAATCGCGCTGTCGCTGGCCGAGGCCAGCCTGGCCAAGGCGGGCATCACCGACCCGACCGCCGAGCAGATTGCCGCCGCGCTCAATGGCGGCAGCTTGACCCTGGCCGACGGCAGCACGGTCGATCTCCAGGGCGTGCTGGCTGCACGGGCTTCCGGCGAAGGCTGGGGCCAGATCGCCAACAGCATGGGCTTCAGGCTGGGTGACCTGATGCGTTCTGCGCAAGCGACAGGGGCCGCGGCCCACGGGGAAGCGAATGCCCATGTCGCAGCCGATGGTCATGCTCAAGTCGGCGTGGATGCTCATGCCAACGCCAGCGGTGATTTCGGCAAGAGTCAGATCACGGACCACCCCACCGCCGACAATAGCGCTTTCGGCCAGGCCCAGATCAGCGGCCACCCGACCGGAATGAGCGGGCTGGATCACCCTGATGTTCCCCAGCGTCCCAGCGTACCGGATCGCCCGCGGGTTCCGGATCGCCCGCAGGTTCCGGATCGCCCGCAGATTCCGGATCATGCGGGTCGCCCGGGCGGCTGATTCGTTCCGATTCCTCACGGGCCTGGCACCAGTCAGGCCCGTTTTCCCCGATTACTCAAGGATTCCCCACGGCATGAACAAGAATATGAACTGGGTGGTGTTTGGCGGCCTGCTGCTCATCGGCGCGCCGATCGCACACGCTACCGATCGCTTCAGCATTGGTACTGGTGCCAATTACAGCAGCGGCAAATACGGGACCGCCACCACCACCGACATCTGGTCGGTCCCGTTTACTGCCGCCTACAACACCGACCGCTGGACTTTCAAGGTTACCGTTCCGTACATCAGCATCCACGGTGCGGGTAACGTGATTCCCGGTACTGGCCCGGTCAATAACACCAATCCGCTCGCTCGCGGTCTTGGTCATGTACTGGGCGGCGGATCCAATCCGGGCGGCGGCACCTCGACCACCACCGCTGCCACGTCGGCCTCCGGACTTGGCGATGTGGTGGCATCGGCCGGATATACCTTGTTCTCCAGTGCCGACCGCAGCTTCGCTCTTGATCTCACCGGCAAGGCGAAATTCGGTACGGCTGACGTCAACAAGGGATTGGGCACGGGCCAGAACGACTACGGCATTTCCGTGGACAGCTACAAGGTCTTCGGTCAGTGGACGCCGTTCGGCGGCGTGGGCTGGATGAGCTATGGCAGCTCGCAATACATCAAGCTCAAGAACGGAATCAATGCGAACGCCGGCGTTGACTACCGGGTTGCGAGCAACGACCACGTAGGCATGTATTACAACTACCGCCAGCGCATCGCCGTGGGCGGTGCACCGCAAAGCGAGGTCGCGGCGTACTGGAATCACAAGTTCAGCGACAGTTTCCGCTTGCAGAGCTACGCGCTCGGTGGCATGGCCAATGGCAGCCCGGACTATGGCGTCGGCGCCTCGGTCAATTACACGTTCTGATACACGTTCTACCTGAGTATTCGCGGTCGCGGCGCATCGCAGATCAGCTCGGGCGCCGCCGCGACCCGCGCAGCTTGTCGATCGAGAAGCTGGCGATCTCGCTGCCGCCGACGCGACGCGGTTGGCCCATGGGTGGGCCCCAGGCGTGCGCGCTGACCACTTCCCAGGTGGCCGGGATGTGGCCATCCACACGCATCGCCTCGTAGGCTGCCAGCATGCGCTGGTAACGATGCTTGCCGGTAAGACCACGTTCGCGGGCGCGATCGGCATTGGTCGCGCCCAACCCCTGCAACTCCTTCAGCAACTTGCGTGGATCGCTGTAGGTGAGGGTGTAGCGGAACACGTCGAGCACCGGGTCGCGCAGGCCGGAGGCGAGCATCGCATCGCCGACATCGTGCATGTCGAGGAAGCGGCTGACGTGCGGTTGCTGATCGGCTTCGGCCCAGGCGGCACGCAGCTCCGTCAGGGTGTCCGGGCCGAAGCTGGAGAACACCATCAGGCCACCGGGCTTCAGCACGCGCATGCATTCGCCGAACAGGGTGGCCAAGTCGTCGATCCACTGGAAGCAAAGGTTGGAGTACAGCACATCGATGCTGTGGTCGGGCAAGGGCAGTGCGCTGGCCTCGGCGCAGACGCGGCGGAACGGCTTCAGCCACCCGCTGTGGTGTTTCGCCGCGCGCAGCATCGGCAGCGCCAGGTCGACCGCGATCACTTCGGCCTTGGGGTAGCGCAGCTTCAGCAGCGCGCTGCCGCGACCCGTGCCGGCACCGACGTCGAGTACGCGTTGCGGCGTTTCCAGATAGAAGGTGAGGCGCTCCAGCAGATGCGCCTGCACCTCGCGCTGCAGCGCGTCGTGCTGTTCGTAGGTGGCTGCCGCGCCACCGAAATTGCGGCGTACCTGGCGGCGGTCGAGGTGGAAATCATTCATCGGAAAGACTCAGAGCGGCGGAGCGACCGGATTGCTGCTCAAACAGGGGTTGCAGCGCCTGCACCAGCGCCTCGACGTGGCCGAAGAACGGGGCGTGACCGGCCTGCGCCAGCTCGTGGTAGTCGCCGCCGCATTGGCGGGCCGACCACGCCATCGCCTGCGGCGGCACCAGCCGGTCGCGACGGCCGGCGATCCATGCACTGTGTACGCCGAGGTCGGGCAGGGCGGCGCGGCGGTCGCTGTCTTCGAGAATGCGGATGCCTTCCTGCAGCACGCGCAAATCCGGTTCGCCACGGGTGAACACCAGTTCGCGCAGACGGCGCAGCTCGGCGCGCGGGTCGGCGCTGCCCATCGCTTCCAGTGCCAGGAAACGTTCGATGGTTGCGTGGTAATCCGTTTCCAGGTCGGTCGCCAGCCGATGCACCAGGGTGGCATCGCCGCCATGCGGCCAATCGGCCGCGCGCACGAATCGCGGCGTGGCACACAGCATGGCCAAGCCGCGCACCTGCCGCGGCAGATCCAGTGCAGCGGTGAGCGCGATCAATCCGCCCAGCGACCAGCCGAGCCAGATCGCCGGTGGCGTCACCGCAGCGATCGCGGCGGCACACGCGTGCGGTTCCAGCGGCAGTCCGCAAGCGCGCGAGTAGCCGTGTCCGGGAAGATCGACCACATGCATCGTGCAGTGATCGACCAGCGCATCGACCAGCGGTTGCAGCACGCCGCCGTGCATCGCCCAGCCATGCAGCAATACCAGCGGAATCGGGCCGTGACCGCGCTTGTCGATGTACAGACTCACGTCGGGGTGGCCTCGTCTTTCGCGGGAAGCAGGAAAGCCGGTGAAGCTGGCGAGACAATAGTCGAGCGCCCGCGGAAACTTGCCCAGATCGGTTTCGTACCTTTCAAGGCCAGCGCCTCGCAGCGCGCGAGCAGCCGCACGCGCAGCGCCGGGAGCTCGTCCAGGCTGATGAATTTGTAGGCGGAGATATTGACGATCGACATGCACGGTATCGCGGTAGCTAGCGGGTAATTATACGCGGCATGCCTGGATCAGCTGGCTTGCGCTGGCAGGCGCAGTGTTTCCAGGGCGGCCAGCAGACGATCCACATGCGTCTCCTGGTGCGCCGCAGACAGGGTGATGCGCAGTCGCGCTTGTCCCGCGGGCACCGTGGGCGGCCGGATCGCCGTGACTAGCAGGCCTTGTTGCTGCAGATTCCGCATCGCCTTCATCGCGGCCTCGGCGCTGCCGAGCCGCAGTGGTTGAATCGCGCTGGTGGAGGCCAGCAACGGCAGGCCAAGTTCGCTGGCGCCGCGGCGGAAGCGTGTGATCAACATGGCGAGCCGCTCGCGCCGCCAGGCTTCGGTTTGCGCCAGACGCACGGCCACCAGTGCGGCCGCCGCCAGCGCCGGTGGCATCGCGGTGGTGTAGATGTACGGTCGCGCGAACTGGATCAGGCCATCGACAAGTGACGCCGGGCCGGCGACGAAGGCGCCGCTGCAGCCCAGCGCCTTGCCCAGGGTAGCCATCAGGATCGGGACCTCGTGCTGCCCCAGCGCGGCGGCGTCGAGGCTGCCGGCACCGTGGGTTCCGAGTACGCCCAGGCCATGCGCATCATCGACCATCAGGCAGGCGCCTTCGCTGGTGCACAGCGCGGCCAGCTCGGGTAGCGGCGCAACATCACCGTCCATGCTGAACACGCCATCGGTAGCCAGCAGCGCGGCAGCGCCCGGGCGACTGCGCATTTGGCGTGCGGCGGCGTCGACGTCGGCGTGTGGATAGCGCTTCAGTTCCGCGCCGCCGAGCTTCGCGCCGTCGAGCAGACAGGCGTGGTTGAGCTTGTCCTGCATGCAAATATCGCCCGGTGCCAGCAGCGCCTGCAGCACGCCCAGGTTGGCCATGTAGCCGGTAGAGAAAAGCAGCGCGCGTGCGCGACCGGTCCATGCGGCCAAGGCCTCTTCCAGGGCGGCGTGTTCGGCGCGATGGCCGCAGATCAGGTGTGCCGAGGTGCTGCCGACGCCTTGCTGATGCGCGGCGCGGGTGAGCGCACCGATCAGGGCAGGGTGCTGCGCCAGGCCGAGATAGTCGTTGCTGCAGAACGCCAACAGGCGACGCCCGGCAACATCAAGCCATGGGCCATCGACATGCGCAACCGTGCGCAGCCGGCGCAGCAGTCCGGCATGCTCGCGTTCGGCCGTCTCGACGGCCAGACGTTGCAGCAGGTCAGGCCGCGCGGGAGCAGCCACAACCGGCTCCACAACCGTTCTCTGCGGTCGCCAGGATGCCCGCATGCACGGTGCCAGACGGCTCGCTCACTTCCATCGGATGCAGGTCGAGCCGGCGGAACAATGCGCGGTCGGCTTCGACGTCGGGATTGCCGGTCGTTAGCAGCTTTTCGCCGTAGAAGATCGAGCCGGCACCGGCGTAAAAGCACAGCGCCTGCACCGCGTCGTCCATCTGCTGTCGACCAGCCGAGAGCCGCACGATCGACAGTGGCATCAACAGGCGGGCTACCGCGATCGTGCGCACGAACTCAAATGGATCGAGCGGCTCCGCATTGGCCAGCGGCGTGCCTGGCACCGGCACCAGCTGGTTGATCGGCACCGACTGCGGGTGCGCCGGCAGGTTGGCCAGCGCCTGCAACAGGCCGGCGCGCTGGTCGCGCGTCTCGCCCATGCCGACGATACCGCCGCAGCAGGTTTTCAGGCCCGCGTCGCGCACCTGTTCCAGCGTTACCAGGCGGTCCTGGTATTCACGGGTATGGATGATCTCGCCGTAAAACTCCGGCGCGCTGTCGATATTGTGGTTGTAGTAATCCAGTCCGGCGTTCTTCAACGCCTGCGCGTGGCCATCGCCAAGCAGGCCCAGGGTGGCGCAGGTTTCCAGGCCGAGGTCCTTCACCGCGCTGACGATGGCGGCGACCTTGGAAATATCGCGATCCTTGGGGCCGCGCCACGCCGCGCCCATGCAAAACCGGCTGGCGCCGGCGGCCTTGGCCGCGCGGGCGCGCTCCAGCACCTCCTCGACCTCCATCAGCTTCTGCGCCGTCACGCCGGTGTCGTAGCGCGCCGCCTGCGGACAGTAGGCGCAATCCTCGGGACAGCCGCCGGTCTTGATCGAGAGCAGGGTGGACACCTGCACCGCGTTCGGATCGTGCTGCGCGCGATGCACTTCGTGCGCCTGGTGCAGCAATTCGTTGAACGGCAGGTCGAATAGCCTGCGCACCTCGTCGCGGCTCCAGTCGTGGCGGAGAATGGTGTTGGCCATGGAATACGTACTCGGGAGAGTGAGGCGGAAAGTGTGAAAGGCGCCCTGCTACGTGTCAACTGGAATGAGATAAACAAGGTTGACGGAGCACGGCACCCGCAATCCCGTTACGATCAGGTCTCGGCGGCCGGCGGAGCTGGGATGGCGATGAATCACAAGGACGTTTGGCGACAAGTCTGGTGCGACCTGCACCGCTTCGTGCTGCCGTGGCGCTGCCTGCTGTGCGACGCCGCCGGTGCAAATGGCATCGACCTGTGCGCCGATTGTGCCGCCGAGTTGCCGCGCAACCACAGCTGTTGTGCACGCTGTGCGCTGCCACTGGCGGCACCCGCGGCGCTGTGCGGTGAATGCCAGCGACACCCGCCACCCTGGGATGCCGCGTGGACGCCATTCCGCTATGGCTGGCCGCTGGATCGATTGGAGTCGCGCTACAAGTTCGGCCACGACCTCGCGGCCGGTCGGGTGCTTTCGACCCTGTGGCGGCGGGAGCCCCGTCCGCTCGCGCTGCCATCACTGTTGCTGGCGGTACCGCTGCATCACGGTCGCTTGCGCCAGCGCGGCTACAACCAGGCGCTGGAATTGGCCAGGCCGCTGGCGCGCGCACTGCAAGTATCGCTGAGACACGACGTGCTGAAGCGTGTGCGTCACACCGATGCGCAGACCGAGCTTGATGCGGTCCACCGCCGCCGCAACGTACACGGTGCTTTCATGCGGCGCGAGGGAATCGCCGTGCCGGCGCATGTCGCGATTCTGGACGACGTGATGACTACTGGCGCCACCCTGGCCGAGTGCGTGCGCGTGCTCAAGTGGGCCGGCGCGAAGCGGGTCGATGTATGGGCGCTGGCGCGGGCACCGTCGCCGCGCGGTTAACCACGATGACGTCCGACCGGCTCCTGGTCCGCCGGTTCGGCGAGTGCGTCGAGAAAGTGGGTGACGCGCCATGAGAGACGCCCGAGTGCAGTGAAGTGGCCTGGATCGAGATGCCCGTCGTTCTGTTCGATCTGGCTGAGTTCGAAGCCCGCCAGTGCTCCGCTTCGGACGTCGTCGTAAAGTGCTGGCGACGGTGGCTGCGGGTAACCCAGGTCACCGCACCGCCAACGCCAGCGCCATGCCGACCCACAGCGTCAGGCCCAGCCAGTTGTTGTGGCGGAACGCGGCCAGGCACGCGTCGCGCTGGCGGTTGCGGATCAGCCAGTGCTGCCAGGCGAACAGCCCGGCAGCGAGCAGCAGGCCGAGCCAGTACGGCCAGCCCAGGTGCGCGCGCTGGCCGACAAACAGCATCGCGAGCAGGAAGGTGCCCATCAGCATGCCGAGGATCGGCAGGTCGGCATCGCCGAACAGGATGGCGGTGGATTTCGCGCCGGCCTTGAGGTCGTCCTCACGGTCGACCATGGCGTACTCGGTGTCGTAGATCGTCGACCACAGGATGTTGCCGATGAACAACAGCCAGCCCAGCGGCGGCACCGTGTTCGTCACCGCAGCGAACGCCATCGGAATCGACCAGCCGAACGCCGCGCCCAGCACCACCTGCGGCAGGTAGGTGTAGCGTTTGCTGAACGGGTACAGCACCGCCAGCGCGGCCCCGGCAAACGCAAGCTCGATGGTCAGCCGGTTGGTCAACAACACCAGGGCGAAGGCGACCGCGAGCAGGATGGCGAACAAGGCCACGGCCGCGCGTGGACTGACCCGGCCCGACGCAATCGGGCGGCCCGCGGTACGCGCCACCTGCGGGTCGAGCAGGCGATCGGCATAGTCGTTGATCGCGCACCCGGCCGCGCGCATCACGAATACCCCCAGGGTGAAGATGAGCAACAGCTTCCACGCGGGAAAGTCGGCGGACGCCAGCCACAGCGCCCACCAGGTCGGCCACAGCAGCAGCAGGGCGCCGATCGGCCGGTCCATCCGGGTCAGCACGAGGTAGTCCAAGGCCTTCTCGCGCTGGTGCGGCGGCAGCTTGCGCAGCAGCCAATTCAACACGCGCGTGGCGCGCGTCGAGCTGTCCGCCGGCTGCGGCTTGGCCTTGGGCTTCGCCTTCGCCTTCGCCGCAGTCGGACTCGGCCGTGGCTGAGTGCTCGAGGCAGGTGCGTTGGTCTTGCGAGGTTCGCGTTTGTGCGGGGTGGTGGCCATCGGGCGAGTCTAGCGTGCGCTGCCTGTGGGCAGCGTCTGCCGGATCACCGTTTGGCGCATCGGCCAGCGCGTGCAGCGCCGGTTGCTCGCGTGGCAGCGCCAGCAGGTTCGTGGATGCGATGGCCGCGGTTGAAGCAAACAGGAGCACGGCGGACGGCAAGATGAAGCGGCGCATCATCGGATGGCCGCCATACCGAACAGCGTCCGGCTCATGCGACCATGGACAAATGACCTCCTCCTTCTCTCCCCGACTCGCCATCATCGGCGGCGGACCGGCCGGCCTGATGGCTGCCGAGATCGCCTGCGCAGCCGGAATCCATGTGGATCTGTACGATGCCACGGGTTCAGTCGGCCGCAAGTTTCTGTTGGCCGGCAAGGGCGGCCTCAACCTGACCCATGCGGAGCCACCGGCGCACTTCCTCGAACGCTACGGAGCACGCCAGACCGAGATCGGGCGCTGGCTCGCGGCGTTTGACGCGCAGGCGCTGCGCGCCTGGGCGCGCGGGCTGGGGGTGGAAACCTTCGTCGGCAGCTCCGGGCGGGTTTTCCCGATCGACATGAAGGCGGCGCCGCTGCTGCGTCGGTGGGTGCGGCGCCTGCGAGAATCCGGGGTGGAGTTCCACATGCACCATCGCTGGCTGGGCTGGCAGGCACATGACGCGCTGCATTTCGCCTCGCCGCAGGGTGAGCGCGCGGTGCCGGCTGATACGGTGGTGCTCGCGCTGGGCGGTGCCAGCTGGCCGCAGCTCGGCTCCGATGGTGCATGGGTGGCGCCGCTGGCACGCGCCGGTATCGACATGGCCCCGCTGCAGCCGGCCAATTGCGGCTTCGAGCTGGCCTGGAGCGAGCATCTGCGCGACCGTTTCGCCGGCGCGCCGTTGAAGCCGGTGGTGGCGCATTGGGTCGATCGCCGCGGCGTGGCACATCGGCGCCAGGGTGAGTTCGTGCTCAGCGAATACGGCATCGAGGGCAGCCTGGTCTATGCGCTCGGCGCGGAGCTGCGCGAGCAGATCGCCGAGCGCGGCGAGGCGCTGCTGCTGCTGGATCTGGTGCCGGGCTACACGCAACCGATCCTTGCCGAGCGCCTCGCCACCCCGCGCGGCAAGCACAGCATCGGTGACTGGCTGCGTCGGCGCGCCGGGCTGGATGCAGCGAAGTGTGCGCTGGTGTTTGAGCTCGTGGACAAGCCCACGCTGGCCGATCCAGCGGCTCTCGCCGGGCAACTCAAGGCGCTGCCGCTGCGCCTGCGCGCGCCACGGCCGGTCGCCGAAGCGATCAGCACCGCCGGTGGTGTGCGACTGGAGGCACTGGACGAGCACATGATGTTGCGTGATCGCCCCGGGGTGTTCTGCGCGGGAGAAATGCTGGACTGGGAGGCGCCCACCGGTGGCTATCTGCTCACTGCATGTTGCGCCAGCGGCCTACTGGCCGGGCGCGGTGCGGTACGCTGGCTGCAGCGATAGTCGGGTGCCGGTTGTCGGGTCAGTGCCTGCCGGGTGGCACCAGCTTGATCTCGAACAGCTTCGGCCAGTGCTTGCCGGTGACGAACAGGCGCTGGTGCCGCGCGTCCCAGGCGATGCCGTTGAGCACGTCGTTGCCCGGTACCGGCAGGGTGTTCACGTCGAACAGGCCGGTCAGGTCGATCCAGCCGACGACGTGGCCGGTGGCCGGATCGATGCGTGCGATGCGCTGGGTCAGCCAGACGTTGGCGTAGATCTCGCCGTCGACCCATTCCAGCTCGTTGAGATGGGTCACCGGCACGCCATCGGCGGTGACCATGATGCTGCCGGTGGTGGTCAGCGTGTCCGGATCGAGGATGCGCAGCACGGATGAGCCATCGCTCATGTAGAGGTGCGTGCGGTCGCGGGTCAGCGCCCAACCTTCACCGGGGTAGTTGAACGTGTGTCGCAGCTTGAAGTCGTCCAGGCCGTAGACGAAGCCGGTTTCGCTCTGCCAGGTGAGCTGGATCAGCTGGCCCTTCCAGTCGACGATGCCCTCGCCGAAATACTGCGCCGGCACGTGGTGCTGCTGCAGCACCTTGCCGGTGTCCAGTTGCACCTTGCGTACGCTCGAGGCGCCTTTCTCGCCGGTGCTCTCGTAAAGGAAGCCATCCTTGTAGAACAATCCCTCGGTATAGGCCGAGGTGTCGTGCGGATAGACGTGCACGATCTTGTAGCCGTCGACCGGGATGGCCGCCCGGCAGGCGGTGGTGGCAAGCAGCAGGGCGAGGATTGGAAGAAGGCGGCGCAGCGGGCTACCGGTAGGTGATGTAGATGACGTCATGCCAGCGGCCGCACGCGGAAGTTCCGGCCCTTGATCTTGCCCGCGCGCAGGCGTTCCAGCGCCTTGTTTGCCAGCGCGCGGGTGATCGCGACGTAGGCGCGGGTGGCAAATACGTCGATCTTGCCGATGTCCTTCGCCTCCAGTCCGGCATCGCCGGTGAGTGCGCCGAGGATGTCGCCGGGGCGCAGCTTGTCCTGGCGGCCGGCATCGATCACCAGGGTTTTCATCGGCGCCAGGTGCAAGGTCTTGCCGCGTGGCGGCGCGATTTTCAGTGGCCGCCATGCCAGCGGCGTGCCGCTCATCTCCTCGATGTGCGCCGCCTTCGGCCGCTCGCGCGGCGTGCACAAGGTGATCGCCAGACCGGATTCGCCGGCGCGGCCGGTGCGCCCGATGCGGTGGGTATGGGTTTCCGGGTCGTGTGCGATGTCGTAGCTGAGCACCAGCGGCAGCGCTACGATGTCGAGCCCGCGCGCGGCGACATCCGTGGCCACCAGCACCGCGCAGCTGTGGTTGGCGAAGCGCACCAGCACCTCGTCGCGGTCGCGCTGCTCCATGTCGCCGTGCAGGGCCAGCGCCGAGAAACCGCGGCGGTCGAGTTCCTGCGCCAGCGCGTCCACCTCGCGGCGCATGTTGCAGAACACCAGTGCCTGCTCCGCGAGAGCGCCAACCAGCAATTGCGCCAGCGCGTCCGGCTTCTGGGCCGCTTCGACTTCGTGGAAACGCTGCTCGATTGCCGGCTTCTCATCGGCAGCTGCCGCCACCGTGACCACGACCGGGTCGATCTGCACGCGCTGGCTCACTGCGCGGATCTCGTCCGGGTACGTCGCCGAGAACAGCAGGGTCTGATGGTGCTTCGCGATGCGCCCGATGATGTCGTCGATCGCCTCGGAGAAGCCCATGTCGAGCATGCGGTCGGCCTCGTCCAGCACCAGTACCTTGGTGGCGCCGCCGTGCAGGCTTTGCCGCTTCAGGTGTTCCTGCACCCGCCCGGGGGTGCCGACCACGATATGCGGATCATGCGTCAGCGAGGCCAGTTGCGGGCCCAGCGGCATGCCGCCGCACAAGGTCAGCAGCTTCACATTAGGGATGTTCGTCGCCAGCTTGCGGATCGCCTTGCTGACCTGGTCGGCCAGCTCGCGGGTGGGGCACAGCACCAGCGCCTGCAGCCGGATCGTGTCCACGTCGATCGTCTGCAACAGGCTCAGCCCGAACGCCGCGGTCTTGCCGCTGCCGGTCTGTGCCTGCGCGATCACGTCGCGCCCTGCCAGCATCGGCGGCAGGCTTTGTGCCTGCACCGGGGTCATCCCGGTGTAGCCGAGCGTCTCGACGCTGGCGAGCAGGGCGGGTTTGAGCGGGAGCGTAGTGAAGGCGATCATGGGCGCATGATCGCATGGCCCGGGTGTGACGACTTGCATCCGCGCGCCAGCTCGCCGACCCTGTACGGCCTCGCCTCACTGAACATCCTCATGGATATTGTTTTCATCGAAGACCTGCGCATCGATACCGTGATCGGCATCTACGACTGGGAGCGCCGGGTGCGGCAGACGCTGTCGTTCGATATCGAGATGGCCTTCGACAACACCGTGCCCGCAGGCAGCGACGACATCGCGCTGACGTTGAACTACAAGGAGGTGTCCAAACGCCTGGTCGATTACGTGAGCGGGTCGGGCTTCGACCTGGTCGAGACGTTGGCTGAACGTTGCGTGGCGATCATTCGCGAGGAGTTCGCGGTGAGCTGGGTGCGGCTGAAGCTGTCCAAACCAGGCGCCGTGCGTGGCGCGAAGTCGGTGGGCGTGCGTATCGAACGCGGCGAGCGGCCGCGCTGACGGCGGGTCTGCGTGGCGCGTGCGGTTGTATCGCGGACGCGCCGTCCCCATCCTCTGCCAAATAACTAAACTTCGCGCCTGCATGCCGGCCCCGTGGCGCGTGCCCGCGAGATGACCGGAGCGAGCGATGCAAGTCGTGCAGGACCTGATCAACCTTCCGTGGATGCGCACTGTGCTCGGCCTGCTGGCCCTGCTGGCGCTGGCGTGGTTGGCCGGGCAGCTGGTGCAGCGCGTGTTGCTGCGACTGCTGCGCGGGATTGCGCGGCGTACGGTCACGCGTTGGGACGATGCCTTGGTCAGTTATGGGACGTTCCGCTGGCTCGCGCGCGCGGTGCCCGCGCTCATAGTCCAGTACGGCATCGTATGGGTGCCCGATGTGCCCGATAACGTCGAGTCATTGATCGGCAATGTGATGACGGCGCTGGTGGTGTTCTTCCTGGTGATGGCGCTCAGTACGGCGCTTTCGGCTAGCGAGGACATGTACCAGCGCACGCCGCGCGGACAGCAGCGTTCGATCAAGGGCCTGGTGCAGATGGTCAAGATTGGCCTGTTCATCGTCGCCGCGCTGGTCATCATCGCGTCCGTGACGGGCAAACAAGTCGGCTTGTTGTTGTCCGGCGTGGGTGCGATGTCGGCGGTGCTGATGCTGATCTTCAAGGACACTATCCTGGGTTTCGTGGCCGGCGTGCAGTTGTCCTCGAACGACATGCTGCGGGTCGGCGACTGGATCGAGATGCCGCAATTGAACGCCGACGGCGACGTGATCGACATCGCGCTGCATACGGTCAAGGTGCGCAACTGGGACAAGACGATCACCACCATCCCCAGCTGGCGGCTGATCTCCGATTCGTACAAGAACTGGCGCGGCATGCAGGAGGTTGGCGGGCGGCGGATCAAGCGCGCGCTGTACATCGATGCGACCAGCGTGCATTTCCTGGATGACGCGGAGATCCAACGACTGTCGCGATTGCGTCTGCTGGCCGACTACCTGCCGGCGAAGGAGCGTGACGTGGCGCAGTGGAACCAGGCACTGGGCGACGCCGCGGCGCTGCCGGCAAACCGGCGCCGCCTGACCAATCTGGGCACGTTCCGCGCCTACGTGCAAGCCTATCTGGACCGGCATCCGCAGATCCATCGTGAGTTGACCTGCATGGTGCGCCAGCTGGACAGCGGGCCGCAGGGCATTCCGCTCGAGCTGTACTGCTTCACCACCACGGTGGTGTGGGCCGAGTACGAGGGGATCCAGGCCGACATTTTCGACCATCTGTTTGCGCTGTTGCCGGAGTTCGATCTGGCGCTGTACCAGCAGCCCTCGGGGCAGGATGTGCGAGCCGCACTGGCGGTACGCCGTGAAGCCCCGGCAGAATCGGCTGCTGGCCGTCTGGCAGTCGAACACGCTGAGGCGTAAAGCAGTGGCACGTGTCTACCTGAGCCTGGGCTCGAACATCGAACCGCAGCGCCATTTGCCGGCGGCGATCCGCGAGCTGCGCGAGCGTTTCGGCGCGCTCAGCGTGTCGCCGGCCTATCGCGGCGCCGCGATAGGCTTCGATGGCGCCGAGTTCGTCAATCTCGCCGTGGGACTGGATACCGGGTTGTCGCCCGAAGCCCTCAACAACTGCTTGCATGCCTTGGAGGACCGCCACGGCCGTCGCCGCGACGTGCCGCGCTACGCCGATCGCATGCTGGACATCGATATCGTGTTCTACGACGACCAGGTACTGGACGGCCCGGGCCACCTCAAGATTCCGCGCAAGGAATTGCAGCACGCGTTCGTGCTGCGGCCGATCGCCGATATTGCGCCGGACTTTCGCCACCCGGTCAGCGGCCAGCGCATGGCCGCGTTGTGGACGGCGTTCCCGGCCCAGGCCGAACCGCTGCGGATCGAGCCCCTGCCGGAGTGAACGGCACGCACTTTCGCGCGCCGCGGCGGGCGCTGGGAGCCTGTCCGACTTTATTCGGTCGGTCTGCGGCTTCGACCAGTCGCTGCTGCAACAGGCGTTTGCACCGACGAAGAAGTAGCCCGGACACGGGCGCTGCGCCGCGCGCTCACACCGACAAGCTGCGCCCGCCATCCACGCGGATGATCTGCCCGGTGACAAACGCGGCGTCGCGCAGCAGCCACAGCACCGTGTTCGCCACATCCTCCGGCGTGCCGACACGCTGCAATGGCGTGCGCGCCAGCAGCGCTTGCTGGTCGTCGTACGGCTTGCCATCACCGGGCCACAGCACGGCGCCGGGGGCCACGCCGTTGACCCGCACCTCGGGCCCGAGATCCAGCGCCAGCGAGCGCGTCATCGCCGCCAGCGCGGCCTTGGCCATGCAGTACAGCGCATGGTCGGCCAGCGGCCGCTCGGCGTAGATGTCGATCAGGTTGACGATGCTGCCACGGGCCTGGCGCAGCGCCGGCACTGCCGCCTGGCTCAGGAAGAACGGCGCCTGCGCGTTCGATGCGAACAGCTCGTTCCACTGCTGCAGGCTGGCACTTCCCACGGGCGTGGCGAAGAACGCCGAAGCGTTGTTGACCAGTGCATCGAGTCGGCCATAGTGGGCCAGCAGAGCGTCGACCATGGCGGGCAAATCATGCAGGTCCGCCAGGTTCGCCGGGAGCAGCAAGGTGCTGTCGGCGCGTTGCGACTCCAGTTCGCCGGCCAGCGCGCCGGCCGCGGCCGCCGAATGGCGATAGTGCAGCGCCAGATCGAAACCAGCGGCATGCAGCGTGCGCGCGATTACCGCACCGACGCGGCGGGCGGCGCCGGTGACCAGCACAACAGGGCGATCGTGGCGTGGCGTCATCGATGACATCCTGGGTTGGTTTCGCGACCAGCTTGCCGCAAAGCAGGCCGTGCGTCATCCGCTACGGTTTTGCGTGGGCGAGCTTGCTGCCTCGGGGCGCGATGTTTCGACCGGCGCGTCGTCACTGCTCCCCTCCATCACGATGTCGCCTTCGAACATCGCGATTGCGGTGCTGGCCACCTGCCCGGTGTCGTAGAACGCGTAGGCACCGACGCCAAGCGCGCCGATCACCGGCAGCCAGCGCGCGACGCCCTTGCTCAGGGTGCGCTGGGTCAGCTTGATCCCGACTTGTTTCGCCACCCGCTCGGCCATGCCCCAGGACATGCGACGAAACACCAGCCGGTCGCCCACGCGTACCACCAGGTCGCGAAACGCCTGCGCCGCAGTGTGCCGGAACAGGCACCACATCATCTGTTCGCGCCCCAGCGTGGTGTGACGGCCATAGGCGGCGGCGATATCGCTGACCATCTGCGCCTGGATCTTCCAGATCGCAATCAACTCCGGCAGCAAGGTCAACCAGCCCAGCGGTCCCGGCGGCAGGGCCAGCGAGCCGGCGGTCACCGCGGCGCGGCGGGCCGCCCGGTCGGCCAGCCGGCGTGCCTCGCTGGCCGCGTCGGCGCTGCTGTCGATCCGGCTGGTCGGCACCTCGCCGATGAAATCGAGGATCGCCGTCGCCATCCGTCCGTGCTCGGTCGGCGCGATGACGGCGGGAACCTGCTGGCTGCTGGACTGGGTCATGCGGGGCTCCATGAAATTTGCCAGGCGCCGGGCGCCGCGGGTCTGGTGCGAGTTTAAGCGTCTTCGGATTAACGCCCGTGCACAGGGGCTGACGCACCGGCACCACGATGGCACGCCGCCCGATCCAGCGTGCGTCGCGCCGGTCGGGTGCTTTCTCGCGCGGCCGCGTTTCTTGTGGGGGAAGCCATGCTTGTACCGGGTCGGAAACAGCACAATGTAACAATCAATTTCTCGCCTACCGATGTCGTCAGGAGCTTCCAGATGATCCAACCCCATGAAATCCTGATCCGACTGTTGTTGGCAGCCTTTCTGGGCGGCGTGATCGGCGTCAATCGCGGCCGCCTGGAATGGGCGGCCGGTCTGCGCACGCACATGCTGGTGAGCGTCGGCGCGGCGCTGGCGATGATCGTCTCGGCGTTTGGCTTTGCCGACGTGCTGACGCGACCTGACATTGTGCTCGACCCCTCGCGTATCGCGGCGCAGGTGATCAGCGGCGTCGGTTTCCTTGGCGCCGGCACCATCCTGTTCCTGCAGCGCGAGCAGGTGATCCGCGGGCTGACCACCGCGGCGGGTCTGTGGGCGGTGTCGGCGATTGGCCTGGCCGCCGGCAGTGGATTGTTCCTGGCGGCGACGATCGCCACGGCGGTGATCTGGGTGATCCTGGCTCTGCTCAAGCCGATCGAGCGGCGTTTCATCCAGACCCGCAACCGGCGTCCGCGGGTGAGCGCGCGGCTCGGCGGCGCGCCCGCGCTGGCGGCGGTGGAGGAGGTGCTGTCGCGCCATCACCTGGCGACGTTCAAGATCATCCTGCGCCGCCAGGACAGTGGCGAGGATATCGTCGACATCCTGTTCGAGCGCAGCGTGCGTAATGAACAGATAGCTACGTTGGTGGACAGCTTGCGTCAGGTCGAAGGCCTGCGTTCCGTGTCGTATGCCGGGGCGGACGAAGCCCGTATGCCGCCGGCTTGAGCCGCGAGAACCCATTCCCCATTCTCAGCTCCTTAGCCCCACGCCCCGCCTGAGCAACTGCAGCGCCGCCATCGTCAGCCCGGCAATAAAAGCCAGCATCACCACGAAGGCCCCACCCACCGACACGTCGCTGATGCCGAGGATGCCGTAGCGGAACGCGTTGACCATGTACAGGATCGGGTTGGCGTGGGAGATCGCCCGCCACGGCTCGCCCAGCATGTTGATCGAATAGAACACGCCGCCGAGGTAGGTCAGCGGGGTGATCACGAAGGTCGGTACCAGCGCGATATCGTCGAACTTGGTCGCGAATACCGCGTTGATGAAGCCGGCCAGCGCGAAGATGATCGCGCCCAGCGTGACCGCAGCCAGCGCGATCAGCGGATGCGCCACCTGCAGCGAGGTGAAGAACAACGCCACGAGCAGCACCAGCGCGCCGACCACCAGGCCGCGGGCGACCGCGCCGATCACATAGCCGGAAAGAATCGCCCAGTTGGCCATCGGCGCCACCAGCATCTCCTCCACCGAGCGCTGGAACTTGGCGCCGTAGAACGAGCTGGAGATGTTCATGTAGCTGTTGTTGATGATGCTCATCATCACCAGCCCCGGCACGATGTATTGCATGTAGCTGAAGTCGCCCTCGATCTTGCCGATGCGGCTGCCGATCAGCTTGCCGAAGATGATGAAATACAGCGTCATCGTGATGATTGGCGGGATCAGCGTCTGCGTCCAGATGCGCAGGATGCGCACGATTTCACGCCGGGCGACGGTGTACAGGGCGACAAGGTTGGTCGAGCGGATCATGCCACGCGCTCCCGGCCCGGTTCGCGGCGGCCATGTTCGACCAGCCGCACGAACAGCTCCTCAAGGCGGTTGGTCTTGGTGCGCATGGAATGCACCGTGATGCCGCTGTTGGTGAGTGCGGTGAACAGCGTGTTGAGATCCTGCTTGCGCGCCATCTCCGCTTCCAGTGTGCGCTCGTCGGTGCGGTGCAAGCTGATGCCGGCCACGGTCGGCAGTTCGGCGGGCGTCGCGGTCAGGTCCAGCACGAAGGTCTCCACGTCGAGCGTGGCCAGCAGGCGCTTCATGCTGGTGTTCTCGATGATCGTGCCGTGGTCGATGATCGCGATGTTGCGACACAGCGACTCCGCTTCCTCCAGGTAATGCGTGGTCAGGATCACCGTGGTGCCGGCGGCATTGATCCCGGTGATGAAATGCCACATCGAACGGCGGATCTCGATATCCACGCCCGCGGTCGGTTCGTCGAGGATC
This sequence comes from Rhodanobacter sp., assembly GCA_004298505.1. Classification (GTDB taxonomy): domain Bacteria; phylum Pseudomonadota; class Gammaproteobacteria; order Xanthomonadales; family Rhodanobacteraceae; genus Rhodanobacter. The sequence continues at coordinate 58,800 of SCRO01000065.1, forward strand.
AGCAGCCGCGGCTCGTTCATCATCGCCCGGGCGATCATCAGGCGGCGCTTCATGCCGCCGGACATCTCGCGCGCCTGCTGGAACGCCTTGTCCCACAGGCGCAGTTCCTTCAGGTATTTCTCGGCACGCTCGGCGGCGAGCTTGCGTGGGATACCGTAGAAACCGGCTTCGTTGATGCAGATGTCGAACGGCTTCTCGAACTGGTTGAAGTTGATCTCCTGCGGCACCAGGCCGATCAGCTTCATCGCCTCGCTGCGTTGCCTGTTCACCGACACGCCAAACACTCGCGCATCGCCGCCGGTGGAGTTCACCAGCGAGGAGAGGATGCCGATCAGGGTCGACTTGCCCGCGCCATTGGGGCCGAGCAGGGCGAAGAAATCGCCCGGCTGCACCGTCAGACTGACGCCCTTGAGCGCCTCGACGCCATTGCGGTAGGTCTTGCGCAGGTTGTCGACGACCAGCGCGGGGGGCGAATCAGTGTGTGCTGCGGACATTAAGCTGCGCCGGAGGGGTCAAGCCCCTTATTATACGGGGCTGACCTCTGCCGTCCGGGTTCGCCCGCCGCACACACCGTTTCGGAAACCCCATGGCCGCTCACTTCCAGCTCCGTCTCGTCGACAGCCACATGCTCGCCCCGACGGTACGTCACCTGGCGTTCGAACGCGTCGATGGCCAGCCGCTCGCGTTCCAGCCCGGCCAGTTCCTGCAGGTGCACTTTCATTACGACGACGGCGTCGCCACCAAGCGCAGCTATTCCGTGGCCACCCTGGGCGACGGCGGTCGTCCGGGCGCACCCGTGGAAGCCGGACGCATCGAGATCGCAGTGAGCTATGTGGAAGGTGGCGCCGCCACCCGACTGCTCGGCGAGCTGCCGGTGGGCGGCGTCATCGACGCCAGCGGCCCGTACGGCCGCTTCTGCCTGCAGGAGGCCGACACCCAGCCGCGCTACCTGCTGCTGGCCACCGGTACCGGCGTGACGCCTTATCGCGCGATGTTGCCGCAGATCGAGAAGCGGCTGGCCAGCGGTGATCGCGAGGTGGTGCTGTTGTACGGCGCACGCAACGAAGCCGAGTTGCTCTACGGCGAGCAGTTCGAGGCGTTCGCACAGACCCATCCCGGTTTCATTTTTCACGGCTGCCTCAGCCGCCAGGCGCGCACCGTGCCGCGCCCCACCGACCGCAGCGGTCACGTGCAGAATGTGCTGGCCGAACTCAAGCCCAGCGCCGAGCGCGATATTGCCTACCTGTGCGGCAACCCAAACATGGTCGACGCCGCGTACGCCATGCTGCAGGAGTTCGGCCTGCCGGTGCGGCAGATCCGGCGCGAGAAGTACATCTCGTCACGTTGATCAAGTTTGACGTAGCGCGGTCAATGACCCGTGAGCACTACTTGCCTCCCCGGAATCGCTTAGAGCGCTTGATGCCGCAGGGCCCGATTCCATGCGTTGACGAGCAAATCCAGCCATGGCGTCAAGTGCAGATCGGGCGATGCGTTTGCTCTGAATGCCCGACATCAAGAGCATCGCCTGCAAGCAGGCTCCTGCGCGTGCGGTCGGCGTCAGCCCGCCTTGTTGCCCGCGCGGTGCGCGATCCAGGCGCCGGCCACGGCCGACAGATACGGAATCGATTGCGCAGCCAGGATGATCATCCACATCGTGCCTTCGATGTAGCGCGTGCCGAACGCCTCGGCCATGCCGACGATGCACAGCAGCAGCGCCACCGCCATCAGCAATTCCTCGCGTGCCGGTGCGAACGCGGCGAAGTTGCTGCCGCCGAGCCGCCGGCTCTTGGCGGTGACCACGAACGAGGTCTTCTTGCGCGTCAGCCCGTGCAGGATGCCGCGGGCGATCGCATGCGACAGGCTCATGCTCGCCAGCGAGGCCATCAGGGTGTCGCGCCAGCCACACGGCACGCGCGCGCGATACAGCACGATGCCGAAGATCGCCTTGGCGAAGAAGAAGCCGATCACCGGGATCAGGAACAATTGCATCGGCAGGCTGAAATAGTGCGGAAAGGCGATCATGCCGGCGGTCCAGTACAGCGCCATCAAGGTGAAGATCAGCTGCAGTGCATCGGCGAACCAGCTGAACCAGCCGGTGAGGAAGTGGAAGCGCTGGCCGGCCGACAACGGGCCGGGCTGGACCATCCAGCTCCAGCGGCCCTTGAGGATCTGCATCGCGCCGAACGCCCAACGATAACGCTGGCTCTTGTACGCCTTGAAATCGGCCGGGGTCAGGCCCTTGCCCATCAACTCGTCGACATAGATCAGATCGTAGCCGGCATGCATCAGGCGCAGGCCCAGCTCGGCGTCCTCGCAGATCGTCCACTCCGACCAGCCACCGGTACCCTCCA
>SCRO01000066.1 GCA_004298505.1 Rhodanobacter sp.
GCGAGGACTTCGGGAAGGGCAGCCGCGTTCGCGGCTGCAGGTTGGCGGGGAAGAAGCTGCAGGGCAGGGCGGTCGTGGTGACACCGCGGCGACCTGGCCAGCTCGTTGCTGTCACCATCATCAGCGGCGGTGTTGCACCGGCCGGCGCGGCTCGCTTTCGTGGATACGCTGGTAAATCTCTTCGCGGTGGACTTCCACGGTCGACGGGGCGGCAATGCCGATCCTGACCTGGTTGCCTTTGACGCCAAGGACGGTAACCGTAATGTCCTCGCCGACGATGATGGATTCGCCGGGACGGCGCGAGAGAATGAGCATGGGTACATCTCCTTGTGTGTGACTTCCGGTTTTGGGATGGTGACAGATCCGGCGCGATCGCCGGCGCCTGGTGTCACCACTGCTGATTGAGCAGCCGATACGCGCGCTGCAAGGTGTCGAACGCCTCACTCAACTGCAACTGCAGGTGTTGGTGCTGCGAGGTCAGCTCGTCGAACTCTTTCGCTCGCTGGATGCCATCGCGTGCAAGCTTGATCTTCTTCGCATCGAGGCCGACGTATTCGCGCTTGCGCGCCTCGCCAGCATGCGACGGATGCAGGAGGTACAAGTAGGCTGGTTTGCCGCTCTTGCCGTCCCGCCGCCAATGCTCCGTGGCATAGATCAATCCAGCTCTTTCCAGCTTTGCCATGCGCGCCGTGATGGCCTTGCGCCGGGCATCAGCGGCCGCGATCAGCGGCGGCAGTGCCGCCGCGACCGCGCTCAATTCCGTCGTGGTTTCGCGTGTCTTCCGAGCCATGACGGTTCCTTACAACGCTTGGTAGATCAGGATGCCGCCCAGCGTAAGGACAGCAAGGGAAAAGAGCGTCAGGAGGATGAATTGCAGCCAGCCGATCACGACACCGGCAAACATGCCGACGTTGAGCAAGGCTTGGATGATGGTCTTCATGCTGAAGCCCTCCCGGCCGCTATCGGCCTCGACGCTTGCGCCAAAATATAGCATCTTGGTCGGCGCGTTGTATGTCGCGGCGCTTAATGCTCGCAGGCTCCTGCACCCCGTCGCATCGCTAGATGCCTGAGCCGGCTTGAATGCTTTATGGTGCTTGTAGTCGGTGTGCATGTCAGTCTCCTTGGTGGGTGGTGCGTCGCTTCGCTGAGTGCCTTTCGCCGTGAATCGCGTAGGTCGGCCGGGTGATGAAGCAGACGGGCAAGGGCGGAACCGGAAGCCGCAGCGCCGAAGGCGACCGGGTGAGGATTCCGGCGAAGCGAACCCTTGCCGGGCTGCGCACCCGGCCTACCGTCCAGCGATGGCGAAAGGTCACTAGGCGACGCCACCGCCACGGCATCGGACATGCGCGCCATGAGGCAGTGGCGAAGCCCTGCACGCGCCCGGTGGACACGGGCGCAACGGGTCGCCGACTACGGGCAGGACGGCCGTGGTCGGCCCGCCGGCGTCCGCATCCTTGCGGGCGTCGACGGTGATCGCCCGTCAGGGCGCGTGCATCACCAGGAGAGCGGTGTTTACGTTCGTGCCCGCGTGCTTGAACGTGCCTGCTGGCAACGCCTCCCAATGAACGGCCAGCGGCTGTAAGCGCTCGTTCTGGCGCGGGCCATTGGCGCAGATGGCCACCAGCACGCCGCCCGGCTTGAGCATGTCGCGAGCGCGCAGGATGTGGGTCATGTCGCTGCCCTTGTCGAAAGGCGGATTCATCACGATGCAGTCGAACCCGCCGGCGGGCGGTGCCCACGTCAGGAAATCACCTTGTGCGGTGGAGTGCCCCAGCTCGCGCAAGCGAGCGGCTAGGCGCGCATCCCACTCGACCGCCGTAATGGCTGCACCTGGTGCAGCGCGCTTTACGGCGTCGATCAGAACGCCCGTTCCGGCGCTTGGTTCGAGCACCTTCATGCCATCCGTCACGCCGGCCAGCTCCGCCATGCGGTCGGCCAGCTCGGCCGGGGTGGGGTAAAGCATCGGCGCGACTTCGACGCGCACGCCTTGACGCAACTGCTCGCGCATCGCGTCAACCTTCATTCGCGCCTCGGTTTCCTCGGTGGAGACAGCGGGGGCCGCTGTCTCCTTTCCCGTGGTGGTAGCGGTGCCGGTATCGCCGGCGACAGCGGTCGAATCTTGTTTGGTGGTTGCCGGGCCTTCCTGCAGGAAAAATCCGGTGCCGTCCTCTGTCTCCACCAGTCGGCCCGCCGCGCGTGCCTCGGTCACCTGGTCGGCCGTCATCACGGCTTTGATGTCATCGAGCGGCACAAGCTGGCGGAAATTACGCCCCCCGTTGCCGTAGTTGTGCAGGATCGTCACGCTGACCTTGTTCACGCGCACGATGTATGCCCAGCCGCGCCCGAATCCCGGCGCGAACAGGCAACGCACTGCACCGCCCTTCTCGGGCTTGGTACGGTCGGCCACGATGCCGCCTTGGTCGGCGAGCATGGCGCGTTCGTAGGCCAGCCGGTTGGTGTAGTGGGCAATCCACCGCTCGGCCCATGCGATGCTGCGACGATGCACGCGCAACGAAATCTCGCGGGCCTGCTCGGCGTTGATAACGCCACCGTCCAGCGCTGACCAAAGGGACATGGGGCCTTCGTACTGCGACGCGGGTTCCTCGCGCGGGAACTCGGCCAGGGAGAAGGATTTGGAAACGTGGTCGAAGTTGGCGATGGCCTTGGCCTTCTCCATCGTGAGGCCGTCCACGCTCCACGCCTTGATGGCCTTTTCGCTGTCGGCCTTGGTGCGCTCGCGCTTGCGCTGGTCGGCCTCGATCTGGCGGATGCGACGGGCGCGCACGTCGGGGCGTTCTTTGTACTTCGCGTGAGCCACTGCACCCGCTGCGCGGTGCTCCCAATAGTCGGCGGTGTCCCACAAGCGAACCGCGCGCCGCATGTTGTTCTCGATGCGCTCGGCGTCGCGTCGCGCCCGCTTCTCGCTATGGTGGCCGACAAGGATCGGCTGCCCCATGTGGAATGCCTGGCTGATTTCGTCGGCGGTTGCGCTCGCCTGCGTCGCCTCGCTGCGGCGCTTGCCCTGGTAGTCATCGAACCGCTCGGCGCGTTCCTCGGCGCGCTGCAGCAGGCTCGAATCTTCGTCCTCGATCTCGCCGGCCAGCTCAAGCAACAGGTCTTCACGCGCCGGCGTCCACATCGGCGCAACAAACAGTTCTTGCTTGGGTGCCCACTTGAACCCGGCCGCGCGGACACGCTGGTACGTCTCGGCGTCCAGTCGCGTGCTGGCATACAGGCGCAGCTTGTTGTCGTCGGGGGAATAGGTGGCGGAAAGCGAGTTCATAGCGTTACCTCCTTGGCGGCGTTGGCCTTGCGCATGGTGTCGAACTGGTCGAATGCCTCTTGGATGCCCACGGTGTTGCGTACAGTCCGCAGCAATCCCCACTGCTCGCTCCAATCGTTGAGCCATGCGCTCGTCAGCCGTTCGCGCCAGTGGCGTTCGGCCGTGCGCTCCGTGCGGCACCGTTTCGGGTTGGCCGTGACGTATGCGTCCCGGTGCGCCTTCATCGCTGCGAACATTTCATCGTTGAGGCGAAATTCGTTCATCGTCTTCTCCTGTAGAACATCGTTTTGCTAGATGCTGAGCCGGCTTCTGCAGTGGCTTGATCGGTGGTTCTGACTGGTGCCGCCGATCTGTTGGAACATCGTCCCGCTGAGTGCTTCGCCGT
>SCRO01000067.1 GCA_004298505.1 Rhodanobacter sp.
TTCCCGGCGAGGAAATTGGAGGCCTGATTAGCCAGGCAGGCAATCTGCACGTCCAGCAGTGCCAGGTCGATATGCTGGCCGCAGCCCGACTTTTCGCGTTCGGCCAGAGCCGCTTGCACGGCAATCGTGGCGTACAGCCCGGTCATGATATCGGTGAGCGCCACGCCCACTTTTTGCGGACCCGCGCCTTCTTCACCATCGGCGCGGCCTGTCACGCTCATCAGGCCGCCCATGCCCTGAATCAGGAAATCGTAGCCGGCGCGCGGCGCATAGGGACCGGTCTGGCCAAAGCCGGTGATCGAACAATAGACCAGCCGGGGGTTGAGGGCCGAGAGGCTCTCATAGTCCAACCCATACTGCTTGAGGCCATCGAGCTTGAAGTTTTCAAGCAGCACGTCGGCTTGCTGGGCCAGTTGCCGAACCAGGGCCTGGCCTTCCGTTCGCGCCATGTCGATGGTGATGGAGCGCTTGTTGCGGTTGGCGCACAGAAAATAGGCAGCTTCGCTGGTGTTGTGGCCAGCCTCATCCTTCAAATACGGAGGTCCCCAGGCGCGCGTGTCGTCACCGGCGCCGGGGCGTTCAACCTTGACCACGTCGGCGCCCAGGTCTGCCAGTATTTGGCCAGCCCACGGCCCGGCCAGCACGCGCGAAAGGTCCAGCACGCGCACGCCGGTCAGCGGCGCAGGGCGAGTCTCTGCTAAGCTCATCACGTCAGTTGGCGAAGGCCGCAATGCCGGTGATGGCGCGACCAAGGATCAGCGCATGCACGTCATGTGTGCCCTCGTAGGTGTTGACCACCTCCAGGTTCACGAGGTGGCGGGCCACCCCGAACTCGTCGGAGATACCATTGCCGCCCATCATGTCACGCGCCATGCGGGCAATGTCCAGGCTCTTGCCACAGCTATTGCGCTTCATGATCGAGGTGATCTCGACCGCCGCCGTGCCTTCGTCCTTTATGCGCCCCAGGCGCAGACAGCCTTGCAGAGCGAGCGTGATGTCGGTCAGCATGTCGGCGAGTTTCTTCTGGATCAGCTGATTGGCTGCCAGCGGCCGGCCGAACTGCTTGCGATCCAGCACGTACTGGCGGGCCCGGTGGAAGCAGTCTTCAGCTGCGCCCAGCGCGCCCCAGGCGATGCCGTAGCGCGCACTGTTCAGGCAGGTGAACGGGCCTTTCAGTCCGCGCACTTCGGGGAAGGCGTTTTCTTCAGGACAGAACACATTGTCGATCACGATTTCGCCGGTGATGGATGTACGCAGCCCCACCTTGCCGTGGATCGCCGGGGCACTCAGACCCTTCCAGCCTTTTTCGAGCACGAAGCCACGAATAGAACCTTCATCATCCTTGGCCCACACCACAAACACGTCGGCGACCGGGCTGTTCGTGATCCACATCTTGGCACCGGAAAGACTGTAACCACCATCGACCTTGCGGGCCCGGGTGATCATGCTGCCGGGATCGGAGCCGTGATCGGGCTCCGTCAAGCCAAAGCAGCCGATCCATTGACCGCTGGCCAGCTTGGGCAGGTACTTTTGCTTGGTGGCTTCATTGCCGAATTCGTTGATCGGCACCATGACCAACGAGCTTTGCACGCTCATCATCGAGCGGTAGCCGGAGTCCACGCGTTCGACTTCACGCGCCACCAAGCCGTAGCACACATAGTTCAGACCGGCGCCGCCGTAGGCCTCAGAGATGGTCGGGCCCAGCAGGCCCAACTCACCCATTTCCCGAAAGATGGCGGAGTCGGTCTTCTCGTGACGAAATGCTTCCAGTACCCGCGGGGCGAGGCGGTCCTGGCAGTAGGCACGTGCGCTGTCCCGGACCATGCGCTCTTCGGCGCTGAGCTGCTGCTCGATCAAAAGGGCATCATCCCACTGAAAACTGGCTTTCACATTCGAAAAACTCACGACGGACTCCATTAGGTCAGCGCACCGTGAAACCCAAGGCTGATCTTCACTGCTGCTGAAAGAGGGGTTAACGTAATGGCTGACTGTAAAATTTCTTGAGACATGGCGCAAACGATTTTTTCGCACGTATAAGTGCGAAAATGGAACTCCGGACTCACTTCACACTCGGATTCTTCGAAAGAGCGTATGCGCCGCAAGATCCCTTCTACCGCCGCCTTGGCTGCATTTGAATCGGCCGCCAGGCACCAGAGCTTCACGCGGGCCGCCAGCGAATTGGCCGTGACCCAAAGTGCGGTGTGCCGGCAGATCGGCGCACTGGAAGACTTCCTGAGCGTCAAGCTGTTTCGCCGGTCCGCACGCGGCGTGGTGCTGACTGAAGCCGGAGAGAACTACAGCCGCAGCGTGCGCGCACGGCTCGACGAAGTGGAGCGCGACACGCTGGAGCTGATGACCCACGGCGACGCCGGACGCACGTTGGAACTGGGTGTGGTGCCGACTTTTGCTTCGCGCTGGCTGCTGCCGCGCCTGTCCGGTTTTCAGCGCATCTGCCCCGGTGTGACCGTGCACCTGACGCCCCGCACCCGCCCGTTTCTTTTCAAGGAGGCGGGGCTGGATGCCACTATTCACGCCGGTGACGGTGACTGGCCCGGCACCGAGGCCCGGCTGTTGATGCGTGAACATCTGCTGGCGGTCGCCAGCCCGACGCTGATCGCCCCACGCCGGCGCTGCAAACCCACCGAACTAGCTTCGTTGCCCCTGCTGCAGCTCAGCACCCGACCCTACGCCTGGCGCCAATGGTTCGAGTCACTCGCTCTGGCAGTGGTCCATGACATGG
>SCRO01000068.1 GCA_004298505.1 Rhodanobacter sp.
AGAGACACAATCTGCATCCAGCGCACTCGGTCCACCTTGGCTTGCACCACGATTGCAGGTAGCAGTGCTCCTGCGGTCATTGCGGTAGGATGCAGGTGAGATCCGGACGCTTCGACAATGGCAGTACCACAAACAAACCTGCATAAAACAAATCTGCAGGTGGACTCCAAATGAAACTCAGCGCTCGCAGCGTTACTGTCAGGCAAAGCCTTCACTATCATCAAGGCATGCAGCGTGATGATCGGAAAGTGACCTGCTGATCATCCGGGCACACCAAGGGATGACGCATGCGCGATCTGATGACCACCAGCGAAGTCGCCGATTACCTCCGGATCAAGGAACGCAAGGTCTATGACCTCGTGGCCACCCAACGCATCCCATGCACGCGCGTCACCGGCAAGTGGCTGTTTCCGCGGGCGATGATCGACCTGTGGCTGCTGCGCAACACCGAATTCTCCGGACACGCCGTACGACCCGAGGCACCGCCGGTGATCGGCGGCAGCCACGATCCGCTGCTGGAATGGGCGGTACGCGAGTCTGGCAGCGAACTGGCCACGCTGTTCGATGGCAGCCTGGATGGCGTACGGCGCATACTGGACCATCAGGTGCGTGCCTGCGGCGTGCACGTCATCAACGCCGATAATGGCAGCTACAACGTGCATCTGATCGACCAAAACCCCGGTCGTTCGGAAATGGTCGTGCTGCAATGGGCGTGGCGCGACCAGGGACTCATCGTTGCGGCCGGCAATCCACTGCACGTCGAGTCATTGGCCGATGTCGCGGAGCGTCAGGTTCGCCTGATCGACCGCCAACAATCGGCTGGCAGTCACCTCTTGCTCACGCACCTGCTGGCTACGCTTAGCATCCCGTTGGAAACGCTCAACCGCGTGGCGAGACCGGCGCGCAACGAAAGCGATGCGGCCCTCGCGGTCGCAGACGGGGTTGCCGATACCGCGCTGGGCATCGCCGCCGTGGCGCACCAGTATCGCCTCGATTTCATACCGCTGCATCGCGAACGCTACGACCTGCTGCTGAAACGTCACGACTATTTCGAGCCGCCGCTGCAGGTGCTGCTCAGCTACGCGCGCACACCTAGCTTCGCCGAAAAGGCGCGAGCGTTGGGTGGCTACGACATCACCGCGCTCGGGCAGGTCGTTTACAACGGTTGCTAGGAGTTGGTCGGACTTTGGTTGTCGCGGCCTGCGCCGCTCCATCCAGCGCGGTGTCCACGCTTGTCGGTTGGAACGGCGGGAACCACGACGTCCGCTACTGCTTTGCATTCGGCTGCTGCGCATTCGGATGGAAAAGCTGCTTCCCGCCGAGCCGGTACGACGCGATGATCTCCTGGCCGTGTGGCGACAATAGCCAGTCCGCGAACTTGCGTGCCAGGTCGACCTTGGCCCTCGGGCAACGTTTCGGGCTCACCATCATGACCCCGTACTGATTGAACAGGCGCGGGTCGCCCTGTACCAGGATTTTCAGGTCACCCTTGTTCTTGAAGCTTATCCACGTCGCGCGGTCGGTCAGGGTATAGCCGTCCATGCCGCGGGCGGAATTAAGGGTCGGCCCCATGCCGGATCCCGTCTCGCGGTACCACTGGCCGCTCGCGGATGACGGGTCGAGGTTTGCCTGCTTCCACAGGTTCAGCTCCTTCTTGTTGGTGCCGCTGTCGTCGCCGCGCGACAGGAAGATTGCCTTGTCGTGATAAATCCTGGCCAGCGCCTTGGTGACATCCTTGCTGCCGGCAACGCGCGCCGGATCGGATGCCGGCCCCACGATCACAAAATCGTTGTACATCACATCGTGACGGTCGACACCGTAGCCCGCAGCGACGTACTTCAGCTCCGCCGGCTTGGCGTGTACCAGCAGGCCGTCGGCGTCACAGCGCTTGCCCATGTCCAGTGCCGCGCCGGTCCCAACCGCGACCACGTGCACGTCAATACCGGTGTCGTGCGTGAACTTGGGCAACAGGTACTCGAACAGCCCGGAATTCTGGGTGGACGTGGTCGATGCAAGGATGAATGATGGATCACCTGCCGCCGAAGCCGGCAGGGCGACGAAACCCAGCACGACGGTGGCGGCGGCAACGAGCAAACCGGTGACTCGCTTGTTGAACATGACAGGTTTCTCCTCTCGGGTTTTCAGGCCAACAGCTTTCCTTCCAGAAACGCTTGCGCATCCCGGCTCCCCGGCCGGGCAAAAAAGCGCTGCGCAGGGGCATCTTCGATCAACCGCCCACGATTGAGGAACAGCACGCGCCCGGCATGGCGGCGGGCCTGCGCAAGATCGTGGGTCGCCATGATCACGGTGGTGCCGCGCTGGTGCATGGCAGCGATCAGGTTTTCGACCGCGAGCGTGGAACGCGGGTCCAGGTTCGCCGTGGGCTCATCCAGCAACAACACTTCAGGCCGCAATACCCAGGCGCGCGCGATGGCCACCCGCTGCTGTTCACCCCCGGACAGCCGGGTCGCCGGCGACCGCGCCAGGTGCTTCAGGTTGGTCGCTTCCAGCGCTTCCTGCAGCAGGTGACGGCGCTCGACCCGCGGCAGGTGTCGGACCGCCATCGGATATTCCACGTTCGCGGCGACCGTGCGGCGCAGCAGTATCGGATGCTGGAAGACCATCGCGTGATGAACGCGCGCCTGTGCTGGCGTCAGCCCGTGCCACGCGACGCGACCGCTGCATGGGCGCAACAACCCATGGCACAGCCGCAGCAGCAGACTCTTGCCCGCCCCGTTGGGTCCGAGAATGATGTTGAACGAGCCAGCGCGTACGACAAAGGAGACCCCGGTCAGCAGGTCCCGTCCGCCGGCCCGGTAGTCAAGGCCTTCGACCGACAGCGGCAACGTCCTTGTCAGGCGCGTGTCGGCTCCGATTGTCGAATTCAGCGGATCGGCCACGGGAGCGAGTTCAAGCAT
>SCRO01000069.1 GCA_004298505.1 Rhodanobacter sp.
CGACCTACGCATTACGAATGCGCCGCTCTACCAACTGAGCTATTCCGGCAAAGAGCCGAGGATTCTACGGTGCGTGCCGCGGTGGCGCAAGCTCACTTGCTTCGCTTCAGAAACTCGCCGAACCGGCTACGCCAAGCACCCGCAGTTCTTTTGGCAGGGCAAAGGTGATGTTTTCCGGCTCGCCATCCAGTTCGCGTACCTCGCCGGCGCCCCACGACTGCAGACGGGCGATCACGTCGCGCACCAGCTTGTCGGGTGCGGATGCACCGGCAGTCAGGCCGATCCGGTTGACCCCCTCAAGCCAGCTGCGCTCGATATGTTCGGCGCCGTCGATCAGGAACGAGCGCACGCCCTGCTTCTCGGCCAGTTCGCGCAGGCGGTTGGAATTGGAGCTGTTTATCGAACCGACCACCAGCATCAGATCGACCGCATCGGCGAGTCGGCGCACGGCGTCCTGGCGGTTCTGCGTGGCATAGCAGATATCGTCCTTGCGCGGCCCTTCGATACCCGGAAACTTCGCGCGCAGTGCTTCGATGACCGCCTTGGTGTCGTCCACCGACAGCGTGGTCTGGGTGACATAGGACAGCCGATCGGGAGACTTCGGAGCAAGCTGCACAACCGACTCCAACGACTCGACCAATAGGATCTCGCCCGGGTTGGCTGGATTCCACTGCCCCATGGTGCCCTCGACCTCCGGGTGGCCGGCGTGGCCGATCAGTACCACGCTGCGCCCGATCCGGCCCAGCCGCGCCACTTCCATGTGCACCTTGGTCACCAACGGGCAGGTGGCGTCGAATACTTTCAGCTGCCGCTGCCCGGCTTCTTCGCGCACCGCCTGCGACACGCCGTGCGCGCTGAAGATCACCGTGGCGCCATCCGGCACCTCGTGCAGTTCCTCGACGAACACCGCACCGTCGGCGCGCAGCTTGTCGACCACGTAGCGGTTGTGCACCACTTCATGGCGCACGTAGATCGGCGCGCCGTAGGATTCCAGCGCACGCTCGACGATCGCGATGGCGCGATCGACGCCGGCACAGAAACCGCGGGGGTTGGCAAGCAGGATGTCCAAGACGGCCTCGACTTCGGGATTTCCGTAGGAGCCCGCTAGCGGGCTCCTACAAAAGGCAGTGATTACAAGGGCAGTGATTATCGCACGTGGTCGCCGGGTTTGCCTGCGAACAGCCCGAACGCGATCAGCATCACGGCGCCCACCGTGATGCCGCAATCGGCGAGGTTGAACACCGGGTAGCTCCACTGGCGAAAGTACACCTGGATGAAGTCCGTGACCTGCGCGGCATGCAGACGATCGATCAGGTTGCCGAGGGCACCACCGATGATGAGGGCCAACGGCAGCGCCGTGCGCCAATCGCGCCGCGGCGTGCGGCCCAGCCACACCACCAGCACCGCGCTGATCAGTACCGCGAGCACGACGAAGAACCAGCGCTGCCAACCGGAGCCACCGGCCAGGAAACTGAACGCAGCGCCGACGTTGAACGTCAGCGTCCAGTTCAGGAAACCGGGAATGACCGGATGCGGCACGCCCATCGGTTGCAGCGCGTGCACTGCCCACCACTTGCTGAGCTGGTCGAGCGCGATGACGACGACGGAGAGCCATAGCCAGGTGAGCGCGTTGAGTTTGGACGTCATGGATGTGTTCTCGTGGGCGGGGTTGTCAGTTATTGCGGGCCGTGGAGCGTGCCCCCCATCCGCCCTGCGGGCACCTTCCCCCGCAGGCGGGGGAAGGCATACACGGCAAGCTTGGGTGAATTCCCTTCCCCCGTGAGCGGGGGAAGGTGGCCGACAGGCCGGATGGGGGTCGCTCTTCAAATCAGAACCAGCGACGATCTTCGCCGGGCCCCTCGACATTGCCGACGCAGCGAGCGCACAGCTCGGGATGCTCAGCGTGGCTGCCGACATCATCACGTCGATGCCAGCAACGCACGCATTTGGCAGCTTCGCTGACACTGGCGCAGACCCAGGCCTCGGCGCCCCCCAGCTCAACCCTGGCTGCATCATCAGGACGCGGCGTCAGTGGCGCCACCTCCAGCTCAGAGGTGATGAAGAAGAAGCGCAGTTCGTCGGCGCTTTCGGCATAACGTGCCTGCAACGCGGCATCGGCACGGATGACCAGCTTGGCCTCCAGCGCCGCACCGATCTGCCCGGCCTTGCGCATGCCCTCAAGCACGCGCGAGGCGGTATCGCGAATGGCCAGCAAGTCGGCCCAGTAGCGGCGCTGCTCGGGCAGACCCTGGCACGCAACCAGGCCGTCGTACCAGGTCTCGAACAGCACGCTGTCGCCGCGTTCGCCCGGCATCGCCTGCCAGATTTCCTCGGCGGTGAAGCTCAGCACCGGGGCCAGCCAGCGCACCAGCGCCTCGGCGATGCGGTACATCGCACTTTGCGCGCTGCACCGGCCATGGCTGTCGGCCGGCATGGTGTAGAGCCGGTCCTTGGTGATATCCAGGTACAAGGCGCCCATCTCGTTGGTGCAGAAGTTCTGGATGCGCGCCACCACTTCCGGGAAGTCATAACGTTCGTAGGCTGCCACGACCGCCTGCTGCACGTCGTACGCCTGTTGCACCGCCCACTGATCGAGCAACAAGCTGTCTTCGACCCGCAACAGGTGCGTAGCCGGATCGAAACCGTCCAGGTTGCCGAGCAGGAACTTTGCGGTGTTGCGGATGCGCCGATAGGTGTCGGAGACTCGCTTGAGAATCTCGTCGGAGACGGTCATCTCGTTGCGGTAGTCCGCCGAGGCCACCCACAGTCGCAGCACGTCGGCGCCGAGCGTGTCCATCACCTTCTGCGGCGCCACCACGTTGCCCAGCGACTTGGACATCTTGCGCCCGTGCGCATCCACCGCGAAGCCGTGGGTGAGCACGTCGTCATACGGTGCCCGGCCAAAAATCGCGGCCGAGGTAAGCAACGAGGACTGGAACCAGCCGCGATGCTGGTCGGAGCCTTCCAGGTACATCACCTTGTACGCCGACGCATTGCCCCGCTGCAGCTCCGGGCGCTGGCCGATCACCGCGTAATGCGTTACGCCCGAATCGAACCAAACGTCCAGCACGTCGGTGACTTTCTCGTAAGCGTCAGCCTGGTCGCCCAGCAACTCGGCCGGATCCAGCGTGAACCAGGCGTCGATGCCGCCCTGCTCCACTCTCTTCGCCACCTGCTCAAGCAGCGCGACCGAATCGGGATGCGGCTCCTGCGTGGTCCTGTGCACGAACAGCGCGATCGGCACACCCCAGGTACGCTGGCGCGAGATGCACCAGTCGGGGCGGTCGGCGACCATGCCAGCGATGCGTTCCTCGCCCCAGCCTGGCACCCAACGTACATTCTTGATCGAGGCCAGCGCCGTCTTGCGCAGGTCGGCCTGCTCCATCGAGATGAACCATTGCGGCGTGGTGCGGTAGATCACCGGCGTCTTGTGGCGCCAGCAGTTCGGATAGCTGTGTTCGATCTTCGCGAAGGCCAGCAACACGCCGCGCTCGCGCAGCACTTGCACCAACACCTCGTTGGCCTTCCAGATGTGCATGTTGCCGAGCTCGGTGCCAGCGGCAGCGGGCGTATCGGCGCGATAGGCACCGCGCGGGCCGACATAGTTGAGTAAGCCGATGCCGTACTGGTTGCCCACCACGAAGTCCTCGATGCCGTGGTCGGGAGCGGTGTGCACCGCGCCGGTGCCGTCTTCGGCAGAAACGTGGTCGCCCAGGATTACGGGTACTTCGCGCTCGTAGAAGGGGTGGCGCAGGCGGGTGTGTTCCAGCGTCTGGCCGAGGGCATGACCCAGGACCGGGGCGCCCCCATCCGCCCGTTGGGCACCTTCCCCCGCTTGCGGGGGAAGGGAATCAATTGCGCCCCCCGCTGGCGGGAGAAGGGAGTAGCGTGCGCGCACCGGCTCCACCAGCGCAGCAGCCACCACCAGCAGCACGCGCCGACCGTCGCGCGCCGGGCCTTCGATCAGCGCGTATTCCAGATCCGGTCCCAGCGCCACCGCCTGGCTTTCCGGCAGGGTCCATGGCGTGGTGGTCCAGATCGGTATCGCGACGATGGCATCGCCCGCATCCACGCCGAACTTCGCGGCCAGCGCCCTGGCGTCGACGGCGTCATAGGCCACGTCGACCGCCGGCGAGACCTTGTTGCCGTATTCGATCTCCGCCTCCGCCAGTGCAGACGCACAATCGAAGCACCAGTACACCGGCTTGGCGCCACGCATCACATGACCATTGGCCACGACCCGCGCCAGCGCACGCAGCATGTCGGCCTCGTAGCTGAAATCCATGGTGCGATATGGCTTCTGCCAGTCGCCGAGCACGCCCAGACGCTTGAAGCCGTTGCGCTGGATGTCGACCTGTTCGACGGCATATTCGCGGCACTTCTGGCGGAACTGCGCGGCATCGAGCCTGTCGCCCGGCTTACCGAATTTCTTCTCCACCGCGATCTCGATCGGCAGACCGTGACAATCCCAGCCCGGCACGTACGGTGCGCGATAACCCGACAACAGCTTCGACTTGACCGTGACGTCCTTGAGGATCTTGTTGACCGCATGGCCGATATGGATCGCGCCATTGGCGTACGGCGGGCCGTCATGCAATACGAACACCTTGTCGCGTCCGGCGGTTTTGCGCTGGATCTGTGCGTAACGATCCAGCCGCTCCCATTCGGCCAGCCACGCCGGCTCGCGCTTCGGCAAGTCGCCGCGCATCGGGAATGCCGTCTGCGGCAGGTTGATCGTACTCTTGTAGTCGTGGGTCATCAGTGAGGTGGTCTTCAGGCGATATGTGGGCGGCAGCGTCGGTCGCTCTGACCGTACGAGGCGTCATGACGGGAAAGCAGCACAAAATAGCCGATCAGGACGGGGCAATGAATGGGTTGCACACGCGAAGTTGCCGATCGAGCAACAGACCGTGCTGCATATCTTCGGAAAAAAGGCGGTCGCAACCGGCCAGCAGGGCGGCCGATGCAATCATCGCGGCATAGACCGACAAACCATAACGCGCGGCCAGACGCCGACCGGTATCGTGAGTCTGGAGCGTCAACGGCTCGACCGCACAGGCCGAGCGCAACCCGGCGATCAGCTCATCCGTTTCGGCCCAGGCCATGCGGAGCTTGCGCCGTGCCACATTGGTCACCTCGTTCAACACCTGCACGCTGACGACGCCGCCAGCGGCAATCACCGCTTCGGCACGATCAGCCTTGGTGACGTCTGCCGACAGCAGATAGAGCACGATGTTGCTGTCGATGAACGCCCTAGCGCTCATGCGTGGCATCGCGCTCGAACACGAAACCGGCAGGCAGACGACCACGGAACTTGCGCAGTCGTTCCAGCCACTCCTGCGTACCACGCGTCCTTTTCAGCGCAAACTCACGGGCACCGGCCACGCGCACCTCGACGTCGTCGCCCTCGCGCAGCTCCAGCGCCTCGACCACCGCTGCGGGCAAGCGGATGGCCAGGCTGTTGCCCCACTTGGAAACCTGCATGGCACACCTTTGCATGGATATACATTGAGCGACGTATATCATAATAACCGCGCTATCGTGGAGTCAATGCGCTACGCGTCGGTCAGCCGCGGATTCATGCCCAGCACCTCGCGCGCCATGCCCGCATCCAGCGCCATCTGCGCCTTCAGCTGCTCCAGCCCGACGAATTTCTGTTCGTCGCGCAGCTTGGCCACGAATTCCACCGCCATACGCTGACCGTACAGGTCGCCCTGGAAATCGAACAGGTGGACTTCCAGCAGCGGCTGGCTCACCTGGTTCACGGTCGGGCGCACGCCCAGGCTGGCCACACCAGGCCAGCTGCATGCGCTTTCGCCCAGCCCCACGCGCACCGCAAAGATTCCCTGCACCGGGCTGACCCGCTTGTGCAAATGGATATTTGCCGTGGGATAGCCCAGCGTGCGGCCGAGCTGGTTGCCGAACTGCACCTTGCCATCGATCACGAAGGGCCGCCCGAGTAGCGGCGTGGCTCCGGCAAACTCGCCCGTGGTCAGCAGTGCGCGCACACGGCTGGCGGACACGCGCGCACCTTGCAACTGGATCTCCGGCATCGTGCAGGCATTGAAGCCCAGCTCCGCGCCCATCCGCCGCAGCAGCGCCACGTCACCGGCGCGCTTGTGGCCGAAGCGGAAATCGCCGCCAACCCAGACCTCCCGCGCCGCCAGCCGCTGCACCAGCACACGCCGCACGAAGTCTTCGGCGGACATCAGGGTCAACGCCCGGTTGAAGCGCAGCAGCAGCGCGTGTTCCATGCCGGCGGCGGCAAAGCCGCGCAGCTTGTCGCGCACGCTGGACAGGCGCGGCAGCGGCTGGGGCGAGAAGAATGCACGCGGCAACGGCTCGAAACTCACCACGATCGGGCTGCACTGCAGCGCCTGCGCACGCTCACCCACCTGTGCCAGCAAGGCCTGGTGGCCGCGATGCAGGCCATCGAACGCGCCGACCGCGATCACGCTGCCGCGCGGCGCCAGGCAGGGGCCGGCGACATCCCTGGAAAGTCTCATCATCACGCAAGTATAACGGGCAAGCGGCCGGCCCAAGTCAGCTTGCACCGCCATCAATTGCCGCGCAGATCGCGCAGCCGCAGGCCGCTGGCAAACAACGCGGTGACGTAACTCAGGCCACCGGCCAGCACCAGCACCGCCAGACGCCAGACCCGGGTGACGATCGGCATCCCCGACCAGTGCGGCCACCACCAGCGACCGGCAACCAGCACCAGGACCATCACGCTGCAGGCCAGCATCAGCTGCAACCAAAGTCGTGCCCAGCCCGGCTGGCGCTGATAAACCCCAGCGCGTTTCAGCCAGTACCAAAGCAGCAGAAAATTGACATAGCTGGACAATGCGCTGGCGATCGCCAGCCCCAGGTGCAGGCCCGGCACCTGGGCCATGCCCTCCAGCCAACCCTGCTGCTGCAGCGCAGGCGGCGCCCACAGCTCAAACAACAGCACGATGAACACTCCGTTGAATGCCATGCTGGCAACCATCGCGATCACGCCCGCGCGCACCGGCGTCCTGGTGTCCTGCCGCGCATAGAACGCCGGCAGCAACACCTTGACCAGCGCATACGCGGGCAGACCGCAGCACAGCGCGAGGATCGACAACGTCGACATATGCGTGTCGAACGCGCTGAAGCGCCCATGCTGGAACAACGTGGCCACGATCGGCCCGGCCAGCAGCAGCAACGCCAGCATCGCTGGCAGCGCGATCAGCCAGGTGATGCGCAAGCCCCAATCCAGGGCCCGCGAAAAGCCCGCATGATCCGTGCCCACATGATGGCGCGACAGCGACGGCAGGATCACCGTGCCCAACGCCACCCCGAATACGCCCAGCGGCAATTCGAGGAAGCGCGTCGACAGCGAGAACCAGCTTTGCGAGCCGGTCACCAGCAACGACAGGATCACGGTATCGAGCAGCAGGTTGACCTGCATCACCGACGAACCGAACAAGGTCGGCACCATCAGTCGCAGGATGCGGCGCACCTGCGGCTGCCGCCAGCCCCAGCGCGGCCATACCAGCAGCCCGATCCGGTGCAAGGCCGGCAGCAGGAACGCCAGTTGCAGCACGCCCGCCAGCAGCACGGCCCAACCCATCGCCATGATCGGAACCTGCAGCCGCGGCGCCAGCCACAACGCACCGGCAATCATGCACAGGTTGAGGATCACCGGCGCCAGCGCCGGCAGCGCAAAGCGATGGAAGCTGTTCAGCGCACCAGACGCCAGCGCAGTCAGCGAGACGAACAGCAGGAACGGGAAGGTCAACCGCAGCAAGTCGATCGTGAGGTCGAACTTGTGCGGTTGATCCAGTGCGCCAGGCTCGAACACGGTGGCCAGCTGCGGCGCAAAGATCAGCCCCAGCGCGGTGACCACCAGCAGCACCGCACCGAGGGTGCCCGCAACGCGCGACATCAGCCGCTGCAGATCTTCGTGCGTGCCGGTTTGCTTGACCTCGGTGAACACCGGCACGAACGCGGTGGTGAACGACCCCTCGGCAAACAGCCTGCGCATGAAGTTGGGGATGCGAAACGCCACCCAGAACGCATCGGTGGCACCGGTAGCGCCGAACACGATGTTGATCGACATGTCGCGAACCAGCCCCAGCACGCGCGAAACCATCGTCATGCTGCTGAACGAGAGCAGCCCGCGAAACATGCTGGGAGACTTCATCGGGGACTGGTTACCTTGGCGGCCGCTGATCGAGGACGGGGCATAGTTTGACAGCGGCTGCCGGCCAGGGGACAGCCCGCGCTGTGGCAGAATGCGGACGGCGCGGTTGCCGCCACCCAGCATCTGCCATGGAAGCGCCGTTGATCACCCGCTGAATGATTGACGCGGCAGCGAATCGACCGCATAATTGGCGTCTTTTTCCAACCACACCACTGCATTCCGGAGTTCTACCTTGGCCAACATCAAGTCCGCGAAGAAGCGCGCGCGCCAGTCCGAACAGCGCCGCCTGCGCAACATCAGCGCACGTTCCATGGTCCGCACCGCCCTGAAAAAGGTCGTCAAGGCCATTGAGGCCAAGGACAAGGCAGCGGCCGTTGCCGCGTTCACCGTCGCGCAGCCGGTGATGGACCGCTACGCCGCCCGCGGCCTGATCCACAAGAACAAGGCTGCCCGCCACAAGAGCCGCCTCAACGCGAAGATCCACGAACTGGCATAAGCCGGTCGCACACTCCGGGTTGAAACAAAAAGCCGGCGCAAGCCGGCTTTTTCGTGTCCGTGCCTGACCTCATTATGTGTAACCTCGGAACGGGCTCGTCATGCCATAGAGTGCGCCCCGCCTGCCGCCCTTGCACATCCCGTCGGCAGGCAGTGCCCGCCCGACGTCACTGCCGCGGACGGAATTCCAGTGGCATCGGCTCGACCTTGGCCTTCGCCGACGGCTTCGGCCCGCAGGCGCCG
Source organism: Rhodanobacter sp. (assembly GCA_004298505.1). Lineage (GTDB taxonomy): Bacteria > Pseudomonadota > Gammaproteobacteria > Xanthomonadales > Rhodanobacteraceae > Rhodanobacter. The sequence goes on from SCRO01000069.1 coordinate 8,906, forward strand.
CAGGTGCTGCAACCGTCGCTGCAATTGCCGCTGGCCTCCTTCGGTTGCAGGCGTCGCCCGAACGCGCGCACCCAGGCCGGGCGTCCGGGTCGGCTGAAATGGATCGAGGCGGCGGCGAACCAGCGGTTGGTGAGCTTGGGCGCCAGCTTGCGCAACACGATCAACACGCTGGCCAGCACGATCAGCCCGACGATCACGTATTGCACCAGCAAGCCCGTACTCACGTCATGGCCCTCGCTATCTGATAGACGATGAACGACGCCGCATAGGCCATCGCGAACATGTAGCCGAACGAGATCGCCACATTGCGCCACGAGTGGGTTTCGCGACGGATCACCGCCAGCGTGGACATGCACTGCGGCGCATAGGCGAACCACACCAGCAGCGACAGCGCGCTGGCCAGCGAGATCTGCCCGGCCAGTGCATGCCCGAGCCCACCGGTCGCCTGCCCGCCGACCAGGTACACCGTTGCCAGCGCGGCCACCGCCGTCTCGCGTGCAGCGAACGCCGGGATCAGCGCCAGGCTGATCTGCCAGTTGAAGCCGATTGGCCCGAAGATGTATTGCAGGCCGCGGCCGATGTAACCGGCGAAGCTGTAGTTGATCGCCGGGCCGCTCGCGCCAGCCGGCGGCGACGGGAAGGTAGAGATGAACCACATCAGCACGGTCAGTCCAAGGATCACCCCGGTCAGCCGCTTCATGAAAATCGCACCGCGCTCGTACAGGCCAATCGCGATATCGCGCACCTTCGGCAGCCGATACGACGGCAGCTCCATCAACAGCGCATGCTCGCTCTTGTCGCGACGGATGTGCTTCATCACCCAGCCCACCGCCATCGCACCGAGGATGCCCGCCAGGTACAGCGAGAACAGCACCACGCCCTGCAGATTGAACAAGCCGAACACCTTGCGCGTAGGAATGAACGCGCCGATCAGCAAGGCATATACCGGCAAGCGCGCGGAGCAGGTCATCAGCGGTGCGATCAGGATGGTGGTCAGGCGATCGCGCGGATCCTGGATGCTGCGCGTACCCATGATGCCGGGGATCGCGCAGGCAAAGCTCGACAACAGCGGAATGAACGAACGCCCGGTCAGGCCCACCGACAGCATCAACCGGTCCAGCAGGAAGGCCGCGCGCGGCAGGTAGCCCGATTCCTCCAGGGTCAGGATGAACAGGAACAGCACCAGGATCACCGGCAGGAAGCCGAACACCGCGCCCAGGCCACCGAACAGTCCATCGACAACCAGGCTGTGCAGCGGCCCGGCCGGCAGCATCACGGCGACTTGCTCGCCCAGCCAGCCGAAGCCGTCGCCGATCAGGTCGGTCATCGGCTTGCCGGCGGCATACACCGCCTGGAACACCAGGAACATCACCACGGCAAGAATCGCCAGGCCGAACACCGGATGCAGCGCCCAGCGGTCCAGCGCGTCATCCAGCGCCGCGGTGGTGCGCGGCATGCTCACGGTGGCGGCAAGCAGTTCGCGTACCTGCGCGTGCAAGTCGGCGTGGCTGGCCGCATCCAGCGCTTGCACCGACGCCGGCGTCGGCACCTCGCCATCCACGCGCTCGATCAGGCCGCGCGCACCGCCGCGCTTCACCGCCACCGTTTCCACCACCGGCAAACCGAGCCGCCGCTGCAACTCGAGCACGTCGATGACGATGCCGCGCTGACGCGCGGTGTCCATCATGTTCAGCGCCAGCACCACCGGCCGGCCGAGGCGCTTGACCTCCAGCACGAAGCGCAGGTGCAGGCGCAGGTTGGTGGCGTCGGCCACGCAGACGATCAGGTCCGGCATCGCTTCGCCGGGGAAATTTCCGGCACACACATCACGCGTGATCTGTTCGTCCAGGCTGGACGCTTCGAGGCTGTAGGTACCCGGCAGGTCGAGGATCTGCAGCACGCGGCCCGAAGGCGCGGTGAAGCGGCCCTCCTTGCGCTCCACCGTGACACCAGCGTAGTTCGCCACCTTCTGCCGACCGCCGGTGAGCTGGTTAAACAGCGCGGTCTTGCCGCAATTGGGGTTGCCGACCAGGGCGATGCGCAGGGTCGACGCACTCATGCCACTACCTCGACACACACGCTCACCCGCGCCGCCTCGGCGCGGCGCAAGGCGAAGCGGGTGAAGCCGATCTGGATCAGGATCGGGTCGCCGCCCATCGGGCCTGTCGCCACCACACGCACCGGCTCGCCCTCGACGAAGCCCAGGTCGCGCAGGCGTTGCGCGATCGGATCGGCCGCCTGCACATCGTGCACGCCTTCGACCACGGCAGGGGCCCCTCTGGGCAGTTCGGACAGACGCACGGGCGCTACTCAAACAAGAACTGTTCGCATTGTAGCCCTTTACCCGGCCACCTGCATCACGCAAGAACCCACGAACCCGCTAGGAGCCTGCCGGACTTATGGAATCGAAAGCGAAAATGCGACTGCGCGAGGACAGATTTTCGATGATTCGCCGGCCGATAGTGGTTCTATCAGCCAAGAAGCGGCGGAAATATGGACCGTGCAGGCGGATTTGCAGCCGATTCCATAAGTCCGACAGGCTCCTAACGCTTATGATAGTGCTTTTGCGGAGGCGACAGATGACCGACTCGATCCTCGATGAACGCCGCGGCGCAGTCGCCTGGCTCACGCTGAACCGGCCGCAGATCCATAACGCGTTCGATGACAGCTTGATCGCGGCCCTCACCGCGGCTTTGCAGCAGGCCGACGCCGACCCGGAGGTGCGCGCCGTGGTGCTCTCGGGCAACGGCAGTTGCTTCTCGGCCGGCGCCGATCTGAACTGGATGCGCGGCATGGCCGGCGCCAGCGAGCAGGAAAACCGCGACGATTCACTGCGCCTGGCCCGACTCATGCGCACGCTGCAGTTCCTGTCCAAGCCCACCATTGCGCGGGTCAACGGCGCGGCCTACGGTGGTGGCGTGGGCCTGGTCGCGTGCTGCGACATCGCCTTTGGTGTCGACACGGCCAAGTTCGCGCTGTCTGAAGTGAAGCTCGGCCTGGTGCCGGCGGTGATCTCGCCCTACGTCGTCGCCGCGATCGGCCTGCGCGAGGCGCGCCGGCTGTTCATCAGCGGCGAAGTGTTCGATGCCGCCACCGCCGCACGGATCGGCTTGCTGCATGCCGCCGTACCTGCCAGCGCGCTGGACGAAGCGATCGAGCGCCAGTTGCATCTGCTGCGCAAGGCCGGCCCGCTGGCCCAGCGCGAAGCGAAGCAACTGGCGCTGCGCATCGGCGGCAGCGACGCCGAACAGGCCGAGCGCATCGACATCGCCAACGCCGCGCTGATCGCCCGCCTGCGCGTGTCACCGGAAGGCCAGCATGGCCTGACCGCCTTCCTCGACAAACGCGCGCCGGCCTGGGTCGGCGGCGGCGAATGACATGGGCGTGCAGCCCGATCTGCTGGGTTTAGCCGATACGTATCGGTACAAACGGTTTCAAGGATTGCCATGTTCAAACGTGTACTGATAGCCAACCGTGGCGAGATTGCCTGTCGCGTGATCCGCACCTGCCGCCGGCTCGGCATCCACACCATCGCGGTGTACTCCGAGGCCGATCGCGACGCACAACACGTGCGACTGGCCGACGAGGCGTGGCCGATCGGCGGCCCGCGCCCGGCCGATTCCTACCTGCGTGGCGACGCCATCCTGGCAGTAGCGAAGAAAACCGGTGCCCAGGCGATCCATCCTGGTTACGGCTTCCTGTCCGAGAACACCGGCTTCGCGCGCGCCTGCACCGACGCCGGCATCACGTTCATCGGGCCGAAGCCGGAAAGCATCGAGGCGATGGGTTCCAAGGCCGAGGCCAAGGCGCTGATGCAAAAGCATGCCGTGCCACTGGTGCCGGGCTATCACGGCGAGAACCAGGATGCCGCCTTGCTCGCCGAACAGGCCGGCAAGACCGGCTTTCCGCTGATGCTCAAGCCGGCCGCCGGCGGCGGCGGCAAGGGCATGCGCATCGTGCGCGGCGCCGACGAGTTTGCGCAGGCACTGGCGTCGGCCCAACGCGAGGCTACCAGCTCCTTCGGCGACGCGCGGATGATCCTGGAGCGCTACGTCGAGCACCCCCGTCACATCGAGTTCCAGATTTTCGGCGACACCCAGGGCCACGTGATCCATCTCAACGAGCGCGAGTGCTCCTCGCAGCGCCGCTACCAGAAAGTGCTGGAGGAAACCCCTTCGCCGTTCCTCGACGCTGCCCGTCGCAAGAGCATGGGCGCGGCGGCGGTGGCCGCCGCCAGGGCAGTCGATTACGTGGGCGCCGGCACCATCGAGTTTATCGTGGCGCAGGATGGCGAGTTCTTCTTCATGGAGATGAATACGCGCCTGCAGGTCGAGCATCCGGTTACCGAGATGACCCTGGGGCTGGACCTGGTCGAGTGGCAGCTGCGCATCGCCGCCGGCGAACCATTGCCGCTGCGTCAGGATCAGGTACAGGCTCATGGCCACGCGATCGAAGTGCGCCTGTATGCGGAAGATCCGGATCAGAACTTCCTGCCCGGCTCCGGCAAGCTGCGGACACTGCGCCTGCCGCCGCCCTCAGCACATGTACGCCTCGACGGCGGTGTGGTCGAGGGTGACACCGTCACGATCTTCTACGACCCGATGATCGCCAAGCTTATCGTGTGGGATGTGCACCGGGTGCAGGCACTGCAGCGCTTGCGCGAGGCGCTCGCCGCCAGCGAGATCGTCGGGCCGAAATCGAACATCGGTTTCCTCGAACGGCTGGCGCGGCATCCGGCGGTCGTCGAAGGCCGCATCGACACGAGCTACCTGGACCGGCACCTCGATGAATTCCTGGTCGGCGAGGCGCAGCCGACCGACGGCGTGCTGTTTGCCGCCGCCACCGCCGCACTGGTGCACGACGAATCACGCGTCGCCAGCGCCCCATCCGATCCCTGCTCGCCGTGGGCGCGTGCCGATGCCTGGCGCATCGGTCACCCCGGCAAGCGCATCGTGGCGCTGACCTGGCGCGAACAACGCTTCGAGATCGAGGCGCGCGGCAACACCGCCAACTACCTGCTGCGCCACGGCGAAGTCGATTGCGAAGTCGCCGGCGCGCGCCTGCACGACGACAGCCTGAGCGCGCGCTTTGACGGCGAAGCGCGCCGCGTACCGCTGCGAACCGACGCCGCCCACGTGTTGCTGCACGACGCCGATGGCCAGCGCTACAGTTTCGCCCGCGCCGCGGCGTTCGCGTGGGAGTTGACCGCTACCGTCGGCGGCAACCAGCTGATCGCACCGATGCCCGGACGCATCGTGCTGGTCAAGGCCACGCCCGGCGACAACGTCGAGCAAGGCCAGGAACTGCTGGTGATGGAAGCGATGAAGATGGAGCTGGCCTTGAAGGCGCCTCGCGCCGGCACCATCGAAAGCATCAGCGCCACACAAGGCGAGTTTGTCGAAGCCGATGCGGTACTGGTCCGCTTCGCCGAATAATCCCCGCGCACGTAGGGCGGGCAGTGATCATCGCCACATCATCTCGTCATCGGAGCTCGCGCATGAATTCTTCCAACTACGTCCGCATCGTCGAAGTCGGCGCCCGCGACGGCTTGCAGAACGAGAAGACGCTGCTGCCGGCCGAGGTGAAGATCGCGCTGATCGATCGGCTCTCCGCTACTGGCCTCAGGACGATCGAGGCGACCAGCTTCGTCAGCCCGCAGTGGGTGCCGCAGCTGGCCGATGCGGCCGAAGTGTTCCGCGGCATTCGCAAGCTGGCGGGCGTGAGCTACCCGGTGCTGGTGCCGAACCTGCAAGGGTACCAGCGCGCACGCGCAGTCGGCGCCGCCGACATCGCCGTGTTCAGCGCCGCCTCCGAAGCGTTCAACCGCAAGAATATCAACGCGTCGATCGACGCGTCGATCGAGCGCTTCGTCCCGGTGATGGAGCAGGCCAGGACCGATGGCGTGCGGGTGCGTGGCTATGTCTCGACCGTGCTGGGTTGCCCGTACCAGGGCGAGGTGTCGCTCAGCGACGTGGTGCGCGTTGCCAGGCGTCTGCACGAGCTCGGATGCTATGAGGTGTCGCTGGGCGACACCATCGGCGTGGGCACCCCGGCGAAGGCGCGCGCGATGCTGCATGCGGTGGCGCAGGAAGTACCGATCGCCGCACTGGCGGTGCATTTCCACGACACCTATGGCCAGGCGCTGGCGAATATCCTCGCCTGCCTGGAAGAAGGTGTGCGGGTGATCGACAGCGCCGTCTCCGGTACCGGCGGCTGCCCGTATGCCAAGGGTGCCACCGGCAATGTCGCCAGCGAGGACGTGGCCTACATGCTGCACGGTATGGGCATGGAAACCGGCGTGGACCTGGACCTGCTCATCGCCACCGGCGCCTGGCTGGCGGCGCAGTTGCACAAGGAAACCGCCAGCCGGGTCACCTGCGCACGCACGGCGAGCTGACCGGATTTCCTGCCTCACCGGCAGCAACCTGCCGAAAGTCACTGACGCGCGCGGCTCAGGATGGAATAATCAGCCGTTCCGCCGCGTCGATGTCTGCCCATTCCATGCCGCCTGCCTTCCTGATCCGCCCGATCGATCCCTCCGACGACGCGACGATGACCACGATCATCCGTACTGTCATGCCCGAATTCGGTGCGGACGGCCCCGGATTCGCGATCCACGATGCCGAGGTGGACACGATGTACGAGGCTTATGCGCAGCCGCGCCACAACTACTTCGTGGTCGAGCGCGCGGGTGTGCTCATGGGTGGCGGCGGGATCGCTCCGCTGGAAGGCGGCGACGTGGACATCTGCGAGTTGCGCAAGATGTATTTCCTGCCTGCCGCGCGGGGCATCGGTGCAGGTGCGGCGATGATGCAGCGTTGCCTGGATGCCGCCCGCGAGCACGGCTTCAGGCGCTGCTACCTGGAAACACTGACCGGCATGGACGCGGCGCAAACTCTCTACAAGCGCAGCGGCTTCACCGCCCTGGGCAACGCCATGGGCGGCACCGGCCATGACGGCTGCGACCGCTACTTCATCCGCGACCTGTGAGGCCATCCGTGCCCGACCACGATCCCCGCGGCGGCGCCTACAGCGCCAGGCCCGCCGACTTTGCCCGGCCGATCCTGCAACACCTGCGCGCGCTGATCCACCAGACCGGCCCCGAAGTCCTGGATCAACAAGGCGAAAACCAACGCCACCCCCCTGCAACGCACCGCCACCACGCTGGAATGGCTGGCCGAAGGCAGGAAACGCCACTGGAAATACGAGAAATGCTGAAGGCCGCCCACCGATGATCCGAACCGCCCACGACGACGACGCCGCTGCCATCCACGCGATCTACGCACCCTCCGTCAGCGGCGGCGTGGCGACCTTCGAGACGGTCCTGCCCGGCGTGGATGTGATGCGCGAACGCATCCGCAGCCGCCTGCAGCACTATCCCTGGCTGGTCTGGAAAGAAGCCGGTGAAGTACTGGCCTACGCCTACGCCGGCCGCTTCCGCGAACGCGCCGCCTATGACTGGATCGCCGAAACCTCGATCTACGTACGCGCCGATGCGTACCGCCGCGGTATTGCACGGCGGCTGTATGGCGTGCTGCTGGAGGTGCTGCGGTTGCAGGGCATCACCCAGGCTGTCGGCGTAATCACCCTGCCCGGCACGGTCAGCGTGGCGATGCACGAGGCGCTGGGTTTCAGCGCCGCGGGCGTATGGCAAAAATGCGGCTACAAGCTGGGGCAATGGTGGGACGTGGGGGTATGGCAGAAGGAGTTGCAGATTCCACCAACCCATCCCGCCGCGATCATTCCATTCGAGAAATTGCGGGACGGCGCCAGCGTGCATGCGCTCCTACACTGATCGAGGCAGGCGCTGCCAAAACCAGGGGCCCCGCCAGCATGATGACGGGGCCCTGCGCCGGTGCGGCCTGCTCAGTGGCTGAGGATCAGGTCCGTGATGATGCCGGTGGTGATCGCCACCAGCAGGAAATCGCCGTTGTCGCTGCGCACCCAGTGGTAGCCACGCGGTGGCGCACGCAGACGGTCGCGGCGCCAGTCGGTCACTACGTAGCGGGTGCGGTACTCCACCGGAAGATAGCCGCCACGGTGGTACCAGCCCTCATGGCGGCCTCGATCGTGCCAGTTGGTGTAACGGACTTGTCGCTGGCCGCGATAATCGCGGTTACGCTCACGGTCATGGCCACGATCGTGATCATAACGACCGTCGTGCTGACCACGATCGCTATGGTCATGGCTCTGCCCGTTCCGATCCCGGTCGTGCCCATGATTGTGGTCATGGTCATGGTCCTGCGCCAGCACAGGGCCACTGGCAAACATCAGCACCACACCGCACGCGGCAAACAGGCTCAGTAGCTTCTTCATGGATTGACTCCTTAAGTTGGATACAAAACCACCCGGTCGAACCGTATCCCGGGGCATCCGCTGGTTCTGCCCCAACATGATCGGTATCGCCCCAACGGCGCATGAACCCGTTGCCGCGACAGGTTTCCCGTTCAGCCTGCCGCCGTATCCCCTGGTCAGTTAACATGACGACCTTTCAGCATCGCTCCAGGGACATCCCACATGCAACTCGATCAGGTCAAGGCAATCATCACCGGCGGCGCCTCCGGTCTCGGCCACGCGGTGGCGCAGTATTTCGTCGGCCACGGCGGCCAAGTCGCGCTGTTCGACGTCAACGACGAGAAAGGCCAGGCCGCAGTGACGGAACTGGGCGCTACCGCCCGCTTCCTGCGCACCGACGTCACTTCCGAGGAGGGCGTCACCACCAATGTGGCCGCAGCGCATCATGCGATGGGCGGCCTCAACGTGGTGATCAACTGCGCCGGCATCATTGGCGCGGGCCGCGTGCTGGGCAAGCAAGGCCCGATGCCGCTAGCCAATTTCTCTGGCACCGTGATGGTCAACCTGGTGGGCAGCTTCAACGTGGCCAAGGCCGGCGCCGCGCTGATGCAGAACAACGAGGCGGGCGAGGACGGCGAGCGCGGCGTGATCATCAACACCGCCAGCGTAGCCGCCTACGAAGGCCAGATCGGCCAGGCCGCGTATTCGGCTTCCAAGGGCGGCGTGGTCGGCATGACCTTGCCGATGGCGCGCGAACTGGCCCGTTTCGGCATTCGCGTGGTAACCATCGCGCCGGGCATTTTCTGGACGCCGATGGTCGATGGCATGCCCGAAGCCGTGCAGCAGTCGCTGTCCGCCTCGATCCCGTTCCCGTCCCGGCTGGGCCGGCCCGGCGAATACGCCAGCACCGTCGCGTTCATCCTGGGCAACCGTTACATCAATGGCGAGACGATCCGGCTGGATGGCGCGGTGCGGTTGCAGGCCAAGTGAGCGAGAAGTGAGTGGAGAGAGTGAGGAGTGAGAGAAAGCTCGCCTCACCTCGCTTCACCACGTCTTGCCGCTCTTCTCTCACTTCTCACTCCTCATTTTTCACTCCTGACCTATGAAAGCTTCCGACATCAAGAAAGGCAACGTGGTCGAACACGACGGCACCGTGTACCAGGTACGCGATATCGAGCGCAGCTCGCCGAGTGCGCGCGGCGGTAATGTCACCTTCCGTTTCACCCTGTATTCGATCCCCGGCGCGCGCAAGTTCGACCTCAGCCTGCGCGCCGAAGATGACCTGCGTGAAATGGACCTGGTGCGCCGTGCGGCGAATTTTTCGTACATGGACGGCGAGATCTTCGTGTTCATGGATGCCGAGGATTACACCCAGTACCTGCTGTCGCCGGAACTGGTCGGCGACAACGCCGGCTACATCGTCGAGAGCACCGAAGGCTACTACGTGCAGCTGATCGACGATGCGCCGGTCGGCTTGCTGGTGCCCACCAGCATCGTTCTGACGGTGGTCGACACTGCGCCGGAAATGAAGGGCTCCAGCGCCACCAAGCGCAACAAGCCGGCCAAGCTCAACACCGGTATCGAGCTGCAGGTGCCCGAGTACATCAGCAACGACGAGAAGGTGTGGGTGAACACGCTCACCGGCGAATTCGCCGGCAGGGCTTGAGATCAAGAGTAAGTAGAGAGGAGTGGGCAACGACGCCCTGGCTCACCTCGTGAATCGAAGCCAGTCCGTAAGCGCTCGCCATGGCCAACGCCGTACCGGCGTGACATGATGGCCATAGTCAGCATGCCCAAGTACTGGACGCCGTGGCTGGTCGGCATGCCCGCCGAGTAGTCATGTGGCGCCTGCTGCGTGGCCTTCGGCGGCGTGTTGCAACAGCGGCCGAAGCTGCGCGTGATGCTGGCCCACGGCGGCGCCAGCTTCCCCTTCACCATCGGGCGCATCGAGCACGGCTTCAAGATACGTCCGGACCTGGTTGCCACCGACAACCCCCTTTACCGGAGCCAGCATGAAACTTCTTCGCCGCGTCACCATCGCGATCGCTCTTGCCGCCACCGTACTGACCGGCGGTGTGCACGCCGCCGAAGTCAGCATGGCCGATGGCAACATCACCTTCACCACCCCGCACAGCTGGCTGGCGATCATGCAGACCCAGGGCGACCCGGAAGCCCAGGTATTCCAGGTGCCCGACCCATCGCCCACCGGCAAGAGCAGCCTTGCGCGCGTCACGGTGACCGTGAAGCAGGTGCCTGACATCAGCGGCTTCCATCAATTCATGGCCGAGGCCACCGCCAAGGCGCTGCTGCTGCCAGGATACAAGGTGGTCGCCGCGCCGCCCGGCCCGAACAGCAACCTGTACACGGCGCAGGAGAACCGCGTCGAATTCAGCTACACCGAGCACTACTGGTTCAAACATGGCTATGCGATCCAGCTGCGCTGTGTCCGTCCCAGCCAGAGCCAGGCCGGCGCCCCATGGGAAACGGAATTCGACAAAGGCTGCGCCTCGCTCGCCGCACAATTGAAATAAGCCTCCATCCGCTCCTTCTCCTGTTTGCATGGGGCGGCAACGGCCGGCGGGCCGTGCCTGCCTTACGCCGCGGCGATGGTAGGGCGGGCACGGGCCGCCGGCTCTTCTGCATCAACGCAAGATGTAATCAAGAGACGCCTCCCAGCAGCGGGAAGAGTCGACCAGCCTGAAGGAATATCCGATGTCCGCAAGTTTTGAAGCCACTCCCGCCTGGGCCAGCGCCCAGGACGCCGCTGATCCGCTACGCGCATTTCGCGACGAGTTCCTGATCCCGCCGCACGAAGGTCGTGACAGCATCTATTTCTGCGGCAACTCACTCGGCCTGCAGCCGCGCGCGGTGCGCGAGGCCGTCAACGCGGAACTGGACTACTGGGGCGAACTGGGCGTGGAAGGCCACTTCAAGGGCCGCCTGCCGTGGATGGACTACCACGAGTTCGTGCGCGACGATCTCGCCAGCGTGGTCGGCGCGCTGCCCGCCGAAGTGGTGGTGATGAATACGCTGGGCGTCAACCTGCACCTGATGATGGTGAGCTTCTACCGCCCCAGCGCCGAACGCCCGGCGATCCTGATCGAGGCCGGCGCCTTTCCCACCGATCGCTATGCGGTGGAATCACAAGTGCGCTTGCACGGTTTCGACCCGGCCACGGCGCTGATCGAACTGCAAGCGGACGAGCCCAACGGCATCGTCTCGATGGCGGCAATCGAACGGGCACTGGCCGAACACGGCTCGCGCATCGCACTGGTGATGCTGCCCGGCGTGCAATACCGCACCGGCCAGGCGTTCGACCTCAAGGCGATCACCGCACTGAGCCACAAGCACGGCTGCCTGGTCGGCTTCGACCTCGCACATGCGGTCGGCAACCTGCCGCTGCAGCTGCATGACAGCGACGCCGACTTCGCGATCTGGTGCAGCTACAAGTACCTCAACGGCGGCCCCGGCGCCGTCGGCGGCGCGTTCGTGCACCAGCGCCATGCCACCGCCGTGCTGCCACGCTTTGCCGGCTGGTGGGGTCACGACAAGGCCACCCGCTTCCAGATGGGCCCGACGTTCGTACCCACGCCCGGTGCCGACGGCTGGCAACTATCCAACCCGCCGATCCTGGCGCTGGCCCCGCTACGCGTGTCACTGGAGGTTTTTCGCCGAGCCGGCATGGATGCGCTACGCGAGAAATCCTTGCGGCTCACCGGCTACCTGGAATACCTGGTGCAAACGGAGCTGGCCGACGTGCTGCAGGTGGTAACCCCGGCCGAACCCACACGTCGCGGCGCGCAGCTGTCGATCCGCGTCATCGAAGGCCGCGAACGCGGCCGCGCCCTGTTCGCATACCTGATGGCCCACGGCATCATCGGCGACTGGCGCGAGCCCGACGTGATCCGCATCTCGCCCGCGCCGCTGTACAACCGCTTTGCCGATTGCCTTACCTTTGCCGAGGTCGTGCGTGCATGGATGCGCGCTGGCTGAATGCGGTGCGCGGTCGGGCCCGCATGGACCGCGATGATGACACCATCAACGAATTGTGGAGCGCGGCGCAGAAGGTCTTTTTTCCAGAAGGCCGCAATGATCCCAACCTGATGGTATTGCGCATCCGCGTGCTCGACGCCGCCTACTGGGAAGCGGCCGACAATTTCGTGGCACGCGCGTTCGACTTCGCCCGCGGCATGCTGGACGAATCACCGAGCGACCTCGGCGAGCAAGGGCATCTGCAAGGCTGACTGGCAACCGCCGCGGTTACGACGACACGCAATTTCCTGCGCTCACCGGTTGTAAACGCCGGCGCGTCCATACTCTCCCTGCGGGTTGCGGTGTATGTCCGCGCTCGTGCGACGGTAAGTGTGCATGCCCCGCCCGGCAGATGACATCCATGGCAGCGACCGCCTTCCCGTCCATGCAACAAGGCCCTCATCATGGCAGCAAACTTCAGCGGCAATCTCGCCGGTCAGGTCACTGACCTGCCCCACTTCTGGGAGCACACCGTCGGTAGTGGCCACGCCACCCTGGCGCTGCGCGCCGACTGGCAGGCGCAACTGAAGCGGGCGCACGACGAACTGGGCATGCGCCATGTGCGTTTCCACGGCATCCTGTGCGACGACATGGGTACCATGATCGAACAGGGTGGCAAGTTCATCTACTCGTTTTTCAACACGGACCAGATCTTCGACTTCCTGTTGTCGATCGGCATGAAACCGTTCGTCGAACTGAGCTTCATGCCGTCGTGCCTGGCGTCCTCGGGGCAGCTTCAGTTCCACTACCGCGCCAATGTAAGTCCACCGCGAGACCTGGCGCAGTGGTCGGTGCTCATCAAGCAATTGGTCACGCATTGGGTAGAACGCTACGGCCTCGACGAAGTGCGCCAATGGTTCTTCGAAGTCTGGAACGAGCCCAACCTGACCGCCTTCGGCAGCGGCAGCCAGGCCGACTATTTCCCGCTCTACCGCTACACTGTCGAAGCGATCAAGAACATCGACGACCAGCTCAAGGTGGGCGGACCGGCCACCGCGGATAATGCCTGGGTCGAGGACTTCCTGGCGTTCTGCAAACAGAACTCGCTGCCGGTGGATTTCATCAGCACGCATCACTACCCGACCGATGACTTCGGCCAGCCCGGTGACGACACCGAAACCCAACTGGCCAAAAGCAAGCGCAGCGCGCTGCGCGGGGAAGCGACCCAGGTACGCAAACAGGCGGGCGAGCTGCCCGTCTACTACACCGAGTGGTGCACCTCGTCCAACCCGCGCGATCCGATGCACGACGACCCGTATGCGGCCGCCTTCATCATGAAAACCGTGCTGGAGCAGAACGGCCTGGTGCAGGGCTACAGCTACTGGACGTTCTCGGACATCTTCGAGGAGAACTACTTCCCCTCCGTGCCGTTCCAGGGCGGCTTCGGCCTGATGAACATCCATGGCATCGCCAAGCCGGCGTGGCGCATCTACGAACTGCTGCACGCGCTGGGCACCGAGCTGATGCCGGTGGAAGGCGAGCACGAAACGGTCGACGCGTGGCTGGTGCGCGACGGCAGCAGCGCCACCATCATGCTGAACAACTTCGCGCTACCACGACACCCCATTGCGACCGAGACGGTGAGCTTCACGCTCAAAGGCGTCAGCTCGGTAACAGCGGCCACGATCCAGCGCATCGACCTGGAACACGCCAACGCCAAGCGCCGCTGGGAGCAGATGGGCAAACCGGAGTATCCCAATGCTGCCAAGGTCGCCGAGTTGCAAGAAGTGTCGAAACTCAAGACCGAAACGCTCGAGGTGCGCCAGAAGGACGGACAAACGACAATCGAGGTCGAGATGCCGCCGCAGGCAGTGGCATCCATCCGCCTCGAGTGGCAATGACCCACCGCGCCGATCTGTAGGAGCCCGCTCGCGGGCGATGCCCTTGATTCTTGATCCTGCGCTTTTTCTTGATCACATCTCGATTGAATTTCGCGGCAGCAGCCGGCGGGCAGTGCCCGCCCTACAATCGTCGCGCCGTAGGGCGGGCGCTGCCCGCCGGCTCTTCTGCACCAAGGCAAGGTCTGATCAAGAGACAAGGGCGACCGGGGGACGCCTTATACCTCCCCACGCGACGCGAGCATGCCGATGCGATCCGCGGTGCAGCAGGTAATGCCCTGGATCGTCAGCGACGGATTGACCCCGCCCACCGTGGAAAAAACCGAACCGTCGCAAACCCATAAATTGGCGATATCCCAGCTGCGGCAATCGGCGTCGAGAACGCTGGTCTCGGGATCGTCGCCCATGCGCGCGGTGCCACGAGCCAGCAGATCAGCAAGTACCCCGGCCTGAATCTCGACGCTGCGCACGGCAATGCCAGGGTCAACTTGAGAGCCAGCCCAACCCTGCCAGATGACGAACCGCGCACGCGAATCGCGGAAGGCGACGATCCACGCAGCCTCAGCCTCCCGGTCAAACGATCGCCAGATGATGCCCGTCCGGGTCCACGAGGTTTCGCACTGGCGCGTCGTACGCCGGCAGAGGTGGCATGTCCGGGTCGGGTGCGAAAACCAGCCACGTGGCCGCCACGTCGTTCGGGTGCAGATCGAGCGAACCGGGCCGGCCGTCATGGCAATGTCCGGCATTCATTCGTCGGCGCATATTGTGATCTTGGCTGTCAATCAAAACGCGGTCTTGGTTGAACATGGATGCCTCTCTGAATTGGGTGTGTGGCAACACGCCGTTCGCGGTCATGTCCGGTACCGATCTGTCGACGCTGGCCATACAATTCCCGCAGGCTCGCATGATTTCGAAACCACTGGACATGAAATCCCTGAAAAAGGTCGTGCAGGAACTTCTGGACGCGACCAACACGCCGATTTTATCGGGACTGATGCGGTGGCTCAGGCGCGACTTCGCCGAGCATTCTTCGCAGACGACTGTCCAGCGCGCCCACAGTAAACGGCTTGACAATCAGCTCCATGCCCGCGGCGAAGGCTTCGGGCGCGGACGCATCAGCAGCGTAGCCGGTCATCAGTAGAACCTTTAATTCGGGCCGTGATTCGCGCGCCGTATTGGCAAGCGCACGGCCATTCATGCCCGGCAGGCCGATATCGGAAATGAGCAGATGGATGACTTCACTTGACTGAAGCGCGACGAGCGCGGCTTCACCATCGCTCGCTTCCTGCGCGGTGTAGCCCAATTGGTGCAGCACTTCGACGACAATGCGACGCACCTCGTCCTCGTCCTCGACCACGAGCACAATTTCCCCTTTTGCACGCATCTTCGGTGCGCGGGTGAGGGCCTGTTCTTCCCCTTCATCGGCCACCTCAAGATGGCGGGGCAAATACAGTACGACGGTGGTGCCGCCACCCAGTTCGCTGTGAATATCGCAGTAGCCGCTCGATTGCAGGGCGAAGCCGTACACCATCGACAATCCCAGTCCGGTGCCCTGACCGAGCGGTTTGGTTGTAAAGAAGGGCTCAAACGCATGCTCAATCACCTGCGCACTCATGCCGATTCCGCTGTCGGCCACTTCGATGCATATGTATTGGTCGCCGGCCATTTCGTGCCACTGGCCAGGCTTCACCTCATCGACTGCCACATTGCGGGAACGAATGGACAGACGACCGCCTTCGGGCATCGCGTCGCGCGCATTGATTGACAGATTCAGTACTGCACTTTCCAACTGGTTCGGATCACACAGGGTCACCCACAACTCGACCGCCAGATCGAACTCCAGCGCGATCCGTTCACCCAGGGTCCGTTGCAGCAGGTCGGCCATGGAAAAAATCAGCGGGTTCGCCTGAACCGGGCGCGGATCCAGCGGCTGACGTCGCGAGAAAGCGAGTAGCCGATGCGTCATCGCAGCCGCACGGTTGGCCGAGTTCAGCGCCCCGTCGACGAAGCGCCCGACATCGCCTGTCTTGCCCGCGTCCACCTGCAACTGGATCAGATCGAGCGAGCCGATGATGCCTTGGAGCAAATTGTTGAAATCATGGGCGAGCCCACCGGTCAACTGACCGACCGCTTCCATCTTCTGCGCCTGGCGCAACTGCGCTTCAATCAGGATTTTCTCGCTAAGATCGCGTATGAAGATATTGGTGCGATGACCACTATTGAGAAACAACGAACTGACACTCAGCTCTACCGGAATTGTGCGGCCTTCGCGGTCCACCATCTCGATCCGCCGATCCGCATCGCGCGATTCGACCTGCAACGACGTTAGCTGCAGGCTCTGCTTGAGACGCTCACGGTCTGCGTCGCTGACCGCCAGCGCACAAAGCGATTGACCCATGGCTTCTTCGCGTGACCAGCCGAACAGAGTGGCCGCCCGCGGGTTCCACTGGACGATGAGCCCATTTTCGTCCAGTTGCACGAAGCCATCGAGTGCGGTGTCGATTACGCCGCGGGCCAGATATTCGCTTTCGACGAGCGCCACCTCGGCCTCCATGCGTTCGGTGACATCACGGGTGATCTTGGCAAAACCCACCAGAACGCCGTGATCGAGGATCGGATCGATCACCACGCTGGCCCAGAAACGACTGCCATCCTTGCGCACTCGCCAGCCTTCCGCGTTGTATCGCCCTTCCTGCCTGGCGGTGGCCAGCGCAATGGTCGGTGTCCCCTTGGCGCAATCCTCCGGTGTATAGAAGCGGCAAAAATGCGTGCCGATGACATCTTCGGCGCTGTAGCCCTTGATCCTTTCCGCTCCGGCGTTCCAGTTGGTGATCACACCTTGTGGATCGAGTATGTAGATAGCGTAATCGACAACGCTATTCACCAGCAGGGCAAAATCGCGTTCGCTTCGATGCAAGTTCATGAACGTCGCTTCCGGGTCGCGCCGTCGCGCAACCCGGAAACTCTTGAGAAACAGCCCGGACAGAGTATCCGCATTCACCAGTACGGCGACACTAGCGGAAACTCGAAGCAGCCCACTGGTGGCGGTTTCGAGCATTATTTCGATGTCGCCCCCCAGGCGGGGCTCACCCAGACTCGTCCGTGTCGGGGCGACGTCACGCAGCGTCTGGTCGCTCCGGCCGACTTGTAGAGCACTCCCCCACAGTTCGGCCGCTTTCGTGTTGCAGGCAACAATGACACCCGCACTGTCGCAGAGGTAGGCAGCCATCGGCATCGCATTCAGCAAAGCCTGGCCTGATCCCGTGACCACCGATCTGCATGTGATAACACTGCCGGCGGACACAAGTTCGTTTTCCAGCATAGCCATCCGTCAAACTCCGTTCCAAGCATTAAATCCTGCCTTATCTGGTAGGTAGTCTGTCAAGCGGTGCTGGTGGATTCACGACCGCTCATCTGTCCGCTCGCTGTGACGTTCTTCAACTCGCGCTCGACCTCGGCAAACGGCTCAGGGGATCCAGCAGGACCCTTCTTCCGCGCGCGATGCCTTGCGGGTGCCTTGCGGCCCGCCAGCCGTCGGTAATGCGCGCGAATTTTGTCCAACGCATCATCGTCCATGTCTTCGAGATTCAGAAGGCCATTCGACGCCGCTGTGACACGTATGAGCTCGTCCAGTTTGATGTGCAGCGAAGAGCTCTCACGGTTTTGGCTGTTCTGGATAAGGAAAACCATCAGGAACGTCACAACCGTGGTACCGGTGTTGATCACCAACTGCCACGTGTCGCCAAAATGGAACACCGGACCGGTTGCCGCCCAGACCACCACCACGACGGCAGCGAAAAGGAATGCACCGGGCTTGCCCGCGTAGCGCGAGGTCCCCTCAGCAAAACGGCAGAACGCTTGGGATAGTCTGTTCATCGGTAGTCCTCCTGGCGGGCGGCAAGGCTCGCAAACGGCGCGTCGCGGGCATGTGCAGAATCGGGGTCGCCGACACCACGAGTTCGTCGGCCCTGATCAGGGATCGATCAGGGATCGCCCCGGTGTCGATAGCAAATGACAATACTGGATCTTCCGCCGCCGGGCAGCCGGACAGTCAATCCGCCGGTCCCGCGGCAGCATCCAGCAGCGCCTTCAACCCGCTCGAGAAGCGCCCGACGGCGAGAGGCACACTAGAGTAAACTGGGCGCACCGCACCGAGCGCTCCATTGAGCGACGTTGTCATCTGGCCTCGACTACTGCTCGGTAACCGAGGGAGCGCAGTGTGTGAACCCGGCGTCGCAGCCGCGCACACGGGGGTCAGACGCGCCGTCCGCGCCCGAAGATAAGCGATGCGATGAACAGCACGAGGAATAAGACGAAGAGTATCTTTGCAATCAAGGCGGCGAGACCCGCGACGCCGAAAAAGCCGAAGAATCCCGCAATGAGCGCGATGACGAGAAAAATAACGGCGTAATAAAGCATGATGGTTCCTCGGTGATTAATGGCGACGCGTCTGGCCGAGAGCGACCCCTGGCGTGAATCTTGTCGCGAAAGCATACTGGTCGCACGAGGTGCAAGTCTGCTCGTGCATTCATCCCTGCGGCGTGAACAAGACGTTCAGAGCAACATCACATGGCTCGGTGCTGAATCATTGAGGTCCGCTCAACGGCACCATGCGAATCGCGCTGTGACAGACAATCCCATGAATGACCATGACAATGGGCGCTACCCAGGGAGCCCCGTCCATGGACGCTCACCGGGTGCACACGCACGTTTTGCCACAATTGAGGGTATGCACGGACCGGCTTGCCTGGTGACATGCGCGCAAGACATGTCGGCAGCGTCTTGCCGACATCTTCCCGACCATTGCTGCCAGAACACTCAAAGGCCCAGCCAGTGTCGCCTTCATCTGACCCGAAATCCCCCGCCATCGCCGTGGTCGGCGTGGTGCTCTCGGGCACCGGCAGCGACGGCGCGCTGGGGCTGAAGGCGATCAAGGATCGCGGCGGACTGACCATCGCCCAAGCCGAAGACGGCGTCGACGACACGCACGAAGCGCTGCGCGACCCGCCGTTTTCGCGCATCGACCTGGTGTCATGCCGCAACCTGATGATCTACCTGGGGCCGCAGTTCCAGGAGCACATCCTGCCGATTCTGCATTACGCCTTGGTGCCGGAAGGTTTCATGTTCCTGGGCTCCAGCGAGGGCGTCACCCAGAACGAGGCGTTGTTCCAGCCGTTCAACAAGGCGCACCGGGTGTTCCAGAGTGCGCCGAATACCGACGAGCGCGTGACGCTGCCGCTGCTGTCCTCGAAGGGCCCCACCGCACGGCACCGGCATTTGCTGACCGAGAACACCAGCCCGGTCCGGAATGGCTTGCAGCGGCAAATCGAGGCACACGTACTGCACGACCATGCACCGCCGCACGCGCTAGTCAACGAACATGGCGAAGCGCTGTTCCATTCCAGCCGCACCGGCGCTTACCTGGAGTTCGCCGTGGGCGCGCCCAGCCGGCAACTGCTGCAGAACGCGCGCAGGGAGCTGCGGCTGATCCTGCGTCGGGGCCTGCATGACGCAGCCGAATCGCACACCCGGGTGGTCATGCCGGAAGTGACCCTCACCCGCGATAACGTGCTGCGCCGCATACAGGTCAGCGTCGAGCCGTTCGAGCATGGCGAAGCCCCGCTCTACCTGGCGTTGTTCAACGATCGTGGCGCCGCCCCGCGGCTGGAGGACCCGGACGCGGCGACCGACCGGGTGATCGAAGTGCTGGAGCGCGAGTTGCACAAATCGCGTGAACAACTGCAGGCGAGTTATGAAGAATTCGAAAACGTGACCGGCGAACTGCGCACCTCCAACGAGGAGTTGATGTCGGTCAACGAGGAGCTGCAATCGTCCAACGAGGAGCTGGAAACCTCCAGGGAGGAGCTGCAATCGATCAATGAAGAGTTGACCACCGTCAACGCTGAAATGGCCCGTCACCGGGATGCGCTGGCCCGGTCCAACGCAGATCTGAGCAACCTGCTGGAAAGCATCGGTGTCGCCGCGATTTTCCTCGACCGGCGCATGGCGATCCGCCGCTTCACCCGTGCCGCCACCGAGATCTTCACCCTGATCCCGTCCGACACAGGCCGTATGATCACCGACCTGACCCATCACTTGGAGGAGGTGCATCTGCGCGCACATTTCGCCCGTGCGCTGGAGCAGAAAGAGCCGACCGAGCTGCGTATCAGCCGCGGGGACGGCAGCCGCCACTACGTGATGAAGATGATGCCGTATACGGGCGTTACCGAGGAGAGCGGCGGCCCACCGGTCACGCCGCCCACGCGGCACGGCTTCGGCACGCTGTTGCTGGAGCGGCAACTCGCCTACGAGCTGCATGCGCAAAGCGATATTGATTTCGCCGCGGACGGCTTGATCGTCAGCATCCACATCCCGCGACCGGCATCGCGTCCCACGGAGGCTCCATGAACACGCTACCCGAGTCCGGCCCACTGGTGCTGGTCGTCGAAGACGAGCTGTTGATCGCCACCACGCTGGAAATCATTCTTGAGGCGCACGACTACCGTATCCTGGGGCCCGTGGCCACGGTGGAAGAGGCCATGGCACTGCTGGAAAACAACCGGCCCGACATGGCGCTGCTGGATTATCGCCTGGCCCGTACCACCACCGAACCGCTGTTGCCGTTATTGGCGCAGCAATGCGTGCCGGTGTGCATCTTGAGCGGCTACGGCCGCCAGCAGTTGCCCGTTTCGTACGCAGAGTGTGCTCTACTGGAAAAGCCGTTCCGCACAGCGGCCCTGCTGGCGGCATTGCAGGCGCTGGGCGAGCGGCCCTCCGTCTGAGCTTGCGCGCAGAGCACGCGCGGCGCTATCGTGTTGACGGGGGCGTCTGAGTGGTAACAGCATAGTGTGACCGCCAGGGAGGTGGACCGTGGCAATTCCATCGCGCGTAGTCGTTTTTGAAGACGATTTCCTGCTCGCCGAAACCTTGTCCGATGCGCTGACGGCGCTCGGTTGCGCCGTTGTCCATTGCTGCCACAGCTTGCGCGAGGCGATGCTGGTGGTCGAAAAGGCAGATTTCGACCTGGCCGTCGTGGACCTCGATCTGCGCGGCCTCGACGCTTCCCCCATCCTGGATCGGCTCGTCGCTGGCAACATCCCTGCGCTATTGTCGACCGGCGCCAACGAGAAAGACGTGCCCGAGCGCTTCACGCAGCTGCCCCGGTTGACGAAGCCATACGACCAGAAGCAGCTGAAAAAAGCCATTGAACAAACGCAAATATCCTGGCCCGGGTCGCTCCGCGTAGCCAGAGTCCCTTGATCGCATCTCGATTGAATAGCGCGACAACAGCGGGCGGGCAGTACCTGCCTCACAGTTCCCCGCGTGAAGCGAGCACGCCAATGCGATGCGCCGTGCGGCAGGCAAGTGCCTGGATCGTCAGCGATGGATTGACGCCGCCCACAGTGGGAAACACCGAGCCGTCGCAGATCCACAGGTTGGGAATATCCCAGCTGCGACCATCGGCATTGACCACGCTGGTCTTGGGATCGTCGCCCATGCGGGCGGTACCGTTGAGGTGGCAGGTGTCGTCCTGCTCACGCCAGATCTCCTTGCCGCCGGCCGCTTCCAGCGCCTGCTCCATGAAGTTCAGTGAATGCGCGATCAGCTTCTTGTCGTTGTCGCAAAAGGAATAGGTGATGCGTGTGATCGGCAATCCGTACTGGTCCTTTTCATCGGCCAGGGTGACGCGGTTGCGCTCCTGCGGCAGCGTTTCGCCCACGATCTTCAAGCCGGCCTGATGGTTGTATTTCTGCATCTCGCGGGAAAGATTGACGCCCCACAGACCTCGTCCGTTCAGTGCGGAGGCCCAACCGGCTGGCAGCGGTCCCTGGCTCATATAGGCATAACCGCCGAAGAAGTCCTTGTCCTTGTCTTGGTAGTTCCAGTGTTCGCTGATCGACAGCGAAGGCGGGCCCTTGTAGCTGCGCACCTCCTCGTCCAGCACGCCCCACACCGCCTGGTTCGACTGCACCATCAGGTTCTTGCCGACCAGGCCGGAGCTGTTAGCCAGACCATCGGGAAAACGCTGGTTGGCGGATATCAGCAACAGTCGCGGTGTCTCGATCGCGTAACCGGCCACCACCACGTTACGCGCCAGCACCAAAGCGGCCGCGTTGAGCTCGTGCGAGCGGTAGGGATAGCGTTTGCGCGGCGGCCCCCACGGATAGTTGACCGGCCCGGCAATGCTCAGCGCCTGCTCGACCTCGTCGTAGTAATGCCACATCTCGCGCCAGTCGACCGGCCAGTCGGCGCCATAGCCGAGCATGCTGCGGCACTTGAACCACTCGGGCCGGAAACGCAGCGAGACCATGGCGAAATGCACCGTGCTGCCGCCGACCGCCTTGCCGCTGTTGTTGCTGCCCATCTTCAATGGATTGTCGCCATCGCAGATGCGCTCATCGTTCCAGTACAGCTGCTGCTGGTGCGCCTCGTCGGAGGCAAATTCCTCCAGCGGGCGCCACCACGCGCCAGCGTCCAGCGCCACCACGCTGAAACCCTGCTCGGCGAGACGACACGCCAGCGTGGCGCCGCCAGCCCCGGTGCCCACGATGAGGAAGTCCACCTCTTGATCGAGGTCATGTTCCCGCATCGGCACCCAGCCGCCTTTGCGGAATACATCCGGCGCGTGGCCGTCTGCGCCACGCGGCACTTTCATCGCGTCAGCGGACACGCGCATTCTCCTCGCTCACCTGATCGCGTTCTTGCGCCGTGCTGTCAGGCGCGGCTTCCACCGCCTCCCAGGGATCGCGCTGATTCTTGTACAGGCGCACGTAGCCGCGAGGATTCGCCGGGCCGCCAAAGCCGATCTCGCTCCATGCCGCGGGGTGCGAATAATACGCACCGTACAGGTCATGCAGCACGCGCTCGCTGAAGAACAGGTCGCACGGCATGTTTTGCCAAGCGGCGTCATGGAGTTCGCCGCGCTGCATCGCGGTGACCAGCGCGATCTGCTGATCCAGTGTCAGTTGCGCGAGTACGACGCCATGGGCTGTGCGGCTTTCTGCATCCAGCGCGGCCAGCCCGGTACGCCAGGCCTCTCGCAGCGGCGGCAGTCGTGCATCGCGCCAACCGTCGCCCTGGTTTTCGAACAGCCGCGCATCGAGCATGGCGGCAACCGGTACCGACGCGCGGTCCGCCGGTTGGTCCACGACACATTTGCACAGCGTGGCCGCTGCAGCCCACTGCACCTGATCGAAGAAGCGCGGTTGCAACGGCGTGGCAAGACGCTCGTCGACGACTTTGCGCGTGATCGGATCCCATGAAGGTGTGTCGCGCTTGGCCAGTACGTCGTAGCCGGGGTAGCGCGTGCGGGTAGCTTGGTCGCTCATTTCTCGGTTTGCCTCAATCGAAGCGCGGCCAGACCGGCCAGCGCCAGCGCGGTGAAACTCGGTGGCGCCGGCAGCGGTGGACCGCTCAGGATGTTCTGGCTCCAGTTGCGCCAGCCGCCCTGGCAACGCGCGATGCCGCGGGCATGAAAGGCCACGCCGATCAGGCCGAGCCAGGTGGTCAGTTTCAGCCACCAGCGGGTCAGCGGCCGCGGCTGCGGGCGACCCAGCGCCGTCCCCGCCATCAGCGCCGCCGTCACCGGGGGAATGAGCACCGGCGCATACATCGCCCGATGCTGGAACGCCCCGCGGAAATGCAACAGACCCACCTCGATCACCGTACCCACCAGCCCGGCGCTGACCGCGAGCGCCAGCGCCCGACCCGCCGGCATGCCGAGCAGGCGCGGCTCTTCAGCAGGCTGGTCGCGCAGGCGTTCGCCGATAGCACCCAGACCGCCGGACAGCAGCAGCGCGGTAGGCGCACCCAACGGCGCTGCGTAGAACAGGTTGTTCCAACTCCAGCCGCCGGTCCGTTTGGTCACGTTGTAGAGGTGAAACCCCGTGCCTGCCAGGCCAGCCAGTGCAGCGAACGCATAAATGCCGTGCCGCACCGGATGCGCGGCTGAACGCCGATCGTGGCCGCCGTGCAGGCCGGCAAACAACGACAAAGTTGCGGACGCCAGCGGAATGAACATCGCCGGGTTCTCGAACGAGCCGCGGTAGTGCTCGACACCACTGTCAGCCAGAACCGAAAGCGCCAGCAATGACGAGCTGTGATTGAAGCGGCGCGCCGAGGTGATATGCACCTGTTCTTCGCTGACGGGTGGGACCTTCTCCCGTGGCAGGCGACGCGCGAGACGCGCCGGTCTGCGCCGGCCCAGCGCGGCCGCGGCGACAGCCAGCCCACCCAGCAGCAATAGCGTCGTCGTGTCACTGCGTTGAGGTTGCTTCATCAATCTTTCCTCCGCGCCGACGGACGTCCAACCCGCGTCGCGCCAATCAGGTTCATTCGTCGCCATCCAGCTCGCCGCGCCGGCTCCCCCGACCGGACAGCAGCGCCCGTGTCGTCAGCAATGCTGCGCCCAGCAACCCAGCAGCGATCGTGCGTCGATGCGTGGTGGCCCACAGCTGCGGACTGAAGCTGCGCGAGCGGTCGTCGAAACGCCCGTGCGTGCCGAAATCGTGGTCCACTGCCTCGAACAGATTGTCTGGCCGATCCGCCGGTACGGGTTGGTCATCCATCTGTCCGGTATAGCCCTTCTTCGCCAGCTTTCGATCCGCCAGCCAGGGCACCACGCCATTGCCGAGGATCGCCTTCACGGCGGGAAAGCCCACCCACAACTCACGTCGCCGATGGTGTGCTGCATAGTGGATGCCGTCGGCCGCAACCTCGGGTTGATAGATCGGCGGTACCGGCTGCGGTCGGCGCGGCAACCGGGTGCGCCCCCATTGGAACTGCGGCGTGTTGAACGCCGACAGCTGCACCATCGTCACCGTGATCTTGCTCTTTTCGTGCATCAGTTCCACTCGAAGCGCATCGGTGAAACCACGAATCGCAAACTTGGCGCCGCAGTAGGCCGACTGCAAAGGCACCGACCGATACGCGAGCGCCGAACCCACTTGCACGATCTTGCCGCGATTGCGCGAGCGCATCCGCTTGAGTGCCGACATCGTGCCGTGCACGGCGCCCAGATAGGTAACCTCGGTGGCGCGACGAAATTCCGCGGCGGTGATGTCGCTGACCGGCGCAAAGATCGTGGCCATGGCCACATTGATCCAGATATCGATCGGGCCGAGCTCCTGCTCGATGCGCTCCGCGGCCGCCTCGACTTGCTCGGCATCGGCAACATCCACCGGAACCGCCAGCACCTTGCAACCCATGTCGCGCAATTCCTGCGCCGCGCCATCGAGCGCCTTGCTGCCGCGGGCGAGCAATACCACGTTCGCTCCGTCACGTGCAAAACGTTGCGCCGTGGCCCGGCCCACGCCGGCGGATGATCCAGTGATGACGACGACTTCGGATCGGTTATTCATGGGCTTTCCAGTGTTCGGTACGAGAGATGATGAAGACGTCGCGCGGAGGGCCTGTGTGTCGGGCAGTCCGTTCAGCTGTCGTGATTTCCTGAAATTGCCGACGTCGAACGAGTAGGGCGAGAACACGGAGGCTCAGTCGAGCCGCGTTCGTAGATGTCTGTGGAAACGTGCGCGCTTTCTCGTGAAGCGAAGATGTTTGTTTTGTGTATTCGCACCACATGCGAGCCGATGCCCACCTGAATCACAAGACACTGCGGGCACGCATCATTCACGCGCGCCGGCAGATCATGAGTCCGTGAAACACGGTACGGGATTTCTTCTGCCGATCCCGATAACCAACAACTGGCATAATCTCAACACTGCGGAGAGAAGCATACATTCCCATTATCTGCGAAACAGCCTCCTTGCCGGCGCATTTACGTGCGCGTTTGCCGCCATACCAGTCAGAACCCGCGGATTGCGTGCACGCGGATCGAGCGTGGGCTTGCCCAAGGCCGGCATGTGCCGTCGCACTGCGAGATCCTGGGGCGCCGCGTCGCCATGGCGGTCCGGCAACGTCTGTCCCGCTCAACTCGGTGATCGAATTGTCGACAGATTCCAATCCATGCAAACCAAACGAGCCACTCCGTGCTGAGAACGGTCGCCATTGTC
The DNA here is from genome assembly GCA_004298505.1 of Rhodanobacter sp. GTDB lineage: Bacteria > Pseudomonadota > Gammaproteobacteria > Xanthomonadales > Rhodanobacteraceae > Rhodanobacter. The sequence continues at coordinate 35,082 of SCRO01000069.1, forward strand.
AATATCGGTCTGTCCTTTGTGCTGGCGCTTTCGGGAACTAGATTGTGGACTATGTCTTTGCGCTGATTTTCGGGGTGGTCTTTCAGTTTTGTGCCAAGGCGGCAATGTCTGACGATCCCAAGCCAACCATCTGGTAGCAGGCGTTCAAGACCGACTTCTGGTCGTTGACCTCCTGGCAGATCGGCATGTATGGCTGGATGGTGATCAGCATTTTCGTGCTGTTTGATTCCCGAACAATGAAGCCCGACCACTGGACGTTTTGGCTGATGATGCAGGTGGCCATGCTGGCCGGCTTCATCACCGCTTATCCCGCCAACTGGGTGTTGATCGACAAGGGGATCAAGGAGCACATGTAGTCCGCCAGCAGTTCGTGCCTCGCTTTCACCATCGCTCAGGTGCCCTCGCAGCGTGCGTCGTGCGTCGCTCAGGTAGCGTCAGGCGGTGAATGGCCTGTGACGCTCGCGGAACTCGTCGCGATAATCGCCCGGCTTCCATTCGTTGCTCATCGAGCTGATCAACTGCTCGGCCATCTCGATTTCCTTGGCCGAGATGCGGTATTGCGAGGCGGTGCCCTGCGGGATCTTGTACTGCGGAAGTGCAGGTCGACGCTGCGCTGCCCGGCCACCAACGACCCCGGTACATTGAGCAGCCCGAAGGAAAGGGTTCCGGTCCAGATGGGTCGAGCCATGGCATGCGTCCTACGCTGCCGCGTGATGGTTTTCAGGACTTGTTGCGCGCCCGCGTGCGCGCTGCCTTCTTCGCTGCCGCCGAGCGCCCTGCAGCACCCTTGGTTTGCGCAGCCTTTTTTGCGGCGGCTGAACGGGAGGAAGCGGTTCTCTTGCTGGCTGATTTCTTCGCGTGCCTGGACAATGCCGATTTGGACGCCGCCGAATACCCTTCCTTCTTCAGCGCCTTCCTGGTCGCCCTGGACCGCGTGGACGATGGCTTGTGGCGGTCGTGCGAGGCCTTCTTGTCCTGGGCGGCTTTTTCCCTGGTCGACTTGCTGGCCGACTTGCCCGGCTGCACGTCCACGCCGTCCCGTCTGGCCTTGGACAAACCGATCGCGATCGCCTGCTTGGTGGAGCGGGCGCCGTGCTTTCCGTCGCGCACATGTTCGATCTCCTCACGAACGTACTCCCCGGCTTGCGTGGAGGCGGATTTGCCTTGCTTCTTGTCTTTCGCCGCAGCGGCGCGCGTTTTCTTGTCCGGCATGGCAGTACTCCCAGAGCGCTGGTCAGGTTTGCGAACTATTGGCCGAAGGACGTGGAGACACCGTCAACGACTTCGCCGCGCACTTCACTTCCAACCGACGCCTCGCGCCGTAAGTTACGCCAGTACGAACCGGAGCCCACGCATGTCCACAACCAACAAAACAAAGTCCACCAGAAAAACTCCCTCTCCCGGCAAGTCAGCGGGAGCCACGCTGGCGCGCCAGCGCGCGATCCAGGCTGCTGCCGAGCGCTTGGACGAGAAGAACGAAACGTCGGCCAAGAGGCCATCCGGCAAGAAGGGGGCGGGCGCTGCTCGGCCAACCAATCCCCTGCCGGCTCAGCATCAGCGCAAGCCCGGTATCGAACGCGACCTTGATCCGCGCCCGCAGTTTCTGGCGCCCAGCTACGTCGGCAGCGGCAAACTCGCCGGGATGAGTGCGCTAATCACCGGCGGCGACTCGGGCATCGGCCGCGCGGTGGCCGTGTTGTTCGCGCGCGAAGGGGCGGACGTCGCCATCGTGTACCTGAGCGAAGACGCGGATGCGCAGGAGACCCGCGACCACGTGGAGGGAGAAGGCCAGCATTGCCTGCTGATCCGTGGCGACGTGCGCCAGCCCGCGTTCTGCCGCAAGGCGGTCGAACAGACGGTGAAGACCTTCGGCAAGCTTTCGGTGCTGGTCAACAACGCGGCCTTCCAGCAACACGCGGAGTCGATCGAGGACATCACGGACGCCCACTTCGACGAGACCCTGCGCACCAATCTTTACGGATATTTCCAGATGGTCAGGGCAGCCTCGCCGCATCTGGGCAGTGGCTGCTCGATCATCAATACCGGTTCGGAGACCGGCTTGTTCGGCAACGACAAGCTGCTGGATTACTCGATGACCAAGGGCGGCATCCACGCGTTCACCAAGGCGCTGGCGCTGAACATGGTCAAGCGCGGGATCCGGGTCAATGTCGTGGCGCCGGGGCCAGTGTGGACACCGCTCAATCCGGCCGATCAGTCGCGCGAGGAGATCCAGAAGTTCGGCAAGTCCAGCGTCATGGGAAGAGCGGCCCAGCCCGAGGAACTCGCTCCCGCGTACGTGTTCCTGGCGGCGCCGTCTTGCGCCAGTTATATCTCCGGCGCGGTCTTGCCCGTGATGGGCGGCCCCACCAGTTGAACCGACTGCCAGCGAGCGGGCGCCGCCCGACATTCCGACATGAGCAAGCTGCGTGAGTACGAGCGAAAGCGGGACTTCAGCAAGACCCGCGAGCCAGACGCAAGTGGCACGGCGAAGCGGGGCAAGCGCGCGATCTTCGTGGTGCAGTTGCACCATGCCAGCCGTCGTTACTTCGATTTTCGCCTGCAGGTCGGCGACGTGTTGAGAAGTTGGGCCGGAGCAGCTTGCTTGAGCGCAAGCACCTGCCGCAAGACTTGTTGGCGCATGCGCCGCCGAGGCTTGCCTTCAGCACGCACACGATAGGCAACGGGGATGCGGCATTTCGCATGGCCAGCGTCCAGAAGCTGGAAGGAATTATCTGCAAGCGCGTCGATTCACCGTACCGCGCCGGCCGCGACGATGACTGGCTGAAGGTGAAGCGGCTGGAAAGCGACGAATTCGCGGTGGTCAGCTACACGCCACCCAAGGGCAGCCGCAGCGGCTTCGGCTCCCTCTTGCTGGCGCGCCCTGACCCGGACGTCGCGGCAGGCTGGATCTATGCCGGGCGCGTCGGCACCGGTTTCACCGATGACCAGTTACAAGAACTCGGCACTCAACTGAACGGACGCGGCCACAACAAACCGCCGGTGAAGCTCACCGGCATCAACCCGCTGTTGCACGATGCGCATTGGATCAAGCCCTCGGCCGTGGTCGACGTGTTCTATCGCGGCATCGGCAACAAGAAGTTGCTGCGCCAACCGAGCCTGAAAACCATGCGCTCCGACAAGACCGTAGCCGACCTGAGCGATTCCGACTGCACGCCAGCGAGCATACCGGGCAAGGGTCGCCCATCAAGTTGCAAGTCGCCCGCCGGATCATCGCGCGCAAGTATCAAGATCACTCATCCTGAGCGGGTGGTGTTTCCCGAGGACGGGTACACCAAACAGGATATGGCCGATTACATCGCCTCGTGTTCGATCTCGATCCCGGGGCCGACGTCGCCTGGTCGCGCATGATCGCCGCCGCGCGGCTGATTCGCGACAGGTTGCGCGATCTCGACCTTGAGTCGTTCGTGCGCACCACCGGCGGCAAGGGCCTGCATGTCGTGGTTCCGCTGAACCCAAGCTGCCCGTGGCCGCAGACCAAGGACTTCGCGCAGGCCTTCGCCAGTACGCTGGCGTAGGCACATCCGCTGGAGTTCATCGCCACGGCCAGCAAGGCACGCCGCAATCGCCTCATCTACGTCGACTATTTGCGCAATGCCCGCGGCGCAACCAGCGTGGCGTCGTACTCCCTGCGGGCCCGCCGGGCGCGCCGGTGGCCGTTCCGCTGCGCTGGAGCGAGCTGGGCAAGCTCAAGAGCGGCCATGCCTATGACGTCGTCACCACGCCGAAGCGACTGGCGCGGCTACGCTCCGATCCGTGGGCTGGTATCGACGATCTGAATCAGAGCCTGGACGGATTGATGAATGTCGCGACTTGAGCGTCGCGCAAACGGATGCATGCACGTGTCATTCACGTGCGCCGACGCTGATGCCCCCGAGAGACGTGTCGGGGACGATTCCCTTCCGAAGCAGCAGTGATTCTAGCTTGGCGAACGTTCCCAGCGATGGCAGCCAAGCAATGTGACTCGAGTGCGGAACGTCCACCAGGTCGTCAGTTCAATTGTGCCACCAGCAGGCTTCTACTGAACAGCCTTCCGACGTGCAGAAGGCCTCCTGGTGGCATGAGGCTTCAAGGGTACTTGAGCCTATGCCCGCTGAGAATATCTTGCGCAATACGGACCCGGATCGCATGAGATGGGGTCCTTCCGGGCTCGATGCTTCTCCATCGCCCCAAAAGGTAATCTTCGCTTCGCCCGACTGTAGTTATCGGCAGTGCGGGGGCTGCGGGGGCATTTCAAGGCTGCCAGACAGTCCATAACAGTGCTTGCATCGGCCGAAATCCGGACAGTGACAGGGCCACGCCCGTTTACGCAGCGCACACATCCGCTGCGCCTATATTTCGTCGCCCTTCTGTCGGACCTTTGCAATGACTATTCAGAAAAAATTTGCCAAATTCACCAAACTCGCTGCAACCTCGACGGGACATCCCATCGCTTTTCTCAGCGCTTTGGGCATCGTGATTCTGCGGGCGGCAAGCGGACCAATTTTCAAATTTGGTGATACTTGGCAGCTGGTCATCAATACGGGGACTACGATCATCACGTTTCTCATGGTCTTTCTGATCCAGAACAGTCAGAACCGCGACACCGCGGCCTTGCAACTCAACAACCACCGGCTAAAGCCGGTGGGTTGGTATTACGGACTGAAAGTCCGGATACGCGTCGCCTGAACGACGCGTCCTTACTCCGACTCCATCTTGAAATCATCGTTCGGCCTCGGCTGCAGCCATTGTCATAGCTAAAGCTGACCGGCTAAAGCCGGTGGTTTTAACCTTGCGGTGGAGAATAAAAATCGACGCCATTCTCCGTGCCACGAAAGGCGCAAGCAACAAAATGCTGGATCTGGAAGAGCTTGAACAGGATGAGCTGGAGCAACATCGGCAGAGTTTTGTCAGAGACGCCGAGAAGGCCCGTCATGAGAGCAAGCAACCGCCAGAACAAGCTTTGTCGAGCACCCGCGGAGATAATTGCTGTACCTGCGGCGTAACGGCCGCGTCACCAGTGCAGGAAACACGACATGACCCAAGCCCCACATTTTCTTTCAGCCTCGACTTTGAACGGCGATACGGTGAAAAACCACAAGGACGAGTCGCTCGGTGATCTCAAGGACATCATGACCGACACTACTACAGGGAAGGTTGCCTATGCCGTCCTGTCGTGCGGCGGCATCTTGGGCATGGGCGAGAAATTGTTCGCCGTGCCGTGGCAAGCGCTGGTCGTCGACGGCGAGAACAAGCAGCTGTTGCTGAAGATGGACAAGGAGTACCTCAAGAACGCGCCAGGTTTCGACAAGGACCACTGGCCGGACTTCGCGGACCAGCAGTTCACCGAGCCACGCGCTTTTGGCAGCTATGTGAGTCAACCAGAACCGCCACCTGCGTACGCGACCGTTGTCATGACCGCCAGGGCAGCCTGGCGCGTGTCCAGCCGCGAGTGCTGCACCACGATCGGCACGTCGGATTCGATGACGCTGGCGTAAGGTGTATCGCGCGGTATCGGCTCGGGTTCTTCCAGGTCGTTGAAACCCAGATGCAGCGTGCGACGGGGCGGCACCGTCACCCGATATGGGCCGGCCGGCTCCTTGTCCTTGAAATACACCACATGCGCCTCCTTGTCACCGGCGTTGAGTATGCAAGCCGCTTCGTGGCTGACCAGCCGGGGATCGCCTCCATCGGTGCTGTCCGGCGGGATATATCCTTCGGCGATGGCCCAGTGACGCTCGCCGATGGGCCCGGGCGTGGTTGGATTCATCCGCAGTCTCCTCTCGAGGTGGGGGTCACGTTTAGACGCGGAAGCGCTCGACGTCGCGTTGCTTGAGTTCCAGCCCCAGGCCAGGTCGCGAGCGATCCACGCGAAGAGTTCCGTCGTGCAGCTGCGGCAACCCGTCGAAAAACATCGACTCGATGCGCACGTGGTCATGAAAATATTCCACGTGTTCCAGCAGCGGCACGGCGCTGCACACATGCGCATGCAAATGCGGCGCGCAGTGCGCGGATACCGGGATCTCGAAACTCCGAGCCACGGCGGCGCACTGCATGAAGCCGGTGAATCCGCCGCAGCGGGTGCTGTCGATCTGCAGGACATCGACCGCACCAGCGCGCAGCATGTTGCGAAAGTGATTGTCGCTCCAGCCGTATTCGCCCGCGGCGATGTCCATGCCGACGGGCGCCCGGTCGCGGATCAGGCGCAGGGCATCGAGATCCCGCGAGGGGCGCGGCTCTTCGAACCAGCAGACTCCCTGGCTCGCGAACTCTTCGGCGAGGGCGAGTGCCTGCTTGCGCGTGTAGGCGCCGTTGGCGTCCACCATGAGCCTGGCGTCCTTGCCGACTGCCTTGCGCGCGGCACGCACCCTGGCCGGATCCACCGCGGGATTGGTTCCCACCTTCATCTTCACCCGCGGGATGGCCTGCTCCACCCATCCGGAGAGCTGCTCCTGCAGTTGTTTTACGGAGTAGGACGTGAACCCGCCGCTGCCATACACGGGTACGGAGGGTCGCGCATGGCCAAGCAGGTCGATCACCGAACGGCCAAGCAACTTGCCCTTGAGATCCCATAGCGCGTGATCGGCCGCAGCCATCGCCATCAGTCCCATCCCGGGCCTGCCGATGTTGCGGATACTGCGGTACATGGATGTCCACAGGCCGGGAATGTCGAGCGGGCAGCCGCCGAGCAGCGCATCGCGCAGCGCATCGACAATCACCAGCGCGGTGCCCCGATGGGCATAGGTGTAGCCGATGCCCGCGTGGTCGCCGCTGCGTATGGTGGCGACCACGATGGTGGTCGCATCCCATTCCAGCGTCCCATCGGCTTCGGGGAAGTCAGTGGGCACACTGTAGGCAACCGCCTCGACCGCATCTATCCGCGGTACCGACGAAGCGGACCCGCCAGTCTTGTGCCCCGCTTTCGCCATGGCCTTTCCGATGTGCTTGCGCGTGGCGGTCACGGGTTGCCTCCGGTCAGTCTTTCTCGCCGGGCAACAACCCGGCCATCAGATCGCGCACGCTCTGGCGAATGATGCCCACCTCGTTCGGATCGCCCTTCATCAGCGTTTCGGTGAACGCCTTGGCCTGTGCCAGCGTGATGTGCGGCGGCAGCGGCGGCACGTCGGGGTCGGACATGATTTCAAGCAGGACGGGACGGTCGGCCGCGAATGCGTCCTCCCACGCCTTGCCCAGATCCTCCGGCTTGTCCACGCGAATGCCCTTGAAGCCGAGCATGTCTTCGGCGTAACGCGAATAGGAGAAATCCTCCACGTACTGGGATGCCTTGTACTTGGGATCGCCAGCCAGCCGCGCTGCTCCCAGGTCACCTGGTTGAGGTCGTGGTTGACCAGCACCATGACCACGAACGTGGGGGTACTCCACTGCTTCCAGTACCGCTTGACCGTGATCAGCTCCGCGTTGCCGTTCATCTGCATGGCGCCATCGCCCACGATGGCCAGCACGGGTCGATCCGGATGCGCGAACTTGGCCGCAATGGCATACGGCACGCCGCTGCCCATGGTCGCGAGCTTGCCCGACAGCGAGCCCATCATGCCCTTGCGCATCTTCACGTCGCGCGCGTACCAGTTGGTGTGCGAGCCACAATCACCGCAAAGGATCACGTCGTCCGGCAGTCGCGGCGACAGTTCCCAGAAGATGCGCTGCGGGTTGATCGGGTCGGCTGGCTCCATGGCCTTGGCTTCCAGCGCGCGCCACCACTTGCGCACGTTCAACTCGATCCGCTCGCGCCAATCCGGATTGTCCTTGGGCTTGAGCAGCGGCAGCAGGCGCTTGAGTACTTCGGCCACCTTCTTGAGGTCCTCGTCCGTCGGCACTGGGCGAGGATTGGCGTAGCCCACGCCCGAGTACACCTCGCCATGCTTGCGCGGAGGGCTGGACACGGCGTCCAGTTCCTGCAGGTCGTTGGGCACGATGATGCAGGTCACGCAGCGTTCGGCCGCGGCGACGCGGATGGTGCGATCCACCACCACGCGCGCCTGCGCAGGCACCATCAGGGTTTCCACGTAACCGCAGACATCGCCGAACAGCATTTGCAGGTCGACTTCCTGCTGGTAGTCGCTGCCCAAAGCGCTGCGCGCCTGCTGCCCGACGATCGCCACCACCGGCATGTGGTCCATCTTCGCGTCGTACAGGCCATTCGGCAGATGGATGGCGCCGGGCCCGGAAGTGGCGAGACACACACCGACTTCGCCGGTGAACTTGGCGTGGCCACCAGCCATGAAAGCGGCCATCTCCTCGTGTCTGACGCGCACGTAATCGAAGCGGTCGTCGGCGCGCCCCATCGCGCCCATGATGCCGTTGATGCCGTCACCAGGAAAACCGAAGATGCGGCGAACGCCCCAGTCACTGAGGCGCTGGAGAATGTAGTCGGCAACTGTCTGGCTCATGTTCTTTCCGGAAGTGAAATGACAGGACTCGGAGGGCGCGCTGCGCGTGCAGCCACTTCGCAAGGCTGCACGCCAGCGGATGAAAATCAGGTACATCTCTCGTGCCAGGAGGGTGAAGCGTGGTGCCCGGCGGTGTGCCACCGGGTTCCGCAAGATGCTGCAAACGTAAGCTCATGCGATCCGATCTCCAGCGCGAAATGGTGTCGCCATCGCTGAATCGTCACGTTTGCAGGTTTACCGTTTTTGGCCTGCCGCCCGCCAGAAGTCCTTCGCCCCGGGTCACCCCCGGTCCTCACCGTGTCTGGCTCGCTTGCGATCGTGTCCACTCCGTCGAGCGACTCCCCCATGACCACGCGTTTCACCTGCGACTTTTCCGCCAAGCCCGAAGCCTTGCCGCACTTCTGGGAACATTGCGTTGGCAGCGGTCATGCCACGCTCGCGCTTCGCGCGGACTGGCAAGCCCAACTGAAGCAGTGCCGGGAAGCGCTTGGCTTTCGCCATGTGCGTTTCCATGGTTTGCTCGACGACGACATGAATACCGTCATCGAACAGGGCGACGAGTTGATCTATTCGTTCCACAACGCCGATCAGATCTACGATTTCCTGCGCTCGATCGACATGCGTCCAATCGTGGAACTGAGCTTCATGCCCACTGCACTGGCGTCCGGCGACCAGACTACCTTTCACTACAAGGCCAACGTCACGCCACCAGCCGACTACGGCCAATGGGCCACGCTGGTCTCCAAGGCGGCCAGCCACTGGATCGACCGCCATCATCGTCAACCTTGCTTTGCCACTGCATCCGGTCAAGGCCGAAACGGTCAACCTGGAACTGTTCAGGCTCCCCGGCGTGGCCAGTGCGCAGCTGTTTCGCATCGACGCGAAGCATGCCAACGCCAAGGCCAAGTGGAAGATGCAGGGCGAGCCACGCTACCCCGATGCCGACGAGGTCGCAGCGATGGTCGCGGCGTCGCAGATGAAGCCTGAAAATATCAAGCTCACAGTTTCCGGCAAGACGGCAGGACTGGAAATCACCGTGCAACCGCAATCGGTGACCGCCATCGAGTTGCAGTTCGAGATGCCGGAAAGCGAGCCAGCGAAGAAGGCTCGCGCAGCGGTGGCCCCGCCGCACGCATTCAACGCCAGGGATCAGAAACTGCTGGACAAATTGCAGTCCGACGCCTTCCGCTACTTCACCGAGAACGCCAATCCGGACAACGGCCTGGTCGCCGACAGCACCAAACCGGGCGCTGCCGCCAGCATCGCCGCTACAGGATTCGCCTTGTCCTGCTATCCCGTGGCCGCGGCACGCAACTGGATGAGCCGCAAACAGGCGGCAGACGTCACGTTGAAGACCCTGCGGTTCTTCGCCGACAGTCGCCAGGGCAGCGACGCTCGCGCCACCGGATACAAGGGTTTCTACTACCACTACCTCGACATGAAGAGCGGCAAGCGCGCGCAGGCATGCGAGCTGTCCACCATCGACACGGCGGTGCTGTTTGCCGGCATGGACGTTGCAAGCACCTATTTCGACCGCAAGAGCAAGTCAGAGCATGAGATTCGCTCTCTGGCCAGAGATCTGCTCGAACGTGCCGACTGGAGCTGGACGCTGGACGGGAACGGTGAGATCAACCAGTCGTGGAAGCCGGGTCAAGGCTTCAGGAAGGCTGACTGGGAAGGCTATACCGAAGCGCTGCTTCTCTACGTGATTGGAGCGGCCTCGACTTCGCACCCGTTGCCGCGTGAGGCCTATGAGAAGGATGCCGAAGGTTACGAATGGCACTACAACGCCGGGATGGAATGGATTCACGCCACGCCGCTGTTCATTCATCTTTTTCCACAGGCGTGGCTCGATTTGCGCGGCTTGCACGATGGCCACGTCAACAGGCACGCGGACATCGACTATTTCGAAAACACCCGTCGCGCGATTGCCGTGCAACGCGAGTATGCGCAGCTCAATCCGCGCAACCACGTCGGCTATGGCGAGAACATCTGGGGCCTGTCGGCCTGTGCGGGCCCGCACGGCGAGCTCACCTTGCGCAACGGCAACACGATGCAGTTCGACGGCTATGCGGCTCGCGGCGTGACCGCGGGACCGGACGACGGCACGCTGGTGCCGTGGGCAGCGACGACCTGCGTGGCGCATGCTCCCGAGCAGGCCATGAACGGCGTTCACGCTGTGCTGAAGGCTTACCCGGATGCCCTGAACAACGGCCAATTCGTTGGCGCGATCAATCCTTCCCTCCCCGGCGACACGCGAACCGGCTGGGTGGCGCCAGCCTGCTTCGGCATAGATCAGGGGTTGGTCGTGATGACGATCGAAAACGCACGCACGGGAATGATCTGGGAGCTGACCAGAAACTCCCGCGTGTTCAAGAAGGGCCTGAAACGGCTTGGATTCCGCGGCGGCTGGTTGAACTGAAGTGGCTTTGTCGGAACACAGCGGCAACCGGGGCGGAAGCGCCGCAGGTCGGCGCATCACGCAGGCATCGGCTCGACCGGAGGACGAGGAAAATGACATTGTGAATGGCACGAATGACTGCTCCAGTGCATCCAGTGCGCGCGAGCGAACCACCTCGCCGGGGGCTGGTCTCACCCGCTCACCCATAACCACGCCTCAGCCTTGCGCAGGCACCAGTCTGCTGCTTCAGGTAATGCGACTGGCTGCACTCTGCTGCGGTGTCCTGCTTCTCGCTGCCTGCGCGGGCGACACCCATCTCACTTTTCTTGACCCGCAAGGACCGATCGCGCACCAACAGCGCTGGCATTTCTACTGGGTGCTTGGCGTGATGGCCGTGCTGGTGGCCGGACCGATCTTCCTGCTGCTGCCGTTCTTTGTCTGGCGTTATCGCTACGGCAACAAGAAGCCCAGGTACACGCCGAAATGGGAGTATTCCACGCTCCTCGAAATCATGTCCTGGAGTGGCCCGATCGTCATCGTCATCGTGCTGGCGGTCTTCGTGTGGCGCGATACGCACAAGCTCGATCCGTACAAGCCGATCGCCTCCGACCAGGCGCCACTGCAAGTGCAGGTCATCGGCTACGACTGGAAATGGTTGTTCATCTATCCCGACCAGGGTATCGCCGGCGTCGGCACGCTGGCGTTGCCGGTGGGGCGACCGGTGTTCTTGCACATGACCTCGGCCACGGTAATGCAGTCGTTCTTCATTCCCGCGCTGGGCAGCCAGATCTATGCGATGGGCGGCATGGTGTCGCAGCTCAACCTGGAGGCCAGCAAACCCGGCAAATCGCTGGGCGAGAACACCATGTACAACGGCAACGGCTTCCACCAGCAGAAGTTCACCGCGGTGGCGATGTTGCCTGCCGACTTCAAGGCATGGGTCCGCAAGGTACGCGCCACCGGCTTGCCGCTGAATGCACAGAATCTCAAAGTCCTCGCCCAGCGCAGCACCCGTGCCGACTTGATCGCCGCCCTCCCCGGAGCGCGCTCGATGGCTGGCAATGTGTATTTCACCAGTGCCAGCAAGTCGCTTTTCCCTGCCGTGGTCAAGGCCACCATGGACGGAACGCCGACGCTTCCCGAGTCTGCCTTCGAGCACAGGCACACCGCGACGCAGAGCGGTGACGCCGCCGATGCTGCAACGGGAAAACCACGATGAACATCGTCGACCCTCCGCTGGGGCGGCTGCAGTGGTCCTCGCTGCCGTTCTGGGACATGCTGCAGCATCCGACCAAAGGCAACATCATCAACGGCCTCATCGCCACCGGCGCCGCCTCCCTGGTGGTGATCGGAGCGATAGCGCTGGTCGTGTTGCTGACCAAATACAAACTGTGGCGTCCGCTGTGGTCGAATTGGCTAACCAGCCCCGACCACAAGAAGATCGGCATCATGTATGTCGTGATCGCGCTGGTGATGCTGGCGCGTGCACTGATCGAGGCGGTGCTGATGCGCGGGCAACAGGCGTTCGGTCTGGGCGGCGGGTTTCTGTCACCCGAGCATTTCGCGCAGCTGTTCAGCACCCACGGCACCATCATGATCTTCTTCATGGCGATGCCGTTCCTTACCGGCGTCATCAACTACGTGATGCCGATGCAGATCGGTGCGCGCGACGTGTCCTTCCCCGTGCTCAACTCGATCAGTCTAGGCCTGACCGCAGCCGGCGCAGCGCTGGTGATGGTTTCACTGGTGATCGGCAAGTTTTCCACCGGCGGCTGGTTCGGCTACCCACCTTACACCGAGGCAAATTTCAGCCCCGGCGTGGGGCCGGATTACTGGATCTGGGCACTCAGTCTCGCGGGGCTCGGTTCCACCCTCACCGGCATCAACTTCGCGGTGACGATCTACAAGGAGCGCGCGCCGGGCATGCAGTGGATGCGCATGCCGCTGTTCACGTGGACCGCGCTGTGCACCGCCATCATCATGATCTTCGCGATGCCGCCGCTGACCGTGGCCACCGCGCAACTGGCACTGGACCGTTACCTGGGATTCCACTATTTCACGAATGCCCTGGGCGGCAACATGATGAATTTCGCCAACCTGTTCTGGCTGTTCGGCCACCCCGAGGTCTACATCCTGATCCTGCCCGCGTTCGGCGTGTACTCGGAAACCATTTCCACGTTTTCCGGCAAGGCGCTGTTCGGCTACCGATCGCTGGTGATGGCCACCATGGCGATCGCGCTGCTGTCGTTCACGGTGTGGCTGCACCACTTTTTCACCATGGGCCAGAACGCGAACATCAACGCCGTGTTCGGCATCGCCTCGATGCTGATCGGCATCCCCACCGGCGTGAAGATCTACGACTGGATGTGGACGATGTTCCGTGGCCGCGTGCGCTTTACCGTGCCGATGGTGTATGCGCTTGGCTTCATCGTGCTGTTCGTGCTCGGCGGCATGAGCGGCATCCTGCTGGCCAATCCGACGATCGATTACCAAGTGCACAATACGGTGTTTCTGGTGGCGCACTTCCACAATGTGGCCGTCCCCGGCGTGCTGTTCGGCATGCTGTCCGCCTACCATTTCTGGTTTCCCAAGGCCTTCGGTTTCCGCCTTAACGAACGCTGGGGCATGATCTCGGCGCTGTGCTGGATCTTCGGCTTCGTGGGCGCGTTCTTCCCGTTGTACGCGCTGGGCATCATGGGGCTGCCGCGGCGCACGGTGGCCTACACCGAAGCGCGCTACGTGCCGCTGGAATGGATGGCTTTCCTTGGTGCGCTGCTGATCCTGGTCGCATTGCTGGCTTTGCTGTGGCAGTTGTGGCTATCGATTCGGGACCGCGCCGACAATCGCGTGTTTGTCGGCGATCCCTGGGCAGGTCGCAGCCTGGAGTGGGCGAACTCCGCGCCGCCGCCGGAGTACAACTTCGCCGTGATCCCGCAGATCGAGAGTCGGGACGCATTCACGGCGGCCAAGGAGCAGGGCCGCGCCTACCTGCGGCCCGATACCTATGTCGACATCGAGCTGCCAAAGAACAGCGCGATGGGCCCGGCAATCGCCGCCATCTCCTTTGCGCTTGCGTTCGGTCTGGTCTGGCACATCTGGTGGCTGGTCATCCTGTGCTTCCTCGCCGCGATAGCCAGCATGATCATTCGCGGCTTCGCGCGCGACACCAGGCGGATCGTCTCCGCGCAGCAGGTGCGACAGGAACACCATCGGTGGATCGATGCCGTCGACCAGGCCACGGCCATATCCCGCGCCGACGAATGCACGTCGGTCAACGTCGGGCTGGCCCGACAGGAAGCTGACGGAGTGGTGCCATGAGTGAACAAGCGATCAAGCATCCGGGCCTCAACCTGGGGCCCGCGCACGGCAAGGACGACGAGGCCGCCGGAACCGTGATGTTCGGTTTCTGGGTGTTCCTGATGAGCGATGCCATCCTGTTCGCCATGGTGTTCGCCACCTACGTCACCTCATTGCACGCCACCGCCGGCGGGCCGGGGCCACGCGATCTGTACGACATCAAGAGCGTCTTCATCGAGACGATGCTGCTGTTGGCCAGCAGCTTCACCTTCGGCATGGCCTCGCTTGCGCTGAAATACAAGCACCGCAAGGCTCGGCTGATCGGCTGGATGGTGGTCACGCTGGTGCTGGGCGTGGCCTTCCTCGGTTTCGAGCTGCACGATTTCAGCAGCATGTTCGTCAAGGGTGGCGTACCCAGCCGCAGCGGTTTCCTGTCCGCCTTCTTCGACTTGGTGCCGTTGCACGGCCTGCACGTCACCGCCGGTGGCATCTGGTTGATCTGCCTGGTGGGCCAGATCGTGCGTTACGGGCTGGATACGAAAACCAAGCTGGGCATCATGCGGCTGGCGCTGTTCTGGCATTTCCTGGACATCGTCTGGATCGCGATTTTCTCGGTGGTCTACCTGGCGGGGCTGACATGAGCGAGCAAGCACACAACATGGAAAGTCAAACCAAAGCCGCGCAGGAAGAACGCAAGGAATTTCGCTCCTACGCGTGGGGCATCGGACTCGCCCTGCTGCTTACCGTGGTGCCGTTCGGGCTGGTGCAATGGATGGCGATGCCCCGAGTCACCCTACTGATCATTATCGGCGCGTTTGCACTGGTGCAGATGCTGGTGCACTTCCGCTTCTTCCTGCACATCGGCTTCCGGCAGAAGCGCGAGGATCTGCAGCTGATCCTGTTCTCGACGGTGCTGCTGATCATCATGGTGGCCGGCACGATCTGGATCATGGCCAGCCTGGCTACCCGCATGGCGCTGCCGGGATCGCCATGAACAAGCGCGACAAGTGCGTTGGGTGACGCTCGAAAGATTCAGTGCCCAAGCGCGCCTTGAGCGGGATCAGCAGCCCTTGCGCTGGTTGCTGCGCGCCAGGGTGGCTACGCCGATGATGGCACTGATGGTGAAGCTCGCGGTAGCCGAGAAACACATCGGCAGGCGCCCTGAAATTGTTGACGAAATATGCCGGGTTTGGATGGTGCCGACGCAGGGTCCCCGTCAGCGCTCCGGCCAGACGATGGCGAGACGATGCCCCTCCGGATCGATCAGATCAAGCACCGGCGCGAAGCATGCCTCGGGTCGGACGCAACGCTTGTCGGGCTCGAACACCAGACAGGTTGCCGCCACATCGTTCGCACGCAGAGCGAGCCGACCTTCTTTTTCCGTGCCGCCGTAGCACAGCAATTCCACGTGCGGTGTCGTGCGTGCCGGCTCCATCGCAATCACTTCCACTCGCGGATGCTCGAGATGATCGAGCCTGGCTTGTGCCGGATCGTCATTCACGGACTGCTGCGACAGCTTGAGCCCGAGTGATTCGTAGAAGGCCACGCTCCGTTCGCCGTCCGCCACGCTGATCGCAGAGTGGTCGATGCCAAGGAACGGGCCGCCGCCTTGCCGACTCGCCCAGCGTGCAGGCATGTTGTCGGGCGGAAACGCCAGCAGCTCCAGCGGATGGCCCTCGGGATCGCGAAACTTGAACGCGGTGACGCCACCGGATGATGCAGGCAGTTGCTGTGGGCCATCGCGCGTGATCGGAGTCCAGCCGGGTACCTGCGAGAGTTGCGCCATGGCCTTCCCCATGTCGGTGACCACGATCGCGAAGTGTTGGAAAACGAGGTCCGACGCGCCGCTGTCGGCGGGATAGTCGCGGCCGGGATGGTCGACAAACTGCAACAACCTGATCCGCTGCGCGCCAAGTTCCAGCGTGATGCGCAGCGCGCGCCCCGTGATGCCGAAACGCTCTTGCGCCCGCGCGCCGGAGAGATGCTCCACCGCGAGCTGGCGAAATCCCAGCGCTGTCTCATAGAACGTCGCCAGTGACTTCGCCTGCGCGCTGCACAGGCGCAGGTGCAGCAGACCCGCCACGTGAATGCCGGCAGCGCGTGAGGTCACGGCCATCCCGCACCTCGTCGGTTGAGGAAGATCGCGTACAACGTGTGCGAACCGCCGATGAAGAGACGGTTCTTCCAGTAGCCACCGAAGGTGAGATTGGACACCAGGTACGGCACCAGGATCTTGCCCAGCAGGCGCCCACTCGGATCGATGCAATGCACGCCATCGGCCGCGCTGGACCAGATGTTGCCGTCCTCGTCCATAGCGATGCCATCGGCAAAGCCCGGCTCGACCTTGTGGAAGATCTCGCCGCCGTGCAGCTTGCCCTTGCCATCCACATCGAAGGCGCGGATGTATTGCCTGGGGTTTTCGGTGGTCATGTCACCGGTTTCGCAGACGTACAGGCACTTCTCGTCGGGCGAAAAAGCCAACCCGTTGGGGCCATCGAAATCCCCTGCCGCGATGGTGATCTTGCCGCTTTCGGGATCGAACCGGTAAAGCGCAGGCGATTGCTCGGACTCCTGGATGCCGCCCTCGTAATCGCGCTGGATGCCATAGAGCGGGTCGGAGAACCAGATCGTGCCGTCGGATTTCACGGTGACGTCGTTGGGCGCGTTGAGGCGTTTGCCGGCGTGCTTGTCGACCAGCTTGGTGACCTTGCCATCCAGTTCGGTGCGATAGAGGCAACGATCGCGATGCGAGCAGGAGATCAGCCGCCCCTGGCGGTCGCGGCACTGGCCGTTCGCGTAGTGCGACGGCTCCCGGTATACCGAGACACCAGCATTTTCGATGTAGCGCATGGTGCGGTTGCGCGGCAGGTCCTCGAACAGCAGGCAGTCCGCGTCACCCATCCACACCAGCCCTTCGAGCCAGCGAAAACCACCTGCCAGCTCCTCCATCGGCGCGTTAGGCAGCACATACTGATCGAAGACGGGATCGAAGGTGACGAAAGTATCGGTGTCGCTCATGACGGTGGCCTCACTCGAATACGCAAGGTGACTTCGGCGTGGGGATGCCCTCGAACTGCACCACCATCAGGACCGTCGGCGCATCGCCCACCGTGGCTGACCGGTGACCCTTGCGGCCATCTTTCTCCTTGCAGTGCTGGTCGCCGCCGAAAGAAAGATCACCCGGCCCCAATTCGACTTTCGTGCCATCCATCGATTCGACCGACCAGCGGCCGGACAATGGGATGATCCACTGCGGCTTCGGGTTCTCATGCCATTCGCCGACCCAACCCACGGGTTGCACCGTGACCATGGTGGTCATCTTGCCGGTGGTCTTGTTGCCCTTCCACTGGGGATCGGCGCCGCCGCCCATGGAACCCAGTTCGAACTCGGTGAGTGCACATTGCTGCTGGTGGCTGACGCCGTCCTTGTCAGTCCAGATATGCCAGTACGGCACGGTCGGTTTGGTCTGTTCACTCATCGCGACACTCCTGCAGGCGGATTGGTGGCGTATGCGTTCGGTGCGTGCAAATCCGGCCGCACCGAGCTATAGGGATGCGAAGAAGAAAGCGGATGCAGCATCAAATGCGTGACGCCATAGGCGGTACCACCCGTCGCCAGCACCAAAAATCCCCCGGCCAAGGCGAAGTTCTTCAGGAAGTCCCAGAACACCTCGCGACCCTTGCTCGGACCCTTGAGGCGAAAGTCATCGGTTTTCCAGAACGGTTTCCAGAGCAGCGCCGTGACCGCGCAGTAGCCGGCAAGAACCACCGCGGCCAGACGGTCGAAGAAACCGGCAAGCACGGCAAGTGACATGACCACTTCCACGAACAGGCCGGCGCCCACCAAGGCCCAGGACAACCCGCGCGAATGCACCGAACTTTGCGCTTGCTCCACCGCTGCATCGGCATTGAGCAGCTTGTCCATCGCACTGAACGGCAGAAACAACGCCACCAGCGTGACGCGGATGAGGAAACTGACGACAAGACTGAACAAATAACCGACCCGGTGATGCACAAGAGTCAAGCATGCGGGTACCGCGGTGAATGGACTGTCGCTTTCCGGTCAACAGGATCGACACACTCCACGCAAAGCACAGCGACGCGAACCACGATGAGGGTAAGCGCTGGCGCAGAATCGTGAGAGCTTGCGCCCCAGCCGGTGCTTTTGTCACATGCGCATGACGGCACGGCGAGCATGCTGGCAGCCTTGCAAAACCCATCGCATGAGGATGTCGTCGTGTCGCAAACCGATCCAGAATCCACCGCGCCCAAGCTTGCCATTCCGGGATTGTTGAAAGGTCAGAAGGCCCTCGTCACCGGTGCCAACTCCGGCATCGGCCGTGGCGTGGCGCTGGCACTGGGCGAAGCCGGCGCTGACGTCGTGGTCAACTACGTCGTCGACGACGATGCGGCGCAGGCCGTGGTAGACCAGATAGAAGGCTTCGGCGTCAGGGCGCTCAAGATCAAGGCCGACGTGTCCGACGAGACGCAAGTCGTGGCGATGTTCAAGCAGATGATCAAGGTATTCGGCACAGTCGATATCCTGGTCGCCAACGCCGGTTTGCAGCGCGACGCCGCCTTCAAGGAGATGACTCTCGCCGAATGGAACAAGGTCATCGGCGTGAACCTCACCGGCCAGTTCCTGTGTGCACGCGAGGCGGTGCGCGAGTTCAGTCGTCGCGGCGTGGTTCCCGAGGTGTCCTGTGCTACCGGCAAGATCATCTGCATGAGCTCGGTGCATCAGGAGATCCCCTGGGGCGGGCATGCCAACTATGCCTCATCCAAGGGCGGCATCAAGCAGCTGATGGAAAGCCTGGCGCAGGAAGTGGCACCGCTGAAGATACGTGTCAACGCGATCGCGCCCGGTGCTATTCGCACGCCGATCAACATCAGCGCGTGGAAGACGCCCGACGCGTACCATTCCCTGATGAAGCTCGTGCCTTACGGACGCATTGGCGAGCCGGAGGACATCGCCCGCGCGGCGGTCTGGCTGGCCTCGGACCAATCCGACTACGTGGTCGGCACCACCTTGTTCGTGGATGGCGGTATGACCTTGTATCCCGGCTTTGCCACCGGCGGCTGAGCCGGCATGACCACGAATCACTACGACCTCATCGTCATCGGCAGCGGCCCCGGCGGCGCCTCGCTAGCGCACCGACTCGCGTCGACCGGCAAGAAAATCCTGCTGCTGGAACGCGGCGACTACCTGCCGCGCTCGGTGGACAACTGGGACTCGCAAAAGGTATTTGTCGACGGCATCTACCAGACGAAGGAAACCTGGTATGGCAGGGACGGCGAAGCATTCCATCCGGGGCTGCATTACTACGTGGGTGGCAACTCCAAGGTCTACGGCGCGGCGCTGTTCCGGCTGCGCGAGCGCGACTTCGGCGAGCTGTGGCACGGCGCCGGCATCTCTCCGGCGTGGCCGCTGAAGTACGACACGTTCGAGCCGTATTACACCGAGGCCGAAGCGTTGTTCCACGTGCACGGCCAGCGTGGCGAGGATCCGAACGAGCCATGGTGCAACAGCCCGTATCCATATCCGCCGGTATCGCACGAGCCACGCATACAAGCGCTGCACGACAGCTTGCAGGCGGACGGCCTGCATCCGTTCCACCTGCCGATGGGTATCCTGCTCGACGAGGTCGATGGCAAGGCCACGCCCGACAGCCCCTGCATCCGCACTCCGTTTTTCGATGGCTACCCTTCCCCACTCAACGGCAAGGCCGATGCCCAGGTGATGTGTGTCGATCCGGCGCTGAAGGCGCACCCCAACCTCACTTTGCTCACCGGCGCGTATGTTTCCACGCTGGAAACCGATGCTTCGGGCCGGACTGTTTCCACCGTCAATGTCACCCGTAACGGCGAGCAGGAACGCTACAGCGCCGACATCGTGGTCGTCGCCTGTGGCGCCCTTTCATCAGCGCTGCTGCTGCTGCGCTCGGCCAACGACAGGCATCCGCACGGCCTGGCCAACGGCTCGGACCAGCTAGGGCGCAACTACATGCGCCACAACCAGTCGATCCTGATGGCACTGGGACGCGAACCGAACGACACCGTGTTCCAGAAAACCCTGGCCGTCAGCGACTGGTACTTCGACAGCGACGACTGGGACTACCCGCTGGGTCTGATGCAGATGACTGCGAGATCGCACGAGGCGCAAATCCGCGGCGAAGCGCTGCCCTCCTGGCTGGAGTGGTTGCCGAAGATGCCGTTCGAGACGATGGCGCGCCATTCGATGGATTTCTGGCTCTCCAGCGAAGACCTGCCACGCCCGGAGAACCGTATCCGTTACGACGGCGACAAAGTGATCCTCGAACTCACCGAGAACAACATGGAGGCGCACCATCGCCTCAAGAAGAAGCTCGAGCAGATGCTCATCCAGCAAAATGCACATCCGGTGCTGCTCGAGCGCAAGCTGTACCTGGGCAAGAACATTCCGATCGGCGGCACCGCGCACCAGGCCGGTACGGCCCGCTTCGGCACCGATCCGGCCAGCTCCGTGCTCGACTTGGATTGCAAGGCACACGAGCTGGACAACCTCTACCTCACCGACGCCAGCTTCTTTCCCTCCATCGGCGCGGTCAACCCCACCCTGACCATCATCGCCAACGCCTTGCGTGTGGCCGACCGGATCCAGGCGCGGCTGTAGTTCACACTGCGCAACGCCTCGGCGCGGAACACGCGGAAATAGCGCGCCCCGGATCAGTCAAACACGATGGCCGAGCCTGTCCGGCCGTGGAAGCCAGCCAGCGCCAGTGGACCGTGTAGCGCCAGGACGCAGGAATCTGTCCTCATACAGCCGAATTCTCGCCTCGACCACCCAAGCCCGACAGGCTGCTAGTGCCCCGATTCCCTGAAGTCCAGATCGAAATACTCGCCTGGCAGGCGCTCATCGGTCTCGCGCGCAAGCTCGGCTTTGCGCAGATCGACGCGGCGGATCTTGCCGGAGATGGTCTTGGGCAGATCGACGAACTCCAGGCGCCGGATGCGCTTGTACGGCGCCAGTCGAGCGCGTACGAACAGCAGGATGTCGCCCGCCAGCTCAGCACTGGGCTCGCGCCCGGCCACCAGGCTCACGAATGCCTTGGGCACCGACAGGCGCAGCGGATCGGGGCTGGGCACGATCGCCGCCTCGGCCACGGCCGGGTGCTCGATCAGGATGCTTTCCAGCTCGAACGGGCTGATCCGGTAGTCGGAGCATTTGAACACGTCATCGGCGCGGCCGATGTAGGTGATGTTGCCATCGGCATCGCGGGCAGCCACATCGCCGGTGCGATAGTAGCCGTCCGCACCGATATGCCGCGAATGGCTGGCGTCGTCCGCATAGCCGATCATCAGTCCCAGTGGTCGCGGCTCCGGCGCCAGCGCGAGTTCGCCTTCATCGGCCGGCTTGCCATCGATATCCAGCAGTTCAATGCGAAAACCGGGCGCCGGCCGTCCCATGGAACCGGGGACAACTTCCTGCCCCGGCGAATTGCAGGCGACCACCGAGGTCTCGGTCTGACCGAAGCCATCGCGGATGGTCAGCCCCCAGGCCTTGCGCACCTGGCCGATGACTTCACTGTTGAGCGGTTCACCGGCGCTGCACAGCTCACGCAAACTCATCTTGAACCGGGTCAGCTCCTGCTGGATCAGCAGCCGCCACACCGTCGGCGGCGCACACATGGTGGTCACCGCGTATTTTTCCAGCGCGCCGAGCAGGCCGACCGCATCGAAGCGCGCACTGTTGTAGATGAAGATGGTGGCCGCCGCATTCCACGGCGCGAACAAACAGCTCCATGCATGCTTGGCCCAGCCGGGCTGGCTGACATTGAGATGGATATCGCCTGGCTGGATGCCAATCCAGTACATCGTCGACAGATGGCCCACCGGGTAACTCTGGTGCGAATGCATGACCAGCTTGGGCCGCGACGTGGTGCCCGAGGTGAAGTACAGCAAAAGCGGATCGCCGGCATGCGTGATGCCATCCGGCGTGAAATCGCGCGACTGCCGATAGGCCTGCGCATACTCGTGCCAGCCTTCGTGCGCCGCGCCGACCGCAACGCGGGTGAAGTCGAGGTCGACACCCTCGAAACTGTCGCATTGATCGGCCGCGGCAAGCACGTACTTTACCTCGCCGCGTTGCATGCGATCGCGCAGGTCATCACCGCCGGCCAGCATCGTGGTCGGCACTACCACCGCGCCCAGTTTCATGGCGGCCAGCGTCGCCTCCCACAGCGGCGCCACGTTGCCGAGCATCAACAGGATGCGATCGCCACGCTTGACGCCCAGCCCGCGCAGGAAATTGGCCGCCTGGTTGGAGCGCGCCGCCAAGTCCGCGAAGCTCAGGCGTACCTCGCTGCCATCCTCGTCCACCAGCCACAAGGCCGTGCGCTCAGCGTGCTCGCCGCGCGCAAGGTCGTCGAAATAATCCAGGGCCCAGTTGAACTCGTCCAGCTCGGGCCAGCGAAAATCGCGGTACGCCATATCGCGGTCGCTGCGGTGTGCGAGCAGGAAATCCCGCGCGGCGACAAATCGTTGCAGTCCTGTTTCCAGTGCCATTCGGCAATCTCCCAATGCAGGCGCCGGTCCAACCGGCGCGTTCCAGGATCGGTACGCGGACTCATGGCGCGGGCAGTGGTTGTCGCCACTCCCTGGGTCAGGTCATGCGCACCTTCGCCTGCAGCATAATGCGATACGGGCTATTCAGGGGTGAGATCCGCCCCAAAAGATTTTTTCTCAAACGCACGCGGCGCAAACACGACAAGGCGGGGACCTGTGTCCCCGCCTTGTCGTGCCGCTTCCGGATTGCGAACTGGAACGCGCTGCGTATCAGTGCAACGAAGCCAGCTTCACGCCCTTCACCTTGAGCGCCTGGGCGACATCATACAGCGCCTGATTGAGGACCTTGTGGGTGTTTTCGTCGGCCGCATGGCTGTACTTGGCGTCGATGTCCTGCATCACCCTGACGTGGATGTCATGCGACAGCGCCTTGTCGAACAGGAGGCCCGACCACCAGGTACCGTCGGCCGTGGTGCCCGCGGTCACCAGGGTCTTGGCCAGCTTGACACCCTTGAGGTCGGCCGGTGCGGCCGGCAGCTTGACGCCCGCCTCGGTGGCGCGCTTGAGTCCGTCGTTGACGGCGAACGTCATGCCGTTGATGAAGTTCGTCACATTCTCATGGCCGTACTGCTTGGTGAGCTTGGCCACTTCGGCGTTGACCGTCTTCTGGCCAAGCATCGACACCAGGGCCGTGGAAAAACTGAAGTTGCTGGCCCCGCCACCGGCCTTGACCAGCGCGGCGGTGACGGTCAGGGCCGGCGCACCGTTGTAGCTCTCGCCGCCAAACCAGTTCATGGCCGACTGCTTCATCTGCGACTGCGCCGCAGGTGCGGTTGTCGGCGCGTCACCGGCGGCCACCGAGGTTCCGGCAAACGCGATGCCACCCAGGGCCAGCGCAGCCACCAATACATTTTTACGCATGTTCATGATCAATTCTCCTTTATGTGGAAACGCGTCACGCCGTTCAGGACGTGGCATGGCTCAGCTCGCGCATGTGCGCGAGAAAATCTTCCGCCGGGTACAGACCATCCAGCGCGCGCCGGGCTTCGGGCGACAGCAAATTTT
>SCRO01000070.1 GCA_004298505.1 Rhodanobacter sp.
AGGTCGTAACCCTCCATCGCAAGACGTCCACACAATTCACCTGCGCACACTGTCAAAGATCATGTCGCTTGTCACCGTTGCCGATGACACCCCAGGACCTTTCGTCCCAGGTGAGCCGTGTATTCTACATCGCTTTTTCGGGCCGTCAACACCCTCGATAAAAAATTCTCAGCGTGGTTTGTTGAGGAAATCTCCGGCAGCAGGGCATGCCGTCGGAGGGGCAAGCATCATAGCGCCGCCTTGCTTCCGAGGGAAGGGTGTGGTCGATGCGGTTGCCGGCGATGCCGGTTCCGGCAGCAAGCCGACCCGGTAGGGAATGAGTTCTTCCGGGCGCAGGCGTTCCAGTGCGTCCCAGTCGTCTTCGAAGGGAATGAACTGCAGCATGAGATGCTCCTCGTCTGGCGCGCCACCGATTGTGCGCAGGAACATCAGAACAGGTGATCCGGCCAATGCACTGACTGAATCTGGCCGTTTGCAGGCCGGATTCTGCGTTCAGTCGACCTCGATCATTTCGAAATCGTCCTTGGTCGTGCCACAGTCCGGGCACGTCCACGTCTCCGGCACGTCCTCCCAACGCGTGCCAGCGGGGATGCCTTCGTCGGGCACGCCTTCCGCTTCGTCATAGATGTAGCCACAGACAACGCACATCCATTTGCGCGAGGCTACGGCTTCAGAGGAACTCTGGCTCATGGTCGGGCTTCTTCGAATCACTGGGGAATAGGTCATTCTCGCAACTCGACTGACAATACGAAAGCACAACGACCCGATGGAGACCTTACTTGAATACTCTTGCCCCACCCGCAGGCGGCGGCCTGTATGCGATCACCAACGGGCCACGGCCCGACCTGCTGGATGTCGTTTCGCAGGCACTGGCCGGCGGCGCGCGATGGTTGCAGTACCTGGACGAGGAACCCGGCGATGCACGCCGGCATGGCGAGGCCATGGCGATCCAGCAACTGTGCCGCTCGCGGAATGTGCCCCTGATCATTCATCAGGATCTCGATCTGGCTGAGACGGTCGGCGCCGCTGGCGTGCATCTCGCCTACTCGGTGGACGGGATCAGGGCAGCGCGTGCGCGCCTCGGACCCGCCGCGATCGTTGGCGCCGCCTGTCGCGATTCCCTGGAGAATGCCCGCGCCGCCGCACAGGCTGGTGCGAATTACGTGTCATTCGGCGCGATGTTTGCCTCGCCAACCAAGCCGTTGGCGACGATCGCACCGATTGACCTGCTGAGGCAAAGCGCCGCGCTGGGCGTGACGCGGGTGGCGATCGGCGGCATCACGCCGGACAATGCCGCATTGCTGATCGAAGCCGGCGCCGACTACGTCGCCTCGATTTCCTCGCTGTTCGGCGCTGCCGATGTGCAGCACGCGGCGCAACGCTTCGCCCAGCTATTTTCCCAGTCCAGCCATTGAGAACCTGATGACAACAAACCATGAACTGTTCCAGCGCGCCCTGCCACTGATGCCGGGCGGCGTGAACTCGCCAGTGCGCGCGTTCAAGTCGGTCGGCGGCGAACCGTTCTTCACCGAACGTGCCGATGGCGCATACCTGTGGGATGTGGAAGGCAAGCGCTACATCGACTACGTCGGCTCGTGGGGGCCGATGATCGTCGGCCACAACCATCCGGTCGTGCGCGCCGCCGTCGAACGCGCCATCCGGAACGGGCTTTCGTTCGGCACGCCCTGCCCGGACGAAGTCAGCATGGCCGAAATGATCACCCGCCTGATTCCCTCGATCGAAATGCTGCGCATGGTCAATTCCGGCACCGAGGCCACGATGTCGGCGATCCGGCTTGCCCGCGGCGCTACCGGCCGCAGCAAGATCTTGAAGTTCGAGGGCTGCTATCACGGTCACGGCGACAGTTTCCTGGTCAAGGCTGGTTCCGGCGCGCTGACTTTCGGCGTACCGACCTCGCCGGGCGTGCCTGCAGGCAATGCCGACCTGACCCTGACTTTGCCCTACAACGACCTCGCGGCAGCCAGGGCCCTGTTCGCCGAACAAGGCCATGAACTGGCCGCGTTGATCATCGAGCCAGTGGCCGGCAACATGAACTGTATCCCGCCGGTGAACGGCTACCTGCAAGGCCTGCGCGAGCTATGCACGAAGTCGGGCACGCTGCTGATCTTCGACGAGGTGATGACCGGTTTCCGCGTGGCGCTCGGCGGTGCCCAGGCGCACTACGGGGTCACGCCGGATCTCACCACGTTCGGCAAGATCATCGGTGGTGGCATGCCGGTAGGTGCCTATGGCGGGCGGCGCGACCTGATGGAGCAGATCGCGCCATCCGGGCCGATCTACCAGGCCGGTACGCTGAGCGGCAACCCGGTGGCGATGGCGGCCGGTCTGGCGATGCTGGAGCTGATCCAGACGCCAGGCTTCCACGATCGGCTCGCCTCGCGCACGCGCCTGCTCACCGATGGCCTGCAAGCGGTCGCGGACGGGGAAGGCATCGCGTTCAGCACCAACCGCGTGGGCGGCATGTTCGGCCTGTTCTTCAGCCGCGACAAGGTAACCACCCACGCGCAGGCCACTACCGCGAACGTCGCGCGCTTCAATGCTTTTTTCCACGGCATGCTGGAGCGCGGCGTCTACCTCGCCCCATCGGCATTCGAAGCCGGCTTCATGTCGGCCGCACACACCGATGAGGACATTGCGCTGACCCTCGAGGCCGCACGCGGCGCGATGCGCGCAGCAAAAGCCGTTTGACGGGCGTCACTGATGACCGGACCACCGGCACGCTACCCACCGACTTCGGACCGGCCGCGGGCGCTGCATGGCGCGCGCTGGTGCCGTATCATCTCCGGGCACGACGATGCGCCGGGAAAGCGCTTTGACATTACGCTGATCCCCGTCATCGGTGCCAGCATGCGGCGCGCCCCTGCCAGCTTCCGTTGATCGAGCAGCCTGCCCGCATTCACCAGACTCCCGTATTTTCCATCGACACCCACGGCTCACGCGCAGGCAAGGGATCCCCGCCCTGCAGCAGCTCGACCGAGATCAGGTCCGGCGAGCGCACGAAGGCCATGTGCCCGTCTCGTGGTGGCCGATGGATGGTGTAACCCATCGACTGCAATCGCTCGCAGGTGGCATAGATATCGTCCACCCGGAACGCGAGGTGGCCGAAATTGCGCGCCGAACCGTAGTCTTCCTGAGCGCCCCAGTTGAAGGTCAGCTCGATCTCGGCCTCCGGGCTGTCGGCCGCGGACAGGAACACCAGCGTGTATTTGCCCTTGGGGACTTCGCGGCGTCGTACTTCACGCAAGCCCAGGCCTTCGCAATAGAAGCGCAGCGAGGCCTCCAGATCACGTACGCGTACCATGCTGTGCAGGTATTTCATCGTCAGGTCTCCTCAGCTGTGACGGCGTCACTAGTACTTCAGCCTGCGACAAACGCGCTCAACGCCGCGTGCAGGCGCGCCAGCCCTTCGGCCAGTTCTTCGCTGGTGATGGTCAGGGGCGGCACGAAGCGAAGCACGTCCGGCCCCGCCTGCAACAACAACAAGCCGTGGGTCGCCGCATGGTCGAGGATCACGCCGGCCTTGCCGGCATACGCAGGGGCCAGCACCGCGCCGATCATCAGGCCACGACCCCGCACCTCGGCGAACAGACCGCCGTCATGGTTGATGTGCGCCAGACCCGTGCGCAAATCGCTCGCCTGGCGCTCGACATTGGCCAGCACCGTCGGCGAGGCGAGCTTGGCCAGCGCCACGCGGGCCACGCTCGCCGCCATGGGATTGCCGCCGAAGGTGGTGCCGTGCGCACCGTATTGCATCACCTCGGACACCTTCGGGCCGGCCAGCATCGCGCCGATCGGAAAGCCACCACCGAGCGCCTTGGCCAGGGTGACGATATCCGGCGTAATCGCGTCGTCCGTATGCGCGAACAGGCTGCCGGTGCGGCCCATGCCGCACTGGATCTCGTCGAGCACCAGCAAGGCATCGTGCGCATCGCAGAGTTCGCGTACGCGCTCCATGAAACCCGGCGCGGCCGGCACCACGCCGCCTTCGCCCTGCACCGGCTCCAGCATGACCGCCGCGATGTCGCCCGCCGTGAAGGCCTGTTCCAGGGCAGCGGCGTCATTGAAATCGAGATAACGAAATCCCGCCGGCAGCGGCTCGTAACCTTCCTGATACTTCGGCTGGGCGGTCGCGGTCACCGTGGCAAGCGTGCGGCCGTGAAACGAACCCCTGAATGTGATGATCGTGCGCTGCTCCGGCGCGCGCCCCTTGGCGGCGGCCCAGCGCCTGACCAGCTTGATCGCCGCCTCGTTCGCCTCCGCCCCCGAATTGCACAGGAACACGCGCTCGGCAAAGCCCGACGCCTTGACCAGCTCCTCGGCCAGCCGCAACGGTGGCTCGGTGTAGAACACGTTGCTGGCATGCCATAGTTTGTGCGCCTGCGCGGTCAGCGCCGCGAGCAGGTCCGGATCCTGGTGACCCAGCGCATTGACCGCGATGCCGGCGCCAAAGTCGATGTAGTCGCGACCCTGCGTATCCCACACCCGCGCGCCCTTGCCGTGGTCAAGCACCAGCTCGCGCGGATGGTAAATCGGCAACCAGTAGCGCTTGCCCAGGTCGATCAGGGCCGATGCGTCGTCGTGTATGGATGTCATGCCAATCAGTCCAGGAACAGGTCCGGCAGCAGGGGTGCTCCGGGCTCCAGCGCATAACGGTCGAAATCGGTCACACCGACTTCGCGCAACACTTCGTCGTCGATCGCAAAATGGCCCGTGTACTCGCGCGATGGCCGCGTCAGGATCACGTGCGCGGCATCGGCCACGATGTCCGGCTTGCGGCACTGCTCGGCCTTCACACCCTCGATCATCCCGATCGCCGCCGTGGCAATGACCGTGCGCGGCCACAATGCGTTCACCGCGATACCCTGTTCGGCGAATTCCGCACTCATGCCCAGCACACACAGGCTCATGCCGTACTTGGCAATGGTGTAGGCGGTATGCGGCGCGAACCATTTCGGGTCGAGGTTGGGCGGCGGCGACAGCATCAGCACATGCGGGTTCTTCGCCTGCTTCAGGTACGGCAGGCAAGTGCGGGTGACCAGGAAGGTACCGCGTGTATTGACCTGATGCATCAGGTCGTAACGCTTCATCGGCGTGTCCGCGGTACCGGCCAGCCAGATCGCGCTGGCGTTGTTGACCACGATATCGATGCCGCCGAAGTGCTCCGCCGCCTGAGCTGCCGCGGCCACGACCTCGCTCTCCTCGCGAATGTCCACCTGCAAGGCCAGCGCCTTGCCGCCGGCGGCCTCGATCTCGGCGGCAGCGGTGTGGATGGTGCCGGGCAGCTTGGGATTGGGCACTGCGCTCTTGGCCGCGATCACGATGTTGGCACCATCGCGCGCCGCACGCAGCGCGATCGCCAAGCCGATGCCGCGCGAGGCGCCAGTGATGAACAAGGTCTTGCCAGCCAGTGTACCCATGCGTTCGGCTCCTTCAGAGAGACGCATAGTCTAGCGGGCCACGGGCCTCAGCGCTTCTGGAAGCGCGGCAGGATATCGCGCAATTGCGCCAGGCGTTGCAGCGGATCGATCAGCTCCAGCATGCGCTGCTGTTCGCTGCGATCGAGCGGCAACAGTTCGGCCAGGCGAAAACCCAGCCAGCTGGCGTCCTCATAGTTGCTGCGCGGGGCGAGGCGCCATGGTGGCGCCATCGTCTCGATCAGGCGTTCGAGAATACTTTGCAGCAAGGCGAATTCCACCGGCACTTCCACTTCCGGCTCGCCCGACCACAACTTGGCGTCACCACGCACCAGGCCATCGGCCCGAACCCGGCTGCGCGCCACGCGAAAGCGCGCGCCGCCCTCGGCCACGATACTCAGCAAGCCATCCTCGTCACGATGGAAGTCGCTGATCCGCGCCAGTGTGCCGATCGCCGCCGGTACGGCCGGCGCACCCGTCTCGTGCCCGGCAAGGATCAGACACACGCCGAAGGGGCTGCCGTTGCGCGTGCACTCGCGCACCAGATCGAGATAACGTGGCTCGAAAATGCGCAGATGCAAGAGCCCGCCGGGGAACAGCACGGAGGCGAGCGGAAACAGCGGCATGTCGAGGTGGGTGGATTTGACGGCCATCGGCGGAGTGTAACCAGTGCCGACAGGCGCGGTCAGCGAGCACCGCCACGGACACAATCAGGTGGCACGCAGGCTCTCGACGAAGCGGCGCGGCGCGGCCTCGAAGCCACCGTTGGACATGAAGATGACCTGGTCGCCAGGCTGCACTTGCGCACGCAGGCTTTCGATCAAGGCAGCCACGGTGGGTACCGTCATACCGTGGCCGGCCAATGCGTCGGTGACTGCACCAGCATCCCACGGCAGCTCGGCCCGCTGCAGCAACACCACCTCGTCGGCATCGGCCAGCGATGGCGCCAGCGCCGCCGCGTGTGCACCCTGGCGCATCGAGTTCGAGCGCGGCTCCAAGGCTACCCAGATCCGTGCACCACCCACCCTCGCACGCAGGCCGGCCAGCGTGGTTGCGATCGCGGTGGGATGGTGTGCGAAATCGTCGTAGACGCACACGCCGCGGACCTCGCCGACCAGTTCCATCCGGCGCTTGACGCTCTCGAAGGTGGCGAAGGCCGGCAACAGGGCTTGCGGATCCGCGCCTGCTGCGGCAGCCGCCGCCAGCGCCGCCAGCGCATTCATCACGTTGTGCCGGCCAAGCAGCGACCAGTGGATTTCGCCGATCAAGCGACCGGCGTGGTGCAGGGTAAAAGCCGCGCCATCCGCTTCGAGCAAGCGGGCCTGCCAGTCGCCTGCGCCGATGCCGAAGGTCTCCACCGGTGTCCAGCACCCCATCGCCAGCACTTCGGCAAGCCGTTCATCATGCGCATTGACGATCAGCCGACCGTTGCCCGGCACGGTGCGCACCAAATGGTGGAACTGGCGCTGGATCGCGGCCACGTCGGGGAAGATATCCGCGTGGTCGTATTCGAGGTTGTTGAGGATGGCGATGCGCGGGTGGTAATGCACGAACTTCGAGCGTTTGTCGAAGAAGGCGGTGTCGTATTCGTCCGCTTCCATAATGAAAGGCGCCGCCAAAGGCGGCACCAAAGCACCTTCTCCTCCCGGCGACCCTTTGGAACTCCCCTTGTGGGTGAGAAGGTGGCGCGTAGCGCCGGATGAGGGTTCGCTCTTGCGCGAACCCAACCGCGCCGACACCCCGAAATTCCCCGGCACCCCGCCCACCAGAAACCCGGGCGACATCCCTGCGCTCTCCAGCAGATGCGCCAGCAAGCTGGTGGTGGTGGTCTTGCCGTGGGTTCCGGCCACCGCAAGCACGTCGCGATCGGCCAGCACCGTCTCGCCCAGCCACTGTGGTCCGGAAACATAGCGCAGGTGCGCGTCCAGCATGTATTCCACCGCCGGATTGCCGCGCGTCATGGCGTTTCCGACGACGACCAGATCGGGTGGCGGTTTGAGATGGTCGGCCGTGTAGCCGCGCATCATGCCAATGCCCAGTGCCTCCAGTTGCGTACTCATTGGCGGATAGACGTTGGCGTCGGAGCCCTCGACCGTGTAGCCGAGCTCGCGCGCCAGCGCGGCGACGCCGCCCATGAAGGTGCCGCAAATGCCGAGGATATGCAGACGCATCGGAGTCAACCCTTGATACCCGCCCCGGCCGCAGCGGGATGCGATCAGTCGGTGACTGCCGGCTTGCGCTGCAGCGCGTGCCTGATCCGGGCGGTGATCTGGTCCAGTTCGCCGACGCCATCGACAACCTGCAGCTTGCCGCGACGGGCATAGAAATCAGCTACCGGGGCGGTCTGTTCGGCGTAGATCGCCAGCCGCTTGCGCACCGTATCCGGATTGTCGTCGGCGCGGCCCTCGGCCTTGAAGCGGATTTCGCAGCGACCGATGATGGCCGCATTCGGCACCTCGAGCTTGATCACCGCATCCAGCGGCTGGCCGATCTTGAGCAGCAGCTGATCCAGCGCATCGGCCTGGGCCAGGTTGCGTGGATAGCCGTCGAGGATGAAGCCTGCCCTGGCGTCGTCCTGCGCCAGCCGCTCCTCCAGCATGCCGAGCAGGATATCGTCGGAAACCAGCTGACCGGCCTCCATCACGGCCTTGGCCTTGAGCCCCATCGCGGTACCGGCGGCGACAGCGGCACGCAGCATGTCGCCGGTCGAGATGTGCGGCACGCCCAAGGCCGTCTTCAACCGCGCAGCCTGCGTGCCTTTGCCCGATCCGGGCGCACCAAGTAAGACGAGTCGCATAATGCTCCACAAGTTCGGCCCGCTGCCGCACACTGCGGCGGTTCGACCGGTTCCAGAATTGAGCGTTAAATTAGCGGCTGCGCCCGATGCCGTCAAACGGCGACGGCGTGGGAAAATCGCCAAGTCCCTGCCAACCGTGAAAATTGTCGCCGGCCGCCACTCCGTCACCAGACCGATTCGAGGATAACCATGAGCCCTGCCCGTCGCCACGCCACCACCACCGGCAACCTACTGTACGCCCAGTCCGGCGGGGTTACCGCGGTCATCAACG
Source organism: Rhodanobacter sp. (assembly GCA_004298505.1). Taxonomy (GTDB): domain Bacteria; phylum Pseudomonadota; class Gammaproteobacteria; order Xanthomonadales; family Rhodanobacteraceae; genus Rhodanobacter. Next base: position 8,504 of record SCRO01000070.1, read on the forward strand.
CCACGGCCGCCGGCGTGATTGAAGCGGCGCGCATGAAGGGCATCAAGGTCTACGCCGCGCGCAACGGCATCCTCGGTGCGCTGCGCGAGGAGCTTATCGACACCTCGAAGGAGTCCGCCGCTGCCGTCAAGGCATTGCGCCACACGCCGGGCGGGGCGTTCGGCTCCTGTCGCTACAAGCTGAAGTCGCTGCAGGACAACCGCACCGAGTACGAGCGCCTGATCGAAGTGTTTCGCGCGCACGACATTCGCTGGTTCCTCTACAACGGCGGCAACGACTCGGCCGACACTGCACTCAAGCTGTCGCAGATCGGCAAGACGCTCGGCTACGACATCCGCTGCATCGGTGTGCCCAAGACGGTCGACAACGACCTCGTGGTCACCGACTGCTGCCCCGGTTTCGGCTCGGTCGCGAAATACACCGCCATCTCGACGCTGGAAGCGAGCCTGGACGTGGCATCGATGGCCGAGACCTCGACCAAGGTGTTCATCCTCGAGGTGATGGGACGCCACGCCGGCTGGATCGCGGCCGCGGCCGGCCTGGCCGGCGAAGGCCCTGATGCGGCGCCGCACCTGATCCTGTTCCCCGAAAACCCGTTTGACGAGAACGCCTTCCTGGCCAAGGTGAAGGCCACGGTCGAGCGCGTCGGCTGGTGCACCGTGGTCGCCTCCGAGGGCGTGCGCAACGCGGCCGGCCAATTTCTCGCCGAGGCCGGCACGCACGACGCTTTCGGCCACTCGCAGCTCGGCGGCGTGGCGCCGGTGCTGGCGGCGCTGGTCAAGCAGAAGCTGGGTTACAAGTACCACTGGGCGCTGCCCGACTACCTGCAGCGTGCCGCACGTCATGCCGCCTCGAAGGTCGATGCCGAGCAGGCTTATGCGGTCGGCCGGGCCGCGGTCGACTATGCGGTGCAAGGCATGAACGCGGTGATGCCGGTGATCGTGCGCAGCTCCGACGCACCCTACCGCTGGAAGATCGAGCCAGCGCCGCTGACGAGGATCGCCAACCGCGAGAAGAAGATGCCGAAAAGCTTCATCAGCCGCGACGGTTTCGGCATCACGCAGGCCGCTCGCCGCTATCTCGCGCCGTTGATCCGCGGCGAGGCGCCTTTGCCCTATGGCAAGGATGGCCTGCCACGCTACGTGCGGTTGAAGCATGTCGCAGTCAAGAAGTTGCTGAAGAACCCGCCGGGGTGAGAGGCATGCGTGGGCGCAGGCCATGCTCGCCGAGCACAAGCTGATTCCACGCCAGGCGTCGGAAGCGCACAGCGAGCCGGAGCCATGCCTCCGCGCGTGGCTCCGACGGGTATCCCGTGACCCCTGATATCGAATGTTGCACCGCACAACGGCCGCATCGGCCAGAACCGCTTATACTCCCCGCGGCCGCCCGCTCCGGACGGCTACTCATATTTATTGGGGAGGCTCAGATGCTGCAGCAGTATGGCTGGATCGTTTTGGCGTGTGCGGTAGTGGCGATTCTGTACGGCGCGCTCTCCGCGCGCTGGATCCTGGCGCAATCGCCGGGCAACGCGCGGATGCAGGAGATTGCGGCCGCCATCCAGGAAGGTGCACGCGCCTACCTCAACCGCCAGTACGCCACTATCGCCATGGTCGGCGTGGTGTTGCTGCTGCTGATCGGCTTCTTTCTGAACTGGTACACCGCGATCGGCTTCCTGATCGGTTCCGTGCTTTCCGGTGCCGCCGGCTACATCGGCATGAACGTCTCGGTGCGCGCCAACGTGCGCACCGCCGAGGCGGCGCGCCGCGGACTGGGTCCGGCGATGAACGTGGCGTTCCGCGGCGGCGCGATTACCGGCATGCTGGTGGTCGGCCTGGCCCTGCTCGGTGTGACCGGTTACTGGCTGGTACTCAACCACCTCGGTGTCACCGGCGAAGCGGCGCTGCACGCGCTGGTCGGCCTGGCCTTCGGCAGCTCGCTGATCTCGATCTTCGCGCGCCTGGGCGGCGGTATCTTCACCAAGGGCGCGGATGTCGGTGCCGACCTGGTCGGCAAGGTCGAGGCAGGCATTCCCGAGGACGACCCGCGCAATCCGGCGGTGATCGCCGACAACGTGGGCGACAACGTCGGCGACTGTGCCGGCATGGCAGCCGACTTGTTCGAGACCTATGCGGTGACGGTGATTGCCACCATGCTGCTGGCTGGTCTCACCTTTGCCAACGACCTGCAGGCTCTGCTGTACCCGCTGGTCATCGGTGCGGTATCCATCATTGCCTCGATCATCGCCACCTTCTTCGTGCGGGTGAAGCAGGGCGGGTCGATTATGGGTGCGCTGTACAAGGGTGTGATCATCTCGGCGGTACTTTCCGCGATCGCATTCTGGTTTGTCACCGGCAACTTGCTGCCACAGGGTCTGACCAGCAGCGACGGCCTGGTGATTTCCAAACTTGCGTTGTTCGAATGCTCCCTGATCGGTCTGGTCTTGACCGGGCTGATCGTGTGGATCACCGAGTACTACACCGGTACCGAATACAAGCCGGTGCAGCATATCGCCGCCGCTTCCACCACCGGGCACGGCACCAACATCATCGCCGGCCTGGGCATCTCGATGAAATCGACGGCCTGGCCGGTGCTCGCGATCTGCGCCGCGATCTGGAGCTCCTACGCGCTGGGCGGCCTGTACGGCATCGCCATCGCCGCCACCGCGATGCTGTCGATGGCCGGCATGATCGTGGCGCTGGATGCCTACGGCCCGATCACCGACAACGCCGGCGGCATCGCCGAGATGAGCGACCTGCCGCCGGAAGTGCGCGGCGTCACCGACCCGCTCGACGCGGTCGGCAACACCACCAAGGCGGTGACCAAGGGTTATGCGATTGGTTCGGCCGCACTGGCAGCACTGGTCCTGTTCGCCGACTACACGCACAACTTGAAGACGCACTTCGGCGTCGGGACCACGTTCGATCTGTCCAACCACTACGTGATCATCGGCCTGCTGATCGGCGGCCTGATCCCATACCTGTTCGGTGCGATGGCGATGGAGGCGGTCGGCCGCGCGGCAGGCGCGGTGGTGGAGGAAGTGCGCCGCCAGTTCCGTGACATTCCCGGCATCATGGAGGGCACCGGCAAGCCGCAGTACGACCGCGCGGTGGACATGCTGACCAAGTCCGCGATCAAGGAAATGATCGTGCCCTCGCTGCTGCCGGTGCTGGTACCGGTACTGGTTGCGTTCGGCTTCAAGTGGCTGGCCGGTTCCTCTGAAGCCGGTGCGCAGGCGCTCGGCGGCGTGTTGATCGGCACCATCGTCACCGGCCTGTTCGTGGCGATCTCGATGACCACCGGCGGCGGCGCATGGGACAACGCCAAGAAGTACATCGAGGACGGCCACCACGGCGGCAAGGGTTCCGAAGCGCACAAGGCTGCCGTCACCGGCGATACCGTGGGCGATCCGTACAAGGACACTGCCGGCCCGGCGGTGAACCCGCTGATCAAGATCATCAACATCGTGGCGCTGCTGCTGGTGCCGCTGCTGTAGAGCGCAATCTGGTGGAGCTCGACAAAAATCCCGCTTCGGCGGGATTTTTGTTGTGCCGAAAAGAATACCGAGGGTGGTCACGGTGCTGGTGCCGACAACACGCAGGCACCGACCATGCGTGCCCTGGCCTATGACTTCCTGTGGGATCAGTTGAAGCAGGCGGCATGGAATTGCCGCACGCTGCCGCGTGGCTGGCGTACGGCGATCACGGCCGCTGAAGTATGCTTTGGCGCTACCCGAACTCTCCTGCCGCCATGCCTGCACGCATCACCATCAGCCCCGAATTGCGCGAATGGATACTCACCACCACCCGGGTCGGCCACGGCGTACCCGACGTGCTGCGGCTGATGAAGGAGAACGGCTACGATCCGCGCCAGAGCCGCAGCAGCCTCGCCGAAGTGTTGAAGTTGCCACTGGCCGCGCTCAATGCGAGCACGGCCAAAACTGTACCGAAAGGTCTACGCACGAAACACCCCGTGGCGCCGTCGGTCGACGTTGAAGGACACACCATCGGCGTGTCGTTGTCGTGGACGAGCCGCCACTGCGCGTGCTCGAAGGCCTCGTCGGCGACACCGAGTGCGCCGAGCTGATCGAACGCTGCTGCGATGCAGCAGCGTTTGGCGTATCCTAGCCGACTGCGTTTCCCCCTGATTCGAGGATCCCCATGAGTCTGCATCTTGTCGCCGCCGGTCGTGACGTGCCACACGAAATCAACGTCATCATCGAAATCCCCAAGGACGCCGAGCCGGTCAAGTACGAGGTGGAGAAGGAAAGCGGCGCAATTTTCGTCGACCGTATCCTGTCCACGCCGATGCGCTACCCGTGCAACTACGGTTACGTGCCGGGCACGCTGGGCGGCGACGGTGATCCGCTCGACGCACTGGTGATCCTGCCGCTGTCGCTGATCCCCGGCTCGGTGATCCGCTGCCACCCGGTCGGCATGCTACAGATGAGCGACGAGGCCGGCAGCGACGAGAAGCTGATCGTGATCCCCTCGCCCAAGGTGTTTCCGGGCTACGCGCACATCAACGACATGAAGGGCGTGTCGGCGCACTGGCTGCAACGCATCGGCCATTTCTTCGAGCACTACAAGGATCTGGAAGACGGCAAGTGGGTCAAGATCGACGGCTGGGCCGGCGCCAACGAGGCCAAGGCCGAAATCCTGGCGGGTATCGAGCGGTATCAGACCAGCAACGCCTGAGAACCCGAACGGCACACGCCGGCGCCTTGCTTCGCGGGGGCGCGCCGTGCTTGCGTCTGGCCCCCGGCCGCAGGAATCAACCGCGCTTGAGCAACTCGCGCAGGTCGATCAGCGCCGCGTTGGCGCGCGATACGTAATTGGCCATCACCAGCGAGTGGTTGGCGAAGAATCCGAACGGCGAACCGTTCAGCACGATCGGGCTGCGCAAGGGACGCTGGGCTTCCTCCAGCTCGCGGATCACCTGCTCCAGGCTCACGTCGGCATGCTTGCTGCGCAGGATCGGTCCGAAATCCTGCTGGAACGCCTTGAGTTGCTCCAGCAAGGTCCAGGTATAGCCGCGCGCCTCGTAGAAGTTATCGTCGATCTTCGTCCATGCGGTCTTCACCATGCGGCCGCCGCCGGGTGCTCGCGCCGTGCCAGCGCTGGCCGGGTCGGAAGCATCCACGTCGCCGACGCGGATCTGGCCCACGCTGGCCGACAGGCGCTGCGACAGCGAGCCCAATCGGGACGAGGCCAGTTGCAGGTAGTCAGCCAGATTGTCGGCGCGCGCGTAAAAATGGGCGTTGCTGTCCTCGGCGTCGCCGAGCCGGGCCAGATAGCCATCCAGATGCCTGATCGCCTTGCGGTACTGGCTCTCCGAACTCGGCAACAGCCAGCGATCATTCGGGCTGTTCAGCAGTGGATCGGCCTCGGCCAGATCCTTGTCCTCGGTCGATTGCGCCTGCGAACGGCTGAAGTCGTTGCGCAGCGCGCGTACCAGATCGCGCGATGCGGTGAGCGAACCGAATTCCCAGTTGGGCACGTTGTCCATGAACACGCCCGGCGGCAGCTTGTCATTGCTGAGATAGCCGCCGCGCTTGTCCAACAGGGTGCGCACGGAGGTGATCAGGGTCACCGCGGTAGTCGCTCCGGTCGTGACCGGTCGCTTCAGCTCACGCATCTGTACCTGGGTGACCGCCACCGGATCGAACAGCGCCGGCTCGGTGTCCCACCACCACATCAGGCCGACGATCAGCAGCACCAGCAACCCAAGCAGCACGAGGATGGCGCGACGGATGCCTCGGCGTGGCTGGTTCAACGTGGCCTGGGGTGGCATCGGGCAACTCCTGCGGACGGATGACGAGATACGGCAAGCTTACAACCCCGCTGATCTGCCCGATGGCTTCCGCGCACCGCGTGATCACTCGCCGCCGAACGCAGCGCCGCACAGCAAGCAGCAGCCACGTGCACCCGGATAATCAGCCACGTTTGCCGGCAGCCGACTTGCCTGCTGACCGAGGCTTGGCCGGCTCGCTCTTCTTGCCGAGCTGTTCCAGCAACGTGTTCATGTCCTCGGCGTGCTCCTCCTCCATCGCCAGGATGCCTTCCAGCATGCGGCGGGTGGTCGGGTCATCGATGCCGACGTAGTTGATCACCTCGCGATAGCTGTCGATCGCGATGCGCTCGGCCACCAGGTCCTCCTTGATCATGTCGACGATGTCCTCGCCCTCGACGTAATCGGCATGGCTGCGGCTGAGCAGGCCTTCCGGCGACAGGTTCGGCTTGCCGTCGAGCTGGGTGATGCGCTCGGCGAGCAGGTCGGCATGCCCCTGCTCCTCGTTGGCGTGTGCCAGGAACTCGGCCTTGATCGCCTGCGAATTGATGCCCGATGCCATGTAGTAGTGATATTTGTAGCGCAGCACGCAGACCAGCTCGGTGGCCAGCGCATGATTGAGCAGCTTGATCACCGTGACGCGGTCGGCGCTGTAGCCCGCAGTCATCGCGCCCTTGTCGATATCCTCGCGCGCACGCTTGCGGATGTTTTCGATGTCGCTGACGAACGGCTTGGTCTTGGCCATGACTTGCTCCTGGGGGCGAGGGGCGGCATCGGCGGACTCTCGCCCTTCGATGCCACGAGATGTCCACCGAGCATAGGCATGTGAACGAAAAAACCCGGTGAAGGCCGGCAGCAGCTTTCTGCCACCGTGCGATTACAGGCGGGCGGAGCTTGCGCCGGAAACTCTCAACGTGGCAGAAACGCGCGCAAGAAGGTGTCGACACCGGCGCGTGCGGTGGCCTCGATTTCCCGCAGGTAACTCTCCGGGCAGTCGGTGCACCCGAACATCTGGCGCATCATCAGGTTGCCCTTGATCAGGGTGAGAAACTGCGCGCTGGCCCGTGGCACGTCCTCGATCTGCAGCCGGCCTGCGTCGACCGCCTGTTGCAGCAGCCGCTCCATCAGCTCGTGCGTGCGCGCCGCGCCTTCCTCCCAGATCAGCTTGCCGTAGCGCGGGTTGCCCTGGCGACAGTCGCTGAGAATGGCACGGAAGGTACCCGCGGTTTCGGCGTTGCAATCCAGATGGGCGTGGGTCAGCGCCACCCGCAGCAAGGTCTCGCGGATATCGGCATCCGGGTCGAAACGGTAGGTTTCTTCCGGCAGCAGATCCTGAATGCGCGAGCGGATCACTTCGCGGAACAGATTGTCCTTGTCGCCGAAATGGCTGTAGACGGTGTGCTTGGACACGCCTGCATCGGCCGCGACCGCGTCCATGCTGGTGCCAGCGAACGCGTTGCTGATGAACAAGGCCTTGGCCGACGCCAGGATCGCCGCACGCTTCTCCATGTCCTTCGGACGACCGGGTCCCTGGGCTCTGATTGGCGCGCTGGTACTCATGCCTCTACCTTCACAAACGATAACCCAAGCTTTATTATACGTCTCGGTTCATTTATTTGCCATTCGGGTGCGATTCCGGTCGCGCTCTGGGTTTGTGTACGCCCGCGGCACAAGTGACTTGCGTCAACCGCAGGCAATGACTTCCGGCACTTCGTGTACTGTGCTGCAGCCGGCAGGCTAGCGGTCTGTCATTGTAGGACCGGGTGGCAAAGCTTATCCTCTTGAGTCTTTTTGATCAGCACGGGGTACGGGTAGATGGCGATGAATTTCGAACAGGCGCGAGCGAACATGGTGGAAAACCAGGTGCGCCCGTGGGAAGTGCTCGATGGCCGGGTGCTCGATGTGATCAATCGCGTGCGCCGCGAGGACTTCGTGGCTCCTGAGCATCGGCAACTGGCCTTTGCCGACCTGTGCCTGCCACTGGGCCACGGCGAGGTAATGATGAAGCCGGTGGTCGAAGGCCGTGTGCTGCAGGCACTTGCCTTGCAACCTACCGATCGCGTGCTGGAAATCGGCACCGGCTCGGGTTATCTCGGGGCGTGCCTGGCCACCTTGTCGGCGCAGCTGATCAGTGTCGACATCCACGCCGATTTCACTGCGACTGCCACCGAACGCCTGCGGCATGCCGGCATCGACAATGCCAGCCTGGTCACCGGCGAGGCGGTCAAGGCCTGGCGACCCGACGGGCAGTTCGACGCCCTGGTCGCGACTGGCGCCGTGGCGGAAATTCCGTCGCGCTGGCTCGCCTGGCTCAAGCCGGGTGGCCGCGCGCTGGTCGTACGTGGTCAGTCACCGGTGCAGCGTGCCACCTTGTTGACCCAGGAGGCTGCCGGTCATCTTCATGAGGAAGGCCTGTTCGAGACCGACCTGCCCTATCTGATCCACGCCGAGCCCGCCACACGGTTCGTTTTCTGAATTGCGCTCCCACCGATCAACACGAGGCATCTCATGCGCTTGAAGCTGCTCACCCTGGCCCTGGCCCTGGCCGCCGTGTCGCTGCCCAGCCATGGTGAGGACCTGCTCGATGCCTATCGCGACGCGCGCGCCAACGACCCGGTGCTGGCGCAGGCCGACGCCACCCGGCTGGCCACCGGCGAAGGCGTGCCACAGGCACGTGCGCTGCTGCTGCCGCAGGTCTCGGCCGGCCTTTCACTGGACCAGGTCAACGGTGGCAGCGGCGGCGGGACCACCGTTGCCCCGGATCCGAACACCGGCCAGCTCATCACGGTCACCTCCCAGACCGGTCACACACGAACGCGAGGCATCAATGGCCAGGTCAGCCAGACGGTGCTGGACTTCAGCAAGTACGCCAATCTGAAGGCAGCGCACTCAGCCGCGAATGCACAGGACGAGATCTACCAGGCTGCGCTGCAGAATCTGCTGGTGCGGGTCACCGCCGCTTACTTCACGGTGCTGAACGATGAGGATCAGCTGACCTTCTCCAAGGCCAACGAAGATGCCTTCAAGCGCCAGTACGACCAAGCCAACCAGCAGTACAAGGTCGGCCTGTCGGCGATCACCAACGTGTACCAGGCCAAGGCCTACTACGAAAACGCCAGGACCCAGACGATTGCCGCGCAAAACACGCTCGACAACGACAAGGAGGCCTTGCGCGTGATCACCGGCAAGCCCGTTGGCGAACTCAAGAAGCTGCGCGACGATCTGCCGTTGCAGCCGCCGGCGCCGAGTGATCCGGGTGCGTGGGTCAAGCAGGCCTTGCAGACCAACCCGAACCTGCTGGCGCAGCAGGACAATGTGGAAACGGCCGAGCACAACATCACCGCGGCCCGCGCCGGCCACCTGCCAACCATCACGGCAGGCGTGAGCTACAGCAAGACGACCGGCTGGTTCCAGCGCCCCCTTTCCTTCCCGAACAGACCCCATTCGATCACGATGGGCCTGACCCTGAACGTACCGCTGTTCGAGGGCGGCGGCACCCAGTCGCGTGTGCGCCAGTCGATCTATCAGCGCGATGCGGCCACCGATGCGATGGAACTGCAACGCCGCCAGGTGATACAGAACACCCTCAACTACTACCGTTCGGTGATCGCCGGAATATCCCAGGTCCAGTCGGGCAAGGCCTCGGTGGATTCGGGCCAGAAGGCACTGGAAGCGACCCGCGCGGGCTTCCAGGTCGGCACCCAGACCTTCACCGATGTGTTGCTCGCGATCCAGACCCTGACCCAGTCCGAGAGCACCTACTCGCAGGCGCGCCACCAGTTCATCCTGAACAAGCTGCTGCTGCAGCAGGCCGCCGGTGCGGCCGACTTCAACGACATTCGGAAGATCAACGCGCTGCTGCAGTAAATCGCGGCACGGATCATTCCTGCAACAAGGCATCGATCAGCTGCATGACCCGCTGCACGGCCCCGCGTTCGCGTGCGAAAACCTGCTGCGCCGCCTCGCCCATCTGCTTGCGCCGGGCGCCATCGAGCAGCAGGCGCAGCACGTCCGGGCCAAGATGCGCCGCGTCCGGCACCACCTCGGCACCGCCCTGTTCGATCAGGCTGCGGGTGATCTCCTCGAAATTGAAGGTGTGCGGCCCTACCAGCACCGGCACCGACAACGCCGCCGGTTCGAGCACGTTGTGGCCGCCGGTCGGTACCAGGCTGCCGCCCACGAAGGCCACCTCGCTGCCGGCAAAGAACGGCATCAGCTGACCCATTGCGTCGATCACGCAAACCTGGTGGGCAGCCGTTGGCACACCATCGGCGCTGCGCGTGGCGACACTGAAGCCAAGGCTGCGCGCCGCCTGTTCGACCATGCGGAACCGCTCCGGATGACGCGGCGCCAGCAGCAGCAGCGCATCCGGCAGTCGCTGCAAGACCTGCAGATGCGCTTCGAGTACCACCAGCTCCTCGCCCTCGTGGGTGCTGGCAGCCATCCACACCGGCCGGTGTGGACCCCACCGCTCGCGCATGGCCGCCCCATCGTCGAGTACCGCAGCGGGGATCGGCATGTCGAACTTCATGTTGCCGCTGACCAGGATCTTCTGCGGGTCGACCCCCAGCAGGTGATAGCGCGCTGCATCGGTGCGCGACTGCGCCGCAATCCAATCCACACAACCCAACGCGGAGCGCAGCAGGCCGCGCAGCGGCCTGTAGCCGCGCATGGAACGCTCCGACAGCCGCGCATTGACGATCATCAGCGGAACGCCGCGCCGCCGGCAGGCAAAATAGAGGTTCGGCCAGATCTCGGTTTCCACGATCAGCGCCAGTCGCGGGCGGATCCGGTTCATAAAGCGGCGCACCGCGAACGGCAGGTCGTACGGCAGATACACATGAAACACGCTATTGCCAAACAGTTGCTGTACCCGGGCCGTGCCGGTGGGGGTGACGGTAGTGATCACCAGCGGTGCCTGGGGGTAGTCGCGCTGCAAGGCCTTGATCAGCGGCTCGGCGGCATTCACCTCGCCCACCGACACCGCATGCACCCACAGGCTGCCGCGCAGGTCGGGCGCCTTGAAGAATCCAAAGCGCTCGGGCCAACGCCATTGATACGGCCGCGAACGCAACCCGCGCGCGAGCAGCCGCAGCACCAGCAACGGCGTAGCCAGGAACATGGCGAGGGTATACAGAAGGCGCAACAGCCGATCCTTGCAGGCAACGCGCGAGTATAGCGAGAGCTACCGCAGCGAGCCCGCGCGCGGCCAGCCCGCTACAATGGCGACGATGCCCGGCATGCCCCGCCCCGACTTCACCCGCGTCCTGCTCGCACCTCGCCATTGGCCGGCGTGGCTGGGCGCGGCCGTGATCTGGCTTATCGCACGGTTGCCGCAAGCCGCGGTGCGGTGGCTCGGTCGCCGCCTCGGGGCGGCGGTGCGGCGGATACCCTCGGCGCGACGGCGCATTGCCGCCGCCAATATCGCGCTGTGCTTCTCCGCGCTCGATACTGCCGAACGGGATGCCCTGGTCGACGCCAACCTGCGCGATGTCGGCCTCATGCTGGTGGAGTTCGCACTGGGCTGGATGGCCAGCGATCGCCGCCTGGCCGCGATCGCCACCCGCATCGAAGGGCTCGAACACCTCGAACAGGCGCGTGCGCGGGGCAAGGGCGTGCTGCTGGTGGGCGGTCATTTCTCACACCTGGAGCTGTGCGCGCGGCTGGTGTCGCAGCGCATCCGCATCGCCGGCATGTATCGGCGCATGGATTCGACCGTGTTCGAATGGGTGGTGCTGCGCGCACGCCTGCATTATGCGGCGGCGATGTTCGACAAGGATGACATCCGCGGCACCGTGAAATACCTGCGCAGCGGCGGCACGCTGTGGTACGCGCCGGATCAGGACATGCGCAGCAAGGACACCGTATTCGTGCCGTTCTTCGGCGTGCCCGCAGCCACCATCACCGCCACCCACCACCTGGCGCGGATGTCCGGCGCGGTGGTGATCCCGTTCTTCCATCGGCGCCTGCCCGGGGGGCAGGGTTATGTGCTGCGCCTGGCCGCGCCGCTGCAGGATTTCCCCAGCGATGACGTGTTGGACGATACCGCCCGCGTCAACGCCTGCATCGAACAGATGGTGCGCGAGGCGCCCGAGCAATACCTGTGGGTGCACAAGCGGTTCAAGACCCGGCCGCCGGGACAACCCTCCGTTTATTGATCGGGTGCGGGTCGGCGCCGTTGCAGCTGGTCACCACCAGCGACAGCGGCTCAGGCGCGCTTGGGCGTGCCCTCTACGTACAGCGCCGCGCACCACAGACCAAGCAACCATGCAAACAGCAGACCCCACCACGCCGAGTAGAACGCCAGGTGCGAATTCAGCGGGAACAGCATCACGCCCAGCGCCAGCGTGACCGGAAACGCGCGTGAACGTGCCGCTGTCCCTGCCTGTCGCCACGCCCGCCAGGCCCATGCCACGGCAACCAGCCACAGCGACAGGCCGAGCGCGCCGGTTCCGCTGAGGATTTCCAGCACCAACTGGTGCGGATGACAGGCCCCCTCGCCCACGCCACAAGCCTCGCCGGAAACCACAAAGTGGTCGTCTGCCGGCGCGTAACGGGGATACGCATAGCGGAAGCCGCGTACGCCGACGCCGTTGATCGGATGGGCCGCGATCATCCGGAGGCTGGCATGCCAGATATCGAGGCGGCCGCTGAGCGCCGTATCCACCGATTGATCGGTACCATGCAGCACCAGCAAGGTGCGCGTCATCCGGTCCTGGAATCGTGTCGAGGTTTTCCAGGCGACCCCGCCGACCAGCACGAGCAATGCCACGGTCGCCACACAGCAGAGCACGAAGCGCCACATCGAGCGGGCTTCACGCCAGGCGAAACCCAGCAGCACCAGCAGGTAACACAACCAGGCCGAGCGCGAACCGGCCAGCAGCACCGGCCCCAGCACCAACACGCTGGCGAGCAGCAGACCGGGGCGACCCCAGCGCCGCCGCGCCGCCCACAGCGCGAAGGGCGACAATACGGCCAGCGTCGGCCCCAGCTTCAGGTTGTCCGCGCCGAAAATGCCGGAGATGCGCTCGGCTTCGGGGTGGCCGCCGATACTCCAGCCGGTGAACGTCTGCAGCCAGGCATCGGCGCACCACACGGCCAACACCACGGCTACCGCCATATACAACGCGTGCAACTTGCCCTCGCGACGTATCGCGAAGCACGCATACAGGCCCAGCGGCACATAGCGCAGCGCGCCAGCGACCGTGCCCCAGCTCTTGCCGGGCCGGATCGCATCGACGGCGGAAAACAGCGCCGCCGCCACATAGGCGGCCAACAGCCACAGCAGCAATTGCGCACCGGGATGCTGGCGCAGGGCCTGCGGATCGCGCGCGAACAGCATGATGACGCCAAGCAGGCACAGCAAGGTGCCCAGCTCGGCACTGCGACCGAACGGCAGCAACGCAATCACCAGCCAGAACGGCAGCAGGGGCGAGCGCAGCGCGTCCTTGAACGAGGCGGCGAGGGAATTCATGCACGGACCGGGGCGATGGCGTCCGCAGCATTGTAGGGGAGCACGGACCCGGACGAGCTCAGCGTCACCGTGGAAGCTGGCGCACTTCCTCGTACAGCGCCAGCGTGGCCTGCTGCATGTCGCTCAGACGATAACTCTGCAACAGCGGGATCGGCGGCGCCACCCGCAGCAACTCGGCGGCGCGCTCCACCAGCCGCTCACGATCACCCAGCGGCACCCGCCCAGCAGGATACAGTTCGGCCAGCAATTCGCCGACACCGCCATGGGCGTAGCCCAGTACCGGCCGGCACAGCGACAGCGCCTCGATCACCGTGCGCCCGAACGTCTCGGGCCGGTTTGACAATTGCAATACCAGCGCCGACACGGCGTAGATATCGCGGATGTCGTCACGCGGCGGCGACAGTACGACTTGCGAGGTGACGCCACGGCGGCGGATCAGCTCCTGCAGCTCGGCCAGATAAGCCTCACGACCAGGTTCGATCACCCCGAGCAGCAGCAACCGCGCCTCGATCCCGCGGCGCTTGAGATCGGCCAGCAACTCGATCGCATCGTGATGACCCTTCAGGCGCGTGCCGCGCGCCGGCATGGTCAGCAAGGGGCCGCCATTCAACGCCGGAAACTCGGCGAAAAAGGCCTTTTGCCAGGCATCGTCCGGCCGATGCCCGTAGGGAAATGCGTGCTGGTCGATGCCGCGCGGAATCACCCGCACCCGGCCCGGCTCCAGCCAGCGGTAGTGACTGAGCACGTAGTCACGCAGGGTCTGCGATACCACGATCACACGCTCGCCGCGCAGCAGGATCGAACTGTAGCGACCCGGCGAATTGAAGCCGTGCACCGTGGTGATGAAATGCGGGCGGGGCGTCATGCCCTTCAGCGCCCACCAGCCCATCCACGCCGGCAGCCGCGAGCGCGCGTGCACGATGTCCGGCTTCAACTCGCGCAGTACGCGGCGCAGTGCGCCGAGCCGGCCCAGCGTGCGCAGCGACTTGCGCCCCAGGTCCAGCGTGATGTGCCCGCTACCCTCGGCCAGCAACTGCTCGACCAGGCGCCCGCCGGCGGAAATCACTACCGAACGGTGTCCAGCCTGCACCAGCGCACGGGCAATCTCCAGCGCCGAACGCTCCGCGCCACCGGAATGCAACGCAGGGATCAGCTGGACCACAGTCAGCAGCTTGGCGGGTACGGCAACGCTGGATATGAGCTCGGGACTGGCGGCTTTCATGGCAAAAGCAAAGCAAGAAAAGTGCCACCATAGGCCGCTGTTTCGTGACTGCGATCAATCGCGCAAGACGTCGCGCAAGACGTAATGCGCGCCACAGTAGGCGCAGCTTGATTCGCCGCCATCATCGACGATCGGCAGATATACCTTGGGGTGCGAATTCCACAGCGCCATGCCTGGCATCGGGCACGACAGCGGCAGGTCCTCCCGCGTCACTTCGTAACGATTTTCGGCATTCGCCGGCACCAGGGGCACCGTCGCGGCAAGGGGGGACGACATGGCAGACTCCAGACTGGACAGCAGACTGCAAATGGTAGCAGGCTGCTGGCTGTTGTCGGGTGTGCGCAATCCCGGGGGCAACAGCGGCGCCCGGGCTCAGAGGTTGTGAAAAATTCGAACGCCGTAGCGAGAGCGTCGCCGGGCGTTCGTGACAAGGTGCGTTGCGAGAAAATCCGGGGAGTTTGGTGAACCAAATGACCCGGATTTTCTCGTAGTGCGCCGCCGGCACGGGCGTCTGGCGGCGTTCGCAGTAGGTGGGCGATTTTTTCACAACCTCTCAGTCGACAGGTTGCCGCAAGCCTTGACTTCCGGAATTCACGGGGCAGCGTCAGCCTTCGGGACCGAGCCCTCGGTGGTGATGCGGACATGCACCTCGTCGCTGACATTCGGCACATAGGCGCGGATACCGAAGTCCGAGCGCCGCAGCGTCGCCGTGGCATCGAAGCCGATCGACTGGGCCTTGCCCATCGGGTGCGGGCCCACCCTGTTCAACGTGGCATCGAGCACGATGGGCCGGGTCACGCCGTGGACAGTGAGATCGCCGGTAACCTTGAACTTGTGCTCACCCAGCGGTTCCACCTTGCGGCTCTTGAAGGTGATCACCGGGTACTTCTTCGCGTCGAAGAAGTCGGCCTTTTTGAGATGGCTGTCCAACGCTTTCACGTGCGTGTCCAGCTTCGCCAGCGGCAAGGTCACCTCGACGCTCGACTGCGCCGGATTCTTTTCGTCGAACACCACTTTGCCTTCGCCCAGGCCGATATCGGCAGTCGGGTTGGAGTAACCAAAATGGTTCCAGCTGAACAACACCATCGTGTGGTTGGGATCGAGCTTGTAGGTTACCGGTGCAGCCTGCACCGAGATCGCGGCGCCAAGCAGACCGGCGAGGGCGAGGTACTTCAATCGGGACATGGTGGAGCCTTTGGGGGGGGGGAAGGGGGCAACCGGTGGCCACAGGCAATCGCGACGGGCTTTGTCGAAGGGCAGCTGCGGCGAACGCCGGAGCGCTCGGAAAACGCGCCGTTCGTCGGTATCCTTCGCCAGGAGCCACGCCGACATCGGCGCCGGAACGCACGAGTGTACAGGCGTGCACAAGCAGGCAGGCGTCGAGGCGGGGAAACGCATCGTGTTGATTCGGGAAACAATCTCGCAGCGAGTTCGCGCATGCTGAAGCTGCATGGCGAGTGCTGGGTCATTACCGACGCCGCGGTCGGCAACCAGCGCCAGGCGCTGGCGCTGGCCGAGCACCTGCACATGCCGGCGCGTCATCTGCTGCTGGAACCGCGGGCCCCGTGGTCCTGGCTGGCGCCACGACTGACGCTTGCCAGCCGGCTCGCCCTGCCTGCGGCCCAGCGCGCATGGTTTGCACCACCATGGCCGGCGGTGGCGATCGGTTGCGGTCGTGCGGCAGCCTTGTTCACGCGGATCTTGCGCCCGCTGTCGGCTGGCCGCTGCTACACCGTGCAGGTTCTCGATCCGCGCATCGATCCGGCGCCGTGGGACAGCGTGGTCGCACCACGTCATGATGGCCTGGAAGACGCCAATGTGCTGCAAACACTGGGCTCACTCAACCCCATCGACGATGCATGGCTGGCGGACGGCCGCGCGGCGTGTCCGCATTTCGACGAACTGCCACGGCCGCGCGTCGGCGTGCTGCTGGGCGGCCCGCGCCACGGTATCGCGCTGGATGTCGACTACGCCAACGAGCTGGGCGGGCGGCTGCTCAAGCACCAACAGCGCGAGGGTGGCAGCGTGTTGGTGCTCGGTTCGCGGCGCACGCCGGCGGCGCTGATCGAGGCCTTTCGACTCATGCTCAGAGGCGTCCCCGGTCTGCTCTGGGCCGGTCACGACGACGGTCGCAACCCCTACCCGGGCGTACTCGGCTGGGCTGACCGGCTGGTGGTCACACCCGATTCGGTCAACATGTTGTGTGAAGCGTGTGCGGTGGGTTGCCCGGTGCAGACGTGGTTGAGCGCACCGCTACCGCCAAAGATCGAGCGCTTTCATCACACACTGCGCAGCGCGGGGCTGTTGCACGACCTGGGTGAATCTGCACCACCCAACACGACTGCCCCCCTGCGCGAAACTGAAACCATCGCCAGCACGCTGGCTGCGCTGATTGCAGCGCGGCAATCGGACCGGCCGCCCAGCTGACACCGTCCCCGCCTCGAATCCAGCCGCTCAGAACGCAAAACCCAGCGAGTGGGTGACTGCGCGCACGTCGGCACACAACGAGGTCAAGGCCGCTTCGCGCGCAGCAATACGCGAGCGCAGGTCAAGCGTGCAGGCCAGCGCCCGTTGCAGCAGATCCGCATGCGCCGCCGCTAGCGTCGCGGCCTGCCCGGCATCCAGCAGGCCGGCGCCACGGCAGGCCTCGATCAGGCGCGCATTGGCGGTGACCTCGAGCAGCCCGGGTTGGCTCGATGCATGGGCCAGCGCCAGCCCCTGCAAGGCGAACTCGATGTCGAGCAGACCGCCGTGCCCCTGCTTGAGGTCGAACTGGTGTTCATCCGAACGGTCGCGCTCGGCACGCCAGCGCCGACGCATGCGGCTGACCTCATCCAGCACCGTGGAGCGCGCGCGTGGCACGGCCAGTACCCTGCGCCGCACCCCGGCCAGTTCCCGGTTGAGCGCCGCGTCGCCCGCCACCGGGCGCGCGCGCAGCAGCGCCTGGTGCTCCCAGGTCCAGGCACGGCTTTCCTGATAGGCGACAAAGGCATCCAGGCTGCTGACCAACAGGCCTTTGGAGCCATCCGGGCGCAGCCGCGTATCCACTTCGTACAGGCGGCCGGCACGGGTCAGCACGGTCAACCAGTTCATCACCCGCTGGGCCAGTCGCTGATACCAGCGGTAACCCTCGAGCGGTCGCTTGCCGTCGCTCATCGCCTGGGCGCGATGGCGGTCGAAAACGAAAACCAGATCGAGATCGGAGGCAAAGCCAAGCTCTTCGCCGCCGAGACTGCCGTAGCCGAGTACGGCGAAACCGGAGCCCTCGCCCGGCAGCCGTCCATGCCGGGCGCCCAGGTCGCGCTCGGCCAGCGCCAGCACCGCGCCCACCACCGATTCGGCCAGCGCGGCCAGGCGGCGCGCGGTGGCCACCGCATCGACGCGACCGTCATTGAAAGCCAGCCCGAGCCGGAACGCCGTGGATGACCTGAATTCGGTAATCCGCTCCAGCTCGGTCTCGGCATCGCGCTCATCCAGCGTGCCCAGCACGCGGGTGATTTCGGCGGCAATGTCGGCACGCCGGAACGGCAACTGGTCGATACGCGGATCAAGCACGTCATCCAGCAGTAGCGGCTGCGCGATCACGCGCTCGGCCAGGAACGCGCTGTCGGCGAACAGCCGCACCAGCCGTCGGCGCGCGGCGGGCTGCTCGTCCAGCAAGGCCAGGTAGGACGAGCGGCGCGCCACCGCCTGCATCAGGCGACACAGCCGCAGCAGGCAGGGCACCGGTGCCGGAGTGTCACGGGCCGCGCCCAGCAGTTGTGGCAGCAGGCGATCGAGCCGTTCGCGCGAGCGCGGGGACATCGTGCGCACCGACGCCGCTTGCGGCAGCTTCAGCAAGGCATCCACCAACTCTGCCGCAGGCACGAAACCTGATGCCTCGAGCGTGGCCATGTCGAGTGTTTCGTCGCAGGCCAGCTCCCACAGGCGCACGTCCGCGGCCGGTGCGCTGACCGCCTGGCCTTGTCTGCGCATCAACACCGCGGCGAATTCCTCGCTGACGATGGCGCGGTGAGTGGTCAGCGCACGACTGAGCGCGTCCCAGTCGGGGTAGTCCAGACTCAGCGCGATCCGTTCGCGGCTGAGCGCATCGTCGGGAATGTCATGGGTCTGCGCATCGCGCAGCATCTGCACGTGGTTCTCGGCCCGGCGCAGCATCGCGTAAGCCTCGCGCAGGCGCCGCGCGCGCTGGGCGCTGATGTGCCCGCGCGCGGCGCAGGCGGCGAGCGCCGGCAGCAGACCGCGCACGCGCAGCGAAGGCTCCCGGCCGCCGCGGATCAGTTGCACCAGTTGCACGATGAATTCGATCTCGCGGATACCGCCGGGACCGAGCTTGAGGTTGTCGGCCAGGTCCTTGCGCGCCACTTCGGCATCGATCAGCACCTTCATTTCGCGCAGTCCGGCGAAGGCCGTGTAATCGAGATACTTGCGGTAGACAAACGGGCGCAGCAGTTCCTGCAGCTGCTTGCCGGCAGCGTGGTCACCGGCCACCGGACGCGCCTTGATCCAGGCATAACGTTCCCAGTCGCGCCCCTCGCTCTGGTAGTACTGCTCCATCGCGGCGAACGACAGCGCCAGTCGCCCGGACTTGCCGAACGGGCGCAGGCGCATGTCGACACGGGCGCAGATGCCGTCCATGGTCGGTTCGTTCAGCAGCCGTACCAGCTGGCGACCGAGCCGCACGAAATATTCGCTGTTGTCGAGCACGCGGGCGCCGTCGCTCTGGCCACCTTGCGGGTAGGCGAACAACAGGTCGATATCGGAGGAGAAGTTGAGCTCGCCGCCGCCGAGTTTGCCGAAACCGACCACCAGCAGCCGTTGCAGCGCGCCATCCGTGCCGCGACTGTGGCCATAGCGCGCAGCCATGGCATGCGTGGCCCAGTCCAGCGCCACGGCCAGCAGCGACTCATACAGCACGCTGGTGGCGGAGAGCGTATCCGTCAACTCGTCCAATGCGTTGACGTCGCGAAATACCAGCCGCAACGCCTCGGCATGGCGGAAGCGGCGCAGCGCCGCCATGCAGCCCGCCTCGTCTGGCGGCAGCCGCAGGACGTCGATGCGCGCAGCGGCATCGGCGCCGGAGCGCAGTCGCTCAAGCCCGTCCGGCGCCAGCAGCTGCGGCTGGCGGCACCACACGTCGAACGCAAAATCGCTGGCCAGCAAGGTGCGGCGAATCCGTTCGGCCACGCCGGCATCATCGTGCAACGGTACGCCGGCGGCACGGCAACGCGCCGCCAGTTCACGGTAACGGTCGTCGATCAGCGCGCGCAAAGTGTCGGATTCGGCCAGGGCCATCCGGTCATTGTGCCGCAGCACGGACGCGCTGCCGAATATCGGGTGAACGGAAGCCACACCGATGCGTTGATGAGGCGTTGATTAAAGCGGGCGCCGGTTCAAGACGCGCCGTTCGACGCGTACTCGCCGTTCATCCAGGCCTGATTACATTTAAGGCTCGACCCATGACGGCAAGTGCAGGACCCGCATGTTCCTGACCCCCCCCGACACGCGTGGTGGCTGGCGCGCGCTGGCCGTGCGCATCGTGCTGGTGCTGTTGCTCGCGCTGATTTTCGTGCTGCTGACCGGGCTGATCGATGACGGCGTCGGCGTGACGGGGTCGAGTCTGTTCACCCAGCCACGCTTCCCGCTCGCCAATGCGCTGCCCGCACTGCTGCTGGCCGGCGTGTTGCTGGCGGCGAGCCGGCGTGCCTTGTTCTCATTCGGGCTGGCTTTCGTGTTCGAGGGGCTGATCTACGGCGTCAACCGGCTCAAGGTGGCCAACCTGGGCACGCCGCTGCTGCCAGACGATTTCCGCATGATTGGCCAGTTGCGCAAGGGTGGCATGCACGTGCTGGCCGGCTATTTGCCGCACAGTCCGTGGCCGTATCTGGCCATGCTGCTCGCACTGGGTCTCATCGTGGCGACCTGGCGGCTGGAACCGCCGCTGGTTCCGCGGCACTGCGGCGGCCAGCGGCTGGTTGCCGGAGGGGTGCTCGCGATCGCACTCATCAGCATGCTGAGCGGCCTGTCCGCGTGGGGGAAGCTCTACAACGGCAGGGTGCTGTGGCTGGAACCGTGGTCGGCCCGCGTCACCACCAACCATTCCGGGCTGGTCAGCTCACTGATGATGTTCCACCTGCAATACGGCGGCGGCCATCGCAAACCGGATCGTGCCGCCGCCATCCAACTGATCGCCCGGTCCACCCCCGCCCTGTTGCAGACGATGCAGCAGGCGGCCCCTGCCGGCGAACTGCCGGACATCGTGGTGGTGCAAAGCGAATCGTTCTTCGACCCCACCATCATGCGCGGTTACGAGCACAGCGACTTCGCGCCGAACCTGCGGCGGCTCGCCGCCCATGGCATCAGCGGCAAGCTGCACGTGCCCACCTTCGGCGGCGGCACCATCCGCACCGAGTTCGAGGTGCTCACCGGGCTGTCGCTGCGCTACTTCGACCATCTGCAGTTCCCCTACCTGCAGATGAGCCACAAATCGCTGCCCAGCCTGCTGCGCACACTGGAGGCACACGGCTATCGCACGCTCGCCCTGCATGGCAACGACCCCTCGTTCTGGAACCGCACCACGGCGTTCAAGGCGATCGGTTTCGACCGCTTCGTATCGCAGTCTTCCTTTCCGGCCCATGCACCGGACGATGGCAAGTACATGGCCGACAGCGCGATGACCGACGAGATCATGGTCCAACTCAAAGACACCGGGCCGCCGCAATTCATCTTCGCCATCAGCATCGAGGCACACGGCCCCTACGACGTCGAGCCGGCGAATCCAGCCGAACGCAATGCCATCCCGGTCCCCGACGGCATCACCGGCCGTGACAAGCTGGAACTGCAGACCTACCTCTATCACCTCAAGCACGCCGACGCCGAACTCGGCCGCCTGGTGGCGTGGCTGGCGCAGCGCCAGCGGCCCAGCCTGGTATTGTTCTACGGCGATCACCTGCCGGCGCTGAGCAACAGCTACCGCGTCACCGGCTTCGTCGACGGCGGCGACATGCTGAGCCAGGCCGGTATCTGGCTGCTGGTCGATCCCCACGGCAAGGGCAAACCGGAGCACGAAGATGCCGCCGCATGGCTGCTGCCGGGCCAGTTACTGGCACAGGCCGGCATCCACGACGACCCCTACTTCGCGTTGACCCAGCTGGTCGGCCCCCGACTAGCCACCCTGACCGCGGCGCCCGGCGCACCGCCGCCGGACGAAGACAGCGGTCTCAAGCAACTCGACGACGCCATGGCCGGCGTCGACCAACTGCGCATGAGCGGCAAGCTGGAAAAACTGCTGCCCAAAGCGGCGGCGAAGCCGGCCAGCGCCATCGCCCATCGCCTCAACTCGCTGCCGCTGCCCGCCGCGGCCACCGCATACTGAGGGAATGGCGCCGCTTGCATCTGGCGGCCTGTCACTGCCGGCGGCCGAGGCCCGCGAAGGCGGCGTTGTGCTTCGCGCCGGGGACGGACTGACGGTGGCGCATTTCCGGACAAGCGCCTACACTCGACCTCGGCGTTTTCTGCGGTGCTCGCCAGCACACTCTTACATTTGCCTTGTTCCTAAATACGGCCCCGGGTCGGCTTCACATCGGCTGTTGTGCATGTCCGCCACGTGCGGAAAGCCTCGAGGCCATGTAGCCCTCCCACCTGATCCATCTTGGATCAAGGTCGTTTGGTGGGCAGCGGCATCGCGGTTTACGCCACTTCTTTCCGCGCCCTGTTCGCCCTTTGGCAAACGGGGTGCATCACGACGGAGCCGAGCGATACGTGGACGCCCCCGCCCAACGCCGCGAGCTTCGCCAGCGCCTGGCCGACCGGCGTCGTGCACTTTCCCCTGCCGAGCGCATCGCCGCCGCGCAAGGCCTGCGCCGCAGCCTCGAACAGTTGCCCGAATATTTCACCGATGTACGCGTGGCCGGTTATTGGGCCTGCCAGGGCGAACTGCCGTTGAACCTTGCCCTGGCACCACTGGCCGCGCGCGGCCAGCAATTCCTGTTGCCGGTGCTCGGCGAAGGCAAACGCTTGCGCTTCGCCCCGTGGAAGCCGGGTGATGCGGTACAGGCAAACCGCTACGGCATCCCCGAGCCGGTGCAGCCGGTCGAATTGCTGGAGCCGTTCCGGCTCGACCTGGTCCTCGTGCCGCTGCTCGGCTTTGACCGTCGCGGCAACCGGTTGGGATATGGTGGCGGCTACTACGACCGCAGTTTTGCTTTTCTCAACGAGCAGGTACGTCCGACCGAACCGCTGCTGGTCGGCATCGCCTACGCATTCCAGGAGCTGCCGGAGCTCGACGAGGAAGCCTGGGACGTTCCACTCGACTTCGTCGCCACCGAGCGCGAACTGATCGACTGCAGCACCCCCGATCCGGAGGCAGAGACCGCCGCATGAATTACTGGTTGATGAAATCCGAGCCCGGGGCGTTCTCGATCGAGGACCTCAAACGCAACCAGCGCGAACCCTGGGATGGCGTGCGCAACTATCAGGCGCGCAACTTCATGCGCGACGGCATGCGCCCGGGCGACAAGGTGTTTTTCTACCACTCCAATTGCGCCGTGCCCGGCATCGTCGGCATCGCCGAGGTCGTGACGGATGCGTATCCCGACCCCAGCCAGTTCGACCCCAAGAGCAAATACTTCGACTCCGACAGTTCGCGCGACAAACCGCGCTGGATGCTGGTCGACGTGAAGTTCGTGAAGAAATTCAAGCGCACGATCAGTTTGGACGAACTCAAGGGCCACGACGCACTGGCTGGCATGCCGCTGCTGCGCAAGGGCAACCGGCTGTCGGTGATGCCGGTCGATGCGGCGCACTGGAAGTACATCCTGGGCCTCGAATAGCCGCGAACCCCTATGTCCTTCGCTCCCGCTTCGAGTGGAGCTATGCAGACGGTCCTGAGGTAGCTGGCGAAGGTTGCGCCTGACGTCGCCAATCACGGCCGCGTCACGGACAAATGAGTTCAAGCTTCGGATAGTACGTGCGGTAGCGCTTCGCATCGCGCGTCAGCAGCGCCAGGCCTTCGATGGCGGCATGCGCGCCAATGTAGAAGTCCGGCATGGGCGAATTGCGACTACCCTTGGCACGGCGATATTGCAGAAAAGCCTTGCCGGCGAGAAAACCCGCTTCCCACGGCAGCTCCAGGCGGGTGAAGGCATCGGACGGCAGGGCTTCGTCCAGTTGTTCGATGCGCTCGAAACCTACCGAGACCTCGGCGTAGACGATGGGGTTGATGCACAGCTCGTCGCGGGCGGCGCAGGCGTCCAGCTGCGCGGCCGACCAGCCGTACCATTGCGGATCGTCGGTGAGCACGTCCAGCAGGACGTTGGCGTCCACCAGCACGCGACTCATGCGCCGCGCGTGAGTCGCGTGATTTCGTCGGTCGAAAGACGCGTGGTGGCGCGGCCACGCAGGCGCGTGGACAGACTGCCGGGCTGGGCCTTGGGCGGGTGGGCAATGACCGTCTCGGCCTCGCGCAGGGCAGCCTCGCGCACGAAGGCTGCCACCGGCATGCCATGCAAGGCCGCGGCGCGGCGGATGCGGGTTTTGTCCGCGGCGCTGAGGCGTAGGTCGAGACGATCGGCGGTTGCGGTCATGGTTGGCCTCCTTGTACGGCAACATACCGCACACCCGGGGGACGCGCCACAAGCCAAGTGCAAAAAAGGCGCAATAGTAGTTAACCGCGCAATCTCGCGGCACTTGGGCGCGCGCAGCGTGCGCGCCCGCTTTTCCCGGGGCCCCTGGGCGGCGGTGAGGCGGGGACGACAGGCCGCGCAGCGGGCAGCGCCAAGGATGGCGATGCCTTTTCGCCCGGGCAGGAGCCCGGTCGAAAAGCCCGGCCCCAACTCACGGACTTGCCGGCCAGGGATGGCTGGCAAGCGCCAACTGGGGTGGCCTTCTCTTTTGGTTACTTCTCTTTTGGTTACTTCTCTCTTGGCCACGCAAGAGAAAAGTAACTCGGGCGCCGAAGGCGCACGAAACCGCTCTTGTACTTCACCTCAGCAGCGCATCAGTGCGAGTCCGAAATGGCGCCATACCGCCAAATCAACGATCATGACGCCCTCTCCAGACCAGGTAGTGCCATGAGCAACGCAAACGAGAAGAAGCTGGCCGGCGAAGCCGCGATCCGCTACGTCGAGGACGGTACCATCATCGGCGTCGGCACCGGCTCGACCGTGGCGTTCTTCATCGACGCGCTGGGCGACCTGAAGGATCGCATCCAGGGCGCCGTCTCCAGTTCGGAGCGCTCGACTGCGCAACTGAAAAAGCTCGGTATCCCCGTACTCGACCTCAACGCGGCTGGCCCGTTGGCCATCTACATCGACGGCGCCGACGAGTGCGATCCGTACAAGCGCCTGATCAAGGGCGGCGGTGCGGCACTGACGCGCGAGAAGATCGTGGCCGCAGCGAGCGCGAAGTTTGTCTGCATCATCGACTCGAGCAAACGCGTCAAGCTGCTCGGCAAGTTTCCGGTGCCGATCGAGGTGATCCCGATGGCGCGCAGCCTGGTCGGTCGCGAGATCGTCAAGCGCGGTGGTCAGCCGGTGTGGCGCGACGGCGTGGTCACCGACAACGGCAACTGGATCATCGATGTGCACAACTGGCAGATCGCCGATCCGACCGCGCTGGAGAGCGAACTGAACCAGTTGCCGGGCATCGTCACCGTCGGCCTGTTTGCCCGCCGCCCGGCTGACGTGGTGCTGGTCGGCGACCGCGAAATGTAGGTCGTGGTTGACCCACTGAGACGAAGAGCGGTCCGTGCGGGCCGCTTTGGACTTTGGACTCGGGCACCTTATTCGTCGGGACGCGGCTTCCATCCATCGCGAAAGCGCAGGTGTCGCGAGGAATGCCGCGCCTCGCGCAGCCGCTTCGCATGCGCCGCCAGGACATCGCCGCGGGTGATGATGCCGACCAGCTTGTGCGGGTCGTCCTTGCTCACGACCACCAGGCGGCCCACGCTCTCGGCGACCATGTGGTCGGCTGCCTCGCGCAGCGAATGGTCTTCGCTGACCGCGATCGGGGGCCGGCTCAGCAGTTCGCCCAGGGTCAGCGTGTAATGCCATTGCGGATCGAGCAGGCTGCGCCGGGTCAACACGCCGCGCACGTGGCCTTGCTCGTCCACCACGGGAAAGCCCTGGTGATGCGAGTGTGGGGGTTCCTCATTCAGCCAGCGGCGTACTTCGGCCAGCGCCTGGGTGGTCTTGAGCGTTGCCACGTCACGCGAACAGGCGGTGCCTACGCTGACCCGCCCCAGATAGTCGGCTGCATACTCCGACGGCACGCGTACACCGCGACGTGCAATCTTTTCGGTCATGATGGTATTGCGCATGAACAACGCCGAAATCAGATAGGCCGCGGTGCAACCTCCCAGCAACGGTAGCAGGCAAGCTGGCTGGCGGGTGGTTTCAAAAGCAAACACCACCGCCGTCAGCAGCGCGCGTGAAGAGCCGGCAAAAATGGCCGCCATGCCCACCAGTGCGGCGATACGCGGATCAATGTCGAAGCCGGGCAGCACGTGGTTGATGCCGATGCCCACGACCGCACCGAGCGAACCGCCGATCATGAACAGGGGCGCCAGCGTGCCGCCAGAGGTACCGCTGCCCAACGCGATCACCCACGAAATGAACTTCAGGGAGCCGAAGGTGACCAGCATGGTGAGACCAAAATGCCCCTGCACCAGCGCGTCGATATTGTCGTAGCCCACGCCCAGGGTGCGTGGCTCGATCCAGCCCACGAAACCGGCTACCAGGGCACCGATGACCGGCCACCACATCCAGTGGATCGGCAGCTTCTCGAACAGGTCCTCGACGCCATACACCGCCTTGGTCACCCCGATCGAGGCGACACCCACGATGCCGCCGATCACGACGAAACTGACCAGGGCGAGGCCACCGGGCTCGAGCACTTCGGGCATCGGGAACACCGGCGCGGCGCCGTAGGTGGCATAGCGCACGGTGACCGCGGTCACCGTGGCCAGCGCCACCGGAATCAGCGAGCGCGGACGCAACTCGAACAACAGCAGTTCCACGGCGAGCACCAGCGACGCCACCGGCGCGCCGAATACCGCCGCCATGCCGGCAGCCGCGCCGGCCGCCAGCAGCACCTTGCGCTCGTTGGCGGTGACACGTAGCAGCTGGCCGATCAGCGAGCCCAGCGCGCCGCCGGTGGAGATGATCGGCCCCTCGGCGCCGAACGGGCCGCCGGTGCCGATCGCGAATGCCGAGGACACCGGTTTCAGCCAGGTGATGCGTGGGGGGATATTGGATTCGTTGGTGAGGATCTGCTCCATCGCCTCGGGGATGCCATGCCCCTGGATCGCGCGCGAGCCCCAGCGCGCCATGATGCCGGCGAGCAGGCCACCGACGGCCGGAATCAGGATGACCCAGGCGCCGAGGTGGTTGTCCGCTGGTGACAGCACGAACGAGCCGCTGCGGGCGCTCGGGCCGATCACATCCGACACCCGACCGTAGAAGAACAGATCGGTGATCAGGTTGATCATCAGCATCAACAGCTGGGCCACGTAAGCCGCCGCGACACCCAGGATCACCGCCAGCACGCTGATCAGCAAAATGCGGTGGGTGACCAGGGTGGATTTGCGCGGCATACGCGCGGCGTCCAGTGACAGCCCGAGCCCCGGTGCAATCGGCAGCGCATCGGTGCTGCCGACCGTGCGCACATCGGCGTGCCCGACCGGATCGTCAGTGGCTGGCGTCATCAAGGTTTCACAGTATGGAAAGCGGGGATTTTACGCTGCTGCAATGCGGGGAAAAAGAGGAAAGTCGCGAAACGTCGCGAAACTTCCTGCGATCTCGCCCATCACCGCCGAACTGCACAGATCCGACCGTCGCGCCAGCCGACCTTGGCAAAGATTCGACAACTTGCTGACCAACACGATAGGCGAATGGTGGCGATGTCGCCGCCGCAAAGGTGGGTCAAGAGTATTGACTGGTAGTGGGCCACTTTAGTTGGCCATTAACAAATAGCTCTACACTGAACAACCCCTCCACCCATCGACCTCACGCGCTGCACCTACTTCAGCTACCTTCAGGCTCATACCTGACTTGGAAAAGACTTGCGCGGACGTAGTGCCCATGCAGCGCACGGTATGACTCTCACCATTTCCCTCTATTTCCCGCAGGTAGCTTTTAGGCTACGATGAGCATCGTCGAAGTCCGCCAGTACCAAACCGCCGCCGGCCGCACTCCGTTTGCCGAATGGTTGAAGGCACTACGCGACCGGTAGGCCGTCAGGGCCATCACCGCGCGCCTGACCCGCCTGCAAACCGGGAACCGCGGCGACTGGAAATCCATAGGCGCCGGCGTGCTGGAACTGCGGATCGACACCGGGCCGGGCTACCGCGTGTATTGCGGGCAGGACGGCAAGACCCTGGTGCTGCTGCTGTGCGGCGGCAACAAGCGAACCCAAGCCAAAGACATCGAGCGCGCCCATGGCTACTGGGAAGATTACCAAGCACACCGCCAGCGTCCCGTTTGACGCCGCCGACTTCCTGCACGCCGACGATATCCCCGGCTACCTGGCCGAAGTCACCCGCGACGGCGACACCCGCGCCCTGCCCCTTGCGCTGCGCACCGCCGCCGACGTACTCGGCATGGCCGAACTGTCCCGCCGTACCGGACTGAACCGCGAAACGTTGTACCGCACTCTTTCCCAGCACGGCAACCCGCGCCTGGACACGCTTGCGACCATCCTCGACGCCTTTGGACTCCGCCTCGCGCTTGAGCCCGTCACCGGCAAGCGGCGTGCCGCATAAAGAATCGCCGCGACAGGACGAACCACCGAATACTCAGAAACGCTGCTGCGGAGTGCGCGCACGCACGGCCACTGTCTTGCGCAAATGGCTACGGCACCGTAGCTGCGCAATTGTATCAACCGAGAGTGTCTTTAACAGCAGCTACACCTCGTAACCGGCCGGCTCCTCCTTGGCCACGACAGTGTTGTAAAGCCCGTAGCTTTGCAGGCCTTCGTGGCTGTCGATGCCGGTGTAGCGCAGGGATGCATCTTCATAGCGACGAAAGGCAAACACGGCGGCGTTCATCAGCTCGGTGTTGAACACGCGCAGGCGCACCAGCAGGTCGAAATCCTGCACGGTGAGGCCGGTTACGGTCTGAAAAAGCCCCGGCTCCAGGCGCGTGATCACGTCTTCCAGCGTGTTCTCACGGAAATCGGTCAGGTACATGAAGGCCGGGATGCGCGTGGCGAACTTGATCAGCTTTTCCTGCACCAGCTTGCGCTTGGAGCGGAACTCCTTCTCTTCCTTGCTTAGCTGCTTCTTCTCCTTGTCCGTCAGGCCTTTGTCCTTGGCCTTGGCCTTGTCCTTGAGCTTCTTGATCTTGTCGCTCTGGTTGATGATGGTCTCGATCACATGATCGCCCAGCGCACGCCAGCCCTCGATGCGCTCCACGGCCGCCATGGCGTCCGGGTTGTCCAGTACGCGCTGCAAGGTGCGGTTGTCCACGTTGACCAGCAACGCGCTCTCCCACTTGCGCGCCAGGAGCGTGGCCGAGGTGCCGGCCATGGCGATATCCAGAATGCCGCCGGCGTCGATCTGCACCATGCGCCCGTCCGCGTATGCCAACACGGGCAGGAAGGCCACCAGGTCCTTGACGGCGTTCTCGGGGTTGGGTTCGCCCGGCGACAGCTTGATGCCGTACTCCGAGAGTTGCCGCAACGCACGCGTAGGCGCGAAGTCGAACACGAAGCAAACCGGTTTGAGGATTTCCTCGTGGTTCGGGTCGTCACCCTCCGGGTTGCGAATCAGCCACGGCGACTGCACGCGGAACGCCGCCTGGAAGTAGGTCTCGGGCGATTGCAGATTGCGCAGCATCAGGATGGCCGACCACTGCGGCACCGTCACGCCGGTGGTCAGCTTGCCGCAGGACAACGTGATGGTCTTGCTGTCGAAGCCGCCGCCGATGGCACGGCGCACCGGCGGCAGCGCGGCAAGGCCGATACCGGCGGCTGGACCGGCGGCGACGACGACCTTGTAATCGCGCCAAAAGGTGTTGTGGCGCTCGGCCAGCAGGTTGGCCATGGCGTGGCAGGCGGCCACGTTGGGCAGGAACCAGAACGAGTGTTGCAAATAGGGCAGCAGGCGCACGTCGGAGTACGGCAGCGGCGGCTTGGTGCCGGTTTTGAGGTACTGCAACGACTGCGCCGCGTAGCCGCCACGGATGATATCCAGCCACTTCTGCACGTCGTCCTTGTGCTTGAAACGCGCATCGACGCCCGTACCGCTGGCCTCGAAAAAGGCGTTGAGGTCGAACTCGTCGAACTCGCCGCCGCTGGCAATGGCCAACAGCTCATCGGGCATCTGATAGGTCAACAGGCGCATTTGCGGCAGCGCGGCATACGGGTTCTTCTGCCCCGGATGCTCGCGCGCAAACGCGTCCTTGGCGCGCTGCTCGTCGGTGTAGGTCCAGTTGAAGATCTGTTCCTCGATGAATTCGCCCGTGGCCAGGGCACGGAATGGCGTGCCGGACAAGTACAGGTAGCCCCGCGTGGTGATGGGCAGGAAGTTCCTTTCGTCTTCCAGGGGTTCCTGCTGATCGGCAATGCGCTGTTTCTCGCGTTCCGCCTCCGCGCCAGCGGACGTCACCTTCAGACGTTGCTCCTCGCGGTCGACGCGCTCTTCGTCATCGGCGAACAGCTCCCGAGCAGATTCACGCCAAGCGCCAAAGTGGTACTCGTCGAATACCACCAGGTCCCAGTTGATGGCGTGGATCCACTCGTTCCTGGCCTTGATGTTGCCCGTGGTGCGGTCCCGGCCCAGCAGGTCCTGGAAGGAGCCGAAGTACACCAGCGGCGTGTCGTGTGGGACATCGTCCGGGTTGCCTTCCGAATGCCGTGACAGGAATTGCCAGCCATCAAAATCCACGTGCGATTCGAGATCGTGCTGCCAGGAGTCTTCCACCGCCGGCTTGAACGTCACGACCAGCACGCGCTTGGCATTCATCCTCTTGGCAAGCTGGTAAGCCGCAAACGTCTTGCCAAAGCGCATCTTGGCGTTCCACAGAAACCGCGGCGACGCGTTTGCGTTCTCGTGCCAGATGGACTCAAAGTAGCCCAAGGCCTTGTCCACTGCCTCGGCCTGCTCGGCGCGCATCGGAAAGTCTTCATGGTGCGTGCCGGTGAAGCGCTGGCCCCGGCACAGTTCGGCCAGCGCGGTCCGCACATCGGCGATGCTGCAGCGCATCCACTCGAGTTGCGGATTGGCAAAGCCCTTGGCGATCAGCCCGCCGCGCACCTCGAAGTCACTGATCAGGGAGCCGTCATCGCGTACCGCCAGCTCATCCAGTTCGATGCGGTAGTTCTCGATGGCTGCCGTGCGCAACTGCTCGGCCACGCGTCGTTTCACATCGCGCGTGGTCTGGCCGACCTTGAGCAGGCCCGCGTGCGCCGCGTCATTGATCGCATAGGCGTAGATGCGCGGCTGAGCTTTGGGTTTGGGCGCGAGGATCTCGCCGATCGATAACTCACTCATCGTCGGCATTGTCGAGTAGCATCGGGCGAACTTGCGATTTGATAAACGCCCGCTCCGCCTTAGTGATGCCGTATTTGTCGAACAGCGCTTCGTCGGTCCAGGTGCAATCGAAGCTTTGCAAAGGCACCCATGTATAGGTCCCGTGCGTCGCGTCCTGAGTAATCTTCCGAAGGGACGCGAGAAAACGGAAAAACCGTGTCGTGTAGTACGACTGTACGCTCTGCGCCTCGCTTTCCGACGCAACGTAAAAGAATAAAAATGACTGAGTGCACACCGAGGGAGAAGGGGCCAGTTGCGGCTTGCCAAGGATTTGGTGCGGTACTGCGTCCCCACCGTTGTAGGCCTTGGGCACAAGAACCTTCCATGTGTCGATCAGGTGCGCGCTCTTGGTCACTGCCTTGCGCGCGATGTAACCTACATCGCGCTTCATCTTGCGAATGTAAAAAAGCGGCACATCGCCAGCGCGCTCTTTCTGGTGGAAGTCGTCGAAGTTGGACGTCCAGCCGAACTCCTTGTCACGCGCCAAGATACTGTTGATTGAAGGCTCCTGGTACGCCAGCACTTTGCGCAAGATGGACATGGCGCGGCCATCGCGCACAAATATGTCGTACTCGCCCAAATTGCGCGGCATGGGGCCGATCACGTCGCCGCTGCGCATCGTCGTAACGCGGCAATCGCCGTTGTGAGCCGCGTCCCACAGGAAATAGCACACACCGGCCTTGATCTCCACGCCCGGGAAAACTTCGCTGGCGGCGGGGTAGTCCACCAGCTCACGCAGTCTGTGGTCGGCAAGCATGGTATGGCGAAATTCATTGAGCCCAAGTCCTGATGCCATCCACCGTGCGGGAATGACCATCGCCAACAGATTGGGCTCCAGCTGCTTGGCCTGCTCCACAAAGTGCTGGTAAATGGGTACGTCGCGCGTGCCTCCATCCGAACCAAGCTGGTACGGCGGGTTGCCGATGATGACGTCGAATTTCATGTTTTCTCCAAACAGGTCGGCTATGCGACCCTTAATGTCGCTCGTATGGATAAGCGCGTAGGCATGTGTTTCCTGCTTGTTTCCGCGGTCGTAGGCTGACTGGCTTGCACCACAAAAAGCGCAGCGACCGTTCTTCCACGTGTGCTCGGTGCGCTCAAACCAGATATTGCCCGCCTCGGTATCGAAGTGCGCGATCGAGTGCTCGCCGTTGGCGTGCTTGGAGCAGTACACGCTGCGCCGTGCCAGCATGGCGGTGAG
Organism: Rhodanobacter sp.; assembly: GCA_004298505.1. Lineage (GTDB taxonomy): Bacteria > Pseudomonadota > Gammaproteobacteria > Xanthomonadales > Rhodanobacteraceae > Rhodanobacter. The sequence continues at coordinate 40,716 of SCRO01000070.1, forward strand.
CTGGGTGATGCCGATGCCGAACACCTGTTTTTGCAGGATATAGTTGACGCGGTCCTGAATGTCGGGAATTTGCCCGGCCAGCCCTTCGGTCAGGCGGCTGGTGATCTCGCGCAGGAAGACGCCGGACTTGGTGCACGGGTCGAGAAAGCGTACGTTCGGGTCGGCCCACAGGCTCGCGCCATCGTGATCCTTCGCCCAGGCTTCGGCCAGGGTATCCAGCATGCGGTTGGCCAGCTCCGGCGGCGTGAACACCTCGTCGTTGGACAGGTTGGCGATGCATGTCAGCACATCCGGGTTGCGCCCGCGCAGCGTAAAACGCGCCTTCATGGTTTCGGGTGTAACGCTCATGCATGTTTCCCAAGCACGAAGCGTGCCTTTTCACGGCGGAGCATTTGGTAAGGCGTCACGAAGGACACCCCAACACCCAGGCAAGCGTTCGGAATCTTGACGCGGCCCGGCGAGTTGGCTGGTATTTCGTGTGTCACCACCGTATGGCCACCGGCAAGTGCGTGCACTACGAGGTAATAGTCGGCAATCTGCATGAACGTATTGATGGCGGCCGGTGTGTACTGCTGGCTGGTCACCCATTGACTCACCTCGGCGAACTGTGGGCCGAGTGTCGGTGGCGTGCGCCGGAAAAGGTGCTGCCCCTGGTCCTTCGCCCAGGCTGTCAGGGAATCGTCGCCGCCGTCGATTTCATCGGCCACCTTGTCGATGCTGAACACCGTACCCGTGTTGCCGTGGTGAACCAGCCAATCCCAGAATGCCGGGCAAAAGTCCATGCCGTAGTGCAGGCGGTTGGCTGACATGAACACGTTGGCGTCCAGCAGGTAGCTCATGCCGTGACCCCGAGTTCGTGCGCAAGCTGATTGAATGTGGCGGCCTTGCGCACACCGAGCAGACGGTTGGCTTCCGAGAACGAAGTCATGCCTTCCAGCGCACTCGATACGACAGCGCGGCTGAAGCGTTTGCTGGCACGAGCTCCAAGACTGCGGTAGAAATCGCCACCGCTCTGGTCCTTACGCTCTTTCAGTTTGCGCAGGCGGTTTTCTTCCTCGCGGTATTGTTGCCATAGCGTGGCCTCGTTGATGTAGCCGGCATCGAACAGGCGGCGCAGGACCACCAGCGTGCTGACCTTGAACACGCGGGCCAGGCGCTGGATTTCATCGGTGACGGGAGTTTCGGCGTGATGCGCTGCCCACACCGCTTCCATTGGCATGAGCAGTTCTGCGGCCACCCGGTTGCACCAGCGCTCCATTTGTTGCGCCGGGACCTTGCCTGCCTGGGCGTCGGACACGCCGGAGGCACCCAGCCACAGATGCGCCAGCTCGTGGCCCAGCGTGAACATCTGGGCGGACTTGCTGTCGGCGCCGTTCAGAAAGATCAGCGGTGCCAGATCATCGGCCAGCACGAAACCGCGAAATTCGTCCACGTCCAGCGGGCGATGATTGTTGCTGCCGACCACGGATGTCGCCATGACCAGGATGCCGGCGTCTTCGGCTGCCCGGATGAGCTGCCTCAGCGCATCTTCCCAGGTGCGCATGGCCTGGCGCTCGGCGGTCGACACCGCCAGTGTTGCGCCAATGGCGCGGGCAACCTTCTCGGCAGGCTGCTCCGGTTGTGCGCTGCCGATGAATGGCAGGGGCTCGAAACCTCGCACGCGTGCGTAGTCGCGGTACCAGGCTTGCCGCTGCTGGCACAGGTAGAGGGTATCGAGCAGGTTGCTGCTGGGCTCCGCGAGGAATTGATCGCGCACAGTACGGAAGTCGGGTACCGGAAGCGCGAGCTCGGGCGGCTCGGGCAGAAAGAAATAACCGATGGCGGTATGCGTGAGACGGGCAAAATTCTCAAGCTGCCTCAGCGTAGGCTGCGCGTCTCCACTGAGCCACAACGGCCATTTGGGAAAGCGCTGCGTCAAATCCTCATCGTGCAGCCGCTCGCGCTGCGCGGCCCAGCGCAATACGGGGATGGAAGCGGCAATGCCGGAATCGGTCATGGTTCCCCCTCATCCAGCGCGGCGAGCTCGCGTACGGTCATGGCTGGGTAGCTTTTCACCGGCTGGAACAGGCTCGCCTGGTCCACATTGGCGAACAGCGAGTCTTCGGCACGGAAGGCCGCTGCACCGGTCAGCACGTCCATGCGGAAGTCACGCCGCTGGTAACGCCCCTTGCCAAGATACCCCCATTCGGGAAAGGTGATCGGCACGCCGTCGTGGGTCTTCATGGTCAGCGCATCGCCCAGCACGAGGTTATGCCGCAATACGTGACGTGCGGCATTGTAAAGATCGTCCGCCGGCTTCAAATCAAGGTGGTCGGCAAAAATCTCCAGCAGATTGGCTCGGCACTCTGCCATGTTGTCGGCGAGCAGCTCCACGCCGTACATGCACATCAATCCGAGCAGCGCGTAGTGCTGCCGTTCGAAAACCGATTTGCCGTACTTGAGTTCCACCGCCGCAAGCTTGCGCTTCAGGACGGCAATTAGAAAATTGCCGCTGCCGCAGGCCGGCTCCAGAAAGCGCGAATCGATGCGCTCGCTCTCGTCCTTGACCAGGTCCAGCATCGCCTCGACCAGCCACGGCGGGGTGAATACCTCGCCGTGATCGGCCACGCGTTTACGGGATTTAACGAGATTCATGCGGACGACCCGCTGCCATGGAACACGGTGCCGCTAGCGACAGATGGGATCACCGCAGCACCCGGGTGACCGTGCATCGTTTGTGCATCCACGCAGCGTTCAGTGTCAATGCGCCGAAAACGCCAGGAGCCGCCTACCTGGGATATCGGAATCTGCCTGGCCGCGGCGAGCCTGTACACCGTACGTTCAGTGGACGGCAGGGAGCCGGCAAGTGGCCTGATCGTGAGGATGTTGTTGCCGGCCTTGGGCTGCTTCACCGCGGACTTCCCCGCCGGACACATGACGAAATAGTACAAGCTTCGCCGTGATTGCGACCAACTATCGATACCGTTGGCAAAGGGACAGGTGCAAACTCAGGGTTCGCGAAAAGGTTGACCGAAGACATGAGCGTCGGCGCAATCGATGGCGTCCGGATTCGGCGCATCGAAACCCGCTCGCACACGTGCCACCAACGCTTGGCATAACGGGCACCCAACGGGCACCAGATACAACAATGGCGCTGCGCTGAAGTCCGTAAACAGCGCCAAGTACTTGATTAAATTGGCAGCCCCGGATGGATTCGAACCACCGATGCCTGAGTCAGAGTCAGGTGCCTTACCGCTTGGCTACGGGGCTATGAAGCTGGAGCTTAGCGCTTGGAGAACTGGGTGGCACGACGTGCCTTGTGCAGGCCGACCTTCTTGCGCTCGACTTCACGCGCATCGCGGGTCACGAAACCAGCCTTGCGCAGCGGCGACTTCAGGCTTTCGTCATACTCGACCAGGGCACGGGCGATGCCCAGCCGGATCGCGCCGGCCTGGCCGGTGATGCCACCGCCGGCCACCGTCACCTTGATGTCGAACTTCGCGATGTTGTCGGTCAGCTCGAGCGGCTGGCGCACGATCATGCACGAGGTCTCGCGACCGAAGAACTGCTCAAGCGACTTGCCGTTCACTTCGATGGCACCGCTGCCCTTGCGCAGGAACACGCGTGCGGCGGAGGTCTTGCGGCGGCCGGTGCCGTAATTCTGCTGGATTGTCATGCTCATTCCTTAAATCTCCAGCGCCTGCGGCTGCTGTGCGGTATGCGGATGGTCGGCGCCGCCGTAGACCTTGAGCTTGCGATACATCTCGCGGCCCAACGGGTTCTTCGGCAGCATGCCCTTGACGGCGATCTCGATCACGCGCTCCGGGTGGGTCGCCAGCAGGTCCTTTAGGGTGGTGGTCTTCAGGTTGCCGACATAACCGGTGAAGCGGTGGTATTTCTTGTCGTCCAGCTTGGCACCGGTGACGTGCACCTTCTGCGCATTGACCACCACGATATAATCGCCGGTGTCGCAATGCGGGGTGTATTCCGGCTTGTGCTTGCCACGCAGACGACGGGCGATCTCGGTCGACAGGCGACCGAGCGTCTTGTCCGTGGCATCGACCACGAACCAGTCGCGCTTGACGCTGTCGGCATTGGCGCTGAACGTTTTCATTTCAAATACCTGTCGACCGCCGTTGGGCGGTACGCATGATGGAAGAGCTTCGCTTCGGTGGAACAAAGGCGCAAGATGATAGCGGAGCGGTCATCCATGGCGCAAGCCCGCCGACCGGCGAACTGTGAGTCGGCAATGATAGCATGAACGCAGGACCGCTTGAGAAGCCCCCCCGGCACGCGTCGAAGACGGTGAAACCATGGCGGGCCATGCTGGCCCGCGAACTTCCACAGGAAACCCCATGAGCACCCGCACCCTGAGCCCCCTCGACCGCCTGCTCTGCGGTTGCGAACGCGCATTGGAAGCCATCGCCGGCGCACCGCCAGCCACCCGCTCATCGCCTGCCGCCGGCATCGCCGAAGCAGCGCTGGACGAAGCTGAACGGCGCCACGTCGCGGGCCTGATGCGGGTCAACCATACCGGCGAAGTCTGCGCGCAGGCGTTGTACGTCGGCCAGGCCACGCTGGCACGCGATGCCGACAACCGCGAACACCTGCTGCGCGCTGCCGCCGAGGAGACCGATCACCTGGCCTGGTGCGCCGAACGGCTGCAGCAACTACACAGCCGCCCCAGCCGGCTCAATCCGCTGTGGTACGCCGGCAGCTACGCGATCGGTGCCGTTGCCGCGTTGGCCGGCGACCCGGTCAGCCTCGGCTTCGTGGTCGAAACCGAGCGCCAGGTGGAAACCCATCTCGCCAGGCACCTGGAAAAGCTGCCGGCACAGGACGCGCGCTCACGCGCCGTGCTGGCTACCATGCAAGCCGACGAGATCCGCCATGCCCAGGCCGCACAGCAACGCGGCGGCATCGAGCTGCCGTTTCCGCTGCCGCAGCTGATGCGCGCCAGCTCGCTGCTGATGAAGACGGTAGCCTACCGGCTGTAGCGCGCCGTCACGCCCTGATCCAGCGCCACAGTTCACGCCACGACGGCTTCTTGCCGTACATCAGGATGCCGGTGCGGTAGATCCGCGCGGCCAGCCACACGCAGGCCAGCAAGGCCACCACCATCAACGCCAGCGACACGACCAGTTCCAGCGGTGGCACCGAGGTCAGCGACCAGCGCACCGGCATGGTGAACGGCGCAAAGAACGGGATGTATGACATCGTCACGCCGAGCGGGCCGGTCGGGTCCTTGATCAGGGCGAACACCGCAAAGAAGCCCACGATAATGAACACAGTGACGAAGATCGCGTACTGCTGGGTCTCCTGGATCGTGTTGCACATCGCACCGATCGCCGCGTACAGCGCGCCATAGAGCATGAAGCCCAGCGCGAAATACAGCAGGAACACCAGCAGCAGGCCCGGTGCCATGCTCGGGATCGGAAAGCTCTGCGCGGCGTCGGCGCTCATACCGAAAATCGCGGCCAGCGGCGCGCGCTGACTGCTGAGCACGAATACCGTGCCGCCCCAGATCGCCATTTGCGCCAGCCCGGCCAGCCCCACGCCGAGCACCTTGCCCAGCAGCATCTGGAACGGGGTCAGCGAGGAGGTCAGCACCTCCATGATGCGCGAGGTCTTCTCCTCGATCACCGAGGTCATCGTCTGTTGACCGTATATCAGGATCGCGATGTACAGGATGAAGCCCATGAAGTACGCAATCATGAACGACTCCTGCCCGCTCTGACCGGTCAGCTTGCCATCGGATACCTTGGTGGTATTCATGTCCGCTGGCGTCATCGCGCGCTTGACCAGGTCCGCATCCACACCTGACTTACCCAGTCGCACGCCAGCCAGCGCGTTGGATACGGCGCGCTGCAACTTGGACATCGATTCCAGCGAACCCACGTTGCCGCCGTAGTAGGCAAGCTTGCCGCTGGCCAGGGTGTCGTCGGTGAGCACGAGCACACCGTTCCAGCCATCCTTCTGCTTGTCACTGGAGAACCCGGTCTTGGCGATCAGGCCGTCACGCACCTTGGTCAAATCGTCACTGGTAGCCGCAAACACCTCCACGGTGTAGCGCGCCTTGGCGTTCGGCCCACTGCCGAGCTTCTCGGACTCGAGCGCGTGGCTGACCGATTGACCCAAACCCGTGGTGGAGGCATCCACCACCGCCACCCGGCTGGCGCGGTCGCCACCACTCAGCATCAGCGCGGGCAGCAGCACCATCGCCACCATGAACACCGGTAGAAGTACGGTGGAAATGACGAACGCCTTGGTGCGCACGCGCTCGACGAACTCGCGTCGGATAACCGCGATGATCTTCTTCATGCGGCGACTCCGGCGTGGGCGGTGGCGGCGTCGGCGCCCACCTTGGCGATGAAAATGGCGTGCAGCGAAGGCTCGACCACCTCGAACCGGCGCAGGCCGACGCCCTCGCGTACCAGCGCCGCGAGCAACTGCTCGGGATCGGCGCCCTCGGCCATCTGCAGCTCGGCGCTGGCACCGTAATCGTCGACGTGGGCGATCAAGGCGCGATCGGCCAGGACGTTCGCGGCGCGCGCCTTGTCGTGGGTGAAGCCCAGCGCCACGTGGCGCCCGCCAAAGTCCTCCTTTACCTGCGCCACCGTGCCGTTCACCACCATCTCGCCGCGCGCGATGATCGCGATGTGATCGCACATCCGCTCGGCCTGCTCCATCACGTGGGTGGAAAACAGCACGGTGCGCCCCTCGGCGGCGATCGCCACCACGATGTCCTTCATCACCTGCGCGTTGACCGGATCCAGTCCGGAAAACGGCTCGTCCAGGATCACCAGCTCGGGCTCGTGCAACAGCGCGCCGGCAAACTGCACCTTCTGCTGCATGCCCTTGGACAGGTCCTCGACCTTCTTCAAGGCCCAGTCGCTGACACCGAGTCGCTCCAGCCAGGCCTGCGCACGACGGCGCGCGTCGGCGCGACCGATGCCCTTGGTCTCACCAAGAAAGATCAGGTGATCGAGCACCTTCATCTTCTTGTACAGCCCGCGCTCCTCCGGCAGGTAGCCGATGCGCTGCGACAGCTTGCGACTGTTGTGTGGCGAGTCGAACAGCACGATCTTGCCCTCGTCGGGCTCCAGGATGCCCATGATCAGGCGGATCGTGGTGGATTTGCCCGCGCCGTTCGGCCCGAGCAAGCCGAAGATGCCGCCGGCGGCAATCTCCATGGAAAGATGATTCACCGCGGTATGCCCGGAAAAGCGCTTGGTGACAGACTCGATGCGCACGCTTGCTGCGATCATGGACCAGCTCCCTTCAAAGGCCGGGCTCCCCGCCCGAACACCGAAAGCTAGCATGCGGCGATGCGCGGGCAAAGGTGACTCATGGCGGGCGTCCAGCGATCGGCAAGTCGTGGTCCCGCGAAATTCCTGGCGACAGCGACCGGTCAGCCAGACTTGTCGCGACCAAAGCGCGGCAGATTCCAGTGCAGGCGCAACGACAGAAAACACAGCCCGTAGACCTCAGGACCTCAGGGTCAGGTCTTTCCTTGCCACATTGGGGTAGTGGAACCGAGTGGCACGTTGCTCAGACGGTGGCCAGGCCGATCCGCTACAGGTGGCGCGGTGCATTCATGCGTGAGTGCAGAATGCGGATTACAATGATTGGCGCAAAGCGTTGCACAGCCTGACCTCAGAGTGAAAAATCCCCGGAACCGACTCAAATCTCCAAATGTCGTTATCCCGGCGAAAAGCCGGACCCCAATGTCTGGTGCGAAAGGCTCTGGGTCCCGGCTTTCGCCGGGATGACGATCGGGGGCCGGGCGCACGGTAATTTGTTGTTTCTCCGGACAGCAATGAGCTTTCGCTGGGATGACAGTACGTAGTGAGACTCGCTGAGTCCCGAGTCTCGCCGCAGCACTGGCGCAACCGATGGCCCGGCGGGCAAGCCGCAGGTGCGGCGCGTAATCCAGTGTTGTTGTCATCAGACGGTCGCTGAAGACGGTCGCTGACCATATCAGTGCTACACTGATCCCGTGTCAATTGAGTGGAGTACACCATGGCCAACCTGACTCTGAGTCTGGACGATGAAATCCTGCAGCGCGCCCGTGAAGCCGCGTTACGCGAACGCACGTCGGTCAACGCACTAGTACGCGAATATCTGACCCACTATGTGGATGCCAAAAGCCGACGCCTGGATGCCATCGATGCGCTCGATGCGCTAGCTGGACGCAGCAAATCGCGCAGCAGCGAGGCATGGTCGCGCGACGAGCTGCATCGGCGTTGACGGTGCGCGTATTCATCGATACCAACTTGTGGGTGTATCGGCTCGACCAGCGCGAAGTCGACAAATCGCGCTGGATTGGGCAATGGTTGCGCCAGATCGCGAACGAACACGAGATCGTCATCAGCACCCAGGTACTGATTGAATTGCGCGCGGTGCTCACGCGCAAGTTCGAGCCGGCGCTGTCGGCACAGGAAACGCGCGTGGCGCTGCACGCGCTGGCGCAGTTCGAGGTGGTGGCAACCGATGCCAATCTGGTGCTCGACGCCAACGAGCTGGCCAACGCCGAACAACTTTCGTGGTTCGATGCCTTGATCGCCGAAGCCGCGTTGCGCACACGCTGCGAGATTCTCTACAGCGAAGACTTCAGCCATGGCCGCACCTTCGGTGAATTGGCCATCTGCAACCCACTGCTGGAGATGCAGGGGAAAGCACAGTGAGCGAATGCGTTGCAGCGCGGCCTGTCGCTGCTGTTGGTGCTGTGAACCTCAGCAACCTCAGGGTCAGGTCTTACGTTTTGCTTGGGCAGTAACCAAAAGGCACGACCTGACTCTATTCTTTCAGCGTTCTTTCAGCGGCCCGTGTGCCGCAACAACGAGCGCACTACATTCAACGGCAGGCGCTGCCGCACCTTGCAATACGCGCCTGTGGCCGTACTGCACGGCGACAGATCGTTGGCGATCCGTTCCACGGCGTGGCGATCAATCGTGGCCTGACATGAGGCGTCGGTGTTCAAGGTCTGCGCCATAAACAGCATCAATGTCGTTGTCAGCGGGAACAACCGTTCACGATGTGCCGGCAACTGCTCATCGACGACATCAAGCAAGTCGGGGTCGGTTAGCACGTTGAAGAAATCGTACGAATGGATGGCCCGCGCGCGTTGCCGGATACGGTGACGTTGCGGCCGACTCGATCGGCAATTAGTGTTCATGGCGGCTGACGGCCTCACAGGCTATCTGTTTGGGTCAGACCAACAGGGTGCAAAGCCTCAGGGACCGCTACAGCAGCCGGTCGGCAAGCCGAGCCATCAAATCCATGCGTCGTGCAGGATGGCCACGATCAACGCAGGGGCGCGCTCGCGTGGCAAGCCAAAAACATAGTGGTGCTCGCAGTGCGCCATCCGTAACGCCGGATAGAGCGCGCTCATGTCTTTGAAATGTCCTTGGCCGGCTGCAAGACGAACCATGCCCTGCTCCAGCTTGGTGATGTAACGGCGGACTTGGGCGTCGCCCCACTCCTTGCGCGTGTGGCGGATGATCGCACGTACGTCGGCTTCCGCGGCGTGGGTCAGAACGTAGTCGGGCCGGATCAAGCGGGGCCGCCTGTTGTCAGTTCCTCATCGAGAATTTCGCGAACGCTCTTGGCAGAAACCTCTCCCGCAAGTCCCGCGTCGATGCGTGTACGCAGCATGGCCATCAGATCTCGCCACGCTTGATCGCCACCTGCGTCGCCTGGGAACAGGCGTTCGAGTGTGTATTGCTTGATCGTCTTGCCTTGCAAGGCGGCCAGCGCTTTCAGGTTTTGGTGCTGTTGGTCGGTGATGTCGATCGTCAGGCGGCTCATGCGAAAACTCCGTGGTTATCACAAACCCACATTACCACATTTGTGGGCCACGGGTCTTTCAGGTATCTGGTCAGCATCGGTACGGTGGTCAGCGTTTACCGGAACGAGACCGAAATACGCAGCAACCCCAGGTGTCTCCGCGCTTGCGTTGACGGACGCGGTACCCCGCCGTGTCAGACTAGTTGTCACCCCCTTACAATCCCCCTGAAGGCGGCACTGGAGAACAAAAATGGCTCGATACGGGCAACGATTCAAAGAGAGAGCCGCATCAGCCGATCAAGAAAACCACCCTCACGCCAACGGCAACCCCACCCTAATCTCCAACCCCCCACCATCCCCATTGCGCACCTCAATCGTCCCCCCATGCACCTGCACCACCCGCTCCACGATGGCCAACCCCAACCCATGCCCGTCAGCCCGCGCCGCATTACTCCCCCGGAAGAACGGCCGAAACAACAAATTCAACTCGTCATCCGGCACGCCCGGCCCATGATCGCGCAGCACCAGTGCGGCAAACCGCTGCTCGGCGCGCAGAGTCAGCTCGACCTGGCCGCCCTCGGGACTGAACTTGATCGCGTTGGCAAGCAGGTTGCCCAACGCGCGCTCCAGCAGCATGGCGTTACCCGAGACCACGAGGGAGTCGACGCTGGCAAGCTTCAGTTCGACGCGACCGGCGTCGGCGTCAATCCGGAACTGCTCGATCGCGTCGTGGACCAGCTCGGCCAGATCCACCCGCTCGCGCTCCATGCCGGGCAGGCCGCCCTCCATCCGTGACAGCGCCAGCATCTCGCCCAGCATGTGGTCGAGCCGGGCGATCTCGCCTTCGGCCTGCAGGAAGTAGGGTTCGGCTTCACTCGGATCGCTGCTGCGCCGGGCCAGGTCGATGATCAGCTGCAGCCGTGCCAGCGGCGAGCGCAATTCGTGCGACAGATCCTGCAACACGGCACGATCATGCGCCACGAGTGCCTCGATGCGCCCGGCCATCAGGTCGAAGTCACCAGCAAGCTGGGCCAGCTCGTCATGCGCCAGGCCCCGTTGCCGGCCGACCCGGGTCGACAGCTCGCCTTCGGCCATGCGCCGGGTCGCCCGACGCAGCGCCTGGACCGGACGTGCCACGCTGCGCGCCACCCACCAGCCGACCACGCCGATGAACAGCAGCGACAACAGCAACTGGGCGGCCAGGTAGATTTTCTCGCGCGTCTGCGGGCGCAAGCGCACGTGCGAGCGGCTCATCGCCAGCAACTGGCGCGTGTGACCGTCGGCGCCAGTGACTTGCTGGAACGCGACGTAGAAACCCTTGCGTGGCTGCAACACGATGCTTTGCCCTGACGGCAACCACGCCTGCAGCAAGGCGCGCATCGGCCCGCGCAGACGAATCGGAACCAGCGGCTCGCCGGCGTCGAACAAGGTCGCCTCGACACCCTGCTGGCGCTGCTGCTGCACCCACTCGGCCAGCGCGTCGCGGCCGCCGGTCTGGTACGCCTGATCGGCTTCCTGCGCCAACGCTGCCCAGTTGATCTCGATTGCGGTGGTGTATTCGATGAAGCGCCGCGCGAAAAAGCCACCAAGGAACAACACCAGCAGGTTCGCCACGCAGAACCAGACCAGCAAACGCCAGTACAACGAACCCTTGATCGAGTTCATGCCGCGCTCACCACCAGCACGTAGCCGGAGCCACGCACCGACTCGATCCGCGGCGCAGCGGGCGACGCGTCGGCGAGCTTGTGCCGCAGCCGGCTCACATGCACGTCGATGCTGCGGTCGAAGCGTTCCAGCTCACGCCCCAGCGCCAGCCGGGTCAGCACGGTCTTGTCGACCAACTCGCCGGCACGCTGGGCCAGCCCCAGCAACAGCAGGAACTCGGCGCCGGTCAGCGACAACTCCTGCGCGCCGACCTGGGCGCGACGTTCACCCGGGAACAGTTGCAGGTTGCCTGCCTGCACGGTGCCCGATGCCAGCGGGGCGTTGCGCCGCAACTGCGCGCGCACCCGTGCCAGCAGTTCGCGCGGCAGGCAGGGCTTGGCCAGGTAATCGTCGGCACCGAGCTCCAGCCCGATCACCTTGTCCACCGGCTCGCCGCGCGCGGACAACATGATCACCGGCAGGCGGTGCTGCGTGCGCAATTCGCGCAGGGTTTCCAGCCCGTCGCGCCCGGGCATCATCACGTCGAGGATCAACAGGTCCGGCCGCTCGGCCGGATTGCGCAGGCGCGCCAACGCGGCTTCGCCATCGTGCGCGACGTCCACCACAAAGCCCTCGCGCTGCAGGTAGTCGGCCAGCAGTCGACACAGCGCGCGATCATCGTCGGCAATCAGGATGCGGGATGGGTTGGGCGTTTGCATGGCAACCATTCAATACGGAAGTGCCCGCCGGGCACCACGTGCTTTACCGTTCTTTACCCTTACGCAAAGAACATATACGCAAGAGTGTCGTCAAATGGTGGCGTACCTTCCCCACCACAGAGGCAAACATCATGCGCAAGCACACACTCCTCCGACTGGCCCTGGCTTCGGCCCTGGCCATCGGCACCACCGCTGTCATGGCCGCGCCCGACGCGGGCGGTCAGGGCTCATCCGCTCACGGTTGGCACGGTCATCATGACCATCACGGCCACGGCCAGATGATGATGCTGCACAAGCTCAGCCTCAGCGACGCGCAGAAGGCCAGCGTCAAGCAGATCGTGCAAGCCGAGCGTGCACAGAACAAGGCGCCGCGCGAAGCCTTGCGTCAGCAGCGTAGCGCGTTCGAGTCGATGACCCCGAACCAGGTCGGCTACCAGGCCGCCGCTGCCAGCCTGGCCAAGGCCGAAGGCCAGGCGACCCAGGATCGCGCGCTGCGCAAGGCCGACCTGCGCGCGAAGATCTACGCCGTACTGACGCCGCAGCAGCAAGCGCAGGTGGCCACGTTCAAGGCACAGGCGCAGGAACGCCGGGCACAGTGGAAACAGTTCAAGGCACAGCACCCCGTGCCGTCCAGCCAATAAGCCGTCCTCAGCCGCGAGCCTCCCTCTCGTGCGGTGACAGAACGACCAGAAAGTCCGGGCTTGCCCGGGCTTTCTCTTGTGCAGGCCTACTTCTTCTTCGGCAGATACAGATCGGTGATGGTGCCTTCGTAGATTTCCGCGGCCATGCCGACCGACTCGCTGAGGGTGGGATGCGGGTGGATGGTCAGGCCGATGTCGGCCGCTTCCGAACCCATCTCGATCGCCAGGGCCACTTCGGAAATCAGGTCGCCCGCATGCACGCCGACGATGCCGCCGCCGACGATGCGATGGGTTTCCTCCTCGAAGATCAGCTTGGTGAAGCCCTCGGTGCGATCCATGCCGATCGCGCGACCGGAAGCCGCCCACGGGAACTTGCCCACGCCGACCTTCAGACCCTTCTCCTTCGCCTCACGCTCGGTCACACCGACCCAGGCGATTTCCGGATCGGTGTAGGCAACTGACGGAATGACCCGTGCGTCAAAGTGGCTCTTGTGTCCGGCCACCGCTTCGGCGGCAACCTTTGCCTCATGCGTGGCCTTGTGCGCCAGCATCGGCTGGCCGACCAGGTCGCCGATGGCGAAGATGTGTGGCACGTTGGTGCGCATCTGCGTATCGACGTTGATGAAGCCGCGCTCGGTGACTGCCACACCGGCCTTGTCCGCGCCGATCTTGCCGCCGTTCGGCGAGCGGCCCACCGACACCAGCACGCGATCGAACAGCGTGGTCGCGGGGATACTGTCGCCTTCGTAGCCGACCTCGATACCTTTTTTGCTGGCCTTGGCGCTGACCACCTTGGTCTTCAGATGGATGCCCTTGAGCCGGCTGCCAAGACGCTTGGCCAGCGGCTTGACCAGGTCGGCATCGGCGCCGGGCATGAGCTGGTCCATGAACTCGACCACGGTCACTTCGCTGCCCAGTGCGGCGTACACGGTGGCCATTTCCAGACCGATGATGCCGCCACCGACGACCAGTAGCCTCGATGGCACGTCCTTCATTTCCAGTGCGCGCGTCGAATCCATGACGCGCTCGTCGTCCCACGGGAATATGCCCAGCTTCACCGATTGCGAACCGGCAGCGATGATCGCGTGCTCGAAGCGGATCAGCTTCACGCCATCTTTCGTTTGCACTTCCAGCTCGTTCGGCGACACGAACTCGCCCATGCCCACGACCGTGCGCACCTTGCGCTGCTTCGCCATTGCGGCGAGGCCGCCGGTGAGCTGGCCGACCACCTTGCTCTTGAAGCTGCGCAGCTTGTCGAGGTCGATCTTCGGCTTGCCGAAGCTGACGCCGTGCGCGGCCATGGCTTCGGCCTCGTCGATGACGGCGGCGGCGTGCAGCAGCGCCTTGGACGGGATGCAGCCCACGTTGAGGCAAACGCCGCCCAGCGTGCCATAACGCTCGATCAGCACGGTGTCGACGCCGAGGTCGGCGGCGCGGAATGCGGCGCTGTAGCCGCCAGGGCCGGAGCCGAGCACGACGAGCTTGCACTCGAGGTCAGGCTTTTTCCCAGAGGATGCCGCCGCTTGCGGCATGTTTGTCTCCTCTCCCCCGGTCTTCTTCCCGCTCGGGGGAGAGGATTGAGGTGAGGGGCGGGTGCCCGCGGGAGACGTCGTATGGGAGCTATCCGGCGACTGCGTAGCCTCACCCTTGCCCTCGGCCATTGCTCCCGGCATGGCTCTACCTCCTGCATCCATGCAGTCGTCTCCCGGGGCGGGAGAGGGGGACGTGGTGTCGGCTGCGCCAACGGTTTCCACAAGGGCAATCACGGCGCCTTCGGAAACTTCATCACCGACCTTGAGCTTCAACTCCCTGATCACGCCGGCGGCACTGGACGGAATCTCCATGGTGGCCTTGTCCGATTCCAGCGTGATCAGGCTTTGCTCCTTTTCAATCGTGTCACCGACCTTCACCAACACCTCGATCACCGGCACGTTGTCGTGACCGCCAATGTCGGGAACCTTGATTTCGATGGTGTTGGCCATGGTGTGTTTCCTTGGTGTGGCAGGACGTCAGCGAGCTGCGTCCGGATCTTGGGGAGGAGGAGTTTCAGCGCGGCGTGCCTCGGCTTTCGCGATGTCGCGCTCGATCTGGCGTACCGCGTCGTTGCCGTCGTCTTCGATGTCGGGCATGCCGGGCGCGGGCACCCCGGGTTGGGCGGCATTTTGGTCGCGCGTGGCCCGGGCCCAGCTTTTCACATGCAGGTCGCGTTGCGGGAACGGGATCTCGATGCCGTATTTCTCCAGCGCCGAATGCAACGCCCAATTGTACGCAGCGGTGATCGCACCGACCCGTCGGGTGGCCTCGGCGTTGAGCCAGACCACCAGTTGGAAATCGAGCGAGGATTCACCGAACCCGACCAGCCAGACCTGTGGCGCACGCGGCCCGTCCAGGCTGAGCGTGAACGGCACGGCGGCGGCGGCCTCCAGTGCGGCCTCCTTCACCAGTTCCTTGTCGGTGCCGTAAGCAACGCCAAATGGAATCTTCTGCCTGCGCGCGACCTCGCGCAAAGTCCAGTTGACCACCCGACCGGTCATGAATTCGGAATTCGGCACCAGGATGTCGATGTCGTCGTTGGTGCTGATCAGGGTGGCGCGCACGCGGATCTCGCGCACGTGGCCGTGCACGCCCGAGGCCAGCTCGACGAAGTCGCCCACCTTGAGGCTGCGATCGAACAGCAGGATCAGCCCGGATACGAAGTTGCTGAAGATCGACTGCAGGCCGAAGCCCAGGCCTACACCAAGCGCGCCGGCAAACACCGTCATTTTGGCCATCGGCACGCCGGCCACGCTCAAGCCCCACAGCAGGCCTACCGTCAGCAGCAGGTAATGCAGCAGGCGCTCGACGGTGTAGATCATCGAACTGCTGACGTGCTCGTTGCGCTCGCCGTAGCGCCGCAGCAAACGCCTCATCAACGCCGTCGCGATCAAGAACAGCGCAAACAGCACAAGACCGCCCAGCAACGAGCCGATCGTGATTGCGCCGACACCGAAGCCCAGGTTCAACCACTCGCCGATCTGCGTGACCGCCGAATGCACCGATACCGGCTCGGCGGCCTGCGCCAAGCCCATGTACGTCAGTGCGCTGATCGCCTGCACCGGCCCGCGGATTACAGCAGCAACCGGCGGATATCGCCGAGCTGGGCAGCCAGGAATGACGCGAAGCGCGCCGCGAGCGCGCCGTCGATCACCCGATGGTCGTAGGACAGCGACAGCGGCAGGATCAGGCGCGGCTTGAATTTCTCGCCGTTCCACACCGGCTTGATCGCCGCTTTGGAAACGCCGAGGATGGCCACTTCCGGCGCGTTGACGATCGGCGTGAAATGGGTACCGCCGATGCCGCCCAGCGAGCTGATCGAGAAACAGCCACCGGACATCTCGGCCGGGCCGAGCTTCTTGTCGCGCGCCTTCTTCGAGATCTCGCCCATTTCGCGTGCCAGGTCGAGCAGGCCCTTCCTGTCGCAATCGCGGAGCACTGGCACCACCAGGCCATCGGGCGTATCGACCGCGATGCCGATGTGGAAGTACTTCTTGAGGATCAGCTTCTCGCCGGATTCGTCGAGCGAGGAGTTGAACTGGGGAAACTGCTTCAGCGCCGCCACCACCGCCTTGATCTGGAACACCAGCGGGCTGATCTTGAGCTCCTTGTTCTCCGCGCCGAGCTGCTTGCGGAAGGCCTCCATCTCGGTGATGTCGGCATCCTCGTGCTGGGTGACGTGCGGAATCATCGCCCAGTTGCGCGCGAGGTTCGCGCCGGAAATCTTCTGGATGCGGCTGAGCGGCTTCTCCTCGACCTCCCCGAACTTGGTGAAATCGATTTTCGGCCACGGCAACAGGTTCAGCCCACCGAGCGCCGCAGGCGCACCCGGGCTGGGACGCGCGCCGGAGGCCAGCGCATGCTTGATCCAGGCACTGACGTCGTCGCGCTGGATCCGGCCACCGCGACCGCTGCCCTTCACCTGCTGGATGTCCACCCCCAGCTCGCGTGCGAACGCACGGATCGCCGGGCTGGCGTAGGGCGTATCGCCCGGCATCACGATCGACGCATCCAGCGGCGGCCGCGGGAGCGGTATGTCGCCTTCCGGCGGGTGGCCCGGCTGCACGCCCCGGCCGGCCACCGGCGAGGGCGGCGCAGGCGGCGGTTCGACCGCGGCCGCGGCAGCCGGCTTTTGCGCGGATTGTGCGTTGGCGGCCCCGGCGGAGCCGGTCATAGTTTCCTTGCTGGAGCCATCGTGCGACTCCGCACCCTCACCGCTGCCCTCAGCCATTGCTCCCGGCATGGCTCTACCTCCTGCAGCGGGCGCGGGGGACGTGGTGTCGGCTTCGCCGACGATTTCTATCATGGCGATGACCGCGCCCTCGGAAACTTCGTCGCCGACCTTCAGCTTCATTTCCTTCACAATGCCGGCAAACGGCGAGGGCACTTCCATCGTCGCCTTGTCCGACTCCAGCGTGATCAGGCTCTGTTCCTTCTCGACCTTGTCGCCGGCCTTGACCAGCACTTCGATGACGGGGACGTCTTCGTGACCGATGTCGGGGACGAGGGCTTCTTTGAGGTCGGTCATGATGACTCCTACATGGCTGTGGCGTACCGCGCGGGGATGGCGGTCGCGGGCTCAAGTGCTCAATCATAAACGAACACGCGCGCGATTCGCGCTACCTGGAATGGCCGTAGTGCACGACCGGCATTCTCCATTCGCGGGCGTATGCATTACCTTGAGCGGGCGCGGGAATTGCGTCCATGCCTTAATCTCACCGTCATCGCATGCCGCCGCATGCGCTACAGGACGCCATCCATGCTGACCATACATGAGCTCTCCAAGACCTATGCCAACGGCGTGCGGGCCCTGCGCAGCGTATCGCTGGACATTCCCGGCGGCATGTTCGGCCTGCTCGGCCCCAACGGCGCGGGCAAGTCCTCGCTGATGCGCACGATCGCCACGCTGCAGGATCCGGACGAAGGCACGATCAAGCTCGACGAGATGGACCTGCTCGCCGACAAGCAGGCCACCCGGCGCCTGCTCGGCTACCTGCCGCAGGAATTTGGCGTGTACCCGAAGGTTTCGGCCGAGGCGATGCTGGGGCACTTTGCCGTGCTCAAGGGCGTTACCGTGAAAGGCGAGCGGCGCGAGCTGGTCGAGGCGCTGCTGCGCCAGGTCAACCTGTGGGATGTGCGCAAGCGCAAGCTCGGCACCTACTCCGGCGGCATGCGCCAGCGCTTCGGCATCGCGCAGGCGCTGATCGGCGAGCCGCGCCTGATCATCGTCGACGAGCCCACCGCCGGGCTCGACCCGGAGGAACGCAACCGCTTCCTCAACCTGCTAGCCGAACTGGGCGAGCGAATGGTGGTGATTTTGTCCACGCACATCGTGGAGGACGTCACCGACCTGTGCTCGCGCATGGCGATCATCGGCCAGGGCCGGGTGCTGCTGAGCGGCGAGCCGACCGAGGCGATCCGCTCGCTGGAAGGCCAGGTGTGGCGGCGCACGATCGACAAGGCCGAGCTGGACGCTTACCGCGCGCGTATGACCATCCTGTCCACGCGCCTCGCCGGTGGCCGCACCTTGTTGCACGTGCTGGCCGACAAAATGCCGGAGCCGGGCTTCGAAGCCGTCGCACCAGATCTGGAAGACGTCTACTTCGGCCGCCTGCGTGCGCAGGCTACCGCCAGGGCCGCCTGAGCAAGTGGCGCGACGGTATCCACCGCGGCCAGACCGGGCCAGGCCAGACCCAGACAGGGATCACCGATGTTCTCGCAGTCGACACTCTTCGAAATACTTCGCTTTGAATTGCGCCAGCAGCTGAAGGCGCCGCTGTTCTGGATCGTCGCGTTCGCCTTTGGCGCGCTGGCGTTTGCATTGGCCAGTACCGACGCCGTCATCCTCGGCGGCGCCAGCGGCAACGTGCTGCGCAATGCGCCGTTGGTGATCGTGCGCCTGCTCAGCGTGCTCACCGTGCTGAGTATCTTCCTGGTCACGATCTTCGTCGCCGCCGCGGCGCTGCGCGATTTCGACCAGCGCACCTCGGAACTGATCTTTGCCACGCCGATGAGCCGCGGCGCCTATCTGGGTGGGCGCTTCGCCGCCGGTTACGCCGCGTCGCTGGCGATCATGCTGGCCTGTGCGCTGGGCCTCGCGCTAGGCGGCACGATGCCGTGGGTCGACGCGGCGCGCATCGGTCCGGCGGACTGGCACGGCTACGCCTGGGCGTTCGGCGTGATGGTGGTACCCGACATGCTGTTCATCGCCGCGCTGCTGTACCTGCTGGCCACCACCACGCGCTCGCTGCTGGCAACCTATCTCGGCGTGATCGTCTACTTCGTGCTGCAGGGCGTGGTCGGTCAGCTGACCAAGGATGTCAACAACCACTACCTTGCCGCCATGCTCGACCCGTTCGGCGGGCGCACGCTGGCCGTCGTCACGCGCTACTGGTCGGCCGACCAGTCCAATCACGCGCTACCGGCGATTACTGGCGTACTGCTGTTCAATCGCCTGTTGTGGGTCGGGGTAAGCGTGGCCATGCTGGGCGCCACGACGGTGTTGTTCCGGCCCAATCGCGAGGGACTGAAGCTGCCGCGGCGCAAGCAGCGGGCGGAGCCGCCGATGCTGCGTCCGCAATCCGTCGCCGCGGCGCTGGCCCTGCCCAAAGTCACGCTGAGCCACAGCCTGCGCACCCACCTGCTGCAGTTGCGCACGCAATTCAGCTTCGACACGCTGGGCGTGCTGCGCGCGGTGCCATTCCTGATCATGCTGGCGCTGGGGCTGGCCAATCTGTTCGGCGCCTTCCTGTTGTCCGGGCAGATCTACGGCACCGCAACCTGGCCGGTGACCCACCAGGTACTGGAGAACATCCAGGGCGGCTTCCAGTGGCTGCTGTACATCATCATTACCTTCTACGCCGGCGAGTTGGTGTGGCGCGAGCGCAGCCAGCGTTCGGCCGAGGTCAGCGACGCGTTCCCGGTGCCGGACTGGGTGCCGCTGACGGCCAAGCTGGGCGCGTTGCTGGCAGTGATCGTGGTCTTCCTCGTGGTCGGTGCCGTGGTCGGCATCGGCTGGCAGCTCGGTCACGGTTACACCCACCTGGAGCTTGGCCTGTACCTGGAAACCCTCGCGCTGCAGGCGATTCCGTTCGCACTGCTGGCCGTGCTGGCGGTGTTTTTTCAGGTGTTGTCGAACAACAAGTTCCTCGGCTACCTGCTGACCATCGTCTGGCTGGTGCTGAGCGCGATCGGCTTCGACCTGCTGCATTGGGAACAGCACATCTACAACTACGGCACCGCGCCGGGCGCGCCGTATTCCGATCTCAACGGCTACGGTCACTTCCTCAAGGGCGTACTGTGGTTCGACTTCTACTGGGCCACCTGCGCGGTGCTGCTGCTGGTGCTGGCTGCGCTGTTCTGGGTGCGCGGCACCGGCCAGTCATGGCGCGAGCGCCTGCACGAGGCCCGTGCACGATTGCACGCACCGGCAGCGGCGGCCCTGGTGCTCGGCCTGCTCGCCTTCATCGGCAGCGGCGGCTGGATCTACTACGACACCAACGTGCTCAACCACTTCAAGAGCAGCACCGCGCAGAAAATCGAGCAGGCCAACTACGAAAAGAAGTACGCCAGGTACAAGGATGCGCCACAACCACGGATCACCGCGGTGCAGGCCGATGTCGACATCTACCCGTACCGGCGCCAGCTGGACATTCGCGCTCACTACACGCTGGTGAACAAGCACGATACGCCGATCAACGAGCTGTACGTGAACTTCACCGACGGCTTCAAGCTGAAGTCGCTCGCGTTCGCGCCACACTCGATCGTCAGCGCCGACAAGGAGCTCGGCTTCACTATCTACAAGCTGAAAACGCCACTGGCGGCGGGCGCCTCGATGCCGTTCGATTTCACCCTGGAATACGCCCCGAAGGGCTTCACCAACCGCGCCTCTGGCACCTTCCTCGCTCACAACGGCACCTTCTTCAACAACAGGGTCATGCCGCAATTCGGCTACCAGGCACAAGTACAACTCACCGACCGCAACGACCGGCGCAAATACGGGCTGAAGGTGGACGTGCCACGAATGCCGCCACTGGGCGACGAGAAGGCGCGCGCCAATACCTACATCAGCAACGACGCCGACTGGATCAGCTTCGACACCACCGTTTCCACCGCGCCTGACCAGATCGCGCTGGCGCCGGGCGTGTTGCAGAAAGAATGGACGGCCAACGGGCGGCGCTATTTCCACTACAAGATGGAACAGCCGATGCTGAACTTCTTTGCCTGGCTGTCGGCGCGCTACGCGGTGAAGAGCGTGGATCACGATGGCGTGGCGATCTCGGTCTACTACAACCCGGCGCATGCCTGGAACGTGGATCGGATGCTCGAGAGCGCCAGCGACTCACTCGACTACTACGACAGCCACTACACGCCTTACCAGTTCAAGCAGCTGCGTATTGTCGAGTTTCCCGGTTACTCCGCCTTCGCGCAGTCGTTTGCCAACACCATCCCGTTCTCCGAATCGATCGGCTTCATCGCCGACCTGCGCGACAAGACGAAACTCGACTATGTCTACGACGTCACCGCGCATGAAGTGGCGCACCAGTGGTGGGCGCACCGCGTGATTGGCGCCAACATGCAGGGCTCGACGATGCTCAGCGAATCGCTGGCGCAGTACTCGTCGCTGATGGTGATGAAGCACAAGTACGGCGCCGACCAGATGCGCAAGTTCCTGAAGTACGAACTGGACGCCTACCTGGCCGGTCGCGCCACCGAAAAGATCGCCGAGGAACCGCTGGCGAAAGTGGAGAACCAGGCCTATATCCACTACCGCAAGGGCTCGATGATCTTCTACGCGCTGCAGGACTACGTCGGCGAGGACAAGCTCGACGCGATGCTCAAGCAGTTCCTGCTCGACAAGGGCTTCCAGCAACCGCCGTACACCGACTCGCAGGAATTCATGGACGCGCTGGGCAAGGCGTTGGGACCGAAGTGGCAACCGATGCTCGACGACTTCTTCTGGAAGATCACCTTGTTCGACAATCGCATGATCTCGGCCAGCGCGAAGAAGTTGCCCGATGGCAAATACCAGGTAACCATGAAGGTGCATGCGGGCAAGGTCTACGTCGACGGCAAGGGCAAGGAAACGCCCGGCAAGATCGACTTTCCGATCGAGATCGGCGTGTTCGCCGCCTCACCCGGTGCCGGCAAGGACGGCAAGCCGCTGTACCTGAAAAAGCAGCTGGTGAAGGACGGCGACAGCACGCTCACCGTCACGGTCGAGGGCAAGCCTGCACAGGCCGGTATCGATCCCTACAACGAGCTGATCGACAAGGTCTCCCGCGACAACCGGCGGCCCATCACGCTGCCATGATTGCCGGTCGGTGCAGCGGCCACTGCGCTGCGCTGCACCGCGCGATCAGCCTTGTTTCGCGGAATCCGGCAACTTGCCCTGCACCACCGTCAGCTCGCGCTGCGGGAACGGGATGCTGATGCCGGCCGCCTCGTAGTGCTCCTTGATCGCGCGCAGCAGGTCGGTCTTCGCCGCCCAGATATCGCCCGGTTTGGTCCAGCCGCGCACGATCAGGTTGACCGAACTTTCGCCCAGTTCGGACGTCCATACGCCGGGTGCCGGATCGTCGAGTATGCGTTCGTCCTGCTCGAAAAGCCGCTTGACCTCGGCCATCGCCGCACCGATGTCGTCCTGGTAGCCGATACCCACGGTCAGCTCGAAACGACGCATGCCACGGCGGTTGTAGTTGAGGATCGCCTCGCTGCCGACCTTGCCGTTCGGCACGATTGCCTCGCGCCCGTCCGGCAGCACCAGCACGGTATGCATCAAGTTGAGGCTCTCGACCGTACCGTCCACGCCGCCGGCGGTGACGAAATCGCCGACTTGGAACGGGCGGAACATCACCAGCAGCACGCCCCAGGCCAGGTTGCTGAGCGAGCCCTGCAAGGCCAGCCCGATCGCGAGGCCGGCGGTGGCCAACGCGGCGACCAGCGGCGCGGTCGACACACCGGCCATGTTGAGCACGATCACCACCAGTACCGCGACCAGCAGGCCGTGGACCACCTTGCGCAGGAAGCCGACCAAGGTGATGTCCACCGACGCGCGCTGCAGTGCGCGCTGGACAAGGTTGGCCAGGCGCGCGACCGACCACATCCCGATCAGCAACACCAGCAGCGCCAGCAGCAGCTTCAGGCCGACCTGGGTCATGCCATCGGCAAGCCGGGCACCGAACAGGTTTGCGAAAAAGTCATGCATGGTATTCAGCCCGTGGGGAAACCGGGCCAGCCTAGCAGCCTGGCAAACCGGCGATGAAACAGGCAGCGCCGGCTGCGTTGTCGCACGCGGCGACACCGCACCACCCGATCAGGCGGTTGCCGGTCCCGTGCCACCGGGAGATTCCGCGGCCCCCGACAGGTCCCGAAACACGCTCTTCATCACGAAATCAGAGGTGACCTCCTCTCCGGTCAGCATCATCGCCAGCAGTTCGCCGCCGAGCAGCTGCGGGGCGACCACCACGTCCACTTCGTCCAGATCGACGTCGTCCGGCGGCTTTCGCAACAGCCTCGTCACCGGGCGGCCGCGTCGCGCCAGTTCACGCCAGGTATTGGTTGCCAGGGGAGTATTCCCAATGACGACGAAGTGCTTTTCGCGTTTCATGTGGCGGCCCTTGCCAGAGACGATGCGTTGCAGCGACGTGCTGACCATCGGCGCGATCACCACCGTCAACGAGGTAGCGAACACCGCCACGCCCAACATGATGATCGACACCATGAACAGCTTCGCCTCGACGGTCAGCGGGACGATGTCGCCGTAGCCGACCGTGCTCATGGTCACCGATGTCGATCTCCCGAAGGGCATGAGCGCGTGCGCATCATCGACCATGCCGCGCGCAATGATCAAATCGGTCACGCCGGTGCGGGGCCCACGCCTCGCGCAACGTCATCCCGGCCCCGTGCTCAGAGCCGGTGGTCCTCGATCTCGGTGACCCGGCCGTCGACGATGGTGACCACCGTGACGTGTCCGTTGCGCCGGTAGCGCCACAGCTCGCCGCCTTGGTGGCCGGCGAGCACCTGCCCGCCACGGCGGCGGCCACGGCGTGCCGGCGCGCGGCGGCGATGCGATTTCGACGACGGCTTGCCCAGCAGCTCGGTGACCCGTTCCTGGCTGTCGCCGGCGGTGAGCACCTGGTAGCCCACGCGCAAGGTACTGGACGCGTGTACGGCGGCACTGAAGGCGAACACGGCGACGATGAGGCATATGCGCATGACCTGCTCCTTGGTCGATGGTGGAGGGGACAGCCCTGCCGCGCGGTGGCCCGCGCTCAGAACCCCGCGCCAGGTTGCGCCAGGTAAAACGCTTCCTCCGGCGTATTGGCACGGCCCAGCACGGCGTGGCGATGGGGAAAGCGGTCGAAGCGCACGACCACCTCGCGCTGCCGTCGAGCATAGCCGAGAAACATGGCGTAGCGCTCGCGCTGTTCGGGCGGCGCTTGCGCGCGCAAGGCTTCGAACAACACCACCGAATGCGCCTGCAAGCCCATGTCCTCGGCGTGTTCCAGCGGCAGGTAGGCGAATACCCGGCGCCGCGGCGGCAACGACTGATCGAAGCCGTCGGCGCGCCCTGACAACGCGACGCGCTATGCCTTGACGTCAACCGCCCAGGCCCGCGTGTCACCGCGGTAGAGGTTGCGCGCAAACGGGTCGCGACCGGACGCCTGCGCCGCGTGCGGCGGCAACGCTACCTGCACCCGGGTGACCAAAAGCTTCATGGCCGCATGGTGGCAGCCGCTCAACGACTGATCTGGAGCAGGTCGAGTGGCCGGCCGCGGTTGTCGCGCACGCCCTGCTGCAGGCGGCCCAGTTGCTGAATCGCCGGACACAGCGCCGCAATCTGCGCACGCAAGGCCTGCATGCGTTGCTGCAGCCGCGGTTGCAGGCCGGTAGCCAGCGAACTGGCACGCTCGCGTAGGCTGGCCGCCTCCTGCAGGTCGCCGGCCAGCGCCGCATTGACGGCCTGCTGGCCCAGGTCCGCGGCCAGCAAGGGCATCAGGTCGCCAGCCACCTGATTGGCATATTGCCGCATGGCGTCACCTTGCCAGTCATGCGTGCTCTGGCTGCTCGCGATGCGCTGCTTCAGCTCCGCCGCACGCGCATTCAGCCGACTATCGAACGTGGCGCGGGTATCGGCGCTGAGGCCCAGATCCGCCACCTCGGCACGCAGCGCCTGCACCGCCATGTCGACCCCGTTCTGCGCCACCTTGCGCACCCGCGGCACCAGCGCGCGCACGTCACGGTCGAACAAGACCAGGCGATCGTACTGTTCCGGATCAAGCGGCACGGCGGTGCCGTCGGTATGCAGGCTTCCGTGCGCAATCACGACACGAAGCGGTGTCCGCGCCGAGCGGTCGAACAGCAGGCTGTCGGCGCGCAGGGTCATGTCGTAACTGCTGGTCGCATGACAAACGGTGGCGAGATCATCGGCACGCAGCGGCGATGCCACCAGCAGCGATAGCAAGGTGACCAGGGGCAGCCATGAACGCATCGAAGGAACTCCGCGGGCGATGCTGCCTAGCGATACCCGCTTACCCGGTAACTGCTGCTGAACGCGAGTCGCTTGCTTCACGCCCCGTTGAGTGGCGTGATCAGCCGCAGCCCCTTGCCTACCTCGGCGACACCGCCGGTGGCAAGCGCGTCGGCGCTGCCACTCGAGCTCCGTTCGTGCATCCAGGGGGGAGTGTTGCGCGGACCCGGCACGTACGCATGCCAGCTGCCGTACTTCTCGACCGCCTCCGGATGGCCCCGCTCGCTCAGATGGAAAGTGATTGGTACCCGGACCAGCCAGCTGGACTTTGCCGCGTCAGGCCCCGAAGTCGGTGGCACGAACGTCCAGTGCCGCGTCGCGTTCAATGCTGCACGGGCCAGTACGGTCCGCCAATGTCGCATGTCGACGTCGCTGGCCACGATGCGCAAGCTCATGGGCGCTTTGGCCGACACCGCCACGCGGTCACGAATGACCGGCTGGAATCGCCACCTCGGTGCGTTCTGCGCGATCAGGGTGACCACCGGCGCGGGAAGTTGCTCGGGATGATCGAGGACATAACTTTTCATGCCGCCATCCGGTGCCACCGTGATCGATCCGGTCACCAGCATGCTCGCCTGCACTCGCTCGCGTACCGCGCGCGGCCCGGCCGCCAGCGCCGCTCCCGACAACAACAGACAGAACAAGCCAAGCAGCCAGCGTTTCATACCTGCTCCTTCCTGCTCGAGCACCATGTCGAACCGTCGTATGGGATTTGCCAGAGTCTGCGCCTCTGCTTGAATGCGGCGCAAGCGCCAGACTCATCGCCGACGCCGGAATTGCGCACGCACCATCGGGGCGCCCAGCCGCCAGCTCAGCCACAGCAGTATTGGCACGGCGACCGCTTTCAGCACCAGCGCGGCCAGGTAGCTGCGGCGTGCATGCACGAGCGCCTGCCGCAGCGCGGCGTCGCCATGCAATTGGCCCAGGGCATCGGCGCTGGCGCGCTCGAAGGCCGGCCATTGCGCCAGCATCGCGCCGCCGCTGGCGAGCATCCACAGAGCCAGCAACGCGGCGGCCACCCGCAGCGCCGACCGTGCCCATGCCTGACGCAGGATGCAACCCGCACACAACACGATAAGCACGCTGGCAGCCAGCAAATAGGTGATGTCCCACGCCAGCATCACGCGCAGTGCAGCGCTCGCCTCGGGGTTGGATGCCAACACCGGGCGCTGCGTCCACAGCAGTTCGGCATGACTGAAATACTGCACGCAGCCGAAGGCGGCAAGCAGCAGCAGCAACCAGACCACCACGCGCCAGACCGCAAACGCACGGCCGTGGACCATGGGCTCGACCCGCAGCGCCACCGGCATCAGGGCGCCGCCTTCAGTGCAGCCCGGTCAGCCATCACCTGTGCCGAGTTCTGCTGCGGATCGACATCGACGTAGACCTTGGCGCTGCGGCCGTGCGGATAGATCAACAAGGTCGGCGCGACCTGGCCGACCTGTGAGCCGGCAGCGAACGCCGGCGCCACCAGCGCGCACAGCAGGGTCAGGACGGGCAGGCAAGGCGACGCATGGCGAGTTCTCCGTGATCGAATCCGGTGCAATCGCCGCAGTGTACTGCCGTAACAAAAGCAAGGGCGCCCGGGGCGCCCTTGCTGGTCGAGTCATGCGCGCAGGATCAGCGCCGGCTGATGGTGAACTTGCCGGCCGAGATACCCAGGTTGACGCCTTCGCCGGTGCCGGCCAGCGCCAGCGACACGGTGCCCTTGGTCAACACCTGCGCCTGCGAACTCTTCACCACGCCGGCCTCGGCACCGGCCTGTGCATAGTCGCCGAATACCTCATTGATGCTGTGCACGTTGCTGATCTCACCCTTGCCGTTGCTGATGTGATACTTGCCGGCAGTGAGGCCACCACCGACTACGGCGATCTTGACCTTCGCGTGCTGCCCATTGTTGCAGGTGATGGAGCCGGTGCCTTCGGCATGCTTGTAGATCAGCGACCAGCCCGACAGGTTGTAGACGAGATCGCATTTCACGCTGGCCTCAGCCGCGTAGGCGTTGTTCACCGGCAGCATGGTCGTCGCACCTGCACAGGCAAGTACCAGGGTAGCTATTGCAACAGTACGCTTGATCATCGCTTCTCTCCTTGTCACATTCGGGATGGGTATCTATCGGGACACCGGCGACACCATCGAAAGGTCAATGTAGCGCGGCGTTGGTGGTGGAATCGTGTGCACTCACGCGTGACAACGATGTGCACAAGGCTAAACCGGCGTTCAGGCTGGCGATCTTCGACGGCCCGGCTTGATGTCCCGATAACACGCCACCGCGCAGACTTTCGTCTTAGGAGCCTATCGGCTTGCGGGGCACAGAAAGCATGGTCAAGTATTCGCTGGTGGGTTACGACGGTTCCGAGGCTTCGCGCCGCGCATTCCAGTTTGCGATCGAGCTGGCCCGGTGCGGTCAGGGCCGCGTACGCGTGGTGTCGGTGCTGCAGGTCGCTGAAGGTGGCGTCGATGCATGCGCGTTGATGATGGCCGACTCCGGCACGCAGCGGGCACAGGACCTGCTGGCTGAGTTGGTCGCCATCGTGCCGGACGCAGCCAGCCTGGTGGATGTGGAATTGGTCCATGGCAGCCCGGGCGATGCGCTGCTCAGCCAGGTGGAGCAACATGGCATCGACCACATCGTGATCGGCCACACCGAGCGCGGTGCGCTGGCGCGCTGGCTGCTCGGCTCGGTGTCGAGCAACGTGCTGGCGCGCGCCCACGTGCCGGTTACCGTGGT
>SCRO01000071.1 GCA_004298505.1 Rhodanobacter sp.
GCTGTGCGAGGACAGATTTTCGACGATTTGCAGGCCCATAGTGGTTCTATGGGTCAAAAAGCGGCGGAAATATGGACCGCACAGATGGATTTGCAGACCGACCGAGTAAAGTCCGACAGGCTCCTAGGCCGAAGTTCAGCTGCCCAGTATGGTGCGCACATCGAGCAGTTCGGGGAAGAACTCCAGGTCGAGCGCCTTCTTGAGGAAGCTGACCCCGGACGAACCACCGGTACCACGGCGATGGCCGATGATCCGCTCCACCGTCTTCATGTGGCGGAAGCGCCACAGCTGGAAACTCTCCTCGACGTCCACCAGTTGCTCGCACATGTGGTACTCGGGCCAGAAATCCGCGCGTTCCGCATAGATGCGCTTCAACACCGGCAGCAACCCGTCGTTGCGACGATAGGCCCGGGTCCAGTCGCGTTCGAGCAGCTCGGCCGGCACCGCATGGCCGCGCCGTGCCAGGTAGCGCAGGAACTCGTCGTACAGGCTGGGCGCCTCCAGCACGGCGCGCAGCTCGGCCTGGCCCACCGGATCATGGGCGAACACCCTGAGCATGTCGGCATGCTTGTTGCCCAGGATGAATTCGATCTTGCGGTACTGCAGCGACTGGAAACCGGAGGAGGGACCGAGCACGCCACGGAACTCCAGGTATTCCGACGGCGTCAGCGTCTCCAGCACGGCCCATTGCTCGAACAACTGGCGCTGTACCTGCTTCACCCGCGCCAGGATCTTCAGGCACGCATCGACGTCGTCGCGCTGCACGTGCGCCACCGCCGCGGTCAGCTCGTGCAGCATCAGCTTCATCCACAACTCAGCCACGTGGTGCTGCACGATGAACAGCATCTCGTCGTGGTGTGGCGGCTGGCTCAGCGGCTGTTGCGCCGCCAGCAACGTTTCCAGATGAAGATAGCCGCCGTAGGTGATCTGCCCGTCGAAATCGGTCTGGATGCCTGCTTCGAGATCACGCTGGTTGTCGCTCATGGGACTCCGTCACGTGGCGGGAAAACGCTGATGGTAGCGGCTGCATGCGGCGCGTGGCGTCGATCAGGGACAAGCGCGCCCGCCGCGCGCAAGTGACGATCACGCGTCCACAGGCTCCTGCTCCAGAACGGTGCGAGCCGGCCGCGATTCTACTACCGTAACCTCGGTCGAGACTCAACGCTGGCGCGTTCTGCGAGCACGCACACGCAGGCTGGAACCGGTTATCCGTGCGCCGCCGAATGCTGCGCTGTACCTTGCAGCACAACATGTGCGCCTGTTATCAAGTGCGGTCTTGTGCAGCCATTTGCGTGCCCGCGAAGTTACCCAGGACCCACGGACAACCAGGTTTCCCTTCTGTACTCACTCCGGAGCGAGTCGTGACCATCGCCGCCAAGTTCGAAATCGAATACCTGCAATACCTCGATGCCGCGGGCAAGGAGGTTCGCAAGGACCTGCCCGCCTTCGCCAAGGATCTCGACCACATGGTCGAGCTGTACAAAGTGATGATGTCGACCCGCGTGTTCGACGCCAAGTCGATCGCGTTGCAGCGCACCGGCAAGCTCGGCACCTATGCCAGTTGCCTGGGCCACGAAGCCGCCCATGTCGGCATCGGCAGCGCGATGAAGCCCGAAGACGTGCTCGCGATCAGTTATCGCGAATACGGCGCACAGCTGTACCGCGGCGTGCGCCCGCGCGAGGTCTACATGTACTGGGGCGGTGACGAGCGCGGCAACGATTACCAGGTCGAGCCGGCACGGCACGACTTCGCCTGGTCGGTGCCGATCGCCACGCAGTGCCTGCATGCCGCAGGTTCCGCGCTGGCGTTCAAGATCCGCGGCGAGAAGCGCGTAGCGGTGTGCACGATCGGCGACGGCGGCTCGTCCAAGGGCGACTTCTACGGCGCCATCAACATCGCCGGTGCCCAGAACCTGCCGCTGGTGGCGGTGATCGTCAACAACCAGTGGGCGATCTCGGTGCCGCGCAAGATCCAGTCCGGTGCGGAGACACTGGCCCAGAAAGGCATCGCGGCCGGCCTGTACTGCCTCCAGGTGGACGGCAACGACATCATCGCCGTGCGCAAGGCGATGGAGGATGCGCTCGATCGCGCCCGCAACGGTGAAGGCGGCAGCGTGCTCGAGCTGGTGACCTATCGCCTGGGCGATCACACCACCGCCGACGATGCGCGTCGCTACCGCGGCAAGGAGGAGGTCGACGAGGCCTGGGCGAAGGAGCCGATGAAACGCCTGCGCAACTGGCTGGTGAAGAAGAAAGCGTGGGACGACGCGAAGGAAGAAGCCTGGAGGGCCGAGTGCGACGACTGGATGGACAACGAGGTCAACGCCTATCTCGAGACCAGGGCCCAGCCAGTCTCGGCGATGTTCGATTATATCTACGCCGAAGTCCCCGCCGATCTCGCCAAACAGCGCGACTACGTTCTGTCGCTTGAAAACCAGCTCGAATCGAACAAGGGTCACTAAAGCCATGGCGCAAATCACTCTCATCGAAGCAGTCACCCAGGCGCTTGCCTATGAAATGGCGCACGACGAGTCGGTCGTGGTGCTGGGCGAGGACGTGGGCGTCAACGGCGGCGTGTTCCGCGCCACTCAGGGCCTGCAGGAGAAATTCGGCGAACTGCGCGTCATCGACACGCCGCTGGACGAAGCCACCATCGCCGGCGTCACCGTCGGCTTGGCCGTGCAAGGCATGAAGCCGGTCGCCGAAGCCCAGTTCGAGGGCTTCATCTACCCGATGATGGAACAGATCGCCTGCCACGCCGCACGCATGCGCAACCGCACCCGCGGCCGCCTGACCGTGCCGGCGGTGTGGCGCGCGCCGTGGGGCGGTGGCATTCGTGCCCCGGAGCATCACTCCGAGGCGAACGAGCACCTGTTCACCAATATCCCCGGCCTGCGCGTGGTGCTGCCGTCGTCACCGGCGCGCGCCTACGGCCTGCTGCTGGCCGCGATCCGCGATCCCGACCCGGTGGTATTCTTCGAACCCAAACGCATCTACCGTCAGTACAAGGAAGAAGTGCCGGACGATGGCGAGGCGCTGCCGTTGGATGTGTGCTTTGTATTGCGCGACGGCTCCGACGTGACCCTGGTGACCTGGGGCTCGCAGGTGAAGGAAACGCTCGAGGCCGCCGAGGCGCTGGCCAAAGAAGGCATCAGCGCCGAGGTGATCGACGTGGCCACGTTGACCCCGCTGGATTTCGACACCATCGCCGAATCGGTGGCCAAGACCGGCCGTTGCGTGATCGTGCACGAAGCGCCCAAGACCGCCGGCTTCGGTGCCGAGATCGCCGCCCGCCTGGCCGAGGAATGCCTGTACGACCTGCTCGCGCCGGTCGAGCGCGTCACCGGCTTCGACACCCACATCCCGCTGTACCGCCTGGAAATGAGATACCTGCCCAGCGTGGAGCGCGTCGTCAGCGCGGCCAAGCGTACGCTGGCGGCGTCATAATCAACGCAGATTTGCCGTGTAGGGCGGGCACTCCCCGCCACCCTTCCGCAGGCAACAGCAAGACCTGAGCAAAAGCCGGCGGGCATTGCCCGCCCTACAATACGGATCCGATCCCATGGCTGACATAAAAACGTTCTACCTCCCCGACCTCGGCGAAGGTCTGCCCGACGCGACCATCGTCGAATGGCACGTGAAGGTGGGCGACAACATCAAGCTCGACGCGCCGCTGTGCGCGATGGAAACCGCCAAGGCGGTCGTCGACGTGCCCTCGCCATACACCGGCAAGGTCGCCAAGCTGCACGGCGCGCCCGGCGACGTGATCGAAACCGGTGCCGCCTTGGCCGACTTTGAGCCCGACCCGAACGCCAGGCAGCGTGCCGAATCCCAGGAAACCGGCCATCACCACGGCCCGAAGAAGACCGAAGCGGCGCCAGCGCCGGCACCCGCCGCCGCCAAGGCCGATCGTGAGGACGAAGGTACCGTGGTCGGCGCCATGATCAGCGGCCATACCGTGCACGTGGAGCAGGCTGCCAGCGTCGGCGGTGTGAAGGCCGTGCCGGCGGTACGCGCGCTGGCGAAGAAGCTCAAGGTCGAGCTGTCGCGCGTGCGCCCCAGTGGCGCCGATAGCGTGGTCACGCTGAAGGACGTCAAGGAAGCCGCAGCCAACGGCTCGGCCGCATTGGGTGCGGTGCCGGTTCGTGGCGTCGCGGCATCCGCTGGCCGCCATCTCGCGCCGGACCTGCCGCAGGCCGAGCCGCAGCGTGGTCCAGTCTCGCTGGCCGGCAAGCCGGTGCGCACCGCGCCGCCGTCGCAAAGCGCCAGTGGCCAGCCGGAACAGCTCAAGGGCGTGCGTCGCAACATGGCTCGCGTAATGGCCGACGCCCACGCCCAGGTCGTACCGACCACCCTGGTCGACGATGCCGACCTGCACGGCTGGATTGGCAAGCAGGACATCACCGCCCGGCTTATCCGCTCGATCGTCGCCGCCTGCAAGGCGGTGCCGGCACTGAACGCGTGGTTCGACGGCAAGAATCTCAGCCGCACCATGCACCCGCAGGTGGACATCGGCATCGCGGTGGATACCGACGACGGCCTGTTCGTGCCGGCACTGCGCAACGCCGACGTGCTCGATGCCGCCGGCATCCGCGCCGCGATCAAGCGGCTGCGCGCGCAAGTCGAGGATCGTACGATCCCCGCTTCGGAACTGTCCGGCTACACCATCAGCCTGTCCAACTTCGGCATGTTCGCCGGCCGCTACGCCAGCCCGGTAGTGGTACCACCGACCGTCGCCATCGTCGGCGCCGGCAAGCTCAGCCATGACGTGGTTGCCGTGATGGGCGGCATCGAAGTACATCGGCGCATGCCGATCAGCCTCACCTTCGATCACCGCGCCGCCACCGGCGGTGAAGCCGCGCGCTTCCTCAAGGCGCTGCTGGACGATCTGGGCCTGCCAAACTGAGCGACCTCACAGTCATATGTTGAAAGCATGGGCGCCTGCGGCGCCCGTGCTTTTTGCGCGCCACCACCGGTGGACACCGCTCGCGAACGATGCGGTCGCTCTGCTGCAAAATGGCAGATCAAATCAGAAGCATCGCCCGCGAGCGGGCTCCTACAACGACCTCGCCGCCCTGCCATGCCGTAGGAGCCTGCTTGCAGGCGATGCTCTCGTGGTCGAATAGTGCCTCGTAGCGCGAATCACCCCTTCTCGGCACGGCTATGCACCAGCCCCAGCCAGTGCAATGGCGGGGTCGGCGACTCGCGTTTCAGCGCTGCCTCGATCGATACCAGTGCGGAAGTCACCGTCGGTGACCAGCCAGCCACCCTCATCCGGGTCCAACTCGATGTCGTTGCGCTGGAACAGCCGCAGCAGTTGTTTCTGTAGCGTCGCAGTATCCACGCTGGTTTCCAGAAACTTGCGTCGAGGTCAGTTCGCGCCAAGTCAGGTAGACGCGCAGATCGAACTCGCGTTGATGGTAATCCGGCAACATGTAGGTGCACAGCTGGTAGAACGCCTTGTTGTGGTCAAGCTCCTTCAGGTGCGCCAGCTCGTGCACCACGATCATCTGCAGGAATTCCGGCGCGACCGCCTTGAACAACGCAGCCACGCGAATCTCCTTCTTCGCCTTGAGCTTGCTGCCTTGCACGCGCGAGATCGCTGTGTGCAGGCCAAGTGCCCGCTGCACCACGTCGAGCTTGCTGTCATAAAGCACCTTGTCGATGGTTGGCGCATTCTTCAGGTACTGCTGCTTCAGGGCACTGGTGTAGGCATACAGGGCCTTGTCGCTCTGCACGGCATGACGATCCGGATAGCGCGCGGCCAGATGTGCGCCCAGGCGATCCTGCGCAATCAGCTGGTGCACCTGTTGCTGCAAGGCCTCGGGATAGGCCTGAAGATATTTGAGCGGAGCCATGCGATCTATTCTGGCACTGCCGGTCCGCCCTCGCCTGGCGAGGTCGAAGTCGCACTTTCGCTGTTCGCTTGCACCGCGACCGTGCCCGGCTTGAATCCCGGCCGAGCCTCACACGTTGTCATCGGCCTACTCGCGCCGCCCCCAGTAACGCTGGCGCAGCCACAAGGCCGGCAGCAGCACCGCGGCAAACGCCGCATACCCATACAACGCAGGCAGAACCTGCTGCCATATCCCGCCGCTGGGGCGGCCGAACTCACCCACCTGCGGTAGCGTGGCCGTATCGAATCCTGCCAGGGCGGCAAGCGCGGTCGCCATCGTTGCCAGCAGCAAGACGAATACGTCGAAGCTGCGTCGCTGCGCGCTTGTCGGCAGGTCTCGCGGATACGCCCAGTAAATCCAGCAGAGCACCAGCAACCACGGGGCAAGCAAAAGGATGGATAGATAGCGCACCCGGTTCTCCGTTCAATCTTCGCCGAGATGTCAGTCCCGCGCGGCGAGCTGATCCAGCGCATCGCGCAGCTGCCCAAGCGCCTGCTTGCGCGCTACCTCGTCGCGATAATCGGGGGTCTTGGCCACGATTTCGCCGTCGATCTCCAGCACCATGCCCAGCGCGCGGGTTTGTATCATCGCTCCGTCCGCACCCAGACTCTTCAGGCGCTTCTGCATCGCTCCGGCCGTTTTCGGATCGGCGAACGATCTCGACAACAGCAGCTCTTCGCCTTCGGCGGAAAACAGCCGGAAACGAAATGTGCCATCGGCGTCGCGAAAGCTGGACAGGCGTGGCGCCCGGCCAGCTTTCGGCGAGGGATCCGGCCGGCCCATCGACGTTGCTGCGGTCCGCATTGGACGCAGGCCGAGCACCTCGCGCAGCGCGGCGATCTTTGGAGCGGCAATCGCGCGCGCCTTGCGGGCCCCCTCCTGCAGGATGACTTCGATCGCCGCCGGATCGGCCATGAAGGCCTCGTAGCGTTTACGCAGCGGTGCCACGTCGGCTTCGATGCGCTCGTACAGGACCTGCTTCGCCTGACCCCAGCCAAGCCCGTCCAGCAAGCCACTGCGGAAAGCTTCACTCTCCGCCTCGCTAGCAAAGGCACGGAAGATGGTGAACAGCGCGCAGTTGTCCGGATCCTTCGGCTCGCCCGGAGCGCGCGAATCGGTGACGATGCGCATGATCGCCTCGCGCAACTGTTTGCTGCCGCCGGCGAACAACGGAATCGTGTTGTCGTAGCTCTTGGACATCTTGCGGCCGTCGAGCCCGGGCAGTGTAGCCACCTGCTCCTCGATCAACGCCTCCGGCAACACGAAGAATTCGCGGCCATGCTGATGATTGAAACGCTGGCCAAGGTCGCGCGCCATCTCGATGTGCTGGATCTGGTCGCGCCCCACGGGAACCTGGTGCGCGTCGAACGCCAGGATGTCAGCGGCCATCAGCACCGGGTACATGTACAGGCCCGCCGTGACCCCCGCGTCAGGGTCCTCGCCCGTCTCCGTGTTGCGATCCACCGCCGCCTTGTAGGCGTGGGCACGATTGAGCATGCCCTTGGATGCGATGCAGGTGAGAAACCAGGTCAACTCCGGAATTTCCGGGACATCCGACTGCCGATAGAACGTGACCCGCGCCGGGTCGAGACCGGCCGCCAGCCAGGTCGCGGCGATTTCCAGCCGCGAACGCTCGATCCGCGCCGCGTCGTCGCTCTTGATCAGCGCGTGATAGTCGGCCATGAAGAAGAACGCGTCGACATCGTTGCGCCGGCTAGCCTCGATGGCGGGACGGATCGCGCCGACGTAGTTGCCCAGATGCGGCGTGCCGGTGGTGGTGATGCCGGTAAGGATTCGAGTCTGCATGTTGCGTCGCGCAAATAAAGACGCAGTTTACGTCATACCATCGGCAAGGCAATCCAGCACCATGTCGCAAGACGGCGCCGAACGGATTCAGCGGATCAGCGTCGACTTGCCGAACAGCGACTCGATCAGATCCACGGCCAGCTTGGCCGTGGCATTGTGCCGGTCGAAGGCAGGATTCAATTCGACCAGATCCAGCGAGGCCAGCTGCCCGCTGTCGAAAATCATCTCCATGCACAGCTGCGCCTCGCGATAGGTCGGCCCGCCACGCACGGTAGTGCCGACGCCGGGCGCGATGCTGGGGTCGAGGAAGTCAACATCGAAGCTCACATGCAGATGGGTATTCTCGTCGACGCCTTCCAGCGCCTGCTCCATCACCCGCTTCATGCCTTCCTCATCGATCCGGCGCATGTCATAGATGCCCACATTGGCCTCACGTACCAGTTTCTTCTCGCCATAGTCGACCGAGCGGATGCCGATCTGGCGGTACACGTCCGGCGTGGTCGCCGGCGTATGGATGCCGAGTTCCACGAGGGCCTTCGGCCCGTGGCCACACAGGCAGGCCACGGGCATGCCGTGGATGTTTCCTGACGGCGTCGCCTCGGCCGTGTTGAAGTCCGAGTGCGCGTCGAGCCAAAGTACGCGTAATTGCTTGCCCGTCTCACGGCAATGATCCGCTACTGCGCTGATCGAACCGATTGCCAGGCAATGATCGCCCCCGAGCATGATCGGCAGATGCCCCGCTTGGAGCGCCTGGTGAACAGCCGCATAGACGGTCATATTCCAGGTCACCACCTGGTCAAGATGCCGGTAGCCATTCACCGGTGGTTGCCAGGGATTGAACGGTCCGTGCAAATTGCCCCGATCGATCACGGTCCGGCCGCGCCGCTCCAGCCTGGCCCCAAGGTCGGCGACCCGCAGTGCTTCCGGCCCCATCGAGGCACCGCGATCCGCAGCACCGATATCGGTCGGCACGCCTATCAGCGAAATGGTCCGATGGTTCATGGTGGTCATACCTGCTGTGACGTCCGCCCTGCACGATGGGCACCGATGTGCCGGCACGATGATGCGCGCCCATGGCGGCCTGCCGGGATCGCGCGCAATTCGTCGCTGTAGGCGCAACAACGCGCACGCGGCAAATCAATGCGGCGCTTCCCTTGAGTCTACCGGATTGGGTTGCGCGACTCTTGGCCGCTCGCCGAGCACGAACCGGGAACGGCAAAATCCGTGTGACATACCGCAGCGCGCACAGCCGTTTTGCTCCGCCTGGCGCATGCGTTCCAGCTCATCCTCCCTGCGCGATCGCGCACCGGGAGACCAGGACACCCGGTTGCCCAACCGGGGCAGTGCAGCATCCGGCTTCAGTTTCCTGGGGACTTTCCCAACAGCATCCGGGCAAACGGCAACACTCCACGCCAGGTGGCGGGCTGCGCAAAAAGCGTTTGCATGTCGATCACTCTCGGCTGCCCCCGGTGCAACCTTCGGCTTGATCGTAGCAATTTTTTGTACCGTGTCCACGAGTTCTTCGCAGCGTTCCTCGCGCGCCTTGAACGCCTGCATTTGCACAAACCCCAAGCGGCAACGAGACGCTTCGCGCGGAAGCGCACGCTGGGTCAGGCGCAGCCATCCCGCCAGGCCGGTACCGGGACGGGCGCTGACCTGCGCACCAGAATCCTTCCAAAAGAAAGCGGTTTGCAGCGCTGCAAGCCCTTTGATTTTCCTGGTGCGGCACCAGGCATCACATCGCGCCTTACGAAGCGTTACCTGTAGCCATTCCGGTCTAACAGAATACCCAACATGCCCCCAGATATGCCCCCAGACGTGCCTTGCTACCCAATCCGTCGAGGGATCTTGTGGAGCTGACGCTTGACATAGCGTTACAGCGCTGAGCCTTTTCGCTATGACCAAACTCGCCACGCGATCACGACCAGCAGAACGATCACGACCCCTAGCAGACGCTTGATATCCCGTAAGCCGTAAAGCACAGGGTGCATGAGTATCAGCGTGGCCGCCGAGTCCTCCCGCCCCCAATGCGCCGAGCGTAACCCCTGTTGAACTTTGTACTCATACTCACCATCCTCAGATATGTGAGGGTGGAGTCCTGCATCCTTGGCCCATTGCCATGCTTTCTTGCTTGCATCATGGCATACAGCATCCACGGGATCGGTCGGCTTGTAATCCGCCATGTGCTCCTCAAAGTAGCCCGCGCATTGTTGCGTCCATTGGCGACGCCCCTCAGGCGTCGTCATGTCTATGTCGGCCATAATGAGTCTCCATCGCTGCTGCAGAACGATCAGTCTAAACTTTTTCGCCAACTCGGCATGGTCAAGGTGAATCGCGCCCCCGCGCATGTAGGACATGCTTGGAAACATTCGATCAATCAGCCTGCGGTTGCCCACCCCACTGGCAGACCGCCTAAGTCATCCGCACTCGCGCGGCAAGCGCCACTAACTCGCCGGGTAGGCATGGCTCACTGGACTGCTGCCAATTTCACAGACACCGAGTTTAGGTGTGATGATGAAACTGGCAGCAGTCCAGTTATGGTACGTATATAGCTAGACCTTCGGCTGCCTTGCCCGTATATGTAGTCATTGTGCCAACACCGAACGCGGTATGAGGGCCTGTTTGCATCACATTGACGACACCACCGGAGCCGACAACATAGTTACCAAAGCCATTGAGCAATATACCGTTGGCGCCCACTGCGGCAGCCTCCTTTTTAAGGCGCTCAATCGCATTGTCACTTAGGTTTTGTTGACTCGCAAAAGCGTTCCTGGCGTCAGCCGAAACCATTGCGATCTTTTCATAATTGACTGGAAGCTCAGTGTAGATCCTAACGTCTGCTGGATTGATCGGCGCACGTGTGTTTCCGATGGCGACATACGAGCCGCGCGTAAGAGTGCAGCCCGCGAGAATGGCGACTGTAGTTAGCGCTACTAACATGATCTTTGATGTGACATTCATCATCGCTCTCCTTTACATAGTTGCGAGAACATCTACGCTGGAATTCAGCGGCGGCGTAGCCGTCCGCCTTGGCTTTCTCCGAAGACTACACCTTCACTCGCCCACTTCGTCCAACCACTCCCGCTGACCGCGTGGTGCCTCAGCCATGGCGCGCGCGCAATGCTTACCGTGATGGCTGCCAGCAGGCGCCCCGGTCATTGGTTCTACCTGACGCATGAATTAACGGGCGTGCGGCACGCGTCCTGGAATGATCAGTTCGATTCATTGCCAAAACCAGCGGCGACGCCAGTATTCCTCGATCTGCACGGCGTTGTCCTTGTAGTAGCCGTTCGCTGGAATCTCTCGACCCCAATCAACTGCCATCGTCAGCTTGGTAACATAATCATTCACCGCCTTCTCGTCCAAAGCGTAACCGTGAGATTCCATGCAGAAGACTATTAGGTCCGCGTTATTTGTATGCCACTCACTTACTAGCGGGTCATTAATTGGAAGATCATCGCGTCGTCGAATTGATATTTGTTGCTTGAGCGCCTCGAATTTGCAGCCACCTAGTGTTCGCGAGCGCGATGGCAAGTATCCAAGGATATCTGCAGTCAAGAATGCGAAAAAGACTACAGCTGCACCCACCGATATTAGGACTATATGCTTTTTCACCAATATTCCGTCGTGGCTTGATTGTCCGAACAATGCTTTGTGGAATTAGTCAGAAAAATCGAATGCTTGAGCAACTTGATGGGCAATTCTTGCATAAACGCCCAAAAGATCGAATGGACCAGTAACAGCATAACCGCCTACGTTACGACCTGTTGTACCATTAGGATACGGAACGAAAGCCATGTTTTCTCTGTAACTCGGGTCTAATCGTAGCAAACGATTCAACTCTTCAATGTATTGAATCGCATTTAAAGTTGGCCTGACCATTAACCTACTCCAAAAGAATCGCGCCGATCGGAAATCTAACTCTTGAGTTAAACAGCAGCTAAGCCGTCCGCCTTGAACTAGTTGATAGATACTTGATGCAAGATAATTACGCACCCCATATAAACAAATCAAAAATTATAAATTGATACAGAGGGCTTTCATGAAATATATTGGTGGTGCGTGGCCCGCATTTCTTAGTCCATTGCTATTGACATAGTTGCTGACTGACTCAAATCCTAATTTTCGCTCTTCGTGCATTAAGCTTTGCACTGCTAGTTCTGTCCAAAAATCCAAGATACGAATTGAATCGTTTTGATATTTGCTATTGCTATAGAAAATTAAGAACTCAAAAAAAATCTCATCGGCGTCCTTGCTTTTATCCAGCGAAAGTATTGTTCTGTGCTGGTACTCAAGCACGCCAAGCTCAAATGCCAAATAGAGCTTTTGCTTTTCCACGCTCAGGTCCTGAATCTGTTCTTTGTATAAGATTTCACAACCCACCATGTGCATACGAACTAGCTCTGCCAAAGCTCCATACTGCTCTTCACTAGGAACGCCCATGCGTAGCACCTCCTATTTCGTGATACCTAACTCTTGAGTTGAGCGGCGGCGAAGCCGTCCGCAAGCAAGAAAGAGTAGTTAGAAGTTAGCAGCAACCAGACAGTGCAGGTTAATCAACGCCAAGCATTAGATAGTGCCTCAGACAAGGTCGGAAACACTGGCTTGATTGTAGTGCATGGGCCATCGGAGCCCTTTTGTTTTAGGATTAGTACGATCTGGTTTCTTGTAATGTCGGTAACCATCAAAGTGAAATTGTAGACAGCATGGCTTGTCAACGCACATGTAAACGTGGTCGGCGCGTCTAGGAGTGTGAGGCCATAACGCGTCGAGGCCTCGTTGTACTGACCAATCTTGCCCCCGCCCTCGTTTTTGGTCACGTACTGCTGTGATGCCATAGGCTTGACCGTGAAACCGTTCTCAGCCAAGGCCTCCGTCATTTCTGGAAAATATGGTGTGGCGTTGAGGAAGGTCACAACGCGAGGCCCCGTTGGGCCACCCGACATGCTCTTTACGGTGACCGTACTGCTGGACAGCATGATGCACGCGCTCAGTGACAGCGTGGTGATAGCGAGCAGAACAGTACGCCGCATGATCTTCATGGTGCCCCCTTGCTGTTAACGCCGGAATTAAGCGGCAGCACAGCCGTCCGCCTTGGCTTTCTCCGAAGACTACACCTTCACTCGCCCACTTCGTCCAACCACTCCCGCTGACCGCGCAGTGCCTCAGCCATGGCTCGGAACAGTGGCCGGTGTCCACCCTTCCATGCGTTACGGCTTGACGCTGCCTTTCCTTCGTCCGTTCGCGGGCCGGTGGATTGCAGCCACGGTTTCCACCGCTTGATGGCTGCGGCTTGCCGTCGTCGTCTTTCCAGTGTCCAGCCGTTGGCCATGGTCATGCTCCAATAGTTCGGTTGGCGGTTTTTCGATTTTATCCGCGCGCGCGAGGACAACGGTTTCGTTGTTCACTTGCTGCGGCCCGTGGGCGATGTTGGCTTGCTTGGCGAATACCACGGGCGGATTCTTGATCGCGGCCAATGTCTCCAGCGTGGCGCGGCACTGGCTTTGCGCCTTCAGGGCGAGCTTCAGATAGGTTTCCGTCGCACCTATGTACTCGCCCATGTTGGCCGCACCGCGTCGCGCCAGCTCGGCAAATATCGCGTTCAGTGCGGTCGCCTGCCCACCCAGCATCGCCTCGACGCGAGTAAGGTCGCCGCCTTTGATCTCGCCAGCATGCTTATTCAGCGAGTCCACGACGTCACCCAGCGAAAGCTCGCCCCATGCTGGCTTAGAAAAATATGTGACGACGGCTGCAGCGGGTACGTTAGCTCGCGTGACCGCGCTGGCTACGAGCGCCGCGCGTGACGTGCCCGGCTCGACGACCACTTTTAGCGTGCGGTTTTCTGTTGCCACCGCTGGCGGCTTACGCTTCCTCATGAGGTTTCCTTGTGGAGTGATTGCCGCAGACATGCCGAGCCAGCGGGTAGTGCATGCCCTTTCCAGCACCACAGACACCCATGCCGGCCTCGGGGTTGAGAGTGTCTTGGGTGAAGTGACGGCAGCCGCTACAGGCCACGGGTGGACGCGGAATGTATCCGCCAGCCCTGCGCACATGGCACCAGGGACAGCCCAGCGCCCGCGGCCACCCGCCCACCACAGGCAATGCGGCGGCCATGCTTGGATGCACCCAGACGAGGCCACAGCGAGCGCAGTGCATCGGTAGCGTATGGCCAGCAGGAACGCGGCCGGCGTCGCGGTCGGCGGTGTCCATCATCAACTCGACAAAGTCGAGCAGCAGGTGATCAGGTGCACCCGCGTAGGCGACCAGATCCGCTTCGGACAGGCTGCGAATCAGCAGCGGATCGCCGCCCAACCTCTCGGCGCATTCCAGCAGGCGTGCACGCACCGCAGCCGTGTCCAGCCGTGCCCCCTGCGACTCCTGCGACAATGCGACTCTTGGCGCGGTGGGCGATGCGTTTTCGTCCTCACTACCCTTGCGACTTCTGCGACTCTGCGACTCTTGTGCCGGTTCGGCCTGAAAAGTCGCAGGAGTCGCGGGAGTCGCAGCGGGCGCCACCTCCACGCGCAATGCTTCCAACAGCCGGCCCATATCAGCGACCCTCCGAAGCGGGCACGATGCGCCAGACGTTTTTGCGGTGGCAACCATCGACCACGGCGCCGCCTTCGATACGCTCGGCCCAACCGGCGCGTTCCAGCTCGGTCATCGCTTTTTGAAACGCAACGCGGTCACGGATGCGAGCCGGTCCCAACCGCAGCGCATCGCGTGAGTGCAGCAGGCGGCGCCCGGTAGCGTGACACCAGTCCAGCAAGGCTTCGGCGTTGCGTATCTCGGGCGATAGCTCGGCCGTGCCTGCCAGCCGTAGCGCCTCGTTCAAATGCCAAAGCGCCAGCTCGGCGGCGCGTTCGATGGCGTCGGCGTCAATCTCTTTCGCCGTGGGGTTTTCCACCAGGGTGAGCACGCCAGCTATGCGCAAACACTGTTCGGCCGTCTTGCTCGCCCACGGCTTGCAGGTGGCATAGCGGGCGCCTGGCTTCATCTGCCCTTCGACGCGATCGTGAACGGTGCGCCACAGTTCGGCCGCTTCGGGTGACAGCGTCAGCAACGGCGGTGCCAGCTCGTTACGCTCCCCATCGGCTATGGGCAGCGGCAGCCGCAGCACGTCCGCCAGTCGGGCACCGTATTGAATCAACGCCGGATCATCGCGCAGGGACTCATCGCGATATGGCCGGGTGCCGGCGGTGCCCTCGGGCCATGCCAGCAGGCAGCGCGCCAGGAAGCCTTGGCCGCTCAGTACGTCATCAGACAGCGCACGCTCGGCAATGACGGGCTGCGCCATCAAGTGCAGGGATAAGCGGCGTCCGTGCAGCTTCACCGGGCCGTCGCCAGCGCGTATGCGGTCCAGCACGCCATCTCCCCACAACTTGCAAAGCGTGGCTGCCGTGCGTGCGGTCGATTCCTTCGTCATGCCGTGGCCACCAAATACCAACGCGGCTTCGTCGGTGAACGCACCGAGCGTCGGGCGTCCGGCGGCCAGCAGCTTGGCCAGTCCCTCGGCGGTGAAGTCGGCAGCAATCAAGGTTGGTCGAATCGGTGGCGGTGGCTCCGACCCCAGCGAGCGAAGCGCATCGGCCAAACCGGCGCCTTTGCGCTTCTTTGCCTCTTGCTTGGTTATGTCGCGGCGTGCGCTCCATTCCTCCAGCTCGCGTTCGCGGGCTTCGCAGGCCTCGGCGTAGGCCTTGGCTAGTTCGCGCTCCACCAGACGCGCCGGCCGCATGGCTTCACTGTCCACCGCGGACTTGCGCTCGCCGGACTCGGCCACGGTCAAAAGCCAAAGGCTTAGCGGCGTCACGCGTCCGCTGTTTTCCACGTCGGCCAGACCTTGCACGGCGAGCGAAGCCGCCGCCAGCAGCGATGCTCCGCAGATGGCATCCGGCGCTTGAATCACGCGGCGCAGGCTTTCGCAGGCCGGCGCGAGGATCGGTCCCAGCTCGGCCACCGGGTACGGTTCCGGCGGTGGCACGGGTCGGCGTAGCGGTTCGGGCGCGGTGCGTTGTGCATCGGCCACCGCCAAGCGGATCAGGTCAGCAGGTTGGGCGCTCATGCCTGCACCTCCCGCGCCGCGTCGTTGAAGTCGTTGTGCGGCTCCGGCGGTATCGCCACCTTCCCGCCGATGGCCTCAGCCGCCGCTCGTGCCGCAGTCAGGCCGGGATTGCCCGCGGTATGGGTGTCGTTGTCGGCGCAGATGGTGATGGTGGCGTGCGGGTATTTGGCGCGCAGCACCTTGGCCACTGGCAGCAGGTTGCCGCAGTCGAACGCGACGGCCACGGGGTTCCCGGTGGCTTCGTGGATGCTGGCCCCCGTGGCGTAACCCTCGGTGATGCACAGCAGTTCATCCACCGCGCCGCCGATAGCGTGATACAGCCCGCGCTTGCGTCCGCCGTACAGGAACCGCTTCGTTCCCTCGGTCGCGATGGTCTGGACGTTCCACAACACGCCGTCACCATCGCGTAGCGGGATCAGCAGGCAATCATTGCGCTGCCGGATGCCATAGGCTCCGGTGCCCTTGGTCACCAGATAGGGATGATCGGCTGGGGTTGCCGCTTGCGCCCACATGGACCGCGCTCGAGCTTGGGCACCGTGTGCCAGGGCGAGCCGCTGCGCCTCACGCTCGCGCTTGGCCTCGGCAATAGCAGCATCCATCCGGGCGCGCTCGGCCGGCATCAGGCTGTCACGGCTGCCGCTGCACCAAGTTGCATGCCGGCCAGTCCGCCAGTGACCAAACGCGCCACTGGCCAAGCCGTCCTGGTGAAGAACCGCCCAGCCGTTGCGTGCGCCACGCTTATCGCCCTCGACGTGAAACCGGCATAGGGTGCCGTCGGCGGCGATACGGTCTTGCTCGCTCGGCACGATACCGGCGGTGCGCATGGCATCA
Source organism: Rhodanobacter sp. (assembly GCA_004298505.1). Classification (GTDB taxonomy): domain Bacteria; phylum Pseudomonadota; class Gammaproteobacteria; order Xanthomonadales; family Rhodanobacteraceae; genus Rhodanobacter. The sequence continues at coordinate 16,597 of SCRO01000071.1, forward strand.
AGAAACGCGGCGCGGATATCGCTGATAGAGTTGCCGCTGGTGCTGCCGTACAATGCAGCCACGGTGTTCAAGTAAGCCTTGTCGCCCTTGCGCTCGATCTTCGCCCCACGGTTGCCGCCGTGGGGCTTCGTGTTTGCGGGATGCCGGATCATGCTGCACCCCGCTCGATGAATTCACGGATTTGTTCAACTCGCCAAGCGGTGATGCGTTCGCCCAGCTTGACGGGTTGCGGGTAGCGGCCGCTGCGAACACCTGCCCACCATGTCGATTTGCAAACAGGGATCAGTGCGGGGATGGCTGGCGCAGTATCAGTGGCGGGCTTGCCGACAATCTGCGGCAGACGCAGGTAGCCGGTTTCGGGGAGTGTGTGCATTGCGATGTAGCCTCGTCGTTTAGGATCGTGGCCATCATCGAAATTATTGGCGCGGCGTTGCTGCTATTGCAGTAACCATCGCTGCTATTGCAGTGGAAGCTACTTCACCTTGCGGCTATCCATCGCGTCTCGGACTAACTTCAAATGCTCGCCGATAGTGCGGCCGGCTAGCTTCACGCCGGGCATCATGGCTGCGATGGCGTCGCCGGCTTTCGTCGGCTTTGAAATGTCCAGTTTCGCGTGTCCAGCTAACGCGCCAATGATGCAAAGCAGGGTTGTGCGCTCGCGGGGCTCTAACGGCTTGTCCGTAGCCTTTAGGGTCGCTGCTTTGCCACTGGCGACAAGTTGAGCCTCCAGCTCCACCACCCGCTCGGTCAGTACATGCAAGTCGGCAATGCGCTTGCCCATCATCCGAACCTGCCTGATCAATTCAGTCGGCACGGAATCGAACACGTTCAGCGACCATGTAAGGAACACCTCTGGCTTGATTGGGTCGCCAAATCCGTATGCGGCTGCCGCGCGATTAGCTAGCTCGCGGCGACGTACATACTCCATTCTGAATGGTGAGTTTCTTAGTGACGCGCGGATGTAGCTATCGTCATCACTATTGACCGAACTCCAATTTACCGTGTTCGGATTTTTTCCAAGCGATAACGCAATAGCTTCATCCAATGTCCAAAGTTCCATCTTGCCCCAATAGCTAAGGTCTGCAACCGCATGTGGCTGATGGAAGAACAATCCCCGTTCTTCTTCGCCGGCCTTAGCCTTCATCGCTTCAACGTCTTCTCGCTGCGCCTTATCTATTTCGCCTTGGAGCTGCGCCGGGGTCATGGCCTCATACTCGGCGCGCGCAGCAGCAATAACTTGGCTCTGTTGAGTAGCTACCGAGCGCGGACTTTGAAGAGTTGGAGTCGGCGGAGGTGCGAGACTGCCGAACCTGCGCCGTAGCAGATCGTCAATTGATTTGTTGCTGCCGGTGCCGGTCGGCCTCGTTAGGATAGGTGCCATTCTGCGCGCCCTTCAGCGCCCTTCAATAGGTGCCGCGCCAGCCGGGGAAGGTGCCCGGTGTTCGGGGATCAGCCTAGGCGCGGCGTTTCAAGGGTTCAGCTTACCTTGCGACCGATGGCGATGACCTTGCCGCCAGCCCGCAGGCCGTCCAGATAGTCCGCCCATGCCTGCATCATGCGGGTGCGGTCCTCCAGATACTGCGCGCGGTTGTAGGCGGCACGCACCTTGTTGCGCTCGGCATGGGCCAGCTGGCGCTCGATCACGTCGGGCGTCCAGCCCATTTCGTTGAGTCGGGTGGACGCCATGGCGCGGAAGCCGTGCCCGGTCATGGTGTCCTTGTCGAAACCCATCCGGCGCAGTGCAGCGTTGACGGTGTTCTCGCTCATCGGACGGCTGGTGCTGCGCTCGCCGGGGAACAGGTACTGCCCGCGCCCGGTCAGCGGATGCAGCTCGCGAAGGATCGCCACGGCCTGCACGGGCAGCGAGACAATATGCTCCTTGCGCATCTTCATCTTGCCGGCGGGGATGCGCCAGACCGCCGCATCAAGATCAAACTCGGCCCACTCGGCTTTTCTCAGCTCACCGGGACGCACAAACACGAGCGGTGCCAGCTTCATTGCGCTACGCACGACAAAGCTGCCGGTATAGCCGTCAATGGCGCGCAGCAGTTCGCCCATCTTGAGCGGGTCGGTGATCGCGGCGCGGGACTTGCTCACCACGGGCGCCAGCGCGCCGCGCAGGTCGGCAGTTGGGTCATGCTTCGCCCGGCCGGTGGAAATGGCGTAGCGAAACACCTGCCCGCATCGCTGCTTTGTCCGGTGTGCGGTTTCATGGGCGCCGCGCTGCTCGATTCGGCGTAGCAGTTTCAGCAGTTCCGGCGCGTCTATTTCGGCAATGGGGCGCTTGCCGATCCACGGGTTAACCAGATCGTCAAACGTCCATTGCGCCTTTTCCAGCGTGGCGGCTGCCATGCGCGGTTTTTGCAGCGCCAGCCATTCCGCCGCAATCACGGCAAAGCTGTTCGCGGAGCGTTCCTCACCAGCGGCCTTGCTGGCCTTGCGCACTTCGCCGGGGTCGGTGCCATCGGCCAGCAGCTTCCGCGCCGCGTCGCGCTTGTCGCGAGCATCCTTGAGGCCGGTATCAGGGTATGCCCCCAGCGCCAATCGTTTCTCCTTGCCCCCGTGGCGATACTTCAACCGCCACAGCTTGCCCCCAGCTGGAGAGACTTCCAAGTACAAACCACCGCCATCGAACATGCGCTGCGGCTTGTCGGCGGGTTTGGCCTTGCGGATCGCGGTGTCAGTCAGGGACATGGGGGCATCGCCTACGTCACAAAGGGTGTATGCCCCCGATCATGCCCCCGGCTGGGGGCAGATTGCAACGCACCGCATTGGACGGTATCGGGCACAAAAAAGGCCGGAACCGTTGCTGTAGCAGGGTTTACCGGCCTTTATTGGACTACGTTGAAGCGTGAAATGATGCCGGCACCAGGAGTCGAACCCGGGACCTACTGATTACAAATCAGTTGCTCTACCAACTGAGCTATGCCGGCGAAGACTGGGAATTCTAGCAGGCACGCCCACGGCTGTGCTCAGAAGCAGCTCGTGCGGTGCGCGCTGATGCCGCTGGCGTTGACGTGCTTGCGCCAGTCGAGGTGGCTGCCATCGGCGACCGCCAGATCCAGCCAGTACTCGGGCACGCTTTCGCCGCGTTCGCTCATGCGTGCAGCGAAACCGGCTGCAACGATCTCATTCAGGCGCTTGCGCGCGTTGGCGAGGTCCCTGAACAGGCCCAGCGAAATGGTATTGGCCTGGTCGCCCGAACCGACCACGAAATAGTCGCTGATGGCGTGCGCACCAAGCTGCCGGGCTTGTTCCAGCGCCCGGGCCCGGCTGGCCGCCGCCGGCAGATAGACCCACCAACCGGCGGCCTGGCTGGCCTGTTCCTGGCGCGAGCGCGTGCGTGCCACCTGCGAGGCCAGCGCCTGGCGTGCATCGCGCAGGTCCTGCAGCGTGTCGAACGGCCCCAGCGTGATGCAGCTGTAGCTGTGCGTGGCATCGGCGGCTGCACCGGCCTGCACACCGAGTTCGGCTGAGGTAGCGCCGGAGGCAGGTATTTCCGAGAGGAGATGCAGCTCCGCCACGCCGGGATCAGTGGGACTGCCGACATGCGCGTACGGCTGGCCCAACAGCAACCACGCGCCCACCGCGATATTCAGCGCGACAAGCAGGATGAACAGCAGACGCAGGAACATTGAACCCCCATCGGCACAACCGGTGTCGCCATTCTAGGAGTCTGTCGGACTTTGGTGGTCGAGGCGAGAATTCGGCTGTGCGAGGACAGATTTTCGACGGTTCGCCGGCCCATGGTGGTTCCATGGGCCAAGAATCGGCGGAAATATGGACC
>SCRO01000072.1 GCA_004298505.1 Rhodanobacter sp.
GACCAAGTTGGCGAGGATGGCAACCACAAGGTTGATGATCAGCGCGTACAAGCCGATGTAGGCCGGGATCACCATGCCGCCGATGTGCAGTGCGTAGGCAGATTTCTGGAAGCCGGTGAGGGGAGCATAGGGTCAGGGGGAGCATAGGGTCAGGGGGAGCATAGGGTCAGGTCTAGCATCGTAGTATCCAGCACAGTAGCAGAAGGCAAGCAGGTGCTACAAAGCTAGACCTGACCCCGTGCTTGCCGTGCTCTCGAGCAGGTGCTACAAAGCTAGACCTGACCTCGTGCTCTCGCTGACGCCGCAAGTGCATGACTCGCGTTACGGCCGCCATTACCGTGCCGGGGACATCGAGCTGATCTGCGGCGACGTCTTCGGCCTCGATGCCGAAGTGCTGGCCGGTTGCGCGGCGGTATACGACCGCGCGGCGCTGATCGCGCTGCCGCCGCCGCTGCGCCGCCGTTACGTGCGCCAGGTGCATGCGCTGCTCCCTGCCGGCTGCCGCGGCCTGCTGATCACGCTGGAGTATCCGCAGCACGAAAAGCACGGCCCGCCGTTCGCCGTGCCCGAAGCCGAGGTGCACGAGCTTTACGGCCGCGACTGGAACGTCGCGACGCTGGAGCGCCGCAACATCCTCGCGCAACAGCCGGGCTTCGTCGCCGACGGCGTGAGCGCGCTAGACACGGTGGTGTACCTGCTGTCACGCAAAGCCTGAAGCCCGGCGGGCCGGCCGGTGCGGGGCTGCAGGCGCGGCAGTGCCTTGCGGCGTTTGGTCGCTTTCAGCTAGTCGATCGCGGTGGGCTCTTTGAGGCAAAAGGGGGTCAGCTCAAGCGGGCGCTTTCTCACAGCGGCGCCTTCGATTCCGATGACTCCGGTCACGCGTTCGCTTTCAGGATTTTCTCGATGTCCTGCAGGGTCGAGTTGGTCAGTGTCTTGGCCAACTCGCCGGTGATGCGTTTGCTGGTCTGGGCGTGCAGCTGGGGGCGGATCTCGCTCAGCGTTGTCGGGTCGGCAATCAGAAACAGATGCTCGAACTCCTGCTTCAGCGCCGCAGCGTTCAGTCGATTGGCCAGTTGCTTGGCGAAGGTGGCTTCACGGGTCTGTTCTGTGCTCGCCTCCGGCGGACGGTGACCTGAGGGCCCGTGGCCCTGCGCGTCAGGTGCATCGGCGGTGATCGGATCGTCCTGCGTCAACTGCAGGGCGTCCTGCTTGCCGACGTTGTGGAACAGACGCGCGTTGGTGCCATCGGCAACGACGACCCAGGCACCGACAGGAATGGTGTGCATCGGTTTCTCCTTCCATCCATTGCGACGCATCACAGTGTTGCGCCAGCCCACTGAGCATGGCCGTCCTTGGTGATGGCCCGATAACGGCGTCGGGGGGGGCGCTGCGACGTGGTCGGTTCGGGTCATCGGCCCTTGTGCCGGTAAAGGCCTATGCTGCAAGGGGATCACGCGCAAGGAGTTCTGCCATGGCTGATATTTCCGGCAAGGCCAGCAATGGGTTTACCTACGAGGGGGATTACCAGCTGCCGAGCGCGGGCCGCGTCCACTGGTCGGTGACATTTCGCCACAACGGCGATTTCGCCGGCATGCGGCATGGTTGCGTGCATGGCATGCAGGACATGCACGGGGCCGGGCTGGAGGAGGCGGTGAAGCGCGACATCGAGGCGGCGTGGACGGAGGCCCGCTGATGATCGTGCTGACCCTGGCCGTCGCCAGGGCAGGGTAGTCACGTCCTTCCCGGCAGGGGCCGGGTCATTTCAGTGCACTTACAGCCGCATGTAGCTGTAGCCGCGCTGGCCATCGACCACCGGGTCGGTGACGCCGGACAGCGACACCGTCACGTCCGGGTCGACCGCGCTGTCGGGCAGGCCCTGTTCGGCCAACGCCTGGCTGCATACCAGCAGCTGCACGCCCGCCTTGCGCGCGCGCGCACGATTAAAGATGTCATGGACGCTTTCTCCGCTGGGCCGCGAACGAAAGGGTGGTTTCCTTGTTCCTGTTTTTCGGGTCAATACTGCTCGTGCCGGGCCAGCACCGCATATTTCTTCATGCGCAGATACGTCAGTTCGCGCATCAATCGCAGGGTCGGTTTCAGTGCGAAGCAGAGCGAGCCGATGACGAACAGCCAGGTGGCGGGCATCTGCGTGCTGCTCCAGAAGAACATCACGCTGCCGACCAGGAACAGCGACGCGGCCAGGAAATCCACCGTCGTGTACCAGACTTCATAGATGGCATAGATCCGTTCGTGCTCGGGGCTTGCGCTGTTGTTTTGCGGTTGAAAGATCTTCATGCGGGTTGACCCTGTTCATTCCGGCGCGACCCATGACTATACGCCCGCGAACCAGGGTCGCTTGTCGCAACGGGTACAGTCACGTGCTAAAAAAGGTGTCAGGGACAATTCCTGTCACTCTTGACACCTTTTCTCACGACTTCGAGGTGCCTAAATTATCCCTGACACCATGCTTTTAAGCTACCTTGCCAGTACCGAACCGGTGCCGGTGACTCGGTCGATCAGTCGGTGTGACTCAGCCCGCGTAGTCGGAAGCCACGGTGGCGTCAGCGTTGTTACTCACGCCAAGCTTGCGGATGACCAAGTTGGCGAGGATGGCAACCACAAGGTTGATGATCAGC
>SCRO01000073.1 GCA_004298505.1 Rhodanobacter sp.
CGGCCGTCGGCCAGCGCGACGATCGGCTGGTAGTACGGTTCGAACTCGTTGCGGCTGAGCGCGTGGCGCAGGTCGCTCTCCATGTCCAGCAGCGACAGCGCCTCGCGGCGCAGACGGTCGTCGAACATCGCCGCGCGATGGCGACCACCGTCCTTGGCGTTGTACATCGCCGCGTCGGCGTCGCGCAGCAACTCCTCCGGCTGGTGGTAGTGTGGCGCTGACAGCGCAATGCCGATCGAGGCCGAGGTGAATATCTCCTTGGTGCCCAGCCGGAACGGCGTATGCAATTCGCTGATGATGCGTTCGGCGATCAGCGCGGCCTTGCTGGCGTTGACGATGCCTTCCATCAGCACGGCGAATTCGTCGCCCCCCAGGCGGGCGACCACGTCGCGGGTCTTCAGGCAGGCGCGGATGCGGCCACCGACCTGGAACAGCAGGTCGTCGCCGACCAGGTGGCCGACCGAGTCGTTGATGACCTTGAAACGATCCAGGTCGATGAACAGCACGGCGAACTGCTCGGCCGGATTGGCGCTGTAGCGCTGCATCGCCTGTTCCAGTCGCTGCAGCAGCAGTGTCCGGTTGGGTAACCCGGTGAGCGAATCGTGCAGCGTTTCGTACTTCAGCCGGCGCTCCACGCGCTCGCGTTCGGCGATCTGTTCGCGCAGGTTGCGGTTGGCCAGCGCCAGTGCGCGGGTGCGCTCGGTGACGCGCCGCTCCAGGCTTGCGTTGGCCTGCTTGAGTGAGGTGGCCGTCTGCTTGCGTTGCAACGCATTGGCAATGTGGTAGCTGACGAAGGTCAGCAGTTCCTGATCGCGTTCGTTGTAGGTGTGTTCCGGTGCGTAGCTTTGCAGCGCAAGCACGCCGATCGCCTTGCCGCCCCAGATCAGCGGCACGCCGAGCCAGCACGCCGAACGTGTGCCGAAATGGGTAATTTCGCCCAAGGCATGCAGTTTTTCGATTTCCGCCGAAGTCGCCAACAGCGGCCTGGCGTGGTGCAACACGTATTCGGTGGCGCCGCGACCGTGGGCGCGCGCCGGGCGCACGTTGTCGACCTCGTCCACCGAGTAGGGGAAGCTCAACTGATCGTTTTTCTCGTCGAGCAGTGCGATGTAGAAGTTGCGCGCGTACAACAGGCCACTGATCACCTGATGCACGGCGGCGTAGAATTTGTCCAGGCTGTCGGAGGTGCTGGCCAGTTCGGCAATCCGGAACAGCGCTGCCTGCAGGCGTTCACCGCGCTGGCGTTGCAGCACTTGCTGACGCAGCACCCGGTTGGCCTCGCGCAGGGCTGCGGTGCGATCGGTCACGCGGCGTCCCAGCTCCAGGTGTGCCTCGCGCCTCTCCAGCGCGGTCTGCACATGCTGCGCGACATAATTGAGCAGCTCGAGATCATGCCGCGAGTAGTGCGTGTCGGCGCGATAGCTCTGCACGACGATACCGCCCATGACCTGTCCGTCGCGCAGCATCGGAACCCCGAGCCAGTGCTCGCAACGCGGGCCGAACAGCACGAAGCGATCACCCAGCTGTTGGCGCAATTCGTCGAGCGAACCCATCATCGGCTGGCCGCCCTGCAGCAGGTTCCAGGTCAGGCTGTGCAGGATGTCCTGCAGCGGCATGATCTGGTTCAACCCGGGCGAGTCGGTATCGACGATGTCGACGTAGTACGGAAACCTGATGGTGCCGGTCGCGGCTTCGTACAGCACGATGTAGAAATTCTCCGCATACATCAGGCTGCTGACGATCGCGTGCAGCGAGCGCATCATCTGCGACATGTCATGTTCGGCGCTGGCCTGGTCGGCAATCGCGTACAGCGCGCGTTGCAACCGTTCGGCCCGCGCCAGGCGCGAGATCGCTTCGTACAGGCGACTGTTCTCGGCCAGCTGGGCCAGGCGGATATCGGCCAGACGACCGATCCATTGCAACGATTCCCGCATCGAACCCGGCACTGGCAGATCCGTCGGTTCAAGCGACAGGGTTCGCGTCGACAGAGGATCCTTGGCCAGGTCGAGCCAATGTTCTGCCGGCTCGACGCCGGTGCCATCGCGTTGCCGCCAGCACAACCGGCCGCGCGTACCCAAGTGGCCCAGCATGAGCTCGCAGATCTCCATCACGCTGGCGGCGTCGGCGGCTTCGAACAAACGCTCGACGGCGCCGTTCAGGCCCGCAAGATCCCGCGTCACCCGGGGCGGCTGGGATGAGCGGATCGTCGGCGTGGCATTCATGCGTGGCAGTCAGTTCCGGAACAATTTCGACAGGATCGAGGTCAAACCCGTTTGACAGGGTAGGTCGACACTCCTGCCAGCCGGATCATAACGGGAACCGAGCCGGTTTGGAGGAGTCAAGACGTGCAACAGTCCGGTATGAATCTGTGCGTTGGTGCGGGTTTCGGGCTGTTAGTAAAACGTAAAATGAAGTACACTTCCTACCCGGAAAGCTTCGTCCTCATCGAGTGATCGGTCAAACGCTCATGCGTCGTCTGCCTGCCCTGCTGTTGATTGTACTGTTGCCGTTTGCGGCGGCAGGCCAGTCCGTGAGCGGCGACAATGCCCAGGCCGAGCATCTGCTGGCGCAACCGCAGGCCGGGTTGGGTACGCCTGGCGCCGACCTCAGTGTGCCGCTGTGGCGCGGCCCCAGCAACCGCGTGCTCGTGCTCAAGGCCGACAGCGGCGCTGCGGCCGACCCGATGTCGCCTCTGCGTGCATCCTGGAACATACACCCGGGCGATGCTGGCAGCATGCTCCGGACAGGCTTGCAGTATGGCGTGGGCCCGCTCACGGCGCACGCCGAAGTCAGCCAGCGCGCATGGCTCAACCAGAATTCCAGGATAGTTGGCAGCGAAGTGGGGGCGACCTACGATGCCGGCAACTACAGCGTCGGGCTGAGTGTCGGCACCGCCAGCGCGTCTAATCGCAATGTGGTGTTGCCGAGAGTGCTGCCGGGCGCCGCCCCGGGGGTTGATGGGCTGTCCGCTTTCGACAGCAGCAATCAACTCAACGCGCGCGGCCGGTTGGCCCTGGGCAACAAGAGCGGCCTCGACCTGGGTGCCAGCGTTGGTCGTGTTTATCTGTTGCCGGGCAATCTGCTGGGCGTCAACGTGCTCGATCAGAAGGCACTGAGTTTCGGTGTCGACCACGGCCGGCTGAGCGGCGTGGTAACGGGTCGAACCATGCAGCCCGAAGCCGGCATTCCGGGCGGTCTGTATACCGACAAACGCTGGAACAGCATCGATCTGGGTGTGACTTGGCGCCTGCCGTGGCGTGGGTCGCTCAGCGTTGGCGCGCAAAACCTGTGGTCGTCCGGCTCGCGGGCGAACACCCCGGCCGGTCCGGAACCAGATCAGTCGCGCACGCCTTACGTGCAGTACCACCAGGATCTCTGAACCCGCGCACGTGGCTGGCGCCATTTGCGCAGTTGCCGGCGCCATTCGCCTCAGGAGGCGGCGGCAGCGAGAGGCGCCAGCTTGGCGTCAGCTTTCCGCAATGCCTCGACGACGCGCTGCAGCTCCTGGCGCAGGCGCTCGGGCAGGCGCGGCGCGAAGCTTTCCAGGTAGTTGCCAATGGCGTTCAGTTCGGCCTGCCAGCCGACGGCGTCCACCTCGAGCAGTGCGTCGAGCCGGGCACGATCGAGCTTGAGCCCTTCCAGGTTGAGCTCGCCCGCGGCAGGCAGGATGCCGATCGGCGTTTCCATCCCGCTGACGTGGCCTTCGGCGCGGTTGATCATCCATTCCAGTACGCGCAGGTTTTCGCCGAAGCCGGGCCACAGGAACTTGCCGTCGGCACCCTTGCGGAACCAGTTGACGTGGAAGATCTTCGGCAACTTCGCGCTGGGCCGGTCGAATGACAACCAGTGCGCGAAGTAGTCGCCGTAGTGGTAGCCGCAGAACGGCTTCATCGCCATCGAGTCGCGACGCAGCACGCCGACCGCGCCGGTGGCCGCGGCGGTGGTTTCCGAGCCCATCGCCGCACCCATCAGCACGCCGTGGCTCCAGTCGCGCGCTTCCATCACCAGCGGCAGCAAAGACGGGCGGCGACCACCGAACACAATCGCGCTGATCGGCACGCCTTGCGCCGCCTCGGTCATCTCCGACCAGGTCGGGCACTGCCTGACGCTGACCGTGAAGCGCGAATTCGGATGCGCGGCCGGGCCGTTGGCCGGGTCATACGGGCGACCCTGCCAGTCGGTGACCGGCGTGCCGGGCAGGCCTTCCCACCAGGGCTGGTTGTCGGCGTTGACCGCGACATTGGTGAAGATGGTGTCGTGCGAGATGCTCTTCATGGCATTCGGGTTGGTGTTGTCGCTGGTGCCCGGTGCCACGCCGAAGAAGCCGGCTTCCGGGTTGATCGCGTACAGCCTTCCATCCGCGCCCGGGTGCATCCAGCAGATGTCGTCACCGACCGTCCAGACTTTCCAGCCGCCACGACGATAGCCTTCCGGCGGAATCAGCATCGACAGGTTGGTCTTGCCGCAGGCCGAAGGGAAGGCGGCGGCGATGTAATGCGTCTGGCCCTGCGGGTTCTCGATGCCCACGATCAGCATGTGCTCGGCCAGCCAGCCTTCGCTGCGCGCCTGCTTGCTGGCGATCCGCAGCGCATGGCATTTCTTGCCGAGCAGGGCATTGCCGCCATAGCCGGAGCCATAGGACTTGATCGACAGCTCGGCTGGGAAGTGCATGATCCAGCGCCGCTCGGGATCGAGTTCGCCCGTGGAGTGCAGCCCCTTCACGAAGGACCCCTCGCGCTCGATGCGCGCCAGCGCGGGCGCGCCCATGCGGGTCATGATCTTCATGTTGGCGACCACGTACGCGCTGTCGGTGATCTCCACCCCACAACGCGACAGCGGCGAGTCGATCGGGCCCATGCAGTACGGAATCACGTACAGGGTGCGTCCTTGCATGCAACCGTTGAACAGCGCGTCGATCTTCGCGTGCGCCGCGGCCGGGTCCATCCAGTGGTTGTTCGGGCCGGCGTCGTCCTGGTTTGGATGGCAGACCAGGGTGAGCTGCTCGACCCGGGCTACGTCCTTCGGATCGGAGCGGTGCAGGTAGCAGCCTGGATGGGTTTGCTGGTTGAGCTCGATCAGACTGCCGTCGGCCAGCATTTGCTGAACCAGGGCCTGGTATTCGGCATCCGAACCATCGCACCAGTGAATCTTCGCGGGGCGGGTCAGCGTCGCCACCTGCTTGACCCACTGCGTAAGCGCTTCCAGCTTGCTGGTCATCTTGTCCCTCGGCGGATTACGAAGAAACGGAAGCGGAACGCTAGTTTGCGGGCACTGGTATTGCAAGGCGCGACGCAACAAGAACGGCGCGACCATGCGCCGTTTGGAGGTTTTTCGAAATTCGGTCAGGCCGGGATGAGGGTGGCGATCATGTGTTCGATGTAGGCATCGAACTCTTCCTGGTTGAGGCGTGGCAGACCCAGGGTGAAATTCAGCTGCAGGAAGCCCACGTAGGCTGCATAGGTTAGCCGCGCCCGGTTCAGTGCTTGCGGCGGCGCAAGGCCGGCCTCGCGATAGGCCGTGGTCAGAAATTCCATTCGCCGCTGCGACACCCGCGCCATGACCGGCACGACCTGTGGGTGATCCAGCGCCTTGAGCAGAGCGGCGTAGACGCGATGCGGCTGCAGCTCATGCGCGACGCGTCGAAACAACTCGGGCAGGCGTTCGCGTGGATCGGCGATCTGCGCAATCTCTTCGATGATCTCGCGCTCGCCATACTGTTCCCAGCGTTCGAGCGCCGCAACCAACAGCGCCTCGCGCGTGCGGAAGTGCCAGTAAAAGCTGCCCTTGGTGACGCCGAGCTGGCGCGCCAGGGCCTCCACGGCGAGTGCGCCGACGCCCTGTTCCGCGATCAGGTCAAGGGCGGCGACTTCCCAATTTTCCGCCGACAGGCGGGTGCGTTCCGGCTTGCTGCTTACATTCATGTGCGTATGGTAGCCATACGCCGTGTATTTGTGGTGGTGCGTCCGGCGGCGCCTGGTGTAGGCCGGCGCATGGTTCACGGACAGGGTTGACGACGGCCGCCAAGGCAATCCATACTCATCCGTATGGTAGCTGAAACCGACTCCACCTCGAGCAGCGAGCGCTTCCGCAGCGCCGACCTCAACCTGGGCGTGCAGACGCGCAACCCGGGCGGCAGTCCTTGCCTGCTGTTTGCGCATGGCTTTGGGCAGACGCGGGGTGCCTGGAACGGTGCCGCGTCCGCGCTGGCGTCGGCGGGTTGCCGTTGCGTGACTTTTGATGCGCGCGGTCATGGCGAAAGTGATTGGGTGCTGCATGGTGACTACCGCATCGACCAGTTCGCCGACGACATGCTGCGCCTGGCTGCCACGCAGCCACAGCCGCCGATCCTGGTGGGTGCGTCGATGGGCGGGCTGCTGGGCATGGTGATCGCCGGGGAAACGCGACCGGTACCGTTTTGCGCGCTGGTGCTGGTCGACATCACGCCGCGTTGGGAAACCGCCGGCGTCGAACGCATCCTCGGCTTCATGCAGGCGCACCCGGACGGTTTTGCCGGTTACGCGGAGGCGGCCGAACAGATTGCCGCTTACCTGCCGCAGCGGCGCGAGCGCAAGAGTGAGCAACAATTGCGCCCGCTATTGCGCGAGGGCAGCGACGGCCGTCTGCGCTGGCACTGGGACCCGGCCTTGCTGGCCGGCGGCGTGGTAGGCGAAAGCGAGCGTTATCAGCCACGTTTGCTTGCCGCTGCCGCGAAGATCGAGATCCCCGTGCTGCTGCTGTCCGGTGCACGCAGCGACGTGGTGTCGCGCGCCACCGTCGAGGAGTTCTTGCACCTGGTGCCGCAGACGCAACACGTCGAGCTGCCGCAGGCCACGCACATGCTGGCCGGTGACGCCAACGATGCATTTACACGCGAAGTGATCCATTACGTGCAAAGCCTTGATTTCCCCGCGATGCCGCGACAAGCCGGCGTCGTTCAACCGTGACGAGGTGCTTCAGATGTCCGTGATCCTGACCCTGCTGGCGGCGCTGATTGCCACCGGCGCCTGTGCCTACCACCGCAGCCGCCTGCGTAGCTGGGCGATCGTTACCATCGTCACCACCCTGATAGTCGGTCTGCTGGCGCGTGCGCCGGTGACCATGGTGATCCTGCTGATCATCGAACTGCTCATCGCGGTGCCGCTGCTGCTGGTAAATTTTCGCCGGCAGCAGATCAGCGCGCCGCTGCTCAAATTGTTCGCCAAGGTCACCCCGAAACTCTCCGAGACCGAGCAGACGGCGCTGGAGGCCGGCACGGTCGGCTTCGAGGGCGAGCTGTTTTCCGGCAAGCCGGACTGGCACGAGCTGCTGAAGCAGCCCAAGCCGGAACTGAGCGTGGAAGAGCAGGCCTTTCTCGATGGCCCGGTGGAAGAGCTCTGCGCGATGATCGACGACTGGCAGATCACCCACGAGCTGGCCGACATGCCGCCGAACCTGTGGGAGTTCATCAAGAAGAACAAGTTCTTCGGCATGATCATTCCCAAGCAGTACGGCGGCCTGCAGTTCTCCGCGCTGGCGCATTCGGCGGTGCTGCAGAAACTGGCCACAATGTCGGCGACGGTTTCCTCGACGGTGGCCGTGCCGAACTCGCTCGGACCAGCCGAGTTGCTGCTGCATTACGGCAGCGACGAGCAGAAGGACTATTACCTGCCGAAACTGGCGGTGGGCGAGGAGATTCCCTGTTTTGCCCTGACCGGCCCCTACGCCGGCTCCGATGCCACCTCGATTCCCGATGTAGGCATCGTCTGCAAGCAACTGGTCGACGGGGTCGAGACGCTGGGCATCAAACTCACCTTCGACAAGCGTTACATCACACTGGCGCCGGTGGCCACGGTGGTCGGGCTGGCGTTCCGCATGTACGACCCGGAACACTTGCTGGGTGACAAGGAAGACCTCGGCATCACCCTCGCGCTGCTGCCACGCTCGACGCCAGGGCTTGAGATCGGTCGGCGCCACTTCCCGCTGAACATCCCGTTCCAGAACGGACCGGTGCGCGGCAAGGACATGTTTGCGCCGCTGTCGGTGCTGATCGGCGGGCCGAAGATGGCCGGCCACGGCTGGCGCATGCTGGTGGAAGTGTTGTCGGTCGGCCGCGCGATTTCGCTGCCCTCCAACGCCACCGGCGCGATGCGCGCCTCGGCACTGGCCACCGGCACCTATGCGCGCATGCGCAAGCAGTTCGGACTGGCGGTGGCCCGTTTCGAGGGGGTCGAGGAAGCGCTGGCGCGCATCGGTGGCCTGGCCTATGCCACTGCCGCACTCTCCCGCGCCACGGCGGCGGCGGTCGACCGCGGCGAGAAACCGGCGGTCACCTCGGCGATCGCGAAGTACCACGCCACCAACTGGGCGCGGCAGGTGGCCAACGACACGATGGATGTGCATGGTGGCAAGGCGGTGCAGCTGGGTCCGAAAAACTATGCCGGGCGTGGCTGGGCCAGTGTGCCGATCGCGATCACGGTCGAGGGCGCGAACATCATGACGCGCAGCCTGATGATCTTCGGCCAGGGTGCGATCCGCTGCCATCCGTACGTGCTGAAGGAAATGCAGGCGTTGGCGATCACCGATCGCAGCGAGCAGCTGAAAACGTTCGACCGCCTGCTGTTCAAGCACATCGGCTTTGGCATCTCCAACGCCGTGCGCAGTTTCGCGATCAGCCTCACCGGTTCGAGCATCGGCGACAGCGCCGGCGACGCCTATACGCGCCGCTACTACCGCAAGCTGGATCGCTATTCTGCGGCGCTGGCCTTGTGCGCCGACGTGTTCATGGGCGTGTTGGGCGGCAAGCTGAAATTCAAGGAGAAGTTGTCGGCGCGCCTGGGTGATGTGCTCAGCTATCTGTATATCGCCAGCAGCATGCTCAAGCAGTACGAGGACAATCGTCGGCCCGAGGCGGATCGCCCGTTCCTGGCCTGGGGCTTCCACGAATGCATGTGGCTGACCCAGAACGCGCTGGACGGCGCAATCCGCAACTTTCCGGTGCGCCCGGTGGCATGGCTACTGCGTGTGCTGGTATTCCCGCTGGGGCGCCGCGAAGTACCGCCATCCGATCGCCTGGGCCGCCGCGTCGCCGCCTTGCTCACCGCGCCCAACGAGGCGCGTGACCGGCTGGTCGAGTGGGTCTATCGCAGACCCACGCCAAACAACACGATCGGCCGCATGAATGCGCTGTTGCCCGACGTGATTGCGGCCGAACCGGTGGACCGCAAGTTCGGCAAGGCGTTGAAGACGGGCCAGTTCAAGTCGCACGATTACATCGAGCAGTTGGCTGAAGCAGAGCAGGCCGGCGTGCTCGATGCCAGCGAGGCCGCGCTGCTCAAGCGCGTGCGCGAGGGGGTGTTCGAGTTCATATCAGTGGACGATTTCGATACTGACGAGTTGCGCGCGGCGGTGACCAGGGCCGACCGGCACGCCTCGTCGACGGCTGAGCACTCGGCAGCGGTCACACTGGCGGAAGTTGATCGATGACAGCGCCGGTGTTGTCTGTCTACCGCCGGATAGCGCGCTGGCCCGCCGGACGCTGGGCGTTTTCCCGCGCCATCTGCCTCAAGGCACCTTGCTTCGCCACGATTGCGCCGCACTTCGAGGTGCTGGAGCCGGGTCGCTGCGAAGTGCGGATGCGTGACCGGCGCCGCGTGCACAACCACATCGATATATGGGAATCGCCACGCCCGTACAGCCGAGCGGTATCAGCGGGTTCGGCGCCGGCCTGGTGAGGGTACGATCGAATGACGTCGCAGTGCGATCACCAGCAAGATCACCGACAGCATCAGGCACAGCGTGAGCGCCACCACCGAGGCCTCCGCACCGAACGCACCGCCGCTGAGCCAGTCCGCTCCGGTGCGACGCGACACCAGCCAGCCATTCGCCTTGGTGCCCGATACCGGGATGCCGTACACGGTGCCCTGCGTGATGTTCCACGCGGCGTGCAGGCCGATGCAGGTCCACAGCGAACGGGTGACGGCATACAGCAAGGCCAGCAGCACGCCGGCCTCGATCGCGATGGCCGCCGAACTCCACCAGGTAGCGGCCGGGTTGGCGATGTGTGCAGCACCAAAAAACAGTGCCGAGATCAGTAGTGCCCACCACGTGCCCAGCCCTTCCTCGACGATACGAAACAGCGCCCCGCGTACCACGATTTCCTCGCCGATGCCGGCGCCGATGCCGCTGACCAGTACGGCCGGCAGCCAGTCCACTTGGGGGTTGGTGCCGGTGACGTGGTAGCTGCCGGCCAGCCACAACACGGCCACCACGAGGCTGAACAGTACGGCGCCGATGACCAGGCCAGCGGCGCCGAACCCGGGCATGTCGCGCGGTGCAAGTTCGTCAAGGCGCCGTCGCTCGATCAGCTTGACCAGGATCAGGTAGCCGGCCAGGACCGGCAGCAATTGCACGCTCAGGTTGGCCAGGGCGTGTTGCAGCGGGCTGGCCGATTTCATCGCCCAACCCGACATGGCCACGAATGTTTCGACGGAATACCCGAAGCCAATCAGCATCGCGGCGAAGAACACGATGCGGGCCGCGGGCGACAGCACCAGCCAGCGTTGCCAGCCCGGTGTACCGGGCGGCATGACGAAAGCGATCCTGGGTGCCGGCATGCTGACGTGACTCCGTGCGGGGAGCGCCAAGGCTACCAGCGTGACGCGGTTCTGCGCTCGCGTTGCCGCGGGCGATGGGCCTGGCGGGACTTGGGGCGGTCGAAGCTCAGGCGTCCACTGCCGCCGCATGTTCGCGGGTGTTGTCGAAGCGCACCTGCGGCCAGCGTTCCTGGGTCAGTTGCAGGTTGACCCGGGTTGGCGCGATGTAGACCAGCTCGCCGGCGCCGTCGATGGCCAGGTGCATCGCGTTCTTCTCCTTGAACTCGTCCAGCTTCTTCTCGTCGTTGCAGTGCACCCAGCGTGCGGTGGTCACCGTCACCGGTTCGAACGCAGCGTCGACGTTGTATTCGTCCTTCAACCGATACGCGACTACCTCGAACTGCAGCACGCCGACCGCACCCAGGATCAGGTCGTTCGACATCAGCGGCCGGAAGAACTGGGTGGCGCCTTCCTCGGACAGTTGCGCCAAACCCTTCTGCAAGGCCTTCATCTTCAGCGGATCGCGCAGGCGTGCGCGACGGAACAGTTCCGGTGCGAAGTTGGGAATGCCGGTGAACTTGATCAATTCGCCTTCGGTGAAAGTGTCGCCGATGGTGATGGTGCCGTGGTTGTGTAGGCCGATCACGTCGCCCGGATAGGCGGTCTCGACGATCTCGCGATCGCTGGCCATGAAGGTCAGCGCGTTGGCGATGCGCACTTCCTTGCCGGTGCGGGTCTGGATCATCTTCATGCCGGCGTTGTAGGTGCCCGAGCACACGCGCATGAAGGCGACGCGGTCGCGGTGTGCCGGGTCCATGTTGGCCTGGATCTTGAACACAAAGCCGGACAGCTTCTCCTCCTCCGGCTGGATCGCGCGCGTGGTGGTGTCGCGCGGCTGCGGCGCGGGTGCGTTCTCCACGAAGAAATCCAGCAACAACTGCACGCCGAAACTGTTCACCGCCGAGCCGAAGAACACCGGCGTCTGCCTGCCGGCCAGGTACTCGTCGAGGTCGAACGATGGCGCGGCGCCCTGCACCAGCTCCAGCTCCTCGCGTAGTTCGCGCATCGCCTCGGCGCCGATGCGTTCCAGCAGACCGGGTGCGTCCAGACCCTTGAAGATGGTCGAATCCTGTCGGGTGAAGTTCTTGCCCGGCTCGAAGATGTGCACCTCGTCCAGCGCCAGGTGATACACACCCTTGAGCTGCTTGCCCATGCCGATCGGCCAGGTCAGCGGGGCGCAGGCGATGCCCAGCACCGACTCGACTTCGTCCAGCAGCTCGATTGGTGAGCGGCCCTCGCGGTCGAGCTTGTTGATGAAGGTCATGATCGGCGTGTCGCGCAGGCGGCACACCTCCATCAGCTTGATCGTGCGCTCCTCCACGCCCTTGGCGCAGTCGATCACCATC